>JAAUZX010000069.1 GCA_014804365.1 Lachnospiraceae bacterium
GATTTATTAGAGATGGAAGACTTTTTGGACAGGCCGGTAAGACAGCTTTCCCTGGGACAAAGGATGCGCTGCGATCTGGCGGCGGCTTTCTTACATAATCCGAAAATTATTTATCTGGACGAGCCGACGATCGGTTTGGATATCACTTCCAAAAAGAGGATAAGGGAGTGCATTAAAGAAACGAACAGGAAGCGTAAGACTACGATCATTCTGACGACTCATGATATGGCGGATGTAGAGCAGCTGGCAGACAGGGTGATGGTGATCAATCATGGGAAAATGGTCTATGACGGAGATATGACAGGATTACAGCAACAGTACCGCCGCAGCAGGAATGTTGTTTTTACTTTAAAAGACAGCAGGGTGGCATTCACCGGTTTTATGATGGACAATCAGCAGATCGAATGGCAGCGGAGAGCAGAAGAACTGATCCTGAAGGTGCCTGCATCCGTTTCGGCGGGTGAGGTGATCTCAATGGTTATGGCACAGTATCCGGTGGAGGATGTCAGAATCGAAGAGACCCCCATAGAAGACATTATTGAGGAGATTTATAATCAATGAGAAAAAGAGCAGACAAATACCTGGGGCTTTTATGGATACGCATGAGAGCGTCCGTACAATACCGGTTTTCTTTTGTTTCGGGAATTATTTCCGCCCTGCTGCAGATTGCGATCCAATATGCGATCTGGACGCAGGTATTTAAAAACCGCGTTTCCATTAATGGATTTGAGAAGGCAGATATGTTTACCTATCTTTTGGTGAGTCAGAGTCTGCTCATGATCTTTTCCTTCCGGAATGCACCGGAAAGAATGATTTCCCAAAAAATAAGGCAGGGGGATATTGCGCTGGAATTAGTCCATCCGGTTCAGTTTACGCTGGCCAGATTCTTTGAAAATCTGGGAGACAGTGTGATGAACATCGGGCTTGCCTTTTTGTTTGTTGTGGTATGTGCCTGTGTCTTTCCTGATTTTATCGTCCCCAAAAGCATAGGCACTGTACTTATGTTTTTGTTAAGTGTGTGCTTCAGCTATCTGATCATGTTTTTTATCAGTGCCATGGCAGGTTATCTGACCTTCTTTACCATGAATTTTTGGGGGATATACAATGCTAAAAAAGCGATCGTGGATTTCTTGTCCGGAGCGCTGATCCCGATTGCGTTATTTCCGGAATCGGTCCGGTGGATATTTTCATATCTGCCCTTTCAGAACATTGTGTATACGCCCGTTATGATTTTTCTGGAAAAATATACGATGCGGGAATGTGGGGTACAGCTGCTGATACAGTGCATCTGGGTGATTGTCCTGATGTGTCTGAATGAGTGGATCTACAAAGTTTCGGTACGGAGGATATCAGTAAATGGCGGTTAGGAAATTCTTTTCTTTATATGGGGCTATGCTGTTAAAAAACATGCGCGAGAGTACAGCCTATAAATTTGATTTTATTCTTGGGATTTTGGCACATCTGCTGATACAGGCATCCTCCCTGCTGTTGGTGATGACGGTCTACACACATACAGACTCCATGGGCGGGTTCACTTTTGAGCAGAGTCTTATTTTGTATGGATGTTCCCTGCTTGCGACAGGAATTGAGGAGTTCTTTCTGCATAATGTGTGGTCCATCAGCAGGCATGTGAACATGGGGACTCTGGACAGCGTACTGCTCCGTCCGGTCAAGCCTATCCTGATGCTTGTCATGGATGGTACCAGCATTCATGGTTTTATTTTGGGGATCTGCGGTGTGGTTTGTCTTATTGCCGGATTTGTTCAGGGAGGCATTTCCTTTGGATGGTGGAAATGTCTGTGGCTTATTCTGTGTTCTGTCAGCGGGGCGTTTATTATCTTTTCCATCACATTGATCATGGAGACGCTGGCTTTTTGGTTCACGGATGTAGTAAATGCAGTCGTTATGGTGGATAACCTGCGTCAGTTTGTACGGTATCCGATCACCATTTACCAGCCGTTTATCAGAAATATTTTGATTTTTATGATTCCGTATGCATTTATCTCCTTTTTTCCGGCAGCCCTCATGCTGGATATGGAAGAGTATTCTCTTTACGCATATTTTACACCGCTTATCGCATTAGGCATGGTGGTCATTGCAAGCCTGTTCTTTCAAATTGGATTGAAATTTTACAATAGTTCGGGCGGCGGGCAGTAATTTTTGAAACTAAGATAAATCGGAAGCTGCAAAGGAGAACTTTATGAAATCAAGCAATAGAGATGATGGCTGGTTAACTGGAAGACTATATTTCAACAGAGAAGATAAAAGAGTAATGATCAAGAGACCGCAAAGTGGGTTTGGCTATACAATGAATTCAGGAAATAAGTGTACATGGATAATTAATATTATTTTTGTAATTATTATATTTATATTAGTCAGCGTTCATTAAGACCACTTCTGATTTATGGAAAAGGTGATAGATAGGTGGCAATTATGGACAAGAAAATGCTTGTAAATGAAAAAGAGTACGAAATACTTAAGTTATTAGGAAAGGGAAAAGGCGGATATTCATATCTGGCAAGCGATGGAACTCAAAAATACGTTCTCAAGCAAATCCACCATGAACCCTGTGATTATTACCAGTTTGGGAATAAGATTGAGGCAGAATTAAACGACTATAATCGGCTAAAGGAAATAGGGATAAAAATTCCTGCTATGATAGATGTTGATATAAAAAATGAACGCATTCTGAAAGAGTTTATTGACGGCGATACCATATACGAGTTGGTTTTGCAAGATAAGATGAAATCTGTCTATGTTGATCAGTTGCGGAGTATGTGTGTTTTGCTATATGCTGCCCATACAAATATAGATTATTTCCCGACAAACTTTGTGGTACAGGATGGAGAAATATATTATATTGATTTCGAGTGCAATGATTACATGGACAAATGGAACTTTGAAAACTGGGGCATTAAATACTGGTCAAAAACCCCTGAGTTCCAGCAATATGTGAAAGAACATCCATGAACGACCACCCAATTAATTTTAACAGCGTCACAGAGGCAGCTAAGATGTGAGAGTTTTAGTTGCCTCTTTTGCTTAACGATGAAGTGATCCCTGTCCCATGCTTAGATACTATGAAAATACATATACAGCATTTAATTGATTGGATTGTTGAATAAGAATTGGAATTTGTGAAGATATAATTTAACAAGAATCGTTATATATTTAGAACATAAAAATATACGAATACATGATTGGGAGTTGTAATGAAATTGAAAAAAATAGCATTTACAATTATAAAATTTATAGGATTTTTTCTGGGATGGGCGATATTAACTTCCATATTGCCGTTATCATCCTCGGAAAATCCGGCGATATGGAGATTGTGGGCAGAAATTATGCCGTTGTTGGCAATAATAGCTTTTACTCTCATTTTCTGGTTGTTTGAAAAGAAAAATGTAAGATTATATCTGTTTGATAAGCCAGTCAAAGAAGCGGCATTGGGAGTGATCACAGGGATTGTATGGCTGGCAGTTCCTGTTTTGGTAATGTACATAGCAAAGATCATTCATTTTGACGGAACTAACTCAATTGATCTATTTCCTGTCTGGGTGATAGCAGCATTTTTAAATGTAATCATGCAGGAACTTCTTGTCCGGGGCTATCTGTATCAAATGATAAAGCAAAAACACAATATAGTTGCGGCCACGATTGTTACAACAGCGCTCTTTACAGCATTACATGGTGGGGCATTTGAAGCAGGTGTTGTTCCCGTATTAAATGTACTTACCATGAGTTTGCTCATGACGGTAGTCCTTGAGTACAGTGGTTCTATTATAGCGCCAACTATCATGCACTTTTTATGGAATGGAATTGGTGCATTGGTTTTAGGTGGTGTGTCGCTTGCTGATGATTATCCCAACTTGCTTATTACGACTTTCTCCGGAAACGAGATTTTATCCGGTGGAGTGTGCAAAATTGAAGGAAGTATTATTGTTTTGTTCGTCAATGTGATATTGATTGTCCTTTTTATGTCCTTAAAAATAAGAAAAAATTCACGTTAAGACAACCAAAAAAGTAAAAAGATCAAAAATGGTAGCCTTAACTTGAAAATAACGGATAGAGAAACATTTGAAGCAGTACAGAAATTTATCATTAATAATTTTGGTGCTGCAACCAGTATAAATGGATTGTGTGAGAGTCTGCGCAAAAACGGAATGACCATAACGAAACCATCAGTACCAAGATATTTTTTTACAATGAGAATGGAAAGGGAAAAGACATTACATTCGGAACGTCAAAGGAATTGAATTTCTATTTGGTTACGTTCTACTAACATACCAATAAAAAAGAATAGAAAATGAATAACTAAATGTGCAAATACGAACCAATTTCCGCCCAAGCAACTAGGTAAAAGAGTTTTGAATGTTTTTGACAAAGACCAGTGTCCCCAACGCAGGAAATCGGATAATTCATCCATAAACGGATAAAGGCTTGCCGACAAAATGGCAAAAGTCGTTGAAAGACTCACTAATATCACAATGTTTTGATGTTGCCCTATTTTGACGGTAAGCCGTCCAATCTGATAATCCAAAAAAAGCATTACGATACCGTAGACAAGCCACATGGGCGGCATCAGCGCAAATGGCAGCAATAACCATGCACCTATCTCTGTAACCATAAGGAAAAACCACATCAGTGCCTGTATCAAAAAATAGATACTAAATGGAATGAAACTATTTAATACTCGCATTCTGTTCACCTGTTGTATTACCCAAGAAAGCCACAACTGTTAAATTTAAACTTTACTTTCATTTTGTCTACATAATGTAGAACTCATGCCAAAATTCTACTTTGTGTAGACGCTGTTGTCAAGGTGAGATTTAGCATTGTCGTACCCGACAATATCATTATTAACAGAAGTCTTGACAAGCGTGTCTACACGATGTAGAATCTTGATATATTCTACATCGTGTAGACAGTAGGATGGGGTAAAAAAATGAGTGAAAGGCATGGTAATTAGCATGGCAGAGTATAAATTAGGCGAGATAGAAATGAAATTTGCAGAGCTTATCTGGGAAAATGAGCCAATTCAATCGGGGGAGCTGGCACTTTTAAGTTTGAAAGAATTGAACTGGAAGCGGACAACCACCTATACGGTTTTAAAGAGATTATGTGACAAAGGCATCTTTAAAAACGAAAAAGGCATGGTATCTTCGTTATTATCCAAACAGTTATTTCAGGCAAAACAGAGCGAAGAGTTTGTGGAAGGGACTTTTGGGGGATCTCTCCCTGATTTTGTTGCAGCTTTTATTTCACAAAAAAAACTTTCCGAAGAAGAAATAGAAGAACTGAAACGAATTATTGAAGGAAAGTAAAAAGATGATGGAGAACAGATCATGGATGACTTTATGAATGCGCTTATCAAAATGAGCCTGCGTGGAGTAGTTATCCTGATTTATTCATCAAATCCTGATAAATATAGTTGTAGGCCACATAGTTGCTGAATTTTAACCAAATATTGCAATTCACTTATTTAGTGCATAGAAAAAGACCTCTTTCTACGGTA
>JAAUZX010000070.1 GCA_014804365.1 Lachnospiraceae bacterium
ATGCCATCATTTATACGTTTCTGGCAACGATCATAGCCCTGGGAAGGGGATATGATGTGTTTCACTATCATGCCTGCGGGCCTTCCAGCCTGTGCTGGATCCCCAAACTTTTCGGGAAAAAAGTGGTCTGCACTACCCATGGCCTGGACTGGAAAAGAGCAAAGTGGGGAGCTATCGGGCAGGACTATCTGAAGTTTGGCGAAAAGGTGATCGGCAAATATGCGGATGAGATCATTGTGCTGAATCCTCCCATGAAAGAGTATTTTCAGGAGACTTATCACAGGGATACTCATGTGATCCCTAACGGGGTGGAAGAACCGGAGCTTGCGAATGCCCAGACCATAAAAGAAAAATGGGGACTGGAAAAAGGCTCTTACATTTTGTACCTGGCGCGTCTCGTTCCGGAAAAAGGAGTTCATTATCTGATCGAAGCTTATCAGAAGCTTGCTACTGACAGAAAACTGGTAATTGCAGGAGGAAGCAGCCATTCCGATGATTATGTGGAAAGGCTGGCAGCCATGTCCATCGACAATGACAATATCATTATGACAGGCTTTGTATCGGGCAGAACACTGGAAGAATTATATTCCAATGCATTTATCTATGTACTGCCTTCTGACGTGGAGGGGCTGCCTATCAGCCTCTTGGAAGCCATGAGTTATAAGCGGTGCTGTCTGGTCAGTGATATTAAGGAGAATACCACTACCGGATTGGATCATGTTTTTGCTTTTAAGCATGGCAATGTGCAGGATCTGTATGAAAAATTAGCAGAAATAGAAGCGATGCCCGAAAAAACGATCGTGCGTAAGGGTGAAGAAGCAGGGAAATATGTACTGGATACCTACAGATGGCAGGCGGTAGTGGACAAGACTCTTACGGTTTATAAAAATCTTTCCAAAGATAAGGTCATGGAAAGTATTTTAAAAGTGTCTGCAGAGCACAGGGAATCGCTGAAAGAGAAAATGGGAATCTCTCTTCCCATGGAGATCTGTCCGATTCTGGGAGTCAATATTCTGGTGACGGATATGGATAGAACAGTTCAGTTCGTAGAGGAGAATATTCATAATCTTTCAGGAGAATATGTATGTGTTAGCAACGGCCATACTACAGTGACGGCTTATGAGGATGAGTCCTACAGAAATGTCCAGAACAGTGCGATCATGGCTTTTCCGGATGGAGAACCCCTTTCTATTGTCAGCCGGAAAAGGGGATTTAAAGATGCCAGGAGAGTGACCGGTCCTGATTTTATGGAGCAGATGTTCATAAAAGGAAGTAAAGGGGATGGCTTAAGACACTTTTTCTATGGCGGAAGTCAGGACACGCTGGATACGCTTCAGGAGATCTTAAAGGAAAAATATCCGGGCCTCCAGATTGCCGGAATGTATTCGCCGCCATACCGCCCCTTAAGTGAGGAAGAGGATGCACAGGCAATCCGCATGATCAATGAAAGCAAGCCGGACATTGTCTGGGTGGGATTAGGCGCTCCCAAGCAGGAAAGATGGATGTATGATCATAAGGGAAAGGTGCAGGGACTTATGTTCGGAGTAGGCGCCGGTTTTGATTATCATGCAGGGAAATTAAAGCGTGCCCCTGTGTGGATGCAGAAGATGAGTCTTGAATGGCTGGTAAGGCTGCTCCAGGATCCCAGAAGACTATGGAAAAGATATCTTATTACCAATGTGAAATTCCTCTGGTATGTACGAAGGGAAAACAAACGTTTGAAGAAGTCGATTTAGTAATGCTGTAAGAGCAGAGAGAGTAATTGATTGATGTATGAAAGGTATACAAAGCATGAAAACAATTTATTTAGTATTACCCTGCTATAATGAGGAGCTTGTTATTAAGGACAGTGCGTCAAAATTAAAAGAACTAATGCAAAAATTAATTAATGAAAAGACAATTTCAGAGCAAAGTAAGGTCTATTTTGTCAATGATGGATCATGCGATAGAACTTGGGAATTGCTGGAAGAGATATGTAGAGAGAACGGACTGTTTGGGGCCATCAGCTTATCTGCAAATTGTGGTCATCAGAATGCCATTTTGTCAGGAATGATGTACGTTAAGGATGAGTGCGATGCAGTGATTACATTGGATGCAGATCTACAACATGATATTACAGCCATTCCGGAGTTTGTAAAACGATTTAATGAAGGATATGAAATTGTATATGGAGTCAGGAAAAGCAGAGAGGGAGAAAGGAAATTCAAAAAAATTACGGGAGACACTTTTTATACAGTGATGCAGTTATCAGGAGCTAAGCTTATTCGAAATCATGCAGACTACAGACTGATGAGTTCTAAAGCGATTCAGGCATTGAGTGGATATGAGGAGGCTAATCTGTTCCTGAGAGGAATTATTCCTTCTATGGGGTTTAAAAGCACAACATTGGAATATCAAGAAAAACCACGTCTGGCAGGAGAATCTAAATATTCTTTAAAGAAAATGCTGAAGCTTGCTGCGGACGGGATAACATCGTTTTCGATCAGGCCGTTACAGATGATATCGCTTTGTGGTGTTTTTGCTTTTATATTAAGTATCATAATGCTTATATATGCTTTGGTGGTATATCTGGAAAGCGGAACGGTGCCGGGTTGGACGAGCATTGTAGCGCCTATTTGGTTTTTAGGCGGTATTCAGCTCTTGTCACTGGGAGTTGTAGGAGAGTACATTGGAAAGATTTATATGGAGACGAAGCATAGACCAAGATATATCGTGGATCAGGTGATTAAAGCCGGGAATCAGGAGTTATAATCCACACATATTGTTCCTTTTTTAAGAGGGTTTAAAAACTGTACAATTTGGAGTTTTACATATATAATAGAAAAGAATATTGAAGAATGTAAAGGACAGGAAAGGGAAAAAGTTTTGAAACAGGTAAAGAATAACTACTCAAAATATCTTGAGGCAGCAGGTATGCTCCTCTTTTTTGCTATTGTGGTGTTTGGAATTTTGTGTGCAACGGGTACCCTTACAAGCGGTATTCATATGGTTGACGACCATGAGCTTTTAGAATGGTCTTACGATATGAGGATAGAGGGTACTTCCTTAGTCATGATGATTGAAAAGGTAGTTCAGGAGGATTCATCTATACGTTTTCGTCCGCTATACATTGCTTTAAGAATTTTGGAAGCTTATGTTTTTGGCTCTGATATGTTGGTATTTTCGATAATTAATGCCATTGAGATTATAGGAACAATGCTCTTTTTATATTATTGCGGACGTGTTATGGGGGCGGGCAAATTGTCTTCTGTTTTGTTTGCACTAGTTTCACTAATGGGCTATCAATCAGTGGTATGGTGGAAACTGGGACCACAGGAGTCATTTGGCTGCATGTTATTTGCTATCGGATTCTATTTCATGCTGAAGTGGCTTTACAATGGACGGATAAGCGGTGGAATTATCAGTCTGGTAATCTTCTTTTTAATGTGTAATTATAAAGAGTCTTTTATCATGCTTTTACCTTTTTGCGGATTGTATGTAATTTATTCGGTAACTGAGAATAAAAATAAGTTGTCCGAATTTAATGATATTTTTATCAGATTAAAGGGGAAATATTGGTACATTGTTGGTTTGGCGGGGATTTTTATTTATGCTATTATAGCAATTCTTTTGGTAGTAGGATTGACAAGTTATGGTGGTTTTGATGTGAAGGAATCCTTATCGGTTCGGGAATATTTATCCGTACTTGCAAATTCTTTTAATGGTGACCTTAAATGGTACAAGTGGTTTACTTTATTATTTATTGCAATTTTATTAACTTTTTGGGATGAACTGAAAAAGCTTTGGAAAGAATGGTTATTGTTATTTGCTTTTCTGGCACCGCAGTTTGCGCTTTATGCACAGACAGGAATTGCTGAAAGATATATGCTGCCTTCCACAATTGGTTATGCGTGGTTTTTTATTGTAGTAATTTTAAAATGGAAGCCGCTAACAGGGAAAAGAAAAATGGTTTATGCGGCAGGATTGATATTGCTGATTCTGGCAAATGCAAGAGGAATGATCATCGAAGCGGATTACTTCAGATACAGGGGCGAAAGTGTTACCAGAATGTTGGAAACGGTTGAAAGGCTGTCAGATGAGAATGATATTAAGATTTTGTCCTGCTTCAGGCCCAATGAAGAAGGGAATTTGACTGTCTACTACTGGCAGTTGTTAGAAGGGCATGATAATGTATATTATTGGACGGAGGCAAGTCAGGAAATCAACCGGGTTTGCGATATTAATATTCATTATGATCCAAATGATACCGAGGTTTTTGAAATACACGATTTGAATGAAATTGACGTAATTCTGATGTACAATCAAAATGACAGACATTACTGCTATGAGCCTTCGTTGGATGCATCCGATTTTGAAATATTTGATATAGGATCTATGACGATGTGGATTAGGAAGGGGAGGATCTCCATCCCTCAAATACCCGATGTGAAAAATTATATCTATGGATGATGCAATATATCAAGATGTAAGTCTACAGCTTACCATGTAGGTTTAGCACCAGTTCAATTAATCGCTATAAACCATAGGTTGCTGCAGGGACGCATAATAAAAAATATCCCAGACCATAACGGCCGCCTGGCGCCCAGAACATATGAAAGAAATAGCACCAAATACACATAAAGAAAGGAAAGCGACAACTTTTTTATGCCTGTGAATGTAAAAACAGATGCTCCCAACAAAATAAAAAAGTGATAGATGTTCATAAGTTATTCGAGTATCAGTTTTCCGTTTCCATAAATAAGGTAGAGGGCAAGTTTTGATTGGTATAAGCATGGATCATATTTTTGGGTCTTGCTGGATGATATGTATGCAGAGGTAGATGATGTTGAAGTGTTAAATATAGTAGATAAAGAAGATTATGATAATGATAAGTACTCATCATATCTTGCAAACGCTGCAATTTACATTGTAAATAATTTTAATTTACCAACTTACATTGAATACGTATATTTGCGTATTTATAATTTAGAGGAGGGGAGCTATGTTCCGAATAGATATTATGAGAATTGGTGAATATTTAGTTTTTGATAAAATCTGGATATAATAGGAAATGAAATAGATTGCAAGGATAGGGATGAGATAAAATATTATAGATATAATCCGTTAACGGTATTTTGTTTTTGGGCGGTATCTTAGTTGTGGGTGTCATAGGATTTGCATATATAGAAGATCAATGAATCAGTTTTTATGCCGGTCTCTCATCCGGATCTCATATAAATGCAGAACCATTTCAATTAATTCCCATAGGCCGTAAGCTGCCATAGGAACGCATAATACAAAATATCCCAAGCCATAACGGCCGCCTGCTTCCCAGAACATATGGAAGAAGTAGCCGCCAAACACACATAATGAAAGAAATGCGGCGGAAAGAGATAACTTTTTTAAACCTGTGAATGCAAAAACAGATGCTCCCAACAAAATAAGAAAATGATAAATGTTCATAAGCCATTCAAGAATCAGTCTTCCGTTTCCATAAATAAGGTA
>JAAUZX010000071.1 GCA_014804365.1 Lachnospiraceae bacterium
AGAGTACCTTGGATATCACACCCGGCGGTAAGGGCGGCGATACGATCGGCAAGGGTAGAGCTCCGGGTGAACTGATCGGTATTGAAGTAGGGCAGGATGGCCGCATTACGGGATCGTATTCTAACGGTTTGACGAAACTGTTCGGACAGATCGCGGTAGCGGAATTTGCGAATCCTTCCGGTCTTTCCAAGGCGGGCGACAACTTGTACTCGGCGACCATGAACTCCGGTGACTTCGACGGTGTCGGTAAGGATATCACGGAGGGCGGCGGTAAGATGACTTCCGGCGTACTGGAGATGAGTAACGTGGATCTGTCTTCCGAGTTCACCACAATGATCACCACACAGCGTGGTTTCCAGGCGAACAGCCGTATCATTACCACTTCCGATACGCTGCTGGAAGAACTTGTCAATTTGAAGAGATAAGTGCCGTAAGGCGCATAAACAGAGGGACTTTTCGTATATGCGAAGAGTCTCTCTTCATTTGTTTTAATATTTGTACAGAAAAGATGATATATTTTTTTTGCAGTTTTGGAAGATGTGTGGTAGAATATATAAGTTCCATATAGTCAGAGGGGTGACATATGGGATATGGTACATAGGAGTCAGCTGACCGGATTGGCAGGAATGATCCGGCTGCACGGAAAGACAGGGGTAGGGGGATGATAGAAGTTACGAAGATCAACGGCGTGAAGATTCTGATTAATCCTGATTTGCTGGAATTAGTGGAAGAGACGCCGGACACCGTCCTGACATTTACAACAGGGCGGAAAATAATTGTAAAAGAAAGTAGACAAGAAGTGAAAAATCTAGTAAAATCGTATAGAAAGGATATTTTTGCAGATTAGTGTAAAACGGGTGAGTACAGATGGATATAGCTTCAATTATCGGCTTATTGGCATGTTTTGCGTTGATGATTTTCGGTATGGTGTTTGGTAAGACCTTTTCAGCAGTCACCAGCTTTCTTCATGCACCATCAGCGCTTATTACATTCGGCGGCGCATTTATGTGTATTATGGCGAGTTATTCGATGTCTAATTTCGTTGGGGGTCTGAAGAGCTTTACGTTGATTTTTAAGGAATCCGCCATGAATGTTCCGGAAATTATTCAGAAGATTATCGACCTCTCCAATGTTGCTCGTAAAGAGGGACTTCTTTCTCTGGAAGAGGCAGCGGGAGATATTGATGATGAATTCCTGAAGAAGGGTATTCTGCTTGTTGTAGATGGTACCGATCCTGAGCTTGTACGTGCGATCATGGAAACGGAGCTTGCCAGCGTAGAAGGCAGACATAAAGATAAGATCGGCTTTTGGGAGAATGTAGGAGCGATGGGTCCTGCATGGGGTATGATCGGAACCTTGATCGGTCTGGTTCTCATGCTTAAGGATCTGTCTGATTTTGCGTCCATCGGTCCTAATATGGCGACTGCGCTTATAACCACATTCTACGGTTCCGTATTGGCGAACTGGATATGTGCACCGGTGGCTACGAAGCTGAAGGGCAAGAACGATGAAGAGATGATGGTCAAAGAAATAGAGATAGAGGGTCTTCTGTCGATTCAGGCAGGTGAGAACCCGCGAGTTATTGAAGAAAAACTGAAGTCGTTCATCGCACCGGGTGACAGGAACACCTCGAATGAAGAAGGCGGAGGTGAAGCAGATGGCTAAGAAGAAGCAGGAAGACCCGCCAAAAGGCTCGCCGGCGTGGATGGCCACATTTAGTGATCTGATGAATCTGCTTCTTTGTTTCTTCGTGTTGCTTTTTGCGATGTCTACCATTGACGAGGTTGCACAGGAACAGATCGTGGCATCTTTTAGTCAGACGTTTTCTGTGTTTGATAAGGGAGCATCCGCTATTGGTGATGGCGTACTGATCAGTAACGGTACCAGCCAGTTGAGTGAACTGGATGAGTATATTAATAGTACGGGTAAGCTGGCCGAGGGCGAGATTGTTGACGACGATGTGGCCGCTGCGCAGGAACAGTTGGAGGAGGCGCAGATGGAAGAGTCCGAGGAGCTTGCCGAGAAGATTCAGGAAGCGGTTGACGAGAAGGATATGGGTAAGGAGATCGACATCGAGATTACCTCCCAGTATGTACAGCTGACGCTGAAGGGTGCGCTTCTCTTTGATTCCGGCAGCACGCTTCTCAAGGATGAGGCAAAGCCGGTTCTGGATCAGGTGGGGTTGATTCTGGAACGGTATGCGGAAGGAACCATTGAGATCGAGGGACATACGGACAATGTGCCGATGTCAGGAGCGAAATACTCGAATAATAATGAGTTGAGTTCCGGAAGAGCATTGTCAGTGTTTGACTATCTTCTCTCGGTTACGAATCTGGATCCTGCGAATGTGAAGCATTCGGGACGAGGTGAATATGTACCTGTGGCGGATAATTCTACCGCAGAGGGCAGAACCAGAAACCGACGGGTTGAGATCAAGATATATAACTCGCTAAGTGCGTATTAGGATATTTCACCGACAGGTGGTCCGGTAAGCCGGCGGTTATAATACGAGTATATAATAAGTGTATAAAGGAGAATATTACGATCATGAAGAAGAATCTGATTTCCATTGTTATACTGGCATTATTGATCGTTAACATCGTATTGACGGCAATTATGATGTTCAGTGTGACGAGTACTTCCAGAAAAACGGCAGCGCTTGTGGATAATATTGCAACGGCGCTTAATCTGGAGCTTTCTGCAAACGGTAATGGAGAGGACGCGGATAGAGAACCGATTCCGATGTCCGATACGGCAACGTATGATATCTCAGAGCAGATGACGATACCGTTGAAGCTTGATGAGGACGGCGATTCGCACTTTTTCATAGCCTCCATTACGTTATCCATGAATACGAAGGATAAGGGCTATAAGAAGTATGGTTCGGATGAGGACATGGCAGCCAGAGAGAGCCTGATCAAGAGTGAGATCAATGATGTAATAGGTAAATATACGGTGGAGGAAGCAAGAGATCAGCAGGACGAGATCCGAGCAGAGATCCTTGAGAGAATCCAGAAAATGTTTGATTCAGAGTTTGTCTTTAATGTGGCGTTTAGTGACATTATGATTCAGTAATTTCTTAAATAGTGCCACAGGAGGTGAACTTTCGTGGGAGAGGTACTATCTCAAAATGAGATTGATAATCTGCTCGCCGCGTTAAGCAGCGGCGAGATAGACGCAGAAGAGATGAACGACAGTAGTGACAAACAAGTCAAGAATTATGACTTTAAACGTCCTACGAAATTCTCTAAAGAACATCTGCGTACATTGGAAATCATATATGAACATTACGGACGGCTGTTATCGACAAGTCTTCCGATATACCTTAGAAAGAGTATACAGATTACCGTAGCGAGTTCCGAGACGGTTATTTTCTCGGAGTTTACCAATGCGCTTTCCAATCCTGTTATTCTCAGCATCGTGAATTTCCAGCCGCTCGGCGGTACGATCATCATCGAGCTGGCGACACAGCTCGGATATGCGATGATAGACAGAATGTTAGGCGGCGCAGGGGAGCCGCTTGACAAGAACCGGGATTTTACGGAAATAGAGATGACGATCATAGAGAAAATGATGGTAGTCTGTATGCAGCTTATGCGGGAACCGTGGAAGAACGTGATAGATCTTAATCCGATGATGGAGAGGATCGAGACAAATTCACAGTTCGCACAGGTGATCGCACCGAACGATATGATTGCGATCGTTACACTGAATATGAAGATCGGTGATGTAGAGGGCTTCATGAACGTGTGCCTTCCGTTCTTTACACTGGAAAGTGTCATGGATAAGCTGAATACCAAGTATTGGTATGCTAACATGCAGGAACAGAAGGACGAGAATTTCGAGGAGTATATCGAGGCAATGTTACGAAGGGTAGATGTTCCGATCAAAGCCGTACTCGGCAAGACGAGAATATCAGTCAACGATTTTGTCAATCTGCAGCTCGGAGATATCATACGGTTAGATACCGATGTTGATCAGGATATGATTGTATATGTGGGTAATATGAAGAAATTCACCGCATTACCGGGTACCAGCAAAGACAAGAACGCTGTGAGAGTAACGTCGGTAATAAGAGAGGGGGAGTAAAAGCATGGACGGAATGTTATCACAAGATGAAATAAATGCACTCTTAACCGGTATGGATGCACCGAGCGATGGTGCGATGCCGGAAGAACCAGCGCCCGCAGCGGAACCGGCAGCACCTGCAGCAGCGCCGGCCGATAATTCCGGACCGGATGAGTCGCTATTAACAGATATAGAGAAGGATGCCATCGGTGAGGTTGCCAACATCAGTATGGGTTCTTCTGCAACAACGCTGTATTCTCTGGTAAACCGGAAGGTAAACATTACGACTCCCGTGGTCACATTGGCCAAATGGGCGAACGTACTGGAAGAGTACGAGAAACCATGTGTATTTATTCAGATCAAATATACGGTAGGTTTGGATGGCTCAAATATCCTTGTGTTGAAGGAACAGGATGTTAAGATCATCACCGACCTGATGATGGGCGGTGACGGAAGCAATACGGACGGAGAACTGGGAGAGCTGCACTTGAGTGCGATCTCGGAGGCGATGAACCAGATGATGGGCTCTTCGGCGACATCCCTCTCCACAATGCTGGGCAAGATGATTGATATCAGCCCTCCGGAGGCAAGTCTGATAGACTTGACGGTCTTTAAGTCAGGCGGAGATATCGCAGCTTTTCTGGAAGGGAATTTTGTCAAGATCGCATTCCGTATGCAGATTGACGATCTGGTTGATTCCACAATTATGCAGCTATATCCTATAGACTTTGCGAAAGAAATATGCGATACTTTCTTACAGAGTCAGATGGGCGAGAGTGCACCTGAACCTGCACCGCAGGCGGTAGCACCGACACCCGCACCGGCAGCGCCGCAGATGGCAGCACCGACACAGCAGGCCGCGCCTCAGATGGCGGCGGCACCGCAGATGGGGATGCCGCAGATGCAGATGATGCCGCAGATGCAAATGATGCCACAACAAATGCAAATGGGGATGCCGCAAATGCAGATGATGCCTAATATGAATATTCAGCCGGCACAGTTCCAGAGTTTCTCCAATGATTTTAATCCGGCACAGATGCAGGAGAACATAGGACTGATCAGAGATGTACCGCTTGAGGTTACGGTAGAGCTCGGAAGAACATCCAAGTCCATATCGGATATTCTGGATTTTTCGCCGGGAACGATTATAGAATTGGATAAGATTGCCGGAGAACCGATTGATGTACTGGTCAACGGTAAATTTGTTGCTAAAGGTGAAGTAGTTGTAATCGAAGAGAGCTTTGGTGTTCGGGTAACCGAAATTATCAAATAAAATGGGATAGGAGAAAAAAGATGGCAAAAAATATTTTAATATGTGATGATGCAGCATTCATGCGTATGATGATTAAGGACATCCTGACTAAGAACGGGTATAACGTAGCCGGGGAAGCCGAGAACGGTGCCAAGGCTGTCGAGAAGTACAACGAATTAAAACCTGATTTGGTATTGATGGATATTACCATGCCCGAGATGGACGGTATTCAGGCGCTTAAGAAGATCAAAGAGACAGATCCGGGCGCAATGGTTATTATGTGTTCCGCGATGGGTCAGCAGGCTATGGTTATCGAATCCATTCAATCCGGTGCGAAGGACTTTATCGTAAAGCCTTTCCAGGCCGATCGTGTGTTAGAGGCTGTTAAGAAGGTAGTGGGATAATGATACTTGCAGTATCGGGAAGAACTGATTACTATGTGCAGTTTCTGACGGTATTGGTTATCTTTGTGTTTGTGTTGATGATCACCTACTGGGTTACTAAGTGGACAGCGGGATATCAGAAGGGACAGACAGCCAATGCCAATATGGAGATCCTGGAAACGATAAGACTCTCCAATAATAAGCTTGTTCAGATTATTCGCGTCGGCAGGAAATATTTGGCGGTGGCAATTTGTAAAGATACTGTTACAATGTTGACAGAGATACCTGAGCAGGATTTGATTTTCTCTGATCAGAATTCCAACAAAATGCAGGGATTCAAGGAAATATTAGAGAAAATGCAAAAAAAGAATTTTCTGGAAAAAGAAGATGGGCGAGACGAATGAAAAAATATTTTTCCGGATATCATTTGGCAAAATTAGTATGCCTGCTGTTATTGGCAGGCATATTGTTTAGTCGGAAGACGACGGCTCTGGCAGCGACAGATACGCCTTATCGGGAATCCAATCTTACGGGAACAACGGATGAGCGGACAAACGAGAGGGCGCCGGGAACAGCAGAGAATGCCGATGATCTCGCAGAAATGAATATAGCCAACACGGTGACGATCACATACGGCAACGGCAATGGCAGCGTGAACGGTGCGCTGCGTATTTTGGTGATTCTTACATTGATAGCCATAGCGCCGACCTTGATCATCATGATGACCTCGTTTACCAGAATCATCATTGTTCTGCATTTTACGAGGCAGGCACTCAATACACAGACGGCGCCGCCTAACACAGTGTTGATAGGCATTGCGCTCTTTTTGACGTTCTTCATCATGCAGCCGACGCTTACGTCGATCTATACGGAGGCAGTGGTGCCCTATGAAGCTGGTGAGATGAATGAGGAGGAAGCTCTTACAAAGGCTGCTGCACCGATCAGACAGTTCATGTATGGACAGACATTCAAGAAGGATGTAAGTCTGTTCATGGATATCAACCGTCTGGAATGGAGCGGGGAACTGGATGAGATACCGATGAGCGTTCTGGTGCCGAGTTTTATCATCAGCGAACTGCGCAGAGCCTTCATTATCGGTTTCCTTATATATATACCGTTTATTGTGATTGATATGGTTGTAGCTTCCACGCTGATGAGTATGGGTATGATGATGCTGCCGCCGACGACGATCTCTATGCCTTTTAAAATTCTTTTGTTTGTGCTTGCAGACGGATGGTATCTGATTATCAAAGGGCTGGTAGAAAGTTTCAACCTATAGTTCGTGAAGCAAATCTCGTAATCGAATCTGTTCGGTTTGTTATTTTGCGTAGCAGATTTACTTTTGGGGAAGGGTGAAGTAAGATATGACAATAGATGACGTCACAGCCGTGGCACAGACAGCCATATATACGATCATCAAATGTGCGGCGCCTCTTTTGCTGGTGTCGTTATGTGTGGGTCTGATCGTCAGTATTTTCCAGACGGTTACTTCCATTCAGGAGCAGACGCTTACATTCATTCCGAAGATATTGGCGATTTTTCTGGCGATGATTGTTATGGGGCACTGGATCATGAACAATATGGTACAGTATATGATCGAGCTGTGGTCTAACTTCGGAGCCTATATCAATTAAAGGCGAGTGTTGGCATGATCAATATTACATTTACCTATGCGGATTTAGAATATTTTTTGCTGATTCTGGTGCGGGTGACCTGTTTTGTCCATGTAGCGCCTTTTTTCTCACTAAACGGCGTTCCGCGCCGGATTAAAGTGGGGTTTAGCATATTTCTCGCGTATCTGCTCTATACGGCTGTAGATCGCAACGAGGTGGTATATAACACACTGCTTGGATATGCAGTTATTGTTATGAAGGAGGCAATGACGGGATTCCTGATCGGCTGGGGCGCGCAGATCTGCGCATCGGTGACTTCTCTGGCAGGAAGCATCGCGGATATGGAGATCGGACTTTCCATGGTATCACTGATGGATCCTGCGACCAGACAGCAGGCTACTTTTACAGGTGTGTTTTATCAGTATTTCTTTACATTATTAATGATTATTACCGGCATGTATCAATATCTGTTACGTGCGCTGATTGACAGCTTTACGCTGATCCCTGTAAGCGGGGCTATATTCCGGGCGGAGTCGCTGGTAGAATCTCTGGCCGTATTTATGGGGGATTATATTACGATCGCGTTCCGTATCATCCTGCCGATCTTCTGTACCATGATCCTGTTAAATGCCATTATGGGTGTTCTGGCTAAGGCATCTCCGCAGATGAACATGTTTGCGGTAGGTATGCAGCTCAAGGTGCTGGTGGGACTCGGGATTTTGTTTCTGACGATCAGGATGCTGCCGAATGCGGCGGATTATGTGTTTGTGGAGATGAAGAGGATGATCGTATCTTTTGTGGAGGCGATGACGTGATATTAGAGTATAATCTCCAATTCTTCGCCAAGGATGGTCCGGGCGGAGAGAAAACAGAAGAGCCTACTTCCAAAAAATTGTCGGATGCCCGTAAGGAAGGTCAGGTTGCGAAGAGTAAGGAGATTTCCATTGCCTTTGAATTGTTGGCGTTTTTTCTGTTAATATATTTCTGGGTCGAGTATATGGGAACTTACTTCGTAGGTAACATGTACGATATCTACAGCCAGATACCGGAGTACACTAAGATGTATGACGGCTATATACAGGATCAGACATTCAATGCGCTTTTCGTGAAATCCCTGACAAGGGTGCTGTTTATTATGGCACCGTTTCTGATGGCTGGATTTCTGATAGCTATAATAACAAATGTTATTCAGGTCAAATGGCGACCCACCACGAAACCATTGAAGCCTAAACTTAATAAATTGAATCCGGTTAACGGATTTAAGCGTTTCTTTTCCGTTAACTCCTTGGTGGAGCTTGCCAAGTCGCTTCTTAAGCTGGGGCTCATCGGCTATGTGGTTTATTCATATTTAAAGAAAAACATGCCGCCGCTGTATCAGTTCTATGGACTGTCCCTGAATCAGGGAATCGTGCAGGTGGGCATGCTTGTGGTGAATCTGGGAATCCGGATGTCACTTTTCTATATGATCATCGCCCTGTTAGATTATGTCTATCAGAAGGTGAAGTTCAAGAACGATATGAAGATGACGAAGCAGGAAGTCAAAGATGAGTACAAGAATCAGGAAGGTGATCCGCAGATCAAGGGCAAACAGAGGCAGAGGATGATGGAAGCTTCCAGGCGCCGTATGATGCAGGCGCTTCCGCAGGCGGATGTAGTCATCACCAACCCGACTCATTATGCCGTAGCGATCAAGTATGACCCGGAGGTCTACGACGCACCTTATGTGATTGCAAAAGGGGCAGATTATCTGGCACAGAAGATCAAAGAGACGGCGAAAGAGAATCATATTGAAATTGTAGAGAATAAGCCGCTTGCCCGTATGCTTTACGCCAACGTGGACGTGGGCAGCGTGGTGCCGCCTGAATTGTATCAGGCAGTTGCGGAAGTGCTCGCTTTCGTATATCATTTACAGGGTAAAGTATAGAAAGACTTATAGAATAGATACAAAATAACAACAGAAAGGGGGAAAAAGGTTCATGGGAAATCTTAAGAAGGCTGATCTCGGCGTAGCCATATATCTGCTGGCCGCGTTTATCATGTTGATCGTACCGATTAAATCAGGGCTTCTGGATCTTCTGCTGGCATGTAATATCGCGATTGCATTTACCATCATGTTTGGCTGTATGTTTGCGACAGAAGTGCTGAATATGTCCTATTTCCCGACGATCCTGCTGTTTACAACAGTATTCAGGATCGCGCTGAACGTTTCTTCCACGAAATTAATTCTGACGACCGGAGATCCCGGTAACGTAGTCCGTACCTTCGGCCAATACGTGGGCGGCAATGATATTGTGGTAGGCTGCATCGTCTTTATTATTCTGATCATCGTACAGTTTATGATTATCAACAAAGGTTCCGAGCGTGTGGCTGAGGTTACCGCCAGATTTACGCTGGATGCCATGCCTGGTAAGCAGATGGCCATCGATGCCGACTTAAATACCGGAGCGATCAACGACGAGGAGGCCAAGAGACGCCGAGACAAGATACAGGAGGAGGCAAGCTTCTTCGGATCTATGGACGGTGCCGTGAAGTATGTTAAGGGAGATGCTACGGCAGGTCTGCTCATAACTTTTATTAATATTGTGGGCGGTATTGCCATGGGCGTATGGCGTCAGGGCATGGAGATGACCGATGCTTTGCAGACGTTCACGATTCTGACCATCGGTGACGGTCTGGTCAGCCAGATTCCGTCGCTTCTGATATCGCTGTCCACAGGTATTCTGGTGACTAAAGGCTCCAAGGATGCCGATTTCGGTACTGTGCTGATCGGACAGTTGTTCGGCGTGCCGAAGGTACTCTATCTGGTGGGTGCGGTGATTGCCGCGCTGGGTATTATCACCCCATTAAATACCGTGATATTCGTGGGACTTGGTATGGTGTTTATCGTGGTGGGCAGAGTTACGGCTGGCACCATCGAGACGGCGGAGATCGAGCACGAGGCGGATGAGGAAGAGGCGGCCGCGGAGGAGATCAGACAGCCGGAGAATGTCACTTCGCTCTTGCAGGTTGATCCGATTGAGCTGGAGTTCGGTTACGGTATTATCCCCCTTGCGGATGTGAATCAGGGTGGTGACCTGTTAGACCGTGTCGTAATGATCAGACGTCAGATTGCGTTGGAACTGGGTACTGTTGTGCCGATTATCCGACTGCGTGATAACATACAGTTGAATCCGAACCAATATATTATTAAAATAAAAGGTGTACAGGTCAGTGAGGGAGAGATCCTGTTCGATCATTACATGGCGATGAATCCCGGCTATGTGGAAGAAGAGATTACGGGTATCCCGACTTTCGAGCCGTCTTTCCATCTGCCGGCGATCTGGATTACCGAGGGACAGAGAGAGCGTGCGGAGAGCATGGGCTATACCGTAGTAGATCCGCCGTCTATTATAGCAACACATTTGACCGAGATTATCAGACAGTACATAGCAGAGCTGCTGACAAGACAGGATGTACAGAATCTGGTCAACAATTTGAGAGAATCCAATCCTTCGCTGGTGGAGGAACTGGTGCCGAAGCTGCTTGGGCTTGGTGAGATACAGAAGGTACTGCAGAATCTCTTAAAGGAGGGTATCTCGATCAGGGATCTGCTCACCATATTCGAAACGCTTGCGGATTATGCGACGACAACGAGAGATACGGATATTCTGACAGAGTATGTCAGACAGAGTCTTAAGAGGGCGATATCCAATAAGTTCTTCCCTGCCAATGAGACGACCAGCGTGGTGACACTGGATCCGAAGCTGGAGCAGGAGATTATGGCCAGTGTGAAGCAGACGGAGCAGGGGGCTTACCTGACGCTTGATCCGATGAAGACCAAGTCAATCATGGAGTCTGTGGGCAACGAGACGAAGAAACTGGAGGATCTGGGTAAGATGCCTTTGGTGATCACGTCTCCGATCGTGAGGGTGTACTTTAAGAAGTTGACGGAAGATTATTACAGGGATCTGGTCGTTGTATCCTACAACGAGGTGGACTCCAATATTGAATTACAGTCCGTCGGGATGGTGACAGCATAATGATAATCAAGAAGTTTACCGCGAAAACAGAAAAAGAAGCCATAGAGAATGCCAAGCAGGAATTGGGCGAAGGCGTGGTTGTTATGAATGTCAGGGAAGTCAAGGCAAAGGGGTTCCTGTCTTTCCTAAAGCCGCATTTGACTGAGGTGACCGTAGCGCTGGAGGAGGAGAGCGAGAAATATACTGCGGCGGTTTCTGCGATCAACAATGTAATTGCTTCCAGTCAGGCGGCGGAACCGCAGCCTGCGCCCGCACCCGCACCAGCACCCGCACCGCCGGTGGCGGAGGAGACGGTCAGAAAAGAGAGCAGCGCTATAGAGGAGAAACTGGACAGCCTGCAGTCTCTTCTGGAACAGCAGCTACAGAAGCCCGAGGAGGATAAGGAAGATAAAAGCGATAAAAGCAGCAAAAAAGAGGAAGAGACGGAGATAGATAAATTCATCAAACTCCTTCACAATACCATGTTGGACAACGAGGTGGATGAGCAGTATGCAAAAGATATCATTGACGAGATCGGGCAGATCAATAAGCCTAACATGCCCTTTGATTACGCGCTGGCCAATATCTATCAGAAGATGATTCTCAAGTTCGGTATGCCAAGTTGTATTAAGCCGGCCGAAAGCGGTATTAAGATGGTATTTTTTGTCGGACCTACAGGGGTAGGTAAGACGACGACAATTGCCAAGATTGCTTCGATCTTCCGCGTGGATCAGAAGAAAAAGGTGGCACTTCTCACTGCTGATACTTATCGTATTGCAGCAGCGGAACAGCTTCGCACCTATGCCAACATTCTGGAAGTACCTTTTCGCATCATATATACGGTAGAAGAGATCGAGCGGGCGATGGAGGATTTCAGGGATTATGATTATATTCTGATCGATACGGCGGGGCATTCCCACCAGAATCATACGCAGAAGGAAAGTATGAGCAATCTGATCCATTCCGTGGATGAAAAGACCGAGAAGGAGGTATATCTCGTCTTAAGCGCCACTACCAAATATAGGGATCTGATCAGCATTGCTGATTCTTATAAGGAGATGACTGACTATAAACTGATTTTTACAAAACTGGATGAAACCACTACGCTGGGGAATCTTCTGAATTTGAGACTGTACACGAACGCTGAACTGTCTTATGTAACTTATGGGCAGAATGTGCCGGATGATATTGAGGAATTCAATCCGCAGAGTACGGTCAAGCAGCTTTTAGGAGGAAAAAACTAAGGAGGAAGGCTAATGGATCAGGCTGAACAACTAAGAAATATCATCAAAGCAAGTATCCAGCCGCAGCGACCCCTGGCGAGAGTGATTACCGTTACAAGTGGTAAAGGTGGTGTAGGTAAGTCCAATACAGCAATTAATCTGGCGATACAGTTCCGGAAGATGGGACAGAAGGTGATTATATTAGATGCCGATTTCGGATTGGCAAATATAGAGATCATGTTCGGCGCGGTGCCGAAGCATAATCTGTGTGATCTGATCTATCAGGGCAAGAGTATACGTGATATTATTACGTGGGGACCGATGGAAGTGGGTTTTATTTCGGGCGGTTCCGGTATTGCCGGCATGTCCAATCTGAGTAAGGATTATTTAAGCTATATTATTCAGAATCTGGTAGAATTGGACGAGATGGCGGACACGATTATTGTGGATACAAGTGCGGGAATATCCGATGCGGTGCTGGAATTTCTGGTGGCCAGCGGAGAGATCCTTCTTGTGACGACACCGGAGCCGACTTCCATCACGGACTCCTATTCGCTCTTAAAGGCGCTTGGCAGGCATTCGAGATACTCACCGGACACCTCACAGATTAAGGTGATTGCGAATAAGGTATTCAGTGAGGCGGAAGCGGAGGCGCTGTATGAGAAGTTAGAGGCGGTGGTGAGCCGTTACCTGAAAGTGCCGATCAGCTATCTGGGGATGATACCGCAGGATAACCAGCTTGAGAAAGCGGTGATGCAGCAGAAACCGGTATCGCTTGATAATCCGAAGGCGCGGTCTGCGCTTGCCTATGAGGCGATTGCGGCCAGACTGATGAATAAAGAAGTAAACAGGAATGTTACAAAACGTGGTATGGCGGCATTTTTCTCTCATATCATATCTAAGAGATAGGAGGATTCCGCCGGAGAGCAGAAGCAGGAGGGAAGCGATATGGCAAATCTTTTGGAAAAATATGTTGTTCCGGGCTGCCGCGTAGATCTGCAGGCGATAGATCGTTCCAAGGACAACGATAGAGAAAAAAGTGAAGGACGCAAGACTTATCAGAGTCAGGTGATAGATGTCTTATCCGAGGACAGGATAGAGATCTCCATGCCGATGGAGAAATCCAAGCTGATTCTGCTGCCCGTAGACAGCGATTTTGATCTGTATTTCTATTCTGATAACGGACTGTATCAGTGTTATGCCAGAATCGTGGACCGCTATAAAAATAACAGTATGTATGTTTTAGTTCTGGATCTGATCAGTAATCTGCGTAAACATCAGCGGAGAGAGTATTATCGCTTCAGCTGCGCGCTGGAAATGAATTCCAGACAATTGCAGGACGAAGAGGTGGAACTGGCAAGGAAGATGGAAGATTCATTGATTCCGCAGCTTCCGTTAAAAAGCAGCATTATCGTGGATATCAGCGGAGGCGGACTCAGATTCGTGGCAAATTATGCCTATGAGGCACAGAGCCTGATCCTGTGCAAATATTATCTGCTGATCGGCGGAGAGGCGAAGGAATATAATCTGGTCGGCAAAGTCTTAAGCGTGAGAGAACTGGAGAGCCGCAAGGGCGTATTTGAGCACAGAGTGCAGTACGTCAACGTGGACGATGCGGAGAGGGAGGAAATCATCAAGTATATCTTCGACGAAGAACGTAAGACACTTAGGAAGCAAAAAAGATGATTAAATCAATGAATAATAACATAGATGAGGAGGAATGGCAAAATGAAAAAAATTTTGGTTGTTGACGACTCTGCACTCATGAGAAGGGTGCTGTGTGATATAATTAATAGCGATGAACGATTCCAAGTACAGGATCGCGCTACCAACGGTCTGGAAGCATTAGACCTTTTGAGCCGGAAGTCGTATGATGCGGTAGTTTTGGATGTAAATATGCCGCAGATGAACGGATTGGAGCTGCTGAAGGAGTTACAGAAACGTAAGATTACGGCGAAGGTCATGATGGCGAGTACCGACACGCGGGAGGGCGCCAAGACCACGCTGGATGCACTCGAACTCGGAGCGCTTGATTTTGTCCATAAACCTAATAATGCGATGGACTGCAGAACCGACGTGTTCAAGGATAAGCTGCTTCGCATTCTGGCAGTTGTGGCGGATTCCAAGCCGGTTCAGGCTAAGGTATTCAGCAGGGAAGATATGAAGACTTCCAAGAAGATGGTCGAGCTGGTAAGCAGACATGCTGCTTCCGTGCCGGGTAATAAAGTTGTGGCACTGGCAAGCTCCACGGGTGGTCCGAAGGCATTGCAGTCAGTGATTCCGCGACTTCCTAAGAATCTGAAAGCGCCGGTAGTCGTTGTGCAGCATATGCCGGCAGGATTTACGGCCTCTCTTGCTGAGCGGCTGGATACTTTGAGTCAGGTTCATGTCAAGGAAGCGGCGGAAGGCGATACACTGGAAGCGGGAACCGTATATATAGCGATGGGCGGCAAGCACCTGAACATACAATCGTCCATGGGTAAGTACAGCATCCATTACACGGACCAGCCCACCAGAGAGGGCGTTAAACCGTGCGCCAACTATATGTACGAATCTTTGCAGGACAGCAAATATGACCAGATCGTATGTGTCGTGATGACGGGCATGGGAGCCGATGGTACGGAAGGAATCAAACATCTGAAAGCAAGGAAAAAGATCCATGTGATAGCGCAGGAAGCAGGCACGTGTGCGGTATACGGGATGCCTAAGAGCATTGTGACCGCAGGACTGGCAGACCAGGTCGTGCCGCTTGACCAGATCGCACAGGAAATTATAATGAACGTGGGGGTAAAATAATATGGACGTAAGTCAGTATCTCGAAATCTTTCTTGATGAAACTAATGAACACCTGCAGAACCTGAATACACAGATTCTCTCATTGGAACAGGAACCGGATAATATGGATACGATCAATGAGATCTTCCGTGCCGCGCACTCGCTCAAAGGTATGGCGGGTACTATGGGCTATAAGAGAATGCAGAATCTGACGCATGATATGGAGAATGTATTTTCAGAGGTTCGTAACGGCAATATTACCGTGAAGGCAAACATGATCGATGTGCTGTTCCAGTGTCTCGATGCCTTGGAGGAGTATAACGCAAATATCCGTGAGAATGCTGACGAGGGTACGAACGATAATGAACCGTTGATCAAACAGTTGAATGATATATTAAACGGCGGTGACGGCGACGTGGAAGAGGAGGAAGAAGCGGTCGATCAGAGCGAAGGAGAAGCAGTGGCAGCAGAACCTGCGGCGGATGCCGGAGATCGGAAATGGCTGTCGATCAACCTCGGAGATACGGAGAAGCATGTGCTTAAGGAGGCTCTCAACCAGGGAAAGAATGTCTACGGCCTGACTGTTAAGGTACAGGAGTCTTGTATCTTGAAAGCTGCCAGAGCTTTCTTGGTATTTAAAGCGGTCGAGGAGTATGGTGAGATCGTATTATCCAACCCTTCGGCTCAGGATATTGAAGACGAGAAGTTTGAACTGGATTTCAGCCTGATCGTCATATCGGGTGCTGAGCTTGATAAAGTGCTCGGTGCAGCAAAGAGCGTATCCGAGATCGAAGATGCGATCGGAGATGTTCTGGATATCGACCATGCGGAAACGGCAGCGCCGGCGGCGAAACCGGAGCAGCCAAGCCAGCCCGCAGATCAGACTGCTGTACCCGCAGTTGCAGCAGCGTCGGCAGCTCCCGCAGCACCGGCAACAAAGCCTGCAGCTAAGGGCAAGAAGAAAGATGAGAAGAAGCCGGCAGCTTCCAAGCCGGTAGTCAACAGAACCGTCAGAGTAGATATTGAGAAGCTGGATACGCTCATGAATCTGGTGAGCGAGTTGATCATTGCGAAGAACTCACTGGTATCTGCGGCGGCTGTTTCCGGCACGTCGAGCGCGGCTGTGAACGAGCAGATCGAGTATCTGGAGAACACGACCACATCCTTGCATGAGTCAGTCATGAAGGTGCGAATGGTTCCTATCGAAAGCACGGTGAGCAAGTTCCCGCGTATGGTTCGTGATCTTCAGAAGTCTTTGGGCAAGAAAATGGAGTTATATATGTCCGGTGAGGAGACGGAACTTGACCGTACTGTGGTAGATGAGATCGGCGACCCGCTGATGCACCTGTTACGTAACTCGGCAGACCATGGTCTGGAGTCAGCGGAGGTTCGTAAGGAGAGGGGTAAGCCGGAAGTAGGCTCTATCTTCCTGGAGGCATATCAGGACGGTAACAATGTCGTCATCGAAGTAAGGGATGACGGTAACGGTATCGATACCGAAGCTGTCAGGAATAAAGCGATTGAGAAAGGCATTATCACACCGGAACAGGCTGAGAATATGAGCGAAAAGGACAGCATTGATCTGTTGTTCCATGCAGGATTCTCTACGGCGAAAGTTGTATCTGACGTATCGGGCAGAGGAGTAGGACTGGATGTCGTAAAATCCAAGATTGAGGCGCTCAGCGGTGAAGTAGAAGTGAAGTCCAAGCTGGGTGAGGGAAGTTCATGGATCATCAGGCTGCCTCTGACACTGGCGATCATACAGGCGCTTATGGTAGAGATCGGCGATGAGAAATATGCTATTTCTCTGGGCTCCATACAGACGATCGAAGATATTTCGCCCGATGATGTCGAGCTTGTACAGAATAAAGAAGTGATTCAGATCCGTGACAGCGTGATTCCGCTGATCCGCCTGAATGATATCCTGGATATTGACAGCAAGAAAGATCCTAAAGAAAATCTGGTAGTTGTTGTTGTGAAGAAGGGCGATAAACTGGCCGGTCTGGTTGTGGATGAACTGATCGGACAGCAGGAGATCGTAATCAAATCCTTAGGTAAGTACATCAGCAAGTGCAAGATCATCAGCGGCGCAACCGTTCTCGGAGACGGTGAAGTAGCTCTGATTCTGGATGCGAATACACTTATTTAAGCGGAGGGAGGAACAGTGACATGGAAGAATTAAAAGCAGTTGGGGAAACCACACAGTTCATTGTGATCAAACTTGGTGATGAACAGTACGGAATCGACATTAAATATATAGACAATATTGTAAGAATGCAGCATATTACAAGAGTGCCGAAGGTAGATGAGTACTTAAAGGGTGTTATCAATCTGCGCGGTGAGGTAATTCCGGTTATGAGTATTCGTATTAAGATGGGGCTGGAGCCGGATGTAGAGACAAAAGCTACCAGAATTATTATTCTGAAACTGGAACAGCAGGGCACCATCGGCGTGATCGTGGATGAAGTCAAGGAAGTTGTTACTCTGGATAATGATCAGATTGAGAAGATCGCATATGATTCCAAGGATGAGAAGGATAGTTTCCTGTGTGGAATCGGTAAATGCGATGGCGGATTGATTTCACTGTTAGATTTAAATTCTGTGGTACTTGAAAACGTATAGGAGGTTTCATAAGTGGATGATATTACCTTAGAAAAAATGTCTGATGAATATTTTGATGTTCTGAAGGAATTGGGAAATATTGGCGCAGGCAATGCAACTACCGCACTTGCGCAGATGATGCAGTGTAAGGTAGATATGTCAGTGCCCCAGGTCAGGCTTCTGGAGTTTAAGGAAATGGGCGAGATTATGGGCGGCGAGGAAATAATCATGGCGGGTATCTATCTCGGAATCGAGGGAGATATCACCGGTAGCATCATGTTTCTTCTGGAAAAACAGGCCGCCAGACATCTTGTAAATAAGATGATGGGGATGGAAATCTCTGGAGATGACTTTTCCGAGATGGAGTTTTCGGCGCTTAAGGAAGTGGGCAATATCATCACGGGCGCTTACTTAAATTCGCTGTCCGGACTGACTAATTTAGTGATCTATCCGTCGGTTCCTGCTTTGACGGTAGATATGGCGGGCGCGATCTTAAGTGTTCCGGCGATCCAGTTCGGCGAGCTGGGCGATAAAATGTTATTGATACAGACACAGTTCTTTGATGAGATGGTTCTGGATGGGTACTTTATCCTTGTTCCGGATTTGAATTCCTATAGCAAGATATTGTCGGCATTGGGAATCGGTTAGGATAAGGCACCGAGAGGTGTAGACTGATAAGTGTAAACAGGAGATGTCATATTATGGGCAAAGTGATAAAGGTCGGTATGGCCGATTTGAACGTATGCGTCAGTCCTGATAGCATTACTACATTAGGACTGGGTTCGTGTGTCGGAATAGCTATCCGTGATCCGGTGACAAAGATTGGCGGATTAGCACATATAATGCTGCCGGACAGCACATCGATCCGTATTAATTCAAATATTCCGAAATTTGCGGATACGGGTATAGAGGAGTTAGTAAAGCAGGTAGTGGCTAAAGGGGCTAACAGGAGCCGTCTGGTAGCAAAGATTGCAGGTGGCGCGCAGATGTTTGCTTTTCAGACCAAGAATGATATGGTCCGCGTGGGCGAGCGCAATGTCGAGGCGACTAAGAAGAAGCTGGCACAGCTTAAGATCCCTATTCTGGCTGAGGATACGGGTAAGAACTATGGAAGAACCGTAATTTTTTATCCGGAGACAGGCGATTTCGTGATTCGTGCAGTAGGAAAATCGGAAAGCGTGATCTAGCGGACGAATAGATAGGGTGGAAGGATCGTGAAGTGGATAACGAGGCATTAAATACAAGCGTAGAATATACGAATGAAGAAGGTATAATCGGAGAAAATATTGAGGATGAACAATCCGAGATAGAGACTCCGGCAGAGCGTAAAGCAAGAGAAGAGCGGGAAGAGAGAGAACGGACATTCCGTGCCAAAAAGCGTAAGCTGATACCGCCTTTTGTCATGCTGACTGCCGGGGCGGCAACCAGCATCACGATGCGTATTTTGCATTATGAGATGAAGACGATGCTGATCATTCTGTTATGCGTGCTGATTGGTTTCTACATAGCAGGATGCATAATTAAGGGGATGTTGGACAGATTCGAACGGCAGATCGAAGAAGCCGAAATGGAAAAGGGCGGAGTCATCGAGAAGGAACTCGCAGAAGAAGACAGGCCGACCAGAAGAAGATCGGAAGCGAAGGTAAAGGATGAATAGTAACGCATATGGATGAGGCAGGCAAGAAGAAGCTCTGGGAAGAATATGCGAAGACGCAGTCTCCCGAGCTCAGGGAAAAGATCATATTGGAATATGCGCCGCTTGTGAAGGTCGTAGCGGGCCGGTTAAGCATGTATCTGGGATATAATGTAGAGTATGAAGATCTGGTCAGTTACGGCATATTCGGGCTGATTGATGCCATAGATAAATTTGATTGTATGAAAGATGTCAAATTTGAGACTTACGCCAGTCTCCGTATCAGAGGGGCGATTCTTGATCAGATCCGTAAGATGGATTGGATTCCGCGGACCATTAGGCAGAAGCAGAAGAAAATTGATTCGGTCATTAGAGAGATAGAGGCCAGAAGCGGCAGGAACGCCACGGACGAGGAGATCGCAGAAGGTCTGGGGATCTCAGGCGATGAGTACGTGGAATGGCAGTCTCAGATGAAGATCACGAATGTGGTGTCACTGAATGAATTCTTAGAACAGGGCAGCGAGGTTTCTAATGACGCAAGCCATACGAAGAGCACGCAGTTCGACAGCCCGGAGGAAGTTCTGGAAAGAGATGAGCTGAAGCGGATACTTGCGGAGGCGCTTGAATTATTGACAGAGAAGGAGCGTAAGGTAATTGTTCTATATTATTATGAAGAACTGACACTGAAAGAGATCAGCAGTATTCTGGAAGTATCGGAGTCCAGAATATCACAGCTGCATACAAGAGCACTGCAGAAGATGAAGACTAAGCTGGGCAGTTATATCGGTATCCTCACGGAAGCAGGCGGAAGGAAATAGGTGAATAGATGAACGGATATTTCAGACTGGTAAACGAAGAAGATAAGACCAGCCTTAAACTGATCCCGCCTACGGATGGAGGTAACAGGATCAGTGTGAACGATGTGATCGAGTACATGTCGATGAAGGGTTATTCCTGTGACCTTCCTACTTTAAAACAGGCAGTAGATGCGACCGTAGACAAGGAGACGGTACTGCTTCTGGATAGGAATAAGAGACCGGTGGAACGCGAATGCTATAAGTTGACGATTACACCGGATAAGATGCAGGCATATGTGAAGTTCTATGCGGCTTCCGAGGGCGGAGATGAAGTGACTGCGGGAGAGATTCTGCGGGATCTGGAGGCCAAGGGAATTAAATGCGGCATCAGAGAAGACGAGATCAGACAATTCCTTCAGCATAAGGAGTATTGTGAGGATATTCTGATCGCAGAGGGTGTTCAGCCTGTACAGGGTCAGGATGCCTATATTGAGTATCAGTTTAATACAGACAAGAAAGCAAAACCCACATTAAAGGAAGACGGTAGTGTGGATTTCTTCAATTTAAATATTTTAAATCACTGTAAAAAGGGTGATGTTCTGGCGGTTCTGCATAAAGAAGAACCGGGTAAGGAAGGTTCTGATCTGTTTGGTGAACGGATTAAGCCGGCGGATGTGAAGTCGGCGGTGCTGAAATTCGGCAATAATATCGAGCTGTCGGAGAACGGCATGATGATTACTTCCTTAGTGGATGGTCATGTAGAGCTGGTAGAGGGCACCGTATTCGTGTCCGATATGCTGCAGGTAGAGAATGTAGATAATGCTACCGGAAATATAGATTATGAAGGAAGCGTACAGATCAACGGCAATGTGACTACCAATTTTGAAGTCAGGGCGCATGGCGATATTGTAGTCAAAGGGGTTGTGGAAGGTGCAACTCTGCATGCAGACGGCAATATAATTATAGCCAGAGGAATGAATGGTAAGGGCAAAGGCTCGCTCTATGCCGGTGGCAATATTATCGCTAAGTTCCTTGAGAACGCTACCGCACAGGCGGAAGGGTATGTGGCTTCCGAGTCGGTTCTGCACAGCAGGGTCATGGCGGGCGGCGAGGTGAATGTAGACGGTAAGAGAGGCTTCATCACAGGCGGCAGAGTATGTGCCACAGGAGGTATTAATGTCAAGACACTGGGGTCAGAGATGGGGGCGGATACGATTGTGGAAGTCGGCGCCGACCCGAAGATCAAGAACCGGATTGCAGAGCTTCAGAAGTTGATTGAGGAAGATACGAAGACACTGCAGACGGTACAGCCGGTACTTGTTGCGGCGAAACAGAAAGTCACGCAAGGCGTTAAATTCAGTCAGGAACAATTGAAACATATACAGTCGCTGGCACTTGTCAATCAGCAGAAAAGTGAGGCGCTGTCGGCGAATCAGGCGGAGCTGAATGAGTTGATGGAACAGGCGGGTAATACCACGGAAGCCAAGATCAGGGTGAAGGGAATGGTATATCCAGGCACGAAAATATGTATCGGGGATGTATCCATGACGGTACAGAAGAATACGCATTATTGCAGATTTATCAGAGAGCGCGGCGATGTGAAAGTCGCACCTTATTAGAAAGACGGCAACAGTTCGGTCTGACGGAGAAGACGAAGGCCGGAATATTGCGAACTATAGCGGGAGGCAGGTAGTATGGCAGTAGGATTGGTAGAGATGCACGGACAGGTCACGAGAGCGCAGGATTTCACGACGATCAAGCATAACGACGACTCCAGACCGGCGGTCGAGCAGGCTCATTTCGGACAGCAGTTGACCAAGCACGTAGAGAAGCAGGTCAACAGAGTCAATCAGGGAGATAAGCCGGAATACCATGAGCGTAAGTTTGATGCCAAGGACAAAGGCAGTAACGAATATAATGGTGACGGCGGAAAGAAAAGGAAGAAGAAACCGGGCGTGAACCCCGATGGTAAAGTGCTCATGAAGAAAGCGGAACATATTGACTTTTCCGTATAAGTGCATAGATCACAGAAGGGAACGGAAGTAAGATGAGTGCAACAGAGATTATTCTGATCGTCATCGGCGTGGCGATATTCCTGCTGGGATATCTCATGCCGGCGAGAAAGAAGGATATAGATGAGGAAGTGCAGCTGATCAGCGAGGATGAAGTCAGAAAGCTGGTTACCGCCGAGGTAGAACACGTCAAGGATAGGATTGCCGATATCGTGGATGAAACCATTAATTATTCGATTGAGAAGGCGGAGCGTGCGATGGAGCGTGTGACCAATGAAAAAATCATGGCGGTCAACGAGTATTCCGATACCGTGTTGGAGGAGATCAATAAGAATCATAAGGAGGTTGTGTTCTTATATGACATGCTGAATGATAAGCATGACAATCTGATGTCATCGATCAATGCGGCGACGATAGCATCGGACGGTATCAAACAGACCGCCAGAGACGCAGAACTGACTGCTTCCGAGGCGGCGGATAAGATCGATGCCGTGCTGCAGTCGGTGGACGAGGCTGCCGATACGATACAGAGTGCGCAGGAAACTGCAATAGAGGCGAGAAAAGTGGCGCAGGAAGCCCTGCGGATCATTATCGATATCAGTAAAAAACAGCCTGTCGATGAGCCGGAAACGACGGCGGAGATTGTGGTGCAACAGGAAGAGCCCGCTCTTGCAGACAGTTCGGATATGGACTGGGAAACATGGTCGGATGGAAATAACGAAATATCGGAGTTAATCGGAGGAACGGAGCAGTTTGGCGAACCGGAAGAGATATTAGAGCCGGAGGAAGAAGCGGAGGAAATAATAACAGAGGAAAAAGCAGAAGAGAGTGTTGATTTCACGCCGATCGCGCCCAGAAGAGTGGAAATCATCCATCAGCCCGACGGAGACTACGTGGCCGGTGAAGAGGAGGATCTCTCTACCAGCGCGGCATTTGCCAGCATGGGATTCTTTGCTCCGAAGACGGAGGAATATGAGGAGCTCGGAAAGAAGAATCGTCTCAGGAGATATTCCAGAAAGGATCGCTTGCAGGAGAATGCGGCGGCGATGGATATTCAGTTTGCGCAAGGCAAAGATAACGGGCGTAATAGTAATGAGCGGATTCTGGAACTGCATAAAGCCGGCAAGTCCAATATGGCGATTGCCAAAGAACTGGGGCTGGGCTTAGGAGAAGTGAAGCTCGTTATTGATTTGTTTGAGGGTATGTAAGAATCAGAGTGACTGATAAAAGGTGACAATGCATGGAACGGAAATATTATTTGCGCGGTCTGGGAATCGGAATAGCGGTGACTGCAATCATCATGGGAATCGCAGTGTCAGGCGATAAAGCGATGACGGATGATGAGATCATTGCCAGAGCCAAAGAGCTGGGAATGGTAGAGAATACGGTTCTGACGAATAGTGATGACGAAGCCGGCGGGGAAGAGAATACAGACGCACAGGACGGGGCGGACGAAGTGGAGGATGTTGCACAGTTCGGACAGGAGAATCCGAGATCTGAAGATCTGACAGCGTCAGATGAGGAAGACGGGACGGCAGCGGACGGAGAAGAAGACGAAGATATTGTGACACCGGCTGATACGGATAAGCCGGATACTAACGATGACGGACAGGAAACGACCGGGAGCAGTGAGGAACCCGAGCCGGAAGAAGAACCGGATACAGCGAACGATATAGCGGATGACACGGAGACAGGTAATGAGACACCGGAAAGCCAGACAGGAAGCCGGCCGGAAAGTGTCGGTGGAATCACTTCATCCGCGACAGTCAAGACGATCACGATCAATCACGGAGACGGCTCTTATACCGTGGCAAGGAAGCTGGCGGAGGTCGGGGTGGTTACATCGGCAGATACTTTTGACAGCTTTCTCTGTCAGAATGGGTATGATAAACGGCTCAGAACGGGTACATTTTCGATTCCAGCGGATGCACGTGATGAGCAAATCGCGCGGATTGTGACGGAGGCAGAGTAAAGCTGTTCATGGGGGTCGAAGGAGGGACGCACAGATGGAAGTATGTGAACAGTAATACTGAGAGAAAATGATTGAAGATTGTGGAAAGCCCTTGCATTGAGGGCTTTTTTATGTTATTGTAATTTAGTGTGCGTGAACATGCCGCAGGCATAACGCGCCACGGGTAACAATAACCAAGTAAACACATATATCCGTAGGCTGTCGGTGCTTCTTGACGCAGGGGTGGCAGCAGGGTCAGGATATATGGAAGCAAAACCAAACGGAGGTAAGAAACATGAGCGTTATTTCAATGAAACAGTTATTAGAGGCAGGTGTTCATTTCGGACATCAGACAAGAAGATGGAATCCTAAGATGGCTCCCTATATCTTCACGGAGAGAAACGGTATCCATATCATTGACCTGCAGAAGTCTGTAGGCAAGGTAGACGAGGCTTACAAGGCAGTATTTGATGTAGCTTCTCAGGGTGGTACGATTCTGTTCGTAGGTACGAAGAAGCAGGCGCAGGATGCTGTTAAGACAGAGGCGGAGCGCTGCGGTATGTACTATGTTAATGAGAGATGGCTGGGTGGTATGCTCACTAACTTCAAGACGATCCAGTCCAGAATTGACAGACTCAAAGCAATCGAGACTATGTCCGAGGACGGTACTTTTGATGTGCTTCCTAAGAAGGAAGTTATTCAGTTAAAGAAGGAATGGGAGAAATTGGAGAAGAATCTGGGCGGTATCAAGAATATGACCAGAATTCCCGACTGTATCTTCGTAGTTGATCCCAAGAAGGAGAGAATCTGTGTTCAGGAAGCTCATACACTGGGAATCACACTGATCGGTATCGGCGATACAAACTGTGATCCGGAAGAGCTTGACTATATCATTCCCGGTAATGACGATGCGATCAGAGCCGTAAAGCTGATAGTTGCTAAGATGGCAGATGCCGTGATCGAGGCGAACCAGGGCGCTGAGGAGTATGTTGAGGAAGCGGAAGCAGAGAAGATCGAAGAGGCTGACGAGGAAGAAGCATAAGCATACGGCGAATGTTACGGCAGTATCCACAGCGCGAAGCGAAGGAATGCCGGATCAGTATGAAGTGAAGTTGTATTGTAAACAGGAAGATCAGGAGGACAGATAGATGGCTATTACAGCAGCAATGGTAAAAGAATTAAGAGAAATGACCGGTGCAGGCATGATGGATTGTAAGAAAGCTCTCGGTGAGACCGACGGCGATATGGAAGCAGCGGTTGAGTATTTGAGAAAGAACGGACAGGCGAAGGCAGAGAAGAAAGCCGGCAGAATCGCGGCAGAAGGTCTGTGCCGTGTATCCGTTAAGGATGATAAGACTGTGGCAGTAGTGGAAGTAAATTCCGAGACGGACTTCGTGGCTAAGAACGAGGACTTTCAGGCATATGTAGAAGCGGTTGCAAAGCAGGCAGTTGAGTCTGATGCGGCTGATCTGGACGCTTTCCTTGGGGAGAGCTGGCATCTGGATTCTTCTAAGACGGTGAAGGATGCTCTGGTAGACAAGATTGCTGTCATCGGTGAGAATCTGACAATCAGAAGATTTGAGAAAGTCGTTGCAAATGACGGATGTGCAGTATCTTACGTACACGGCGGCGGCAGAATCGGCGTTATCGTAGAGGCGGCAACAGATGTAGTGAATGATGCCGTTAAGGAGGCTCTGACCAACATCGCAATGCAGGTTGCGGCACTGTATCCGAAGTATGTATCCACGGATGAGATTTCCGAGGAGTACAAGGAACATGAGAAAGAGATCCTGACAGAGCAGATCAAGAATGATCCGAAGATGGCAGGCAAGCCGGAGAAGGTGATCGAGGGCGCTGTTGTTGGTCGTCTGAATAAGGAATTGAAAGAGATCTGTCTGTTAGAGCAGGTATATGTTAAGGCTGAGGACGGCAAGCAGACCGTAGCAAAATACATTGAGCAGGTTGCCAAGGAGAACAATGCAAACCTTTCCGTTAAGAAGTTCGTTCGTTTCGAGACAGGTGAAGGTCTTGAGAAGAAGGAAGAGAACTTTGCCGAGGAAGTTGCTAAGCAGATGGGAATGTAAGAAAGAAATATTTTAAATGAAACGATAAGACATCATTGCTTATAGTAATATAAGTGGTGGTGTCTTTTTTTCGTAACTACAAAATATTATTAATATGGAAATTCATTTTTTTAATGAGGATTATGTTTATGAATACAAACAACAAAACCTCTAACAAGCTATACATTGATAATTGAACAAAGTCTTTACACTATGATATAATACCAATTGAAAAGGTGGTGAAAATATGAATAGTGAGGTAGATAATCTGACAGATAAACAGTTAAGATACATTAATAGACTAACAGTTTTTGTCAGAAAACTATTAAAACTTGTGCCACCAGAAAAAAGAGAAGAACTGGAGAATGAATTTGATAGTATTCTCTTAGAAGTCACAGAACCAAACGAAAATAAATAGTAACCACATAACAATATCTAAGGTGTAAGGTCTTTATTGAATTATTAAGACTTTACACCTTTTAATATCCTTAGTTCTCCACCTGTTCTTTTTCTGAAAAAGAGCGCGAAAATAAACGTCAGGTAACAATTATTGCCTGGCGCTTTTTGAATTGAAGAAAAAATTGTAGAATTATATTATTAAGTCCAAATATGTGCGGAACAAGAATATAGAAGAAATATTTAGAGAAAGCAGGAGTTAACATGCAGATAGCGATATGTGATGATATACAAAAGGAACTGGAAACAATAAGGTCAGCTTTAGATACTTATGGAAAAGCACATCCCGAATTACACTTTGATATTGACGAATACAGTGCGGCAATCGATGTCTTAAATGCGGTGGAAAAAGGAAAAATATATGATATAGCCCTCTTAGATATTTGTATGCCGGGTGTTCTCGGAACGGATGCCGCGGAGGAAATGCTTGCCAAAAGCCCGGATATGAGCATTGTTTTTCTGTCAACCAGCGTCGAATATGCGGTAACCGCATTTGCAATAAACGCCACCCATTATCTGCTCAAGCCGTTTTCACAGGAGCAATTCAACACTGCCCTTGACCGTGCGGTGAAGAAAACAGAGGAGCAGGATTTCCTTACCCTTGCCTGTGTGGATGGTATGTACCGGATCCGCGTAACTGAAATCGTATCCATAGAGTCACAGAACCATTATCTGATGGCTCATCTTTCTTCCGGCAAGATTCTTAAGCTGCGTATGAAATTATCGCAGATGTTTGGGGAAATGCAGAAGTATCCCGGATTTATCAAAGTGGGAGTCTCTTATGTCGTGAACCTTGCTTTTGTGCGGAGAATTTCCGGAAATGCTTTGGAAATGTTTAACGGCGTCCAAATTTCTATCCCCAGAAGGAGCAGTGAAGAAGTGCAGAAAACATATATGGATTTCTGCCGGAGGGAGGCGGTGAAATGAGCGGATTATACCAGCTTCCGGGACTGTTCCTTACGGCTCTTTGCCATGTGATCATAATCTATCATATGGCAGAACACAGATATTCTGAGAAGAAATTTGTACTTTATAGCTGCATATATGCAGTCGTTACTATCAGTCTGATGGGTTATGGATATGCAGCAGGGGGATGGGTTGCTTTTTTCTCATATATGGGAATCGTAGTGGTATTGTTTCTCTATTCCTGCATTGCTTCAAAGGACGGTTTTTCCAAAAAATGTTTTCTGTTTATCACTTACTTCTGCTTATTTACTATTTTAGATAATATGCTGAAACTGACGGTCAGATTATTCTTGTCACAGATTTCGGAAGCAGCAGGATATTATGTGGCGATCGTGCTGCGCAGTATGGTATTACTGCTGGTGTCAGTTCTGTATAAGAAGTATGCGGCAGTCAGCTTACGGTCTCTGACGGACAGCGGCAAAAGATGGTGGAATCTGGCGCTGATTGCCCTAGTATTCTATCTGTTACAGGCCGCGGTGAGTGTATTGAATGCGGGAAATTTCATACCGGATGGGTATCTGCTTTTGGCGTTTGTCGCGATCAGCTTTCTTATGTGCGCGGTATATGGCGTTGTCTTCAGCAATGTCAGTTATATGAAAAAGGATGCGGAGGCGGCGTTAGTCCGACAGAACGCAGAATATCTTGCTAACCGGCTGTCTGCCCTGCAAAGAGCAGAGGAGGCAAACCGCAGGCTCCGGCATGATATGCGGCATCACATGGAAGCAATTGCGGAATATGCAAAAACAGGAGATACTTCTGCTATCCTTGCCTATATCGGAGAATACGGCACTGAGATTTCGGAAGCGGCGGTGAAGAGATACTCTGAGAATCGGACTATAAACAGCATTCTTTCCGCCTATGCGGGCAAGGCAGGGGAAAGCGGCGTTTCCTTTTCGGTACGCTGTAATGTTCCGAAAGAACTAAAGATAAGAGAGATCGACCTGATCGCCCTTTTGGGGAATCTGCTTGAAAATGCCCTGCATGGATGTCAGGAATCCGGAAAAGAAAAGCAATTTATCGAAATTCATATTCGGCGGCAAGACAACAGGATGATCATTGTTTGTAATAACACCTGTTCTGATAAACTGGAACTTTCCGATCGTCTCCCTGCGGGAAAAAGTATCGGTATTTCCAGTATCCTTTCCGTCTGTCAGAAATATGACGGTAATCTGGATTATAAGATAGAGAAGGATGTCTGTTCCGTTTGTGCGGTCTTGAATGTGTAAGAGTGTCAATAGGTCCGTGAAATCTTATTTAACCAAATCTGCCTAAAAACCGACCAAATCTGCCTAAACCACTTTTATAAGTGGTTTTTTTGTTATAGTAAATCAGGCTTTTATGTAAATTAAAAAGACAAATATAAGCAGCATTACCATATTTGCAGTAAGGAGCAGCAGGGAGGTACATAATAATGGATGAACAAAGAGCATGGATCAGATCAAGGAGAAAGAGAAGGTTACGTATTACAGCAGCCATACTTGCATTCTGTCTGCTGGTGACGACCTATCCGAACATATTGGAGACGATATCCGCCTTTGCGGCGGGAGCGCGCGGCGACGGCGGGGTCATGTCGATAACCGGTTTTGTGGATCTGCCGGAGGAGACAGCCAAGCAGACCGTGCCGGTGGGGACGGATATCTCCGAACTGGAACTTCCTGACACGCTGGAGGCTTATGTGACCGTGGAGGCGGAGGACGACACGGAGGATGACAGGAAGCCTGATGATGGGGATCAGAATAAGGATGATGACGAAGATCCCGACGATTCCGATCAGAATAAAGACGATGAAGAGGAGCCTGACGAAGGTGCGGGCGAAATCGGAGACGGTGGGGAAAACCCCGACGACGGCAATGAGATCGGCGAGGGCGATGAAAGCGGCGGCAGCAACGAAGACGGAAATGGCGGCGATGAGAACACCGGCGATGGCAATGGGAACGGCGCAGACGGCACGGAGAATCCCGGCGACGAAGAGACTTCCGGCGGTAATAATGATGCGGACAGTGAAACAAAGCCCGCGGAAGGAAACAACACAGATACCCAGAGCACAGGCAGCAGCACAGACACAGGTGCTTCGGCAGCAACGGATTCCGCAGCGAATACGATATCTTCCGGTTTTGGCATACAGACCGGTTCCTTTGTCATGCCGGTATATATGTCCGGTAACCCACAGGATGCCTTGACCGTGGATACCCTGACGGACAACGCAGATACCACAGGCACGGCAGACGCACAGGAAAAGCGCGTCACCATCGAAAACATCACATGGAAGTCTTCCCCTGCCTATGACGGCGATATGGAAGGCGTCTATACCTTCACGCCCGTTCTGCCGGAGGGCTATGCCCTGGCGGACGGCGTAAGCCTGCCACAGATCACGGTGACGGTGGAATTTAACGGTGACTGGGAATTGACACCGGAGGAGTATGCCCGTATCATGGCGGGTCTGCAGGACAATCCCGTGCTTTTGACGGAGGAGGACATCTTCGCGGATGATCCCTCCCTTGCGGCGCAGGCAGGCGGAGCGAGAAGGGCGGCTGCGAGGGTGGCTGCGCAGACATATCCGGGAACCTATATTGTCTCGGAAGACAATGAGGACAATGCCGGCACGGGAAATCCGGACGGGGACATGGATGAGTTTATCCCGATGGACGATGCGGTCATGCCGATCGAAGCCAATATCTTTATCCCGGAGGGTGCGCTGCCAACAAAGGACTGTTATATCGCCGTACGCGCCTGTTTATTACAGAACCATGTGCGGTATGACGCAAACACATCTGCTATATATGCTTCCTATGTCAAGCTGTTCATCAATGATGAGAGAATCGGCAGGCTGACTGGAAAAGACTATGAGTGGGATATATCCTATTACCGGGTGCCCCTGTCCTGCCTGCAGGAGGGGCAGAATACCGTCCGGATAGAAGAGTGGGCCGTTCCGGTAAAATTCAGCTTGTCCACTGATCTGGACGAAATGGACAAGGTGGCAGAGCGTGGAGTTGGTCGGTTTTTATCCTATAATGGAATGTTTATGGTAGACTGGATGCAGCTTGTATGTGACGGCGGCTCACGCGGCGGCAGTTCACATGATGAGATCGGGAAGTTTTCCCTGACGCTGAAGGAGGCAGCGATAGAAAAAAGAAACACCATAGTGGGGCACAAAGGAGGGGGAGGGTCTTTACGAAAGGATTGGCCGTGTCTGGTCGTCAAAGGGGAGGCGGCGTTTACTGGCACGGACTCGAATGCGGTGTATGATACGGAGTATTTCATTAGGAACAGCGGCGGTTATGTCATGGGCGAAAGCTGCCAGAAGACGGGCGTGAAGGCAGGTGCCTGGCAGTTTGAAGCCCTCATGAGCGGGGAGCAGCAAATACGCGAGGAATTTAGAACCACGAACGGCACCTATACCGTATACGGGCTGATGATGGGGAGTGACGGCACGATCCTTGCGTCGGATTCCCTGGATTTCGAATACAGAGACGGGGAGGTGATACTGGGACCGAAGATCACCCATACCCTCTCCCCGGATACATGGACAAACGGAAACGTCCTTGTCACGCCCAAAGTGGCGAATGCATCGGGCTGTACGGGCATCACGTTTAGCCCTGCCAGCCGGACGGTGACGGAAAACGGGGCGTATGACTTTACCGTCACCTATAAGCAGCCGTCCGGGGCGCAGGGGAAGAAGACCTACACGGCGGCGGTGGAAAACATCGACAGGGAGCCGCCGTTCATCGGTTTCTCCGCCGTTACGGTCACGGAGAGCATGACGCAGGAACAGATGAAGCAGCTTTTTGAGGAGGCGCTCACCGTCACCGACAACGTGACAAAAGACTGCACGGTGACCTACACGCTGCCTAAGGTAGCGGACGTGCGGGCAGCCGGCGGCGGCAAGGTCACGGTGACGGCGCAGGACGAGGCGGGCAATAAGACAGCGGAGGACTGTATGATGCTGGTCACAAGCCCCCTTGCGTTCAGCAGGCCCACCGCGACACCGGGGACCGATAAGACCTTCACCCTCACCGCGAAGCTCACCGCCATCGGCGGCAAGACCGTCACGGAGAGCGGCTTCGTCTGGGGCATCATGCCAAACCCTTCGGTCACCTACAACCAAGGGACTGCAAAGACCGCGTCCCCCGTCAAGAAAGCGGGCGTAAACTTCTCGGTGAAGACCACGGAGATCGTGGAGGGCATGACCTACTATGCCCGCGCCTACGCCAAAGTGGGGACTGTATGCTACTATAGCGATCCTGCTTCGTTTTCGCTCGGCGCGAAGAACAGCGGTGTTTTTACAATCAAAAATAACGGGAACAATACCTTTACGGTAACGAGGACAGGCGGCACGGAGGGCGCGCAGACCGTCTATTACCGCACGGTAAACGGCACCGCCGTGGGCGGCACCCACTTTAACCATAAAGCGTCCACCCTGACCTTTCAGGAGGGCGAGACCACAAAGACCATCACCGTCACCGAAAAGAGCGTGACGAACACCTATGGCGGCAGGACAGCCACCGCCTACTCCAACGCGGACCGTACCTATCAGGTGGAGCTTTACCGCGTCACGGGCGGCGGCACGCTGGGGAGCACGACCAAAGCCACCCGCACCATGGCGAAGAGCGGCTCCTATACGATCAGCAGCAGCCTGTATGCCCCAAAGAGCGGCAACGCGAAAAATGACGCCATATGGGATAACAGGGGAAGCTGCCATCAGTATGAGATCACGGACGGCGGCTCCGGCGAGACCAACGGCAAGAATAACGGCATCAACTTGTATAATGGAAGGACCAATCACAAGGGCCACAAGAGCAACCCCTTCAACCTCCCCCGCTACCACCAGGTCATGCCGGGCACGGATAAGGAGAAGGCATATTTCCTGGACAGCAAAAATCCCGCCGACGGCTGGGGCTACCGCTATGAGATGAAGCAGTCCGAGATTGATAACGGCTGGGGACACCTCTGGGTGGGAACTGCGCCCGCACCCACAGGCAAAACGGAGGTATCGAACAAAAACGGCGCAAGCCCCTTAGAGGTGGGCAGCCAGAAATGGGCGGGGTACTTTGACACCAATTACACAGGCACCCTCTATATGCCCGGCAGCGCGGGCGTAAATGGGATGCAGGGCTGCAATGAAAGAGGCTCTACCTATACCTATAACGGCCAGAAGTACATGGTGTTCGGCACAGGGGAGACGGCGTATATGCACTTCGCTGCCTGCGGCAATAAGGATGATGTCTGGCGGATCGACAGCATCACCGAATACCGCATCCTGATCGACACGAGGGAACCCCAGCTTCTGGGCGTTGCGCCCATGGCGGGCGGCGCCTACAAGCAGGGCGACGAGGTCACCATCTCCCTCGTCTTTGACGAGATCGTGGACAGCACGAACAGCAATAAGGCGGGAGGACTGAGCGGTCTGGTGGCGAAGACCAACTGGGGAGACTTTACCTACGTGGGCGGCGCGGACACCAACGTCCTGGTCTTCAAGGGGACGGTGCCGGCAAACGCACCGGGTAAGATCACCGTGAACAGCTTCAACCGTCCGGAGCGGATCAAGGATCTGTGTGACAATACATCAGGCACGCAGTCGGCGGGCACGGGCAGCACAAGCGTGACGGTGGACACGAAACAGCCTACGGTGGCGATCACGAACACGAGCCTGACAAACGGCACCGCTTCGGGCAGGATCACCGCCACCAACGCGGACACCCTGCAGTATGCGTGGAGCCAGAGCCAGACCATGCCTGCGGCGGGCTGGTTTACGTGCAAGAGCGGCGACACGGTGATCACCAGACAGGCATCCGGCAAGTGGTACCTCCATGCCCTAGCCACCTACGAGGGCACGGGCGCGTCCGCCTACGAATACAGCAGCGTGTTTGATTTCGGCACACCGGAGAGCCCTAAGTTCCCGCTGCCGGAGCTGACCGTTGCCACGGATAACACTTCGTGGACGAACCAGATCAGGAATATAACCATCACCAGAAAACCCGCGGGTGCATCCGTGACAGTGACAAAGCCCGACGGGACCACACAGACGCTGTCAAATACCGCCACGACCTACGCGGCGCAGACGAACGGCGTGTACACCTTTGTCCTGACCTCGAACGGGGAGACGGTGGCGAAGGATATCGCGGTGGAAAAGATTGACAAGGTAAACCCTGCCGCCACCCTGACGGAGGCGGGCGGCACCGACGCCGTCTACCATACGCTGACCATGACCGCAAAGGCGGCGGACGCAGACTCCGGCGTGAAATCGGTGCAGTATGCCTTCACCACATCCGCTCTCGCCCCGGCTTCCGGCTGGACGACGGCGGTTGAGAGCGACAAACTGGCGGACGGCAGATACAGACTCGAATATACGGCGACAGAAACTACGCAGACCACGAAATATCTGCACGTAAAAGTGACGGACAACGCGGGCAACACCTTCACGGCAAGCTCCAAAGGCTATAAGGTCGTCAAAGAACCGGCGGCGGATCAAAAACCGGCGATCACGCTGACGGCATCTCCTTCCGGCGTGAATTGGATAAAAGGAGACGTGACCCTCACATGGACGGTCACAAACGGAGGCGCGGGAGACTGTAGAGTGAACGTGGGCAGCGAGAACCTGACCGGAAAGAAGACAGGCGACACGGGCGCATTTACGGTGCAGACAAACGGTATGTACATAGTGAGCCTCTCGGACAAAAACGGCGATTTCGCGTCGGCGGCCGTAGTAGTCAACAACATTGACGGGGAAGCGCCCACACTGGAAAAACTGACCGTCGCTCCGGCAGGCTATGCGGGGACAAAGACCGTGACCCTTGCAGGCGTGACAGACGACCTGACCACGCAGTATAACGAAAAGGGCGTGACAGGAAAAAGCGGCAGCGGTATTAAGACACGGGAGTACCAGCGCGACGGCGACAGTGGCTGGACGACTTTTACAGGCAGCAGCATTACTGTGAATAAGACCGGGACTTACAATGTCAGACTGACCGACAATGTAGGGAACGTGAGCGAAGTATACAGCGTGGAAGTGACGGATATTGACGCGACCGCACCGACATTGACCACTACAGTCAACGCAACGCCCAATGCGTCAAGCGGCTGGTATACCGACAGCACGGTCCCAGTGACCCTTACCTACAAGGACGAAGCGGGAGAGGAAGGTCCTGCCAGCGGCTTAAAATCGGTGGAGTATGCCTTTACGACGGCTAAGACTGTCCCGGCAAGTCTCACAAGCCTCGGCTCCACTGCGGTAGCAAACGGCAGCACGGAAATTAACCTGACAGACAACGGCACCTATTATCTCTACTGCAAGGTAACTGATAAGGCGGGCAACGTGACGGCTGGATGGATGAAAGCGGACGGCAGTATAGGAAGTGCAAGCGACGCTGAACCCATAAAGAAAGATTCCAATAAGGGAAGCGGGACGATCAGCGGACCGGCAGCAAGCCAGCCGGCAGCGTCCGGGCTTAAGATGAGAATCGATCTATATTACGGTCCTTCCGGCGGTTGGCTGACCGCCACAGGGCAGACCGATCGCAGCCAGGTTGTTTCCTATTCCGGAACCGTCACAGGGAAAACAATGTTTTCCTATACCACGACGACCACCGGCACGAACAAGATTTATTTCGAGCCCAACTCATGGGGAACGAAGTATTACTGGACCTACTATGTGCGCAAGGTGACCTTCGACAGTCAGGGCGGCAGCGCGGTGGCAGACCAGCTTGTGTGGACGAAACAGGCAAGCACATCCACAAGCACGGCGGTGGACTGTAAGCTGACAGAGCCTGCTGACCCCACCCGCACAGGCTATGAATTCGGCGGCTGGTACACCGACGCGGCGTGTACGGACGGTAAAGAATTTGACTTTGCCAACCAGACACAGATACGCACCGACACGACGCTCTATGCGAAGTGGACGGCGATCAACTATCAGGTGACCTATCATCTGGGAGTTCCACAAGCGCGGGGAATCTACGATGGTACCCCTTATGTCGAGGCGGATTATACTGCGCCTGCTGATAAAACGACATACACTTACGGACAGAAAATGACCCTGCCCACGCCCACACTTCCTTCGGGTGCGTCAGGCTTTGTCTTCGACGGCTGGTATACCAACGCAGACTGTACAGGCACGAGATATACACAGATCCCGGAGACGGCGGCAAAGGATATGGACTATTATGGGCGGTTTAAGGATGTTCAGGCACCGTACGTTTGGTACGGATATACTATTAGTGGTTCTCGAACGAATAATGGCTGGTATACTAAAAGTCTACGTTTATATGACAATAGAATATTTGACAATAAACAGCTTGATAGATACGAGATTTTGAGGGATGGTGAGAGTGTAAAAGAGGAAAGTATTACGGAAAGTAAGACAGCGCATTCAGTTACAATTTTTAATAATATAGGGGATGAGTCAAGTCATATCAAAATTCTTAAAGAAGGAGACCATACCTATCAGATGCGGATATGGGATGCAGCCGGTAACATGGGCGAGGCAACGCGGAATATAAAATACGACGCGACCGTTCCCATGTATGGCAATATTACCTACAGCACAGAGCCGGTTACAAAATACACAAACGGCAGTTACATTAGAGATACGGCATACAGCAGTTATCATAAAATAAAGATTTTCGTAGAGGTCCCGACCATCAGCATTCCGGTACAAGATAAGCCGGGTGAGGGAGCAAACGCATCCAGCGGGCTTTGGAAGCTAACGTATACGAAGACCACGCTAAATCAGAGCGGAGAGCAGGACGGCGAGCCGGAGACAGTGACGGTGGATCTGACAGGACAGGGCGAGGACGGCACGGTGGAATTCACCCTGCCTGATAACTGGCGCGGCACGATCACCGAAATTACCCTCTATGACCAGGCGGGCAATACAGTATCAGTGGATGATATCGGTGAGGTTATGGTGGATACTGAGCCGCCGACAATCAGACAAACCTCGAATGGAAAGATTTATCTGGGTGATGATAAAACCAACAGTACATCCGGGGACAATAACTATCGTGAACCATTGGAAGATAAGTGGTATACAACGGATTACCTGAATGAGAATAACATTACCAGAATTTGGGCGAGTATTACCGATAATTTCAATCTTTCGTATTATCGCTGTCTTATAAACGGAAAAGAGATTAAAAGGGTGAATTATGCGACGGGGACAGGAATAAATGCTGTTTCTATACCTGATTTAGCTACCTACACAGGTGTGAACACTGTAACGCTGGAGGTTACGGATGTAGCCGGACACGTCACGACAGAGAGTGCTATCATCAAGATCAAAGGTCCCGAAGGGAGTAAAGTAGCAGAACAGACCCCGGCAGCCGTCTGCGACTACCCGGCGGACGCGATTGCGCACCTTGCGCCGAATACGCAGTATGCACTTACAGTGGAAGGCACGACCTACAACGTAACTACGGACGGACAGGGTATGATTCCTTTTGAACTGCCGCTTTCAGGAGGTGGTACGAAAGACCTCTGCGACAAGACAGTCTCCATCGTGAAAAAGGGTGACGGCGAACATACGAATGATTCTGCGGCGCAGTCACTTAAGATCAATGCGCGCCCGAAAGCGACTGCCGTGAACAGCGCGGAGGTGAAAGCGGAACTTCTGGAGGACGCGGATGACGCGCAGATCAGTCTGACCCTTAGCGGAACACAGACATGGGAATACCAGGTGCCGAACAGCGGGACATGGACGACAGCACCGGCGGGTGCAGACGGCAAAGTCACCATCACCAACCTGCCCAAAGGCGAGATCAAGCTGCGGGTAAAAGCACAGGCAAACTCAGCGGATAATCAGAATGACGGCTGGCCCCACGGTGAAACGGGTACAAGGAACATTGATTCTAACGCCGGTAAGATCATGGTGCAGTATGACTTGAACGGAGGAACGTCAGGACCCACTGACCAGACAGGCTACGGCTATAAGAGTACACTACAGAAACCCTCGAATCCTTCAAGATCGGGCTATGAGTTCATGGGCTGGTATCAGTCTGCATCCGATTATCAGCCGGGCGGCAGTACAGACAAGGCATGGCGTTTTGCGGGTACGGAGAATGCACAGATCGTCGGGGAACTCCTCGGCACCGACAGGACAGAGTATGAAAAGCATTATGATTCGGCAAGCAAAACTTATACAGTCACCCTATATGCCGGATGGCGGGAGAACGTTGCGCCCACACTTACCCCTGTGCTGAAGGATGGCAGTAACAATACGCTTACGGATACAAGTAAGTGGTATCCGGATATTGCGATCAACCTGACGTATTCCGACAACGTGGGAGTAACGAAGCTGTATGTCAAGAGAGACAGCGGAAACTATAAAGAACATAGTGGAAACGGCATTGGCAACGGCACAGCGAACCAATCCTATACATTAAAATATGAAGACCTGGAAGAAGGGACACACACCTACACCTTTAAGGCGGTGGACGCCGCAGGCAATTCGACCGAAAAGACCGTGACCGCAAAGCTGGATAAGACTGCGCCTGTATTTGGCGAAGCTGCTTTCAACGACGGTTACAAGCATCTCTGGGACTGGATCATCAGAAAGGAAAGCCTGATCATCACGATCCCCGTGACGGAGGGCGGCAGCGGCATTGCCGATAATGGCGTGGTGTATACCCTCACTCCGACAAGCGGCACAGCCACCACGGGAACCGCCACGATGAGCGGCAGCGCGTCCGCCGGTTACACGGCGAAGATCACCATCCCGGCGACCTTCAAGGGCAAAGTGGAGATCAAAGCCACGGATAAAGCCGGAAACGGACCGGTCATCATGCAGATCGGTGCGAGCGGCAGCGGCATAGAAGGCGTGATCGTGGAGAGCAGCGCGCCGGTAGTTACCGTTACGGCTGACCGCAGTATAAGCGACGCGACAGCAACGGCGTCTTCTGCGGCGAACGGCAGGGATGTGGATACACAGAATTATTACAATTCCGCGCCCAGACTTTTTGTGACGGTAAAGGATGAAGACTTAGACGGCGGACAGACTGCGGCGGGACTGGCTTCCATTTCATGGAGGAACGGTGGCGGCGCGGAGAACCCGGTGGGCGCAGATTACCTCGGTGCTGCAAGTAATGGACCGCTGACCACGCACAGCTTTACTATCGGCGGACTGGAGGGCGAGACAGGTACAGTCACTGTGACCATTACAGCCACAGACCAGGCAGGTAACGAGACGGTGTACCCGGTAACGCTCCACATCAAAGGGAAAATGCCGCTTCCGGCACCCACTGTCGATTACATAAACGAGAAACTGACAGGACTGACAGCGAATGCGAAATACAACATCGGCGGCGAGGAGATCAATGCAGAGGAAGACGGCAGCATCGCAATAAAAGAAGCATGGTTTGGCTCCGACCTTTCCATCTACAGAAAGACAGATAATGCCACGACCACTCTGGACAGCGATGATGTGCAGATCACGCTCAATGCACGCCCGGATGCTCCCGGTGTGACGAAGACCGATGAGACGATCAAAGGGAAGCAGGACGGCAAGATCCATAATCTTGACACGACGATGGAGTACAGCAAAGACGGCGGCACGACATGGACACCGGTGCAGGCGGGCGATCTCACGGGCGGCGTGATGGGAAACCTTCCTGCGGGCGAGATCCTTGTGCGCGTAAAAGCAAGGGCAAACAGCACAGGTGCAAATGACGGTGCGCCCCACGGACAGCATATTTTGGCACAGATCGAAGAAGGAACACCGCTGACTGTTACTTTTGACACAAACGGCGGCAGTGAACTTGCACCCATAACGGGGCTTTCATGGAACGATACCGTTACCAGACCGAAAGACCCTGTGAAGGAGGGCTATGCCGTTGCGGGATGGTATCAGGAGGCAGAATTAAATAACATATGGAATTTTAAGGGAGAAGCGAATGCCAGCGTCATGAAAGACGGGCAGGACATTACCGTAGACAATCCCGGTATCACCCTCTACGCGAAGTGGACGGACAACGAAAGCCCGGCGCTCACCGCCCAGCTCACAGACAGCGCAAGGGTGGCAGTGAGTGAAAAGGAGTGGTACAACAGCCTTGCAGTCGTACTGACATATTCCGATAATGAGGAAGTGACGAAACTGTATGTCAAAAAGGACAGCGAAACGGCTTATACGCAGATAGAAGGACAGCTCGGTACGGAAAACGGCAAAGACAGTGCAGGCAATACGAGATACCAGCATATCTTTACAGATCTTACGGAAGGAGAACACACTTATACCTTCAAGGCGGTGGATGCCGCAGGAAAGGAGACGGAAGCGAAGCTGACCGCAAAGCTGGATACGACAGGACCGTCCTTTGGCGAAGCAACCTATCAGCAGGGGTATAAGAACCTCTGGAACTGGATCATCAGAAAAGACAGCCTGATCATCACCGTTCCTGTGACAGAGAGCCTCAGCGGCGTGGATACCGTGGAATATATCCTGACCCCCGCAAAAGATACAGCAGTCGGCGGAGCAGGAGAGGATACGGACAGCAGTGCAGGCGTTATCACGGGAACCGCGAAGGTGAGTGGAAACCAGAGCGCGGGTTACACGGCGACCATCAGCGTTGAGCCGGATTTCAAGGGTACGGTGAAGATCACAGGCAGTGATAAAGCCGGAAACATGGCGGCTGAAAAGACCATCGGTACGGACGGCAACGGAATAAATGGCGTGATCGTGGAAAATAACGCACCACAGATCACCGTTCTGGCGGACCGCCTTCCCTCGGAGCCGGAGACAACCAGACCGGAAGGCACCGCACTTTTAGATACCCCCTACGACAACGCGCCCGGACTCGTGGTACAGCTTACCGACGACGGCATGGGATACGGCATCACGGGAGAAGGCGGCATAGGGGACGGCAGCCTGATCGCTTCCGGCTTGGCTGTCGTGAAATACAAGGTCGGCAGCGGCGCGGAAAAGACCGTGGATAAGGATTATAACACCGCAATCGTCACGCAGGATACGTTTACCATTCCGGACACGGAGACAACAGCGATAGCGGGAGCAACAAGCGTCAGCGTTACCATAACGGTCATCGATCAGGCGGGCAATACCGCCACAAAGACCGTGACGATCAGACTAAAAAGCAGGGAGGCGACGCCCCGGGCAGGCATCGGCTATGTAGCGGAGAAGCTGACCGGCTTAGAGCCGAATACCGTATACATCATCAACGATATGAATCTGGAGACCGACCAAACGGGGAGCGTTGCCATAAGTGAGAGCTGGTTTGATACGGTTGTCACGGTCGTGATGCCCGGCAACCGCTCCACCACCGTGAACAGCACGGCGCAGGAAAGAGACATCCCGGCGCGCCCGGCTGCGCCGGAACTGAGCGCGGCAAACGCAAGCTATCCCGGCGCAAAGGACGGCACAATCACCCTGACGGCACCGGCACCCGAAGCCACCTATGAGATATCGGCGGACGGCGGAAAGACGTGGAAGAACGCGGCTATAAGCAATGGACAGATCACGGGGCTTGCCGCGGGGGATTACCGCGTGCGCGTAAAGGCAGTGGAAGGGAAGAATTTCTGCAGCACACCGACGGAGATAAAAGTGGAGGAGACACCGGCAACGCCTTACGAGACACCGGATGCGAAGATCGAGTACAGACTGGAAGTCCTGAAAGGGTTTGAACCGGGGGCGGTCTATGAACTGACGACCTACGGCGGCCCGATCGTGGAGGACGACGAAGAAGGAGACGGCGGCGGAGAGGACGAAGAAGCGCCCGACCCCACCGTGCTGACCCTTACGGCAGGCGCGGACGGCACCATCCCCATCAAGGAGGAATGGCTGGGCAAGGGCTTCTATATCGTAAGATGCGGGAACAATAAAGACAGGACCATGAGCCCCGCACAGGAACTCAATATCCCTTTAAGGCCCGATGCGCCGACACCCAAAGGCGTGGACGTAGACCCGGCTAACCCGACCGAGCTTGCGAAGCTGAAAGACCTGAAGCCGAATACCAAATATGATGTTTCCACGGACGGCGAGACGTGGGAGACGATGACCACCGATGCAGACGGCGTGATCAAAGGACTGGATGCGCCGGAGACCTATAAGGTGCGCGTGAGCGCTACAGACACCAATTTTGTCAGCGAGCCAAGCGGTGATGTGGAGGTGGACAGCTTCCAGCTGACCGTGACCTTCATGGCAAACGGTGAGAAACATCAGGAAGTAAAGGTGTATTATGGAAAGAAACTGACACCGGTTCCGACCGTACCGCCTAAGAAAGACGATAAGGGACGGCCGCTTGCGGGCGAGTGGTGTAAGGATGAAGACGGAAATGATCCCGTTGATTTCTACAAGGCAAAGATCACAGAGGATATGACCGTATACGCCTGCTACAGCGAAGGGCGTCTGGTGACCTTAAAGACCGGCGCAGGCTACAAACTGACCGCGGAGGAAGGCAGCGTAAGCCCTGTGAAATTGGGCGGCAGCTTTACCTTCAAGTTCACACTGGCGGAAGGGTACGAGAAGACCGATAAATTTGCCGTGAAAGTAAACGGCGTGGCGGTGGAACTGACAGCGGACGATACCTATACCATTACGGATATCACGGAAGACCAGACCGTGACGGTGGTGGGTGTGAAGAAGAAAGGCGGAAGCGGTAAACCGGGTGGCGGCAGCAAACCGGGCGATGATAAAGATCCCGATGACGGCGGGGACCCCGGCGGCGATACAGATCCCGGTGACGGCGGCACACCGCCCACGGACAACACACCGCCCACAGACGGCACGAAGCCCGGCGATGACACCAAGCCCGGCGATGACACCAAACCCGGCGACGACACAAAACCCGGAGACGATACAAAACCCGGAGACGATACAAAACCCGGCGATGATACGAAGCCCGGCGACGATACGCAACCCGGTGACGATACCAAACCCGGCGATGGCACGAAGCCCGGCGATGGCACAGATCCCGAAGACGGTACTCCGCCAATCAGCGATGATGTACCGATCATACCGGGAACCATAATAGACGGTAAGATCGTTATAGACGGCGGAAACATCACAGGCGGCGGCAGTACCGGAAATGGCGGCATCACCACAGGAAACCTGCCGGGTATGGCAGGCGCAGGTTCTGATCCGGCAAGCGGCACGACAGGCGAAAGCACGGTAAGTACCATGCTGAAAGTAGGAGACGGCGCGGTCATCGTCACGGTGGTATGTAATGGCCGAAACTGCATGGCAGGCGTGGCAGATACCGTGGCAGTGGCAAATGCGGCGCTGACACCGGAGCAGATACAGCTGATAAACGACGGTAAGACCATAGAGATCAGAATAGAGGTGACGGACATTTCAGAGAATGTACCGCCGCAGGATAAGGAAGTGATAGAAGATGCAGTAAAGTCAAACCGGAATGAACTTTCGGGGCTTGTGCCCGGTATGTATATGGATATCTCCATATTTATCAGAGTAGGCGTGGGCGAATGGAATGCCGTTACCTCTACAGAGGAACCGTTTGACGTCATCATCGGGATACCGGAAAAGTTACAGGAGGACGGCAGAGAGTTTTATATCATCCGCTCCCATGAAGGGGAATATACCCTTCTGAACGATATGGATAATGCTTCGGAAACCGTTACCATCAGCACGGATCTGTTCTCAAGCTACGCGATCGCCTACCGGCAGACGGATGAGGCGGACGCAAATACGAAATGCGGGCTGTGCCATATCTGTCCGACCTTCTTAGGAATATGCTGCTTTATCTGGCTGGCAATCATAGCGGCTGTTATCATAGTGGTTGTGATCGTGATCCTGAGAAGAAAAAAGGAAACGGATAAAGCGAAAGAATAAGAAGAACAGCGGCAGAGGACTAATTTGATAGATACGAAATAATAAGAAAACCAATAGCTCCACACGGGATTCTATTGGTTTTTCTTATTAGATAAATAGAAGAATACGGGGGAATGATAAATATGGTAAACGAGGTTGAGTTTAAAAAAGCGAATAACTATTCGTTGAAATGTATGCGCGTCGCATTTATTGTCTTGGTCATAGCATGGATTTTGAATGTGATGCACATCTTTATAGTGGATCAGACCATTATGAACAGCGCTCTCATTGGTGTCGCTATATTTTTGGTGCTGGGACATGCCGCTAAATATGTAATTGGTTTTGAGAAGGCGGCAGCCAACTACATCATGCTTTTTTTGCTGGTGGCTATGATTTCCTTTGCCAATATGGAACTGGCTTATCATGCATCCCTCTTTATGATTTTTCCTATGGTAACTTCCATTGTCTATACTGAGAAAAAGTATAAAACCTTTACTTTTGTATTGACCATTGGCGGTTTCTTCCTCTCAGTTGTCGGCGGATATTATTGGGGACTGTGTGATGCCAACACATTACTTTTGACTACTACAACCTCAGCCAGGGAAGCAGAAAAACTTTTTGCAGATACTCTTACCATTAATACGAATATTGTAAATATTATTTTGTTCTTTGTATTTCCCAGAATCATGGCACTGGTGGCATTTAATGCTGTCTTGAATTACATCAAAAACACCCTTTTGGAAAAGATCAAAAAAGAGCAGGAAGGTATGCAGATGGCTGAACTTCTCAAAAAATGTGAATCTGCTTCTGAGGAGCTGGTCACTATGGTGGGAGATGTGGAGGAGAATCTGGAGAACTCAAGACGTGCCAATGAGCAGATTGTTTCTTCTGCCCGTGATACATCAGCAGATTGTGATGAAAGCCGTAATCAGGTGGAACGTATTCAGGAAAGTGTCTCGGAGATGTCAGAGGCTATCGATGGTATTTATCAAAATACCAAAGAAATGTTCAGGATATCAGAGGATGTTACCAACCATACTTTAGGATTTATCAAGACGATGGATGTGGCAGTGGATTCCATGCATCAGATCAAAGAAACGGCAAATCAGACAGGGACATCTATCAGCCAGTTGGAGAATGAATTCGATGAGATCACTAATTTTGTGGGACAGATTTCCGGGATTTCTGCGCAGACCAACCTTTTGGCTTTAAATGCGAGCATTGAAGCGGCACGGGCCGGAGAACAGGGCAAAGGCTTTGCAGTTGTGGCGGATAATGTACAGCAGCTGGCGGAACAGTCCAAAGCAGCAAGTAGTTCCATTCAGGAACTGGTACCCAAAATCATGGCCAAGCTGGAGGGGGTAAAATCTATCAATGAGCAGAATCGTTTATCTGTTGAGGCGGGGATTGATAAGATTTTAGATGCCAAGACCAAAGCAGAATCTTTGGGGGACATGCAGAAGAATTCCATAACCATGACCGAGCAGATCGTAGAGCGCAGCGACAAAACCAGGTCGCATAGTGAACAGGTACGCGATATGGCTCTTTCTCTGGACGAAATTGTTTCAAACTTTAAGAGCAGGGCTGATGAGATCGTAGATGATGCCAATAATGAAGGAGAAATCACGGGGTTGACCGAAGAGTCATTTACAAGGGTAAAAGGCATTGCGGAGGAACTGCTGGCCTTGTCTCATGCATCCATATAACATTGTATTAGGTGATTGCGAAACAAGTTCGCAACTTTGATTCCAAACGAAGGAGATGAAACCATGCTCGGCGGCAATGGCGGCTGTGTGCATTGTGATCGTGATCCTGAGAAGAAAAAATGGAAACGGAATAAATTTCATAAAGTCTTTACACCCTGATGAGGTTTTCCGGAGCTTTTTGACCCCTAAATTCTCATTGCGTATAAAATTAAAAAACCATAAAATAATTGACAAACATAATCCTATCCCTTATGATAAATGAACCGGGAGACGAATCGTCCTCCGGCTATGTCAGCGCTTTCCACATTTTCTAAGGAGCGGTATGTGCATCCCGCACGTTCAGACAGTTTCTGTCATTTTTTCAGACAGGCATTAAAATAAGACATTAAAACACATCAAACGGTAGTTGTAATCTATTATAACTGCCAGTCTACATCTGGCAATGCAGGGCGGTCCAGCCAGCTTTTGTCCGCGTCGAAAGGAGCTCTTATGTCTAAAGAGAAAAAAGCATATCAAAAGAA
>JAAUZX010000072.1 GCA_014804365.1 Lachnospiraceae bacterium
AGAAGGGGATAATGGTTTTCCCTGTGAGATCATAGCTTTCCAGGAAGGTGCAGATAATCTTGGGCGCTTGTCCGTGCCAGATCGGGTAGCCCAGGAAAATCACATCGTAGTCCGCCATGTTCTCTATGCCGCCGGAGATTGCGGGGCGGGCGGTATCATCACTCTGTTCCCGGTCGGCCCGGCCGTTGGTATAGTAGGCCAGGTCGGCGTCTGTATAGGGGACCTCCGGCACGATCTCATAGAGGTCCGCGCTTAAAATATCCGATGCGTACTCCGCCAGCAGACGGGTGGCGCCGGTAGCGGAAAAATAGGCCACCAGGGTCCTTCCTGTGGATTCTGAGAGGGCGTCATCCTGACGCGCAAAAGTGATCTCCACATTGCCGCTGCCCAGAGCCTGGGCCAGTCCGGACGGGTCGGTCAGCCGCCCGAGGGGGGTGTAGGAGTAGATCGTGGGGAAGCTCTGATAGAACAATACCAGGCAGTCCGAGCCGTACAGCATCAGGTCTCCCGCTTGGATACTCTCCGGCCTGGACGCATCTGTGGGCAGGGAGCCGGTCAGGTTACTGTATTTTTCGTTGCCGTTCAGCTCCTGCATGGTTACGGTCATGGGGAGACGCTCCCACAGGGCTGCCGCTGCCGGGGTATCATACAGGACCGCGTCAAAGCGCTGTTCTCCGACAGACAGAGTGATCCTGCGTTCGGACGGCTCTGCGTCTGAGGCTAAATAGTGATACAGCATAGAGGCAACTTCTCCTCGTTTCATATTTGTTTGGGGTTCAAAGCGCTGGTTTTCCATCATGCCATCCAGAATGCCGCTGGCGGCGGCCCAGCGGACGGCCTCCTGCGCCCAGTCTGAAATAGAGGCGGCATCGGAAACGTCTCCCGCCGCGCCGCCCGCAGGACTTCCGGCGTAGCGCCATAAAATGGTGACGGCCTGTTCCCGAGTTGTGGGGTCATTTACGCCGAAGATACCGCCGCCGTAACCGGAGATGATACCGCTTTTCGCAGCCCAGGAAACGGCGTCGCTGTACCAGGACCCGGCGGGTGCGTCCGTGAAAACAGGCGGGGAGGATACGGCGGGCGTATCGCTCATACGGTGCAGCACTGTGGCCAGCATGGCGCGATTCAGCGTTTCTTCCGGCGCAAAGGTGGTGTCGGAGGTCCCGCCCATAATACCGTGCTGATGGCAGTAAGCCACTGCGCCGGCATACCACGCATTGGCGGGGACGTCGGAGAAACCGGCGGGCTGGGCGGAGTCGGAAGTAAGCGGCGCGGCATCCACGCCGCTGGCGGCGGCAGGGACTTCCGCCGCCGAGCAGGCGGGCATGGTCAGAAGACAGAGCATCCATATGGCGAGCAAAGCAGAAGAGAGACGTTTTTTCATGGCGGTTCCTCCATATTGCCGGTCTATTCCAGCGTTTCGGCGACCTGTTTAAGCCACTGTGTAATGGGGATCTGCTGGGGGCAGTTTTGCTCACAGCGCAAACAGTGGATGCAGTCCGACGCTTTCCCGTTTGATTTTGCGACAGAGGCATATACCGGTTCCATTTTCCATCCCTCTGACGGGAAACGGCGGTATGCGTTGTAAATGCGGAAGTAATCAGGGATGGCGATGCTCTTGGGGCAGTCTTTCACACAGTACCGGCAGGAAGTACAGGGAATGGCGGTGTCTGCTGCGATGATCCCGCTTGCCTTCTCCAAAAGCACATAGTCCTCGGCCGACAGCTGGGGCATGTCCCGCATGTTGTCCCGGACCTGCTCCAGCGTGCTCATTCCGCTGAGGACTATGCTGACCCGGTCCAGTGACTGCGCGAAGCGGATCGCCCAGGAGGCTGTGCTTTCATCCGGGGCCGCCTGTTGGAGAAGGAGGGCGGCTTCCTCCGGCAGGTTGGCCAGCGTCCCGCCCTTGACCGGCTCCATGACGACGATCTCTTTGCCGAAGCGGGCCGCAATATCATAGCACTTGTGGGCCTCCATTGCGGGGTCATCCCAATCCAGATAGTTGATTTGCAGCTGCACCACATCCACATCGGGGTGGGCTTGCAGGATTTCCTCCAGCGTGGCGGCGTCGCCGTGGTAGGAGAAACCTGTTCTGCCGGCCAGACCCTCCGCCTTCAGACGGTTCAGAAAGCCAAATTCGTCAAAACGCTCCGCGATGGCGTAGTTGGCCCGGTTGAGCCAGTGGAGCAGGTAGATGTCAAAATAGTCCACGCCGCAGCGCTCCAGCTGCTCCGAAAAGTACCGCCGGCAGTCCTCCCGCCGCTTTACTTTCCAGCCGGGCAGCTTATCGGCGATCTGAAAGCTGGCGCGGGGATGCCGCTCCACTACCGCTTTTTTCAGCGCGGCCTCGCTCATGCCGTCCAGATAGGTATAGGCGGTGTCGAAGTAGCTGCCGCCGCTGGAAAGGAATGTGTCAACCATTTTTTCCAAGAGCTGCCAGTCAATGCTGCCCCTGGTCTGCGGCAGGCGCAGAAATCCAAAGCCGAGTTTATTCATGTTCTCTCCGCCTCTGAGATCCTTTTAATGATGCGGGCGGGGACGCCGCCTACTAACTACATTGGGCGGGACGTCATGGGTCACAACCGCACCGGCAGCCACAACAGACCAGTCACCAATGGAAACACCGGCTAAAATCGTGGCATTGGAGCCGATCCAGGCGTGAGCGCCGATATGAATGGGGGCATAGTGGTTTTTTCGGTTCTGGGCGGGGTCCAGGTCGAGATTGACGGTGGCGAGGACAACATTGTGGCCGATCAGGGCGCCGTCTCCAATGACAACGCCGCCCTGGTCCTGAAAATGACAGCCGGAGTTGATGAACACGTCCTGCCCAATGGTGATGTTCTTCCCGAAGTCTGTGTAGAACGGGGGGAACAGCCGGAAGCTGGGGTCTACGTTTTTCCCGGTCAGCTGCGCCATGAGCGCGATCAGTTCTTCCGGGGTGTGATACCTGTTGTTGATCTCCATGGTGATCTGAATGGCCTCTTGGAAAAGGATACTGGCATAGGCTTTTTGTTCCGCGCTTTCTACCGCGCCTTCCTGAAAGGCCTTGATCACGTCTTCCGCAGTCATGCGTTCATTCTCCTTACTTCAGGTAGTTCCTGAAAAAATCAGCCAGCTTGGCAAAGGGGATGATATCTGTCTGGTCGTACAGGTCGGTATGGACGGCGTCCGGGATGATCAGCAGTTCCTTGTTATCCCCTGTCAGCTTTGCAAAGGCATCCTTGCTGAAATAGCAGGAATGGGCCTTTTCGCCGTGCATGACCAGGACGGCGCTGCGGATCTCATTGGCATAGCACAGGATGGGCTGATTCAGGAAGGACATACATCCGATCTTGTTCCAGCCGCCGTTGGAGTTGAGGGAGCGGGGGTGGTAGCCGCGGGGCGTCTTGTAGTAAGCATAGTAATCCTTGACAAAGAAGGGGGCGTCGTCCGGCAGGGGATCGACCACGCCGCCGCCCAGCTCACAGGCGCCGTTCCTGTAGTCCAGGGTGCGCTGGGCGTTCATGGCTTTGCGCTTTTCATGGCGGGCTTCCGCGCTGTCCTCGGCGTCGAAGTAGCCTTTGGCGTTCACGCGGGCCATATCGTACATGGTGGAGGCAACGGTGGCCTTGATGCGGGTGTCCAGAGCCGCCGCGTTCAGCGCCATGCCGCCCCAGCCGCAGATGCCGATGATGCCGATTTTCTCGGGGTCAACGTTTTCCTGCACAGAGAGGAAATCCACCGCCGCCTGGAAATCCTCGGTATTGATGTCCGGGGAGGCCATATAGCGGGGCGTGCCGCCGCTCTCGCCGGTGAAGGAGGGGTCAAAGGCAATTGTCAGAAAGCCATGTTCCGCCATCGTCTGGGCGTACAGTCCGGCAGCCTGCTCCTTTACCGCGCCAAATGGCCCGCAGACGGCGATGGCGGGCAGCCTGCCGGCCGCGCTTTTCGGAACATAGAGGTCGGCGGCCAGGGTAATGCCATAGCGGTTGTGGAAGGTTGCCTTGCGGTGATCCACCTTCTCGCTTTTGGGAAAGGTCTTATCCCATTCCTGCGTCAAAGTCAGCTTTTCTTCCATGTGAATGTCCTCCTCATATTTTTTCAACGATGTTGTTTTTCGAGCTTGTAGAGCAGATAGTCCAGGCAGTCGATCCGTTTTTCGTTTTGGTGAACCGTGTCCAGCAGTGTTTTCCTGTGACGGGAAAGGATGCGCGTCAATTCACCGGTTTCTTTTTGCTGCGCCAGAGCTATACACTGTCTGACGGTTTCCGGGGCACACCCGGCGTCAACCAGGTTCTGGCGGAGGATGCCCTGGGTGTCCGATGCTTCCGGCATATCCTCACCTCCCTGTGCCTTTATCATACGATATTGGGGATGAAATAGCAAATACTTCGTTTCTATATCATGTTATTCTTGCAAGGAATAACATGATTTGTTATACTGGGGAGGGAGGTGTTCGGATGGAAATTCGGGTATTGCGGTATTTTTTGGAGGTCGCGCGGGAGGGCAGCGTCACGCACGCGGCGGAGCGGCTTCATATTTCCCAGCCTACCCTGTCGAAGCAGCTCAAGGATCTGGAGGCGGAGTTAGGGAAAAAGCTATTTGTCCGCAGCAGTTTCAGTGTCCGGCTGACGGACGAGGGGATGCTTTTGCGAAAACGGGCGGAGGACATCCTGGACATGGTGGAGAAGACTACTGAGGAATTCAAGGCCCTCGGGGAGATCACCGGAGGGGACATCCGTATTGGCTGCGCGGAATCGGATAGCATCAAGTATCTGGCCCGGCGGATCAAGGCGGTACAGACCCGGTATCCGGGGGTACGGGTCCATCTGTACAGCGGGGATACCGATGATCTGGCAGAACGGCTGGAGCGCGGATTGCTGGACTTTGCTGTGATTGCCCAGGCTGTGGATTTGTCCAAATACAATTATCTGGAACTTCCAGGGGCGGACACCTGGGGCGTGGTCATGCGAAAAGACGCGCTGGTGGCTCAAAAGGAGACGGTGTGTCTGGATGACATTACGGAGCTGCCGCTAATTGTCTCCCGACAGGGGATTCGGGAAGACATTCCGAGGCTATTTGGGGAAATGGTAGACCGGCTGAACATTGTGGCTACCATTAACCTGTTCTATAATGGGAGTATCCTGGTAAGGGAGGGACTGGGGTATGTTCTGACCTTTGACAAGCTGGCGGACACCAGCCAGGAGAGTGTGCTTTGTTTTCGTCCATTGACACCCAGGTTGGAGACGAAACTGTATATCATCTGGAAAAAATATCAGATGTTTACCCCTGTGGCGGAAGTGCTGTTGAAGGAATTGAAGGAACGTTATGCGGCTTTTTAACAAGGC
>JAAUZX010000073.1 GCA_014804365.1 Lachnospiraceae bacterium
CGGGGTCGATGTTGTTCGTCATACCGTTTCACCTCCCGTAACTACGCCGTTTGAAAGGAGCTGCTTTTCTCCCTTCATAAGCATTATTTTCCAAACCATATTCAATATGAGTAAGATTGAAGCCACGATGACTATCGCGTAAACTGCAAAGCCGAGGTCAAACCACGCGGTTGAGTCGCCGAAATGTACGTCCGCTTCGGTTATAAGTTGGGCACTTAAACGGTTTTGATAGAAGGTGTCCCAAGCCTCGAAGTCTACGTTAAGGAACTCACTACGCCAGTGTATGTTCATTATTAGGCAAACTACCGACATGATTATATTTCCGCCCGCGCACAAGCCGGTTGCAACGTAGTTGGTAACGTAATAGTTTCTTCTTTTATTGCAAGCCGTGATATATAAAACGACTGCAAGCAAAATCATTGCTATGCCGAAATACATCATCATGGTATTGAAGGGTTGCATTTCTTCATATAAAAGAGCGTCGTTTTTACCGCTAGCCGCCTTAAATGCGGACTCATGACCGTTAGGCCTTATGTTTATACTTTGACCAAGTTCGGAAAGCGAACCCGACATATAGCAGAAAGCGTACAAAAGTGCCAATGCGCCGACGATAATCATTGCTAGGCATAGCCACTTTTGAAATTTCATCTGAGCTTTCATAACTCATTCTCCCCGAAGATTTTAAATTGCGCCCGCACCCGACGGTGCGGGCGCAACATTAAACCTTTAAACTGTTAAATTATTTTATCAAACCCAAATTAGTCAGCGGGTTTAAGATAATTCCAATAAGCCTTAGCGTTCTTCCAGCCTTCGTTGTAAGCGTTTTCTCTCGTTTGTCCAAGCTTCGTCTCCGACATGTAGGTCAAAAGCGCGTCAACGGTAGTGAAGTTGTATTCAATATCTTGCGATTTGTGCGTAGAACCGGACTTGATGCCTTTAAGAATTGCGGAGTTGAAGATGCTGATTTGAGTTTTATCGCCAGACTTTTTAGCTTCGCCCGAAAGGTACTTAATATCCGTCATACCGGAAGAGTTGAGCGTGTTGCTTACGAGGTCTGCGGGGGTAGGAAGTCCGGTAGGAGCGCAAGTGTACCACATAGTAGCATCGTTAATATCAAGCGTCATGCCCCTTACTACGGTGTAATCGGTTCCGGGTACTTTGTTGGAAAGCGCCTTCGCAACCTTTGCCGAGCCCGCCTTACCGCACTCGGAAGTAAGCTGGTCTTCGAACGCCTGGCTCTTTACGCCGACGGGAAGGGTCGAACCGATAAGGAAACGAGCGTAGTTGGTGAAGCTGAGCTTTGCACCCTTTACGTTCTCGGGAAGGCTTGAACCGGCAACGCCCGCCTTGCCTTGGAACGATTCGTAAACGGCGGTCGTTATGGTAGGAGCAACCGTGCCCTTATAATCGTAGCCCGAATACTTAACGCCCTTATAGGTGAAGTATGCGCCTGCGGTTACTTCCGCCGCTGTTGCTTCCTCGTTGTACCAGAAGCCGTTCTTGCCTTGCGCATTTTCTGCCTTAGGACCGAAGGTGGAAACTATTTGTCCGTCTGAGGAATACAGATAGTCAACGAACTGCAAAGCAGCTTTAAGCTTAGCCTTGTCGGACTTAAGGTTGCCGTTTAATGCAAGACCCGAAGTCTTGGTTGAACGCCAGCTCTCGGTGAAGCGGAAGTATTCGTCCGCGTCGGTTTTGCCGTTTGCGTTTACATCCCACTGTGATACGGGGGTAAGAACGGGTGCGAAGTTATAACCGTCGGGCACTTTCGTACCGTTTGCATCTTGCGAGTAGAAACCGGTTTGAGTCTGCGTCTGGCAGTAGTCGTACATCATAAAGGTCTCGGAAGTATTTTTAACGTATCCGGCCTTGCTGTCAAAGCTTGAAGACGAGTAGTCCGCAACGAGTCCTTCTTCCGCAAGCTTGCTGAACTTGTCAATCGCTTCGTAGAAAGACTTGTCGTTTCTTGCATCTTGCAAGTTGCCGGCTGCGTCTATATAGCTATATTCCAAACGGGAGTCTGCGCCGCGCGCGCCGTAAAGCTGGCAAGCAAGACGAACCATATCGGCGGTTCTGTCGACTTCACCGGTACGGGGTGCTATGCCGTAAAGCTTAGTAGCACCGCTTTCCGAAGAAAGAAGGCTGCTCTGGTTGGTCATTACGCAACGGAGCATTGCAACGAGGTCGTCAGCGTCCCAAGCTGCGTCGTAGCCGTTAAAGAGGTTTGAACGCTTATCTGCTGCATAGTACGATTCAGCGCCGGCTGCAGCGGTCTTGGTGTAGCAAGCGTCAATGTATGCGCGGAACAAAACTACAAGCTTGTCGCCCGTTACGCCGGAGTTAGCCGTTATAGCCGCGTTCATAATGTCGATTATGTTACCGCTGTTGCCGCCGTAAGTGCCGCCCGCTGCTGCTTGATAAGCATTGTAGAGGTCGCTTCCGCTTTCCTTAACTTTAGCTAAAACGTTAGCGTAGTTCTTGTAAACTTTGCCAACCGTAGTGTGGTCGCCGCTGTCCACGGTAACGGGCACTTCAAGTGTGCCGGTCGTGGGCATAAACGCTTTAACTGCCGTACCCTTGCCCCATGCGGTGCTGCCCGTCAAAGTAGTATCGCCGTTAAGAAGTTTGTCTGCCCAGTCTTGGCGGATAATGCAGTATCTTTCGATATCGTCGTTACCGTCGAAGTAAGGTGCAATATAAAGCAACTTGCCGCTGCCGTCAGACGTGCTCATACCGTCCTGCAAAAGCGAAAGGTAAACGACGGGGTTAGCTTCAAGGAAAGCTTTGAAGTTGGGCATATATTCAAGGTAGTCCGCAAGGTTTAAAATATCCGTACCCGCAGCAGCCTTATCAACCGCTTTCGAAAGGTCGGTTGTGAACATATCCGTCTCGGCATAAGGCTTTTTGCTTTCGCCGTTGATAATTGCTTCAAGGTTTGCGCTGGTCTTCTTTGCAGCGTATGTGTCGTTCCAAGTGATGTTAAGGTCCTTACCCATCTGTGCCCAAGCGGGTTTCATGTCGCCGCCTTGATAGGTGTTTCCGTCGGCAAGTGAATAAGTCGAACCGGATGCAAACGAGGTTGAGGTTACGTCTTTTTCGTAACCGATTGCAACGTTGAGGGTTACTTCGCTATCTCTTTTGTAAGCGTCGTAATTGATGTTGCCGTCTGCGTCGAATACGTTCCACTTTTCAAGGTCTACTCCACCAGCGGGGCCGTCGTCTTTGTTACAAGCCGCAAGGGGAACTACCATTGCGCCTGCCATAACGGTTGCAACCACCGCCATAGCGATTTTTTTGTTTTTGTTCATCTTTTTTCTCCTTATATTTTTGTTTTTAAACAAATTATTTTTATTCTTTTACGCCACCCATATTTACGCCCTTAGCAAAGTACTTTTGTATGAAGGGGTAAATTGCAAGGATGGGAATTACTGCGCAAACTACCATCGAATATACTACCGATATAGCCGAGAAGTTGGGATGCAAATCCGACCAGTTACCCATATAAAGCTCGTCGCCTTTGCCGGAAATGGTAGTATATTTATCGATATAGTCTCTGATATAAACTTGAATAGGCCACGAATATTCTTGAGAGGTCATAACCTTATACGACCAGAAGTAGCCGTTCCAACGGGAAATTCCGAAGAATAACGCAACCGTCGCAATGGTCGCCTTGCTCATAGGCAAATATACTTTGGTAAGTATCTGCATTTCGGTTGCGCCGTCTATTCTTGCCGCCTCCTCTATTTCGGAAGGCACGCCCTCGAAGGAGTTTCTGAGTAAGATTATGTTGGTCGCGTTCATACCCATTGCAAGAACGACCGTCCACTTTAAGTCGTGTATGCCGATAGAGTCGAAAACCGAAATCGTGTTCTGATAGTTGGTAAACTGAGGAATAATACCCGCCGAGAACCACATCGTGAATACGAGGAAGAAGTTCCAGCCGCGGCGTCCCAAAAGTCTTTTCTTTGAAAGCGCGTACGCGCCGAGTATGGAATAACCCAAAGCCCAAATGGTGCCGAGGAAGGTTACGAAAAGGGTGTTGGAATAGTTAAGCCAGAACATGTTGTTCTTCAAAACGTAAACGAAGGCTTCGCCTTGAACTTCAACGGGCCACAAAATTACCTTGCCGCTGTTTACCGCGTCCGAGGAGCTGAACGCCGAGGAAAGCGCGTAAATTAACGGATATACGCAGAGAAGGGCGAAAACTATAAGTACGAAGTAAGCAACTATTTTGAATATAAGCTCTGAAACTTCTGTTTTTCTTTTCATTACTTTTATCCCCCTTAGTACAGCGAAACGTCCGAAGCCGTTCTTGCAATTTTGTTTGCGCCGATAACCAAAATCATACCGATAAGGTTATTTAGCATTTCTGCCGCCGTACCCATTGCCTTTCTGTCTTGCTGACCCGACCACTCGTTTGCGAGGGTTGAAACGGTGTGCGCAACTTCGTAGTTGTCGTCTTTACCGGCAATCGCGGGGCCCTCACCTAACAATAGATAAATCTTTTCGTAGCCTACGGAAAGGAGCGAGCCGATTTTCATTATAAGCATAATTACGACGGTTGAAAGGATGCTGGGGATAACTACGTAACGCATCTGTGCCATCTTGCCCGCGCCGTCTATCTGCGCCGCCTCGTACGAGGTAGGCGAAACCGCGATAACCGCCGCGAAGAATACTATACTGTCGTAGCCCGCGTGTTCCCACAAATCGGTTATAATATATATAGCCCTATAATATTTTGTGGTATAAACGAGGCCGTTGTTGACCAAATTCTCGCTTGCGCCGAACGCTTGGAAAACTTTCGATACGATGCCGACTGACTGTTCCGTTTCACCGCCGCCGTTGCCTCTGAAAAGAATGAGTACGAGCGAGGTTACGATAACGGTCGAGAGGAATTTGGGAAGGTAAACGCAAACCTGCATTACGCTTCTTACAACGTTCGATTTAACTTCGTTGAAGAACAGCGCCAAAATTATGGGCATAGGGAAGCCGAATAAAAGCCCGTAGAACGCCGTCGTGAAGGTGTTTCTGAACGCGCGCCAGAACTGCCAACTGTACGTGGGATCGCTGAACAGCTGCTCGAAGTACCTTAAACCCGTCCAAGACATGGATGCAACGGTACCGTGCTCGTTCGCCGTAGTGGGGTTTTTAAAGCAGCCCATAAGCTCGTACATGGGCATATACTTCCAAAGGAAATATACGAGCAACATAGGAACGAGCATTATGTAAAGACGCCAGTCTTTAAGGATAGTCCATCCCGTGTTCTTCCATCTGTTCCGCTCAGTTTCGTCCCTTACCTTCTGTTCGTCCGACATCGAGTAGGTGCCGGTCGCCTCGTCGTAGATAAGGAAGTCATCACATTTGAGTTTGAACATTGAAAATTTTCCTCCATATCACTTAAAATTAAGTAAATATACAAAAAGCTGAAAAGCTTAGATGCCAAAAAATTTATCTGCTGTCAGGGGGATACTCATCGCGCAAATCAATCCCGTCGCCCTTCTCTTCTTTAACGCTATAATCGTGAAGCTTTTTCAGCTCGTCTTCGTCAAGCTCGGTGTAGCCCGCCCAAACTTCGTCCTTTTGGGTCTTTGCCTCAGTCTTCTCGCGCGCAACGCGTTTTAAATAGGTTTTTTGGTCCTCGAGCATTCCGTCAACGCGGCGCAATATGAGTAGCGCGATTATTGCAAAAACTATGTTTAAGCTTTCGGTAAAGAAGTACGAACCGAGCGCTTCCACAAATCCCGTGCCGAAGCACATCGCCACCAGCGTTCTACCCAAAAGCACCAAAACGAACGCGACCGCGGGGTAAATTAAAGTCAAATACCACTTGGAAAACAGCTTTTCTTTGGGGATAAGCTTGAAAATAAACCAGCTTAAAAGCAAAAACGAATTGCCTACGGCGTAAATTATGTACTCTTCGTACCCAACGGTTTGAAAAACGCTTAAAAACGCGCAGTACAGCACACCGTGCAAAACGGGGAATATCGCCGCAATGAAGTTCCAGCGCACCAAAACTATCAGCGAAACCGTAAACATTAACGAAACCGCAAACAGCATATCGGGGAACCAGCGCTTTATTGCAAAGACGTTTACCGCCTCCAACGCCGCCATAATCACCATAAACAATAAGATGTCGACCAGTTTATATTGATTATATGAAACGACGCCGTTAATGTTTGATTTTTTCATAAAAATTTAGTAAGAAACAATATGAAAGGGTAAAAAATTGTAGAATTTCACATTTAGCTAACTAATTATAACATGCAAGGTTTTAAATTGCAATACTTTTTTTATTGTTTCACGAAAAATATGTGATATAATGGTGAAGAGAAACCAAACGCGCGCGCCATTGCCGCCAAAGGAAATTATTATATGAAAACCCTACACTTGACGCCGAAAGACGACTTACAATATATATTGAATAGCTTGAACGAACCGACCACCATATATCTTGCCTCGGGCACGTACAAGCAGAAAATCGAGGTTGCCGCAAGCGATTTGACGATTATCGGCGAAGGCCGTGAAACAACGGTTATTACCTACGGCGATTACGCCAAAAAAATACACGCCGACGGCAAGGAATACAACACCTTCCGCACCTATACCGTGTGCGTTACGGGCGAAATGGTAAGGCTTGAAAATCTGACGGTAGAAAACTCCAACACGGACCCCTCCGCCGTCGGTCAGTGCGTTGCGCTTTCGGTAAACGCGAAAAGCTTTTACGCAAAAAATATCGCCTTAAAGTCCACGCAAGACACGCTGTTTTTATACCCCTTCCCCGACGATTTGGTCGTGCGCTACCGCGGGTTTATCCCGCAAAATCAACTTTACGCAGAGGGACACGCCTTGCACGTTTTCGAGGACTGCCGCATCTACGGCACGGTCGATTTTATCTTCGGCTGTGCGGAGGCGTACTTTAAAAACTGCAAAATAGTTTCCTTCGACGACGGACGGGGCATAGGCTTCGTCGCGGCGCCCGCCCACCTCCTTGCGGAAGAAAACGGGTTTGTATTTTTAGACTGCGAAATTCTTTCCGCCGGCGCAAAGAAGTCGACCAACTTCCTTGCCCGCCCGTGGCGCGACTTCGGCAAGTGCACCTTTATAAACTGCCGCGTTGACGACCATATCAGCCCCGAGCTGTTCGATAAATGGAACGACACCGAACGCGACAAGACGGCGCGCTTTGCGTATTACAATTTGAATTGCAACTTCACCCCCGCGCCCGTTAAATGGAGCAAGCAGCTCAGCGGGGACGAGGCAAATAAAATTATAGCGCGCTTCAACGGAAAAATTAAAGATTATAATAAGTAATTTTGTAGAATGTTGTAACGAACAAAGCGGGGACGCATTGGCGTCCCCGCTTTGTTTTATTAAGATAAATTATTGGTTCTGTTCTTGTGCGTTGCCGTTCTTTCTGAACAGACATACGGCAACGATAACCGCAGCGAGGGCAACCACGCTTAAAACCAAAGCGGCTATGGGTGCAACGAAGCTGATTGAATAATCTTCGCTTGCCAAGTCTTTGAGATACAGTTGACCGGCGGTAATTGCCAACGCAAGGGTTGCGGCAGACAGCACGGTTGCAATTATCGAGCAAGGCAGAACCGCGCCGCTCTTACCCTCGGATACGAATTTTGCCGCAAAAACTACCGTCAAAACCGCAAACACCAAAGCCGCCAACTGAACTATAACGCCCGCAATAGAGCAGCCTACGATAACTGCTTCGGAATCGGTTTTTGAAATGTATTGAATAAATTCCATAAATCCGAAGGCGGTTGAGGAACTGTAAGTTCCCGAAGTTTTTGCTCCTATTCCCAATACGGGGCTTGCAAACAAGCACGATACGGCTATTGCAAGGACGCCCGCGCCGAGCATAACGGAAGACTTGACTATTGCCTTTACCGACTTGGTTTCGGCAAAGTACACGATAGCTTTGCAGACGTAATATCCGCCGAGCCCTATTCCGCCGAGGATAAGTCCGGCAAGAGTTGCGGGGCTGTAATTTACACTTATTTTCATACCGCTGCTTTTAATGGCGGTCGCGTTCAACGCAACGAAGGCCGTTGCGAAAACCGCAAACGAAATATACGCGCCGATAGCGGGTGCGGTCCAATTCGCTTCTTTTTTGTGTACGAAATTTTTAACGCTTTTCACCACGGTTACTATCGTGCACACGATTATGCTTATAAGCGAACCGGCGGATATAACCGTGCCGAGAACGAGGGGCACGTACGCTTTAACCAAAGTAAGTATAGGCGTCTTTTTAGTAAAGGTCTCTAACTGTTCGTAAACCTTACCGAAATAATCGTAAATGCTTACGGTTTCGCTGACGCCCAACACTCCCGCGCTTGCACCTATACAGAAAGTGAAGATAAGCGCCATAACCGCCGCAAAGGCAACACAGCCCCAGCTTACGAAGGTTAAA
>JAAUZX010000074.1 GCA_014804365.1 Lachnospiraceae bacterium
CACCGCGCTCTCGCTCCGCAAAAAGCGTAGCGGACACTAGACTCGTGAGATACCTCGTCAAGTGCCGACGCTTTTTGAGGGGTTCCTTCAGATATTAACTCCCCTCTGAGCTTAGGCTGCGGCGTGGGTATGAATAGTAACAGTTTACGTTATTTTTCACACGTTGGCGGAAACGGAGGGAATATGGAAAAAAAGGAAATCTATACGGAGAAAGTGATCTTCATTACAAAATGTATGCTGGCGGCATACATACTGACGGCCGGGCTGCTGTTACTGCTTGTTTTTATGCTGTATCGGTTCGGATTGTCCGAGAAGGTGGTGTCCCTTAGTATCATCGGCATTTACATAGCGGTCACTTTTGCGATCGGACTGCTTGCGGGCAAAAGGGCGGACAGACGTAAATTCCTGTGGGGACTTGCCATGGGAGTTGCCTATTATGTGATTCTGGTGGTCGTGTCGCTCATCGTGAACAGAGGGCTGCAGGATGTGGCGGGAAATATGGTGACGGTCTTTTTACTCTGCGCCGGCAGCGGTATGCTGGGCGGGATGATCAGCTAGAGCGGCCTCGGCCATAAAAAAATGATAAAAACACTTTTCGTATCACAAAAACTATGGTATACTACATAAAGTTATGACGGCACTGCGTACTGCGCAGACGGCCGGTATCATATTGAAGACGAGTGAAGAATATGATAATACATTTAAGGAGGATACAGATATGAAGCATATCAAGACTTTAAGCACAAGAGATCTGAAAGAATCCATGAAGAAGGGCGGATGCGGCGAGTGCCAGACATCCTGTCAGTCAGCCTGCAAGACATCCTGCACGGTAGGAAACCAGAGCTGTGAGAAGGCAAGATAAGTGATTCTGTTTCAGTTAAAATGATAGGAAGCGTAAGCAGCGATCTTGTGTCGCTGCTTATTATGCGTTGAAGATTACGAAAGGAAATAAAAAGTGGTACATCAATATATAAGCAACGGGTATCATATCGTGCTGGATGTCAACAGCGGCTGTGTCCATGTGGTGGACGAGACGGCATATCGTGTGATACCGTTTGTGGAAGAGGCGCTTGCACAGGGACTTGACGGGGCGCAGGAGATCGCGGCATATGCCGCAAAGAAAGCGGCAGAGGACGGAGGCAGTGTGGATCCTGAGAGTCTGCCGGAGACGGTGGAAGAGATTCTGGAACTGAAGGAAGCGGGCATGCTCTACACCGAAGATATTTATGAGAAATACATCGGTGAATTTAAGAACCGGCAGACGGTAGTGAAGGCGCTCTGCCTGCATATCGCCCACGACTGTAATCTTGCCTGCAAGTACTGTTTTGCCGAGGAGGGCGAGTATCACGGCAGGAGAGCGTTCATGAGTTATGAGGTGGGTAAGAAAGCGCTTGATTTTCTGGTGCATAATTCCGGAAACCGGGTCAATCTTGAAGTGGACTTCTTCGGCGGGGAGCCGCTTATGAACTGGCAGGTGGTCAAAGATCTGGTGGCCTATGGCAGAAGTCTGGAGGAGCCCTATCATAAGAAGTTTCGTTTTACCCTGACGACCAACGGTGTACTTCTGGACGATGAAGTGCTTGCGTTTGCCAACAGGGAGATGGCCAATATTGTTCTCAGCGTAGACGGGAGGAAGAAGATTCACGATCTCATGCGCCCACGCAGAGGCGGGCAGGGAAGCTATGATGAGGTGGTTCCTAAATATAAGAAGGTAGCAGAGAGCAGAAATCAGATGAATTACTATGTGAGAGGCACCTTCACCAGAAACAATCTGGATTTTGCGGAGGATGTCAAACATCTGGCGGATGAGGGATTCGAGCAGATCTCTGTGGAGCCCGTAGTTGCGGAGGATTCGGAGGATTATGCGCTTCGGTGGGAGGATGTTCCCGCAATCCTTGAGGAGTATGATAAGCTGGCGCTTGAATATATTAGAAGAAAAAAAGAAGGAAAAGGTTTCAATTTCTTTCATTTTATGATAGATTTAGAGGGTGGCCCATGCGTGGCGAAGCGATTGTCAGGATGCGGGTCGGGAACAGAGTATCTGGCGGTAACCCCCTGGGGAGACTTCTATCCCTGTCATCAGTTTGTAGGACAGGAAGAATTCCTGATGGGAAACGTGGACGAGGGAATCGTCCGCACGGATATCAGAGATACTTTTAAAACATGTAATGTCTATGCAAAGGAGAAATGTAAGGACTGTTTCGCGAAGTTCTACTGCAGCGGCGGCTGTGCGGCCAACGCCTACCATTTCAGCGGTGATATCAACGGCTCTTACGACCTTGGCTGTGAATTGCAGAGAAAGCGTGTCGAGTGCGCAATTATGATAAAAGCGGCGCTTGCCGATGAAGAAAAGGAGAAAGCATTATGAAAAAAAGCAGAGCGGTTATAGGTTTGATCGTATTTGCCCTGATACTGGGGCTGCTTGGATATACGGCAGTCTTCGGCGTGGGAGCGGACAAGTCCGGCTCAGCCTCCAGTATTAAATTAGGACTGGATCTGGCAGGCGGTGTCAGCATCACTTATCAGGTTGTAGGTGAAGGAAAGCCCAGCGCCGAAGATATGAGCGATACGATCTATAAGTTACAGCAGCGTGTTGACGGGTACAGCACGGAAGCGCAGGTATATCAGGAAGGTGACGACCGGATCAATATCGAGATTCCCGGAGTGACCGATGCCAATGCGATCTTAGAAGAACTCGGTAAACCCGGTAGTCTGTACTTTATTGCGCAGACTGACAGCGAGGGTAACAATAACTATGATCTGGGTTACGGTATCGATGCGGACGGAAACTTTGTTCCGCAGTATGCGTTAAATAAGACGATCGACGAGCTGATTGCCGACGGCTCTATTGTCCTGACAGGAACGGATGTAGCGGACGCGCAGGCGAGAGCACAGCAGGATTCCATGGGAAATGTGGAGAATGTCGTTGCGCTGACACTGAATGCGGCAGGAACCGAGGCTTTTGCGAAAGCGACCCAGAAAGCTTATGATAACGGAGAATCGATCGCTATCTACTATGATGAGGAATTAGTCAGCGTACCGAACGTACTGGCAGTCATCACCGACGGCAATGCGGTGATCTCGGGACAGAAGAGCGTGGAGGAAGCGCAGCAGCTTGCTTCCACAATCCGTATCGGCGGTCTGAAGCTGGAACTTGAAGAGCTGCGTTCCAACGTGGTAGGCGCTCAGCTCGGTTCCGAGGCGATCCATACCAGTCTGATTGCTGCGGCAGTAGGTTTTGCTCTGGTAGTTGTGTTTATGATTGCGGTATATTATGTTTCCGGTCTGGCAGCGTCACTGGCGCTCTGCCTGTATACGGAATTGATGGTGATCCTGTTATATGCTTTTGAGGCGACATTAACCCTGCCGGGTATCGCGGGTATTATTCTTTCCGTCGGTATGGCAGTGGATGCGAACGTTATTATCTTTGCGCGTATCAGAGAGGAGCTGGCTACAGGTAAGACGGTACAGTCTTCCATTAAGATCGGTTTCAGCAAAGCGTTGTCTGCGATTCTGGACGGTAACATTACGACCCTGATCGCAGCAATCGTGCTCTACTTCATGGGAAGCGGTACGATCAAAGGTTTCTCCATTACGCTGATGTTAGGTATATTCTTATCCATGTTCACGGCGCTGTTTATCACGAAGTTCTTAATCAATGCACTGTACGCGGTAGGAATCCAGAGTGAGAAGGCTTACGGCGTAGGCAAAGAGAAGAAGACCATTGACTTCCTGTCTAAGAGAAATATGTTCTTCGGCTTGTCCGTTGCAGTGATTCTGATCGGGTTTGTCGTGATGGGTGTCAACAAAGCCCAGATAGATATGCCTCTCAATTACAGCCTTGATTTCGTGGGCGGTACTTCTACCACCATGACATTGAATGAGGATATGAGCATCGAAGAGATAGACGCACAGATCGTTCCGCTGATCGAGGATATCACGGGCGACGGTAATGTACAGACCACTAAGGTGGCAGGTTCCAATCAGGTTATTATTAAGACGAGGACATTGAATGTACAGGAGAGAGAGCAGTTTGCAGATACGATGGTGACGAATTTCGGCGTGGATGAGAGCAGTATCACGGCAGAGACCATCAGCGCAACCGTCAGCTCCGAGATGCAGGCGGATGCGATTAAGGCTATTGTTGTGGCGACGATCCTTATGCTGCTGTACATCTGGTTCAGATTTAAGGACATCCGTTTCGGCGCAAGCTCTGTAATCGCACTGATTCACGATGTACTGGTGGTTCTGGCGTTCTATGCGATTGTCAGAATATCCGTAGGCAATACCTTCATTGCATGTATGCTGACGATCGTGGGTTACTCTATCAACGCAACCATCGTTATCTTCGACCGTATCCGTGAGAATCTGCGGGATAAGAAGGACAGAGAATCCTTACAGGATATGGTGAATAAGAGTATTTCACAGACGCTGTCGAGAAGTATCTTTACATCTTTGACTACCTTCTTTATGGTGGCGGCTCTGGAGGTGTTTGGCGTATCTTCCATCAGGGAGTTTGCTCTTCCGTTGATCGCAGGTATTGTCTGCGGTACTTACTCATCCATCTGTCTGACGGGTGCGATGTGGTATGTGTTCCGCACGAAGTTTGTGAAGAAAGCGGGAAAATAGATCGGGATAGATCAAACGGATATCGGGTCCGGAAGCGCGGATGTGTCCGCAAGGCACTGCGGCTGCCGGAAAGAAAATATAAGAGGCGTTCTGCGATGAGCAGGGCGCCTTTCATAAACGTGACGGACAGCGTTCACAACGTGAGAAATATACACATGTGACAGAAAGGCGGAAGTATAAGTGGCGAAATGGGTAGTGACTGCCAAAGGGGCGGATTTCAATCATATAGCAGAGAAATTCCATATTGATCCGGTGATTGCCAGAATCATCCGCAACAGGGAGATCGTGGGAGATGAGAATATTGACGAATTCCTGCACGGTACGATAGATCAGCTGCATGCTCCGGTGCTTTTGAAGGACGCAGAGAGGGCGGCGGACATCCTGCGGGATAAGATTGACAGTAAGCAGCGGATACGGATTATCGGGGATTATGACATTGACGGTGTCTGTTCCACTTATATTCTGTATGCCGGACTGAACAGTCTGGGGGCGGATGTGGATACTGTAATCCCTCACCGCATTCATGACGGTTACGGGATGAATAACCACATGATCGAGGAAGCGCATGAGGCCGGAATCGATACGATCCTGACGTGTGATAACGGGATTGCGGCCAAGGAGCAGATTGCATTCGCCAAGTCTCTTGGAATGACGGTGGTGGTAACGGATCATCATGAGGTGCCTTATGAGGTGCTGGCGGACGGCAGCAGACGGGAGTGCCCGCCGCCGGCGGACGCGGTGATCGATCCGAAGCAGGAGGACTGTAGCTATCCCTTTGATGGTATCTGCGGGGCGGTGGTGGCCTATAAATTGATACAGGTGCTGCTTGACGGACAGAACCGGACAGAGGCGGCGAATCTTATGCAGGAGCTGTTGGCGTTTGCCGCTTTTGCCACGGTGGGAGATGTGATGGAACTGATCGATGAGAATCGGATCATTGTCAGATACGGATTGCAGCAGATCAGTCAGTCGGACAACATAGGCATGCAGGCACTCTTAGCCGTCAACGGTCTGCAGGATAAGCCGCTTTCGGCATATCACATCGGATTCGTGCTGGGACCATGCCTGAATGCAACTGGCAGGCTGGATACCGCAACCAGAGCACTGCGGATGTTTCAGACCGCTGACAGAGCGGAAGCGGTGACGATAGCCGGAGAACTAAAAGAATTAAATGATAACAGGAAGAATATGACGCTTCAGGGAACGGAACAGGCGATAGCAGTCATCGAGGACAGTGCGCTAAAGGATGACAGGGTGCTTGTGGTCTATCTGCCCGATTGCCATGAGAGCCTCGCGGGGATCATCGCCGGCCGGCTCAGGGAGCGGTACTATAAGCCGGTTTTTGTGCTGACACGGTCGGAGGAGGGCGTGAAGGGCTCGGGACGTTCCGTGGAGGCGTATCATATGTATGATAAGATGAGCGAGTGTAAGGAACTGTACACGAAGTACGGCGGACATAAGATGGCGGCGGGGGTTTCCATGCCGGAGGAGAATGTGGAGAGGTTTCGCACATATCTCAATGAACACTGCGGGCTGACGGCTGAGGATTTGGAAGAGAAGATACATATCGATGTACCGATGCCGATGTCTTATGTGACGGCCAAGTTCGTGAAACAGCTTTCGGTTTTAGAACCTTTCGGCAACGGCAATCCCAAGCCTGTTTTCGCACAGAGGAATCTGCGCCTTCTCAGAGGAAGGATACTCGGCAAAAACAGCAACGTAGGGCGGTATACGGTGGAGGATGATACCGGCAGACAGTTTGAGATGATGTATTTCGGCAATATGGATGCATGGCACGCTTTTCTGACGAAGCAGTTCGGTCAGGAGGCATACGACAGGATGTATCAGGGCCGCGGAGGCGAGATCCGCATCCATGTGATCTATTATCCTGATCTTGACGTGTATCAGGGCAGGGAACGGCTGCAGATGATCATGCAGGATTACTGCTGTGTGCAATGATAAACATGATAAATATGGCAAGGACGGCGCAGAAGTCGGCGGATAAGGGAATATTGAAAAATCTGACATACAAAAAAGTCTGGGCGTTCCCAGACTTTTTCGTATTTTCTTATGAGGGGGGAGATAGTGAGTTCTTCAACTATCTTGATTCTTATCATAGAATGTAAATGTGTCTAAAATGTGTTTAGTTTGTTATAAAAAAATAAAATTGCCTTAAGAAAGCTTAAAAACTTCTAAAAAAAGGGCTGTGGTCGCATAAGTTGAAAAAGACCCGTTTTCGTGCTATTGTATTTAGAGTGAGAAAAAACAGGGGGTATCAGATGGCTGTATTAAGAGAATTGTTGACTGAGATCGAGTACGAATGTATCAGAGGAACATTGGATCGGGAAGTGGCGGATATCATATATGATTCCCGCAAAGTGACGCCGGGCAGTATGTTTATCTGTATTACGGGAGCCATTCAGGACGGGCATGGGTATGCCGCCGCTGCGGTACAGGCGGGAGCGGGTGTGCTGATGGTGGAAAAAGAGGTTGAGCTGCCTAAGGAAGCGGATGTGACGGTGATCCGGGTGAAAGATACCCATTATGCCATGGCATTTGTTTCGGCGGCTTTTTTCGGGAATCCGGCGCAGGAGATGAAGATCATCGGCATTACGGGCACGAAGGGCAAGACTACCACGACCTATCTGGTGAAATCCATTCTGGAGCATGCCGGAAGGAAGGTCGGGCTGATCGGCACGATAGAGATTATAATAGGAGACACCCATATCCATGCGGATCACACCACACCGGAATCTTATCTGATTCAGAAATATTTCAGACAGATGGCGGATGCCGGATGTGATACGGTGGTGATGGAGGTATCGTCTCAGGGATTGATGCTTCACAGGACACAGGGATTTATTTTTGATTTCGGAATCTTTACCAATCTGGAGCCGGACCATATCGGTAAGGGAGAGCATAAGGATTTCGATGATTATCTGCACTGTAAGAGCCTGTTGTTCAAACAGTGCCGGGTGGGAATCGTTAATCATGACGATGAACATTGGGAAGCAGTTACTGCGGGACACACCTGCGAATTGGAGACATACGGAATTGATACGGAGGCGGATCTGAGGGCCGAGAATATCACCTTCCTGCGGGAATCTGGGAATCTGGGCATGGGCTTTATGGTGACAGGGCTTATGAATCTGCCGGTGCAGATCGCCACACCCGGCAAGTTCAGTGTGTACAACGCGCTCACGGCGATCGCGATTTGCCGCCATTTCGGTGTGCAGGAGGAAGATGTCAAGGCGGCGCTTCTGGCGGCGAAAGTGAAGGGCAGGATCGAACCGGTGAAGGTATCGGATGAATTTACGCTGATGATCGACTATGCGCACAATGCCATGGCGCTTAAGAGTCTTCTTGGTACGCTGCGGGAGTATAATCCCCACAGGCTGGTCTGCCTCTTCGGCTGTGGCGGCAACCGTGCCAAATCCAGAAGATATGAGATGGGAGAGGTCAGCGGACGGATGGCTGATCTGACCATTATCACGTCCGACAATCCGCGAACGGAAGAGCCTCAGGCAATCATTGATGATATCAAGACCGGGATCGGCAGGACAGACGGCAGCTATGTCGAGATATGTGACAGGAAGGAAGCCATTGCTTATGCCATCTCTCACGGGGAGCCGGGAGACATCATCGTGCTGGCCGGTAAAGGACACGAGGATTATCAGGAGATCAACGGCGTTAAGTATCCCATGGATGAGCGCGTACTGATTCAGGAGATTCTTGAAGGCAGATAGAAATAGAGTATACAAAACGGCAAGAAATAGTAAGAACCGGCAAAACGCCGCAAGAAACAGTAAAATACAGCAAATAGCATAAGTGACAATAAAGAGCAGCGCATAAGATAAAAGGAAAAAAAGGAGACGGCATGGCGGCAAAGTATGCGGATGTGATCATTGACATCTCTCATGAAAACGTAGACAGACCTTTTCAGTATAAGATTCCGCAGGAGCTGTCCGAAGCCGTATATGCGGGGGTGCGGGTACATGTACCCTTCGGCGCGGGGGATCGGGAGAAGATCGGGTATGTGGTGGATCTATCCGATGAGCCGAAGTATCCGGTGGAGAAACTTAAAAGCATCCTTTCGGTGGACGATAAGGCAGTTACTGCCCAGAGCAGCCAGATCCGTATTGCCTACTGGATGAAGCGGCAGTATGGTTCTACCATGATTGCGGCGCTCAAGATCGTTTTGCCTGTGAAGCAGAAGTTAAAACAGCTTGAGAAGAAAAAAGTCACCAGGTGCCTTCCGGCGGAAGAACTGCGTGAGCTTGCCGAAAGCTGTGAGGCGAAGCATCAGCCTGCGAAAGCCAGGGTGCTTCGCGCACTGACGGAAGAGGAAGTGCTTCCCTATGAGTTGATACGGCAGAAATTAAACGTGTCATCCGCCACATTGCAGGCTTTGCAGAAACAGGGCTGCCTGCAGATCGAGACGGAGAGTCTGTACCGCAATCCCGTCAAACTGACGGCCAAAGAGGAACAAAGAGTTTCACTAAGCGATGTACAGAAGGGCATTATAGAGGATGTCCTGCGTGACTATAAGGCAGGATGCGCCGGCACTTATCTGATTCACGGGGTCACCGGAAGCGGGAAGACGGAAGTATATCTGGGAATCATAGAGCAGATGATCGCCATGGGGAAACAGGCCATCGTGCTCATACCGGAGATCGCGCTTACTTATCAGACGCTGTTGCGCTTCTATAAGAGATTCGGGGACCGGGTGTCGGTGATGAATTCTACGCTTTCCATGGGAGAGAAATATGACCAGATCAGGCGGGCTGCGGACGGGGAGATCGATGTGATCATCGGCCCGCGCTCGGCGCTTTTTACACCTTTTCCCAATTTAGGCGTGATCGTTGTGGATGAAGAGCATGAGAGCAGCTATAAAAGTGAATCCATGCCGAAGTATCATGCCAGAGAGACCGCGATCCACATTGCGTCCATGCATCATGCCGCCGTGGTACTGGGCTCGGCGACGCCTTCCCTGGAGGCATATTACCGGGCGAAGAAGAGAGATTACAAGCTGTACGAGATGACAGGCAGACATGGCAGCAGCACACTGCCCGACGTATACACGGTGGATTTACGGGAAGAATTAAGGCAGGGTAACCGCTCCGTATTCAGCCGGAAGCTGCGGGAGCTGATGGAGCAGAGACTGGCGGCGGGAGAGCAGACCATGTTATTCCTGAACAGACGGGGGTATGCGGGATTTATCTCCTGCAGGGCGTGCGGGCATGTGATGAAATGTCCGCATTGTGATGTTTCTCTTTCCGAACACAGAGGCGGTATGTTAATATGTCATTATTGCGGGTATGAGGAGAAGAAGCAGACGAAGTGTCCGTCATGCGGCTCCAAATATCTGATGGGGTTCAAGGCGGGCACCGAGCAGATCGAGGAGGCACTGCACAGGGAATTTCCCGGGGCACGGGTGCTGCGCATGGATGCCGATACGACCCGGAAGAAGGAGAGTTATGAGAAGATCCTGGCTGCATTTGCGGACGAACGGGCGGATATCCTTGTGGGAACCCAGATGATCGTGAAGGGGCATGACTTCCCGAACGTGACACTGGTGGGGATTCTGGCGGCGGATCTGTCCCTTAACCGGAATGATTACCGCGCAGGAGAGAGAACCTTTCAACTGTTGACGCAGGCCGCGGGGCGTGCCGGCAGAGGGGATAAGAAGGGCGAAGTGGTGATTCAGGCTTATCAGCCGGAGCATTACAGCATCGTACATGCGGCGAAGCAGGATTATGCCGCATTCTATGAGGAGGAGATCGCCTATCGGGATCTCATGAGCTATCCGCCGGTGTCACATATGCTTGCGGTGTTGATTATATCTTCCGGGCAGGAAGAGGGAATGAAGTTGTGCGAGGAAATGACTGGTGTAGTCAATGCGGAACGTGTAAGGGATCGGGAGATGGATGCCGGGTCATATCGCAGGATACAGGTGATCGGACCTGCCGAGGCGGCGATCGGCAAGATCAATGATTTATACAGACATGTCTTCTATGTGAAGCATGCGGATTATCAGATACTGGTGGAGATGAAAGACATATTGGAGCTTTTTTGTAAAGAAAAAGAATTGAAGAACCAGACAGTTCAGTATGATTTCGATCCCATTAATACATATTGAGAAGGAAGAAGGAGAGAAGAAGTATGGCAATCAGAAAGATCAGAGAGATGGGAGATCCTGTTTTAACAAAGAAGTGTAAGGAAGTGACGGAGATCACCCCCAGAGTACAGGAGCTGATAGACGATATGTTTGAGACGCTGTACGAGGCGGACGGCGTAGGGCTTGCTGCGCCACAGGTGGGAATTTTGAAGAGAATCGTGGTGATTGATGTCACGGGAGAAGATCCGATCCTGCTCATCAATCCGAAGCTTTTGGAAACCAGCGGTGAACAGGAGGGCTATGAAGGCTGCCTGAGCGTTCCCGGCAAGAGCGGCAAGGTGACCAGACCGAATTATGCCAAGGTCATGGCTTATGATGAGAACATGAATGCCTTTGAGCTGGAAGGGACGGAGCTGCTTGCCAGAGCGATCTGCCATGAGCTGGATCATCTGGAAGGACACCTGTATGTGGAGAAGGTGGACGGACCGCTTGTGAATACGGCGGATCTGGCGGAAGAAGAGTAGCGTGAATGAAAGAACCATTCACGCAGAAGAACCGTCCGCAGTGCGGACTTGCTGCAAGCAGCATTCTTTCCAAGTTTTGAGATTCCGCTTCGCGGAATCATGGAGGTTAGTGTGAGAAAGGCATGGGTATTAGTATGAAGATTGTATTTATGGGAACCCCTGACTTCGCGGTAGAAGTACTGGAGGCGATTATCGCTGCGGGACATCAGGTGGCGGCGGTGGTGACACAGCCGGATAAACCGAAAGGCAGAGGCAAGGAAATGCAGATGACGCCGGTTAAGGTGTGCGCGGCGGCACATGATATTCCGGTGTTCCAGCCGGTCAAGATCAAGGAAGCGGCGGCAGTGGAGACGCTCAGAAGTTATGGGGCGGATATCTTCGTGGTGGCGGCATTCGGGCAGATCGTGTCGGAAGAGATTCTGGCGATACCGAAATTCGGCTGTGTGTGTGTGCACGCGTCCCTTCTGCCCAAATACAGAGGGGCGGGCCCCATCCAATGGGCCATCATTAACGGAGAGAAGACTACCGGTGTCACCATCATGCAGATGGATAAGGGAATCGATACCGGCGATATGCTGTTGAAAGCAGAGGTTGCCATTGATCCGCAGGAAACCGGCGACAGCCTTCATGACAAGCTGGCGCAGGCGGGTGCGCGTCTGATCGTGGAAGCCTTGCCGAAGATCGAGCGGGGCGAGGTGGTGCCGGAGAAACAAAACGATGCGGATTCCTGTTATGCTAAGATGTTAAATAAGTCCATGAGCAGGATCGATTGGCGGCAGAGCGCGAAGAAGCTGGACTGCCTGATCCGCGGGCTGATCTCATGGCCCGGCGCTTCCACAGTCTATCGGAGCAGGATTCTTAAGATATGGAAGGAAGAGGTCGTGACGGATAGGCAGCTGCAGCAGATGGGCACGGAGCTGCTTTCTGAATCTGTGGAGCCGGGAACTGTGACGGCCGTGACAAAAGCTGCATTCTATGTGCAGACCGGTGATGGTATACTTAAGATCAGTGCCGTGCAGCCGGAGGGCAAGAAACGCATGGAAGTGAAGGATTTTCTTCTGGGATACCCGGTGAAGGTCGGGGAGAAGCTGGGAGAGAATTGATAACTGTCGAGTTTGCAAAGTGAATTTTGTAACTCCGCGGAGTTTTAGTTTTCAGAAAGGATGAATGATATGGGACGTTACGGATATTATGGTTACTATTTTGATCCGACATATTTTCTTGTATTGATTGGAGCGGTGTTGTGTATCTGGGCACAGATGCGCGTTAATTCCACCTACAGAAAATATGCCCGTGTCAGGAGCAGGAGCGGACTGACGGGTGCACAGGCGGCGCAGCGGATCTTACAGCTGTCAGGTATCTATGATGTGAGCATAGAGCATGTACGGGGAGAATTGACGGATCATTACGATCCGTCTCATAAGGTGCTGCGGCTGTCGGATTCCGTGTACGGTTCCGATTCCATTGCGGCGATCGGCGTGGCGGCTCACGAGTGCGGACACGCAGTTCAGCATAACAAGGGGTATGCGCCTCTGTCGTTTAGAACGGCGCTTGTGCCGGCGGCTAATATCGGATCAAAGGCAGGCATACCGTTAATTATTCTCGGTGCTGTATTGGGGATGAATCAGCTTCTCATCCAGATCGGTATCTGGGTATTTGCACTTGCAGTGCTTTTTCAGATCGTGACGCTTCCTGTGGAGTTTAATGCTTCCGGCAGGGCGCTTGCGATGCTGGGAGATTACGGCATGCTGGAGCAGGATGAGACAAGAGGGTGCCGTAAGGTATTGTCCGCAGCGGCGCTCACTTATGTAGCGGCGGCAGCGTCCGCCATCTTACAGCTTCTCAGGCTGATTCTGCTGTTTGGCAATAACAGGCGCAGAGACTAGATTGAAAAATCAGAGATTTTTCAATAGCAAATTTGTGCCTCGCGGCTGCAAATTTGCAGGCTGAGAGAAAGACATGGGTATTGGCGCGATATGGCAGAGGTCAACGGACGGGAAGTAGTTCTGGATATATTACTGGAACTGTCTAAAGAAAGTGAATACAGCAATATACTGATCGCGGCGGTCTTAGAAAAGCATGATTATCTGGACGGCAGAGAGAAGGCTTTCATCAAAAGGGTGAGCGAGGGGACGATCGAGCGCAGGATTCAGATCGATTATGTGCTTGACCGCTTTTCCAAGTTGTCGGTGAAGAAGATGAAACCGTTTATCAGAGAACTGCTGCGAATGAGTGTGTATCAGATCCTTTTCATGGAAAATATACCTGACGCGGCGGTGTGCAACGAGGCGGTGAAGCTGGCGAAGAAGAGAGGGTTCCGTTCACTGCAGGGATACGTTAACGGCGTGCTGCGTGCGGTGGCAAGGGGCAAAGAGCAGATTCCCTATCCGGATAAACAGACGGATTACTTGGAATATCTGTCGGTCTGTTATTCCATGCCGCGATGGCTGACAGAGCATTTCTGCGCCGCATACGGAGAAGAACGGTGTGAGGCTGTTCTGGCGGCTTTCCTGCAAAGAGGAGCGGTCAGTATCAGAATACAGGAGACACTCGACGAGAAAGAGCGAGAGGCACTGACGGAGGCGTGGCAGCAAAGCGGGGTACAGGTACACAGACATCCCTATCTGCCCTACGCCGTGACGGTTCAGAAAACGGATGGCATCCGCAGCCTTGCAGGGTATCGGGAAGGCTCTTTCGCGGTGCAGGATGTCAGTTCCATGCTGGTGGTAGAAGCCGCGGGAATCAGACAGGGAGACACGGTCATTGATGTCTGTGCGGCACCCGGAGGCAAGGCGCTGCACGCGGCGGTCAAGCTTATGGGAACCGGGCAGGTGATCGCCTGTGATGTGACGGAGTATAAGGCGGCTAAGATCGAAGAGAATAGAGACAGAATGGGCATGACAAATGTGTCTGTCAGGGTGCGGGATGCCCGGATCACCGACGAGTCGCTGATCGGGCAGGCGGATGTCCTTATTGCGGATGTGCCCTGCTCCGGATTGGGTGTGATCGGCAAGAAGCAGGATATTAAGTATCGCGTGACCAGACAGTCCATGGAGGAAGTCGTCGCTTTGCAGCGGGAAATCATAGACAATGCGGTGCGGTATCTGAAACCGGATGGAGTCATGATGTACAGCACGTGTACCATGAATCCGGCGGAAAATGAAGAGATGACGGACTGGATCTGCCGGACATACGATATGGAGCCGGTGGGCATGGCGCAGGAACTGCCGGAAGAGCTTCGAGAGGAAGCGGACAGAGGATATGTACAGCTTCTGCCCGGCGTACACGGAACCGACGGGTTCTTCTTAGCCAAGCTGCGCAGAAAAAGTCAAGTATAACCGGAAGTTAATGAATCAGCTCTGCGCACCTGCTGCGTTTGGCAGGATACAGGGAAGAAAGATGAAACAGAGATAGATATCATGGAAACAGGGAACACTAGAGATATCAAGTCATTCACCTTAGATCAGCTTAAGGAAGAGATGGAGGACATGGGCGAGAAATCTTTTCGGGCTGGTCAGATGTATGAGTGGATGCATAAGAAACAGGCCGCAGGGTATGAGGAAATGACGAATATTCCTAAGACGCTGGCGGATAAGTGCAGGGAACGCTATGACTATACGGCGCTGCAAATATGCCGTGTGCAGGAATCAAAGTCAGACGGCACGAGAAAGTATCTGTTTAAGCTGGCGGACGGCAACACGGTGGAGAGTGTTTTTATGCGCTATCAGCACGGCAATTCCGTCTGTATTTCCTCACAGGTGGGGTGCCGTATGGGCTGCCGCTTCTGCGCCTCCACGTTGGACGGGCTGGAGCGGAATCTTCTGCCTTCGGAGATGCTCGACCAGATCTATGCGATTACCAGACAGACCGGTGAACGGGTTTCTAACGTGGTGGTCATGGGAAGCGGAGAGCCGATGGATAATTACGATAATCTGCTACGGTTCATTGCGCTTCTGACGGATGAGAACGGACTGCATATCAGCCAGAGGAACGTTACCGTGTCCACCTGCGGGATCGTGCCGCAGATGAGACAGCTCGCCGACAGACGGCTGCAGATCACGCTGGCTCTGTCCCTGCATGCAGCGACAGATGACAAGCGCAGGCAGCTTATGCCCATTGCCAATCAGTATTCCTTACGGGAGCTGATCGAGGCGTGCGATTACTATTTTGAACAGACAGGCAGGCGGATCACATTTGAGTATAGTCTGGTAAAGGGAGTGAACGATACGGATGAGGATGCGAGGCAGCTTACGAGTCTGATCGGCAGGCGGGGTATCCATGTGAATCTGATTCCCGTCAACCCGATCAAGGAGCGTGATTACAGGCAGTCTGAGCGGTGTGCGGTGAATGCGTTCAAAAATAAACTTGAAAAAAATGGAATTAATGTTACTATTAGAAGGGAAATGGGTCGGGATATCGACGGTGCGTGCGGTCAGTTGAGGCGCAGATACATGAAGTCGGAACCGAAAGAGTAAATTATGGCAAACGGAGGAAGATACGGTGCTTAGGTCCTATGCGATAACGGATATCGGACAGAAAAGACAAGTGAATCAGGATTTTATCTATCTGTCAGAGACTCCCATCGGTAATCTGCCTAATGTGTTTATTGTAGCGGACGGTATGGGCGGTCACAATGCCGGAGATTACGCTTCCCGCTATGCGGTGGAGACCGTAGTGGAGGATATAGGTATTTCTTTTGAAAAAAATCCTGTCAGGATTCTGGGCAGAGCCATTGAAAAGGCAAATGCGCGCATACGCGAGCTGGCAAGTCAAGAGGCGGCGTATAACGGCATGGGTACTACGATGGTGGTGGCAACCTGTATGGGGCGATATCTGGAAGTGGCCAATGTAGGAGACAGCAGACTTTATGTTGTGGGCGACAGGATAGAACAGATCACGCAGGATCATTCACTGGTGGAAGAGATGGTGCGGATGGGCGGCATAGACAGGGCGACCGCCAGAAATCATCCGGATAAAAATATTATTACCAGGGCGATCGGCGCCAGAGATTATGTAGAGGCAGATTTCTTTAATCTGGAACTGCAGGCGGGAGACAAGGTTTTGCTTTGTTCCGATGGATTGACGAATATGGTGGAAGACGAGACGATACATCAGATTCTGACAGGGGACGGAAGTCTTAAGGACAAGGTAGAAGAATTGGTGAGAACAGCCAACCACAACGGCGGTAAAGATAATATTTCCGTGATTGTTATTGAACCGTTAGCAGACGAGGTGAAACATGATTAAGATAGGAATGATGATAGGCGACCGATACGAGATCTTAGAAAAGATCGGCACCGGCGGTATGTCAGATGTATATAAAGCAAAAGATCATAAACTGAACCGGTTCGTTGCGGTTAAGGTGTTGAAGCAGGAATTCGGCGAGAATGCGAATTTTGTATCCAAATTCAGAATTGAGGCACAGGCGGCGGCAGGACTCATGCATCCGAATATCGTCAATGTGTATGATGTCGGAGAAGAAGGTGGTATCCACTATATCGTAATGGAACTGGTAGATGGTATCACATTAAAGAAATATATCGAGAAGAAGGCGAGATTGTCCGTCAAGGAGGCAATCAGTATCGCGATTCAGGTGTCTATGGGCATCGAGGCGGCGCATAATAATCATATTATTCATCGAGATATCAAGCCGCAGAACATTATTATTTCTAAAGAAGGCAAAGTTAAGGTGACGGATTTCGGTATTGCCAAGGCGGCTACCAGTAACACCATCACCTCTAATGTCATGGGCTCGGTGCACTATACTTCCCCGGAACAGGCAAGGGGAGGTTACAGTGACGAGAAGAGTGATATCTATTCCCTGGGTATCACGATGTTTGAGATGCTCACGGGCAGGGTGCCTTTCAACGGGGAGACTACGGTAGCGATCGCGATCAAACATATACAGGAAGAAATGCCATCTCCGAGGGACTACGTGTCGGAGATTCCGATCAGTGTGGAGCAGATCGTATGCAAGTGCTGCCAGAAAAGCCCGGACAGAAGATATCAGTCCATGGCGGAGCTTGTTGCGGATTTAAAGCAGTCGCTGATCAATCCCGATGAGGATTTTGTCAAGGTGGTAGATCCGGATGAGGAAGCTTCCACCAGAATGATTACGGACAGGGATATGGCGCAGATCAAGAGACAGTCTGACAGAAGAGACTCCATGGATGAGGCCATGAGACTGAAAAAAGACAGAGAGCGCTATTATGAAGAAGAGGACGATGAGGAAGAAGACGAGGACTGGGATGAGGACGAGGATGACTATGATCCCAAGATGGAGAAAATCACCACGATCCTCGCAGTAGTGGCGGCGATTCTGATCGGCTGTATCGTGATCTTCCTTGTGGGAAGAGCCGTGGGTGTGTTCCAGTTCGGCGCTTCCGAGGATGATAAGGCGTCACAGGAAGAAGTAGAGCAGGTAGCGATGATTCAGGTAGTCGGCATGAATGTGGAGGACGCCAAGCGCGCACTGTTGGAGCTGGGGCTGACACCGGAGATCAAATATGAGGAGAACAGCGCCTATGAAGTAGGCACGGTTCTGCGGGCCGCTTCACAGGACGGTCTTACAAGTGTGGCACCGGGCAATATGATCAGTAAGAATACGGTGATCGTGATGACCGTGGCGCAGGGAACCGACGGGGTAGAAGTTCCGGCGGTAACCGGTAAGTCCAGATCAGAGGCAACGTCCATTCTTGAACAGGCGGGATTTGTGGTTAATGTGACAGAAAGTTATGACGCGGAGGTGGAGAGCGGATATGTGATCTCCCAGTCGCCGGAGGCGGATACGAAGGCACCGTCGGGGTCTTCCATCACGCTCCGTGTAAGTCAGGGTGCGGAGGAGAGTAAGGTCAGAGTGCCCGATGTGATTGGCATGACGGAAATGGATGCGACGGTGAGCCTGAATGAGAGCGGTCTGGCAGTGGGAACAGTCTCGCAGGTAAACAATGAAGATGCTTCGCTGACAGATAAAGTATGTTATCAGAGTTATTCGGTGGGCTCCTATGTGGATGCCGGAACGCCGATTGACTTGAAAATAAGTATCGGTCCATCCGATGTAACTTATCGGTATTCTGAGGGTATTACCGCACCGACAGAAGATCCGGATTATCGAACCGGGATGTCCGTCAACGTTACGGTCACTACAGTGGACGGCACACAGCTTTTAAGTACACAGACATCTTCCTTTCCGGTAGCGGTTAATTACACGGGAATCAAATCGCCAAGCGGCGTGATTACCTTTCATTTCACGGTGGAGAGGGAGGCGACGACCACAACCGATCCCGAGACGGGAGAGACAGTGACGACGGATCCTGTTTCCGAAGAGAAGACGGTGACAAGAGAGATTCAGTTTACACAGGAATAGGAAGAGGTTCATGCAGGGGAAGATCATTAAAGGGATCGCGGGATTCTATTATGTCTATGTGGAAGGACACGGGACCTATGAATGTAAGGCTAAAGGGATTTTCAGAAAAGATCATGTAAAGCCGCTTGTGGGTGACGATGTGGTCATGGATGTATTGGATGAAGGTGAGAGGCTGGGTAACATCAGTGAAATACTTCCCAGACGAAGCGCCTTGATACGACCGGCGGTGGCTAACGTGGATCAGGCAATGATTATTTTTGCCATTGTGAAGCCGAATCCTAATTTCAATCTTCTGGACAGATTTCTTATCCGTATGGAGCGGCAGAATCTGCCTACGATCATATGCTTTAACAAACAGGACATTGCCTCCGCACAGGAGAAGGAAGCGCTCAGGCAGTCCTATGAAACATGCGGATATCATGTCCTGTTTATCAGTGCGCTGGAGAATGAAGGATTGGAACAGGTCAAAGAACTGTTGAGCGGTAAGACCACCACTGTAGCGGGACCAAGCGGGGTTGGAAAATCCTCACTGATCAACAGGCTGGCGCCGAAGGCCAACATGGAGACTGGGGAGATCAGCGTTAAGATAGAAAGAGGAAAACACACCACAAGACACTCGGAGATCATAGCGCTGGGTGAGGAAACTTATATTATGGATACACCCGGATTTACGTCCCTTGATATTTCCGAGATAACGAAAGAGGAGCTGGGACAGTATTATCCGGAATTCGTGCAGTATGAACCCTATTGCAAGTTCAGCGGCTGTGCCCATATCAGCGAACCGTCCTGCGGCGTCAAGGAGGCTGTGGCGGAGGGGAAGATCAGCATGGTGCGGTATGAGAATTATAAGGTGCTGTATCAGGAGTTGAAGGATAAGAGGAGATATTAGAGGGAATGAAAACTCTTTTTTTAAGAAATTATTAGAGGAGCACAAAGCTAATTTATGAAATAAGTTGTAATTAGAAAAGTCTCTGCCGTTTCTGCAAAATGATTGCATTTCGCAAGCAAAATGGATATACTAATGAAAAAGGAGGCGATTACTATGTCACGAACAGCGAACGTATTTGTACGAGTGGAACCTGAAATTAAGGAGCAGGCAGAGCAGGTGCTTGACCGTTTGGGAATCCCTATGTCCAATGCCGTGGGTATGTTTTTAAGACAGGTGGTTCTGCAGAGAGGTATTCCATTTGAAATGAAGCTGCCGCAGGAGGCACCACTGAGTTACGGCTCTCTTACCAGAGAACAGTTTGATGCGGAAATGGAAAAAGGCATGGCCGATGTAAAAGCGGGCAGGGTTTATTCGGCAGATATCATTGAAGCCGAAATGAAGAGAGATTTTGGCGCATGAGTTGGAATATCGTATATACAGCGCAGGCAAGAAAAGACTTGCGTGAAATTTATGAATATATAGCCATAGAACTGCTTGTGCCGGAAACCGCGACTGAGCAGACCCAGCGGATTATGAAGACGATTCGTTCTCTTGAAGAAATGCCCATGCGACATCGGCTATATGGAGAAGAGCCGTGGTATAGTCAGGGAATCCGTTTTTTTCCTATAGATAATTATCTGGTATTCTATCTGCCGGAAGAATCTCAGAATATAGTAAATATTGTCCGAATTATGTATGGCGGCAGAGATGTATGCAAGCAGTTAGGCTGAAGAAAAGAGGACTGCTTTATAGAATTTCAGAAAGCTCTTGGCTACGGTCAAGAGCTTTTGCATGCAATCATTTAGGTGACTAGGTGGTTGCTTTTTTATGTACCGTCAAAAGTTAAAGACTTGTTAAGAATTTCTATGCTATGATTCAGAACATGGAGAAAATAAAACGAGGGAAAAGAGGGATACACTATGTTCTGGAGGATATTGAAAAAAGACCTGAAACGCAAAAAGACCATGAACATCATTCTGCTGCTGTTTGTCATTTTATGCTCCATGTTTGCAG
>JAAUZX010000075.1 GCA_014804365.1 Lachnospiraceae bacterium
GTCTTTTCGTCTGCTTTGGTAAACGCTTTGCCCTTCTTTATTTCGTAGTGTGGCAGAGTTACTTTCGCCATAGGCGACTTTATACCTAAGTCCTCGCAAGCAACCGCAAATATCGCTTTTAGCATTGTGTAAAGCTTTTGCGCCGTTCGGTTTCTCCCGTCGTTTACAAGCGCGAACAAAAAATCCTGTATATCTTTTCGCGTTATTTCGTTGACGTGGCAATTTCCGAATTGCGGCAACAAATGAGCGTTGATCAACTGTACGTAGCTTACGTAAGACGATTGCTTGACAGTTTGCCTTTTCACGTTCAGCCAATCTTCCGTAAAAGCGCTGAATAACGGAAACGTCGCGTTGCGCTTACTCCTTTCGGCGGCAAGTAGTTTGTTTAAAAATTTCTGTTTCATCATATCGAAGCTCTTTGAAGCAACCTCGATATTATAACCGTCGCGGCGAAATCTCGCTTGATACACGCCGTTTACATAGCGGTAGATTACGATTTTATCATCGACGGCAAAAAGTTTCTTTAAGTAATCGGGCATAGAATTTATCTCCTTTTTAGTGAATTTGATAAATCCGTTTGTTTCCGTTTCCTTAAAATCGTTAGTTTCCTTTTTAGTAATTTGTTTTAGCGTTTCGAGAGTAATACTTTCCGAAGCCGCTTTTAATATGATTTGCGTTATTTCATCACGCTCACTCTCAGAAGGCACAAGTTTTATTGCATTAAGTACTTTTTGTAATTCTTGATTTGTCAAGTATCCTTATTCAAACAGGCTCTTATCTGTCCTTATTGCTTTGAATACTATGTTCTCTTTCCATCGCGTTTTCCTCCTTTGGCGAAAAGATTAAATTATTTATTCAGTTTTTCTTTCTCAAACTTTTCAAGCTCTCCGCTAAAAAAGTCGTCATAGCCATCCATTATTTTGGCAAGGGATAAATCGTGTTCGGCAGCATCGTCCAATAACGCTTTATATCCTGCCTCTATAAGCTGTACCTTAGTGTAGCCGTACTTCTTCAAAAATTCGTTTATTCTCTCGGCTTTCTCTCTCGGTACGCTTGTTCCCCATACCATACATTTGGCTTTACTTTCTGCTTTGTGTTTTTCTTCGTATCTCTTATCCTTCTCTGCTCTTGTCTTTCGCATAGCCTGTCCTCCATAAAATTTGCTTGTCGTATAGATACGACATTGTTATTTTAGCATACTAACTTTCAAGAGTCAAGGGACCACGAAATTTTCTTACAAATTTAGCATTTTTTACCTCCCAAGAAGTCGGTTTCCGACTTGCTTCGTTTCGACATACGAAACATTCAAAAATGCAACGTGTTGCATTTTTCTTTACCTGCTTGCTTTTTCCACACTTTTGCAACAATATTTTGGCTAATATCTATCACCTCCTTTTATGTCAAATATCTATCAGTCTATCTATTAAACCGTTGAAATTCCCTACGGTTTTAAAATAATTTTAAACTCTAAACTGTTCAGTTTTTGAACAGTTTTAAATATTTTTAATTCTCAACCTACAAGATTATTTGTTAGGTTAAAAATTTCCTGTTTAATTCTATCCGCTAAACGTGAAGAGTATTTTCCCCTTTTAAAAACTTTCCGAAATTAACTTATCAGTCAAATGGGCAAGTTTTTTGCACATTTTAAAAAATTTTTTAAATTAACTTACTATATAATAAAAAACTCGACGCATAACGTCGAGTTTAAAAAAATTTGCAACAAAAAAGGAAGCTCTTAGTGAGCTCCCTTTAATGGTTTCTGTTAAGATATGTTAGCGTTTTGCTATACTTCCGAGCGGGAGTAAATGCACTTATCCGCTTTTACTTCAAACTCAAGCCCATCGGCGTCATCGGGCGGATAAATCGTTGCGGTAAGCGCACGACCGTCCTCGAATATCTCGACGGAATACTTGTCGAAAACCACCGTCAGTTCTGTCGTCGGCTTATGTATAAACGGCATACGACGCAGTCCATGTACGCTGTCAAGGTCTTTTTCGTGTCCGCGTATTTCCGTACCCGATGCCGAGCGGTCAAAAATCCATTCATCGCCGTCGAGTTTGAGCGAGGTGTAATATCCACCGCCACAACGCATTTTCAATGTGAGGGCGGATAATTCAGTCGCTCTAAGGGATATTACGCCGGTTTTAATTTTATCGACCAGATTTGTTTTGACCGACTTTTCCACAGCGGGTCCTGTCGCCACGATAGGACTTTGAACCATACGCCCGTTCTTTACGGACAACCGCCGCGGCACTGTCAACATTCCCGAAAACCCGAACTGCGACGACGGATGGCTTCTGTCCCACATATCCATCCAACCGATGGCAATATTTTCACCGGAAAAAGTTTGCGGCGCATAAAAATCGAATCCGTAATCGCAGATGTCGCTATCCCCCGTTTGTATAAAGCATTTTTTTTCAAGGTCAAGCTTGCCTACGACGAACCGAGTCGTATGGATATTGAGGTGTTTACTTCCCTCGACAGGCGCAAACTGTTCGCTGTAAATGAGCAATCCGAGTTCGGGATTGTAGTCGGGACATTCGAGCATGATGCCGTCGCAATCTTTGCCAAAAACATCAAACTCGAATTTCCAAGACAGCAAGTCGTCTGACGAATACAAAAGCAGTCTGCCCCTACCGTGCTTTACGCGCGCTGCCATTAGGGCATAAAACTTACCGTTTTCGCGCCAAACCTTGGGGTCGCGGAAATCGGCTTTGCTGTAACCGTCGGGTAAGTCATCTGCGGAAATGACAACGCCGAGTTTTTTGAATGACACGCCGTCCGAGCTTTCCGCAAGACACTGTACCTGACGGACATTACTGCCGCCGCCGTTGATACTGTACCCCGTATACATAAGATACAGCTTTCCGTTAAACTCTATTGCGCTACCCGAAAAACAGCCGTCGCGGTCATATTTCCGGTCTGGATAAAGGGCGTGGGGCAAATACTCCCAATGCGTAAGATCGTCGCTGATCGAGTGTCCCCAAATAATAGGTCCCCAATTAGTGTCGGCAGGATACGATTGGTAAAACACGTGATATTTACCACCGAACTTTATAAGTCCGTTGGGGTCATTTATCCAGCCCTCGTCGCCTGTAATGTGAAATTTAGGTCTTAAATTTAAGTCTGCCATATTTTTCCTTCATATTTTTTCCCGCAGCTTTTAAAAAACTGCGGGAAAGTTAATCTTTGCTTCTTGAATTGCTTTTATTTAATCAGCCGGATAGCGCTCGGCTTTTGTCTGCGCACTACCGAGAACTGCGTCTTCTGGTATCGCTTCAAGATTTACGCAGAAATCGTCCATTACGATACAGCCGTAATCGTCGGTTGCATTATCCACTACTTCGAAGTAGCACGATATTTCTTCGGTATTATCAAACTGATAATAATACTGTACCATGACGGTATCCTGTTCCCATGCATTGTTACGGAACTGTGCAAGAAGTTTTCCTCCAGTGGTGTAAACATTGATATAAACATCTCTGTTGTGCGCCGCACCGAAACGGAAAGAAATAATGCCGTTCTTTTCGAGAATAAATGCACTTGAACGAATAATACCCGTATTTCCTTCTACATTTGTATAATCAGTTCCGTTGTTATAGTAGAATGTGAACAGATTATTTCCGTCCTTTGCGCTCTCATTTGTTTGATACCAGCCTTCCGCCTTTTCAGTGTCGGTGACCGCACCAAGCTCACCAATCATAGTCCAGCCATCAAGATTACCTGTTTCAAAACTTCCGTTTACCATTGAACGATATTCGCTTATATGGTGTACTGCGTTTACACTGTCGGCAGGCGCAGAATCAAGGTTTGTCTTAAATGCATCTGCGGTAAAGCAACCCCAATCACTTACTGCGTTATCTACTATGCGGAAATAGCACAGCGTATCACTTGAAAGTTCATCAACCTTATAGTTGTAGCTTATAAGTCTGCCGCCGTTGCAATTGTCGTTATGGAATACTGCAACAATTAAGCCGTTCTCTGCATTTACAAGTTCAATAAACACGTTGCGGTTATTGCCGCCACCGAACTTGAACGAAATGTATTTGTCCTTTTTGAGCACAAACATACTGCTTGTAAGCGTACCCATGTTGCCCTCGCGGTTGACCTCACCGCCTTCACCTTCGTTAGCCGCAGCATCCCACGTCCAGAACGAGAAGAGTTTATCGCCCTCTTTGCCATAAGTGTGAGGTTCAGCCCAATGAGTAAAGCAAGCGTCGCCGTCCGTAATTACACCTATTTCGCCACCCGATAACGTCCAGCCTGCCAAATCGCTTTCAAAACCGCCGTTATAAATGTCGTATATCGTATCGGGATGTTCTACCGCTACCGCTTCCGTATATCCGGTTTCAGGTGCTTCGGGATAATAGGTTACGAAGCTGTCAACGAAGAACAGACCGTAATCGCTTACTGCGTTATCGGTTATACGGATATAAACCGTTTCGCCGATATGTGCGGACAAATCTGCCTTATACGCAACAAGTGTGCAACCCCTTACAGTAGTACTTTCCACGTCGTCGCTAAAAGCATTGTTGTAATATCTTGCAAGGATATTGCCCGTACCATTTTCAACTATTTCAATGAATACCTTGTCTGAGTTTTTAGCGCCGCCGAGCTTGTAGGTAATCCAGCCCGAACCGCCTATGGTGAAAGGCGAGCTTGTAAGCGTACCTATTGCTTCCTCCCTGCAGCCTTCAGCGTAGGCATTGAAGAAATTGCCGTCGTTGTTGAAAGGAATATTACCCCAATACGTGCTGTCATCGTTTACGCCGCCGAGTTTGGAATTACTCAACGTCCAACCGTCAAGACTGTTTTCAAAGCCGCCGTTGGTTATGCGGTAAGCGCGTGTGTCTTTTATGTTCAAAGTATAGTTGTAATTAAGCTCACCGGGGTTACCGTTGTGGGTATATGAAACCGTTACCGCAAACACAACTTCGGTTGCCGTCTCTGTGTAGCTCTCGTAAGTGTAGGTGTAAGAAGTTCCGTCAAGAGTTATAGGCGTACCGTTCATTGTTACGGTATAAGTCAATTCGAGTTCGCCTAAGTTTTCAACGTTGCTTGAAAAATCAAGTGTAATATCCGTTTTGTTTTCAACTGAATATAAATCTATATCGGTTGAAACCGCCGTTTGAGTTAATACGGGAGTAGTTTCACTTGTAACGTTTACGGTAATTGTAACCGTAAGCACTTCTCTGTCCTTGTATTTAACGACAAGAGATACCGTTGCGCCCGTTACTTCTTCACTGCCTGCCGTTACTGTAAACTTTCCGTCTGCAATCTCACTTACGGTAACTTTTGCATCTGCCGACGAAACTTCATATGTCAGATTGTTTAATTCTTTGTCGTCAACATAATCGGAAACCGCCAACTCTTTATTTCCGTTTACAAGCAAGCTAAATGATTTGTTTGCGTCCGTCTTTTCTGCGGGGGTACGCACCTGAAGTGTCTCATATGCCGCATCTATTGCAACCTTCGCTGCGTCAACTTCTGCCTGCGTTGCCGAAACCTTATCAAGAATTGCCTGTGCAGCCGTAACCTTTGCCGTATATTCGTTATAGCTTTCAAGCGTGTAGTCGCCCTGTGCAGTCAACGCATCGTCTACCAACGCTTTAAGTTCGGCTTTATTTGCCAACTGATTTACTGCGTCGAAAGTATTTTCGGGAAGGTCGGCTTCTGCCGCATAATAGGTTA
>JAAUZX010000076.1 GCA_014804365.1 Lachnospiraceae bacterium
AATATTGTGTTAAGATATACGCGATAGTAGTCAGAACTGTGGATTACCACGGCGAAATGTGACAAATAACATTTCAAGGACAGAATTGAGGATTATAAGTATAATGTCAAACATAGTATACAAAAACGCTGCGATGAGGGTATATGACGGTCTTGTGAGGCTGTGTGATTATGCCGGTAAGAGTGTGGAGTGGTGTGATAAACTTTGGCAGGAGATGTTAAGTGACAGGGAAGTATATGATGAGTTTGTCTATTATCTGGAGCACCATGTGCCCGGTGACTTGATGAAGGTTCGGGGATATTCGCTGACGGATCTGTATGTGTGGCAGATAGAGCAGTATAATCTGCATGGGGATTCGGGGAAGAACACGGCCTGTTGCAATAAGGAAGAGATGGTATTGCAGGCTTTTTGGATGTTGGCCGAGATGAAGAAGAACCCCGACAGCTATCTGGGCAGGCTGGATCAAGGCGCGGGAATGGATAAAATATAGGTAACTGTGAAGAACAGGGGGCTGAACAGTTACAAAGATAGATAATCGAAGAAAGTATAGAGAAAGCATATGGAGAAAACGGAATTTATTGAAAGATTACAGCGCGCGCTTGCCGCAGGGATTTCCAGTAGTCAGGTGGCGGAGAATGTGAGGTATTATCAGGATTATATCGACGCAGAGATCCGTAAGGGCAGAAGTGAGAAGGAAGTGATGGAAAGTCTGGGTGATCCGAGACTGCTTGCCAAGAGTATTATTGAGGCGAATAAGCACGCCGGAGTAAGTTACGGTTCGAATCAGGCGTATGATGAGGAAGTGACGGATGATGCGCAGGAGTGGGAGGCTGATCGGGGCACGCCGAAAGGCAGGAGCATTGTGCTTCCGGGATGGCTGGTCATGTTGATCGTTACGGTGATAGTACTGTTGATTATCGGAGTGGCGACTTATACACTGATCAGTTTTGCACCGGTGATTATAGGGGTGTTGGTGGTAGTGTTGATCGTGAAGACGTTTCAGGGACGTTCGCATTGAATCTTTTCCATAACAAAACAGACCATTTGGGTAAATGGTCTGTTGAGGGGAGTATATAAATAATTATATATAAGGGTCTGTAAATAGAAACTGAAGGGGTGTTTCCATCTACAATTATTATTATATACTTTATATGAGAAAATGCAATCAAAAATAGTACTAAAGTCCTATGCAATTATTTGGTGATTTTATATAAAAATCTAGTACTAAAGAACTAGAAACGGGCTGTATATTCTTTTAAAAAACTTGAAATACTATTTCTGTAACTATAGTAAACGACATAACAAATTTCTGCTTCCGGTTCTTGTAGGAGCCATATACGGAAGCATTTGCAAGAACGAAAGCAAAATTTCTGATGTCGTTAACTATTAAATCAATCAGGAGGTATTTGAGATGTCTAAGAATGATTATAACCAGAATGCACAGAATGACAAGCAGCAGAACAAGGCAAACAACTCTACCAGCCAGAACAGCCAGAATAACAGTCAGAAGAACAATTCTAAGAACAGTTCCGGCAGCAACGCACAGGACAATCAGAAGAACAACTATTAAGCAACAGGTAACAGATTTTTTGAGACACAAAACGGTATGGTCGATGGCCATACCGTTTTGTTGTATTTTGTGAAAAAATTGTAAAACATATCGGGGAACATTGTTATTTTATAAACTTTAGTATACAATGTCTATGGTGAAGAAATGAAGTTATGACTCAGAATGTGCCATGCATTTGCTGGACGGTACTGAAACGAAAAAACTATGGCTGATCTGACAGTTCATTGCCACGGAAGGCAGTTGGGTTGCGCTCTGGAGGAGATTATGAAAAAGGTATTGAGATGGATTGCATGTATAACGGCAGTGATCATGCTTGCAGGCTGCGGCAATGCGGATGGCACGAAGACGGATGGGGCAACGGAATATGTCGACACCTCGGCGGAAAATATAAAACAGGCGGGACTGGGAGCTATGGCGCTTCTCTACGATGATTCGGTGTGGACTTATGACGAGACACAGGGTGGCGATACGGGACTTGCTTTTACGTCAAAAGACGGCTCTTTACTGGGTATTTCCTGTTCAAGAGAATCTTTTTATCAGCATCCTCTTGATATGCTGAATATTTCGCGACAGATTTGGGCAAGTTATGCAGGTTATGAGGAAGTGGAAGAACCTACGGTAACATCCGTTCAAGGTGAGGAATGGTACGAGTGGGTATGTAAATATGAAGAGAACGGTGTGACGACAGTGGCATTACAGCGTTTCTACGGTAAGAATTATTATGCATATACGATGTCCTATATCGCCGAGGAGAAACTCTATGAAGCCAATAAAAGCGAAGCGCTTAAAGTAATGAACTCTGCGACAATGAGTGTGCCGGGCAATGATGAGGCTGAGGAGAAAGCGAAAGAATTCCTGGTGGGAGAATGGGATCTCGGCGATCAGGGATATCTGGTCATGAATGAGGACGGCACGTATTTCTGGTACATGAACAGCAGCAAAGATGAGAAAAACATGCATAAAGGAGTCTATCACGGTGATGTGACGAATGATGCGGTGGGATTTAAAGAAGGAGAGGGAATTTATTTCGTTCTCTTTCCGGAAGTCTTATATGTAGATGGGAAAGAGGGGCAGACCTCGTCGGCGAAGTATGACTATGCCGTTTCCATGACCAAACAGGATGACGGAACCTATCAGATGCTTAACCCGACTACTTTTGCGCTGTACTCCATGCTGAAACAGGAGTAGAATATGGAGAGATTAGAGTATATCGCACCTTGCCATTTTGGGCTGGAGGCGGTTTTAAAAAGAGAGATTACGGATTTGGGATATGAGATCGTCTCGGTGGAGGACGGGCGAATTACTTTCGCAGGGGATGTGCAGGCAGTCTGCCGCGCCAATATTTTCCTGCGCAGTGCAGAGCGTGTTCTGATTAAAGTAGGCAGCTTTCATGCAGAGACGTTTGAGGAATTATTTCAGGGTACGAAAGCTCTGCCGTGGGCAGACTACATACCGAAGAACGGGAAGTTCTGGGTGACGAAAGCTGCGAGCGTGAAGAGCAAGTTGTTTAGTCCTTCCGACATTCAGTCGATTATGAAGAAGGCTATGGTGGAGAGCATGAAGAAGGCTTATCCTGCAGACTGGTTTTCGGAGAGCGGTGACTCTTATCCTATAAGGGTCTTCCTGATGAAGGACGAGGTGACGGTGGGCTTGGATACTACCGGGGAGTCGCTTCATAAGCGCGGATACAGGAAGCTTACGGCGAAGGCGCCGATTGCGGAGAATCTGGCGGCAGCGCTTATTATGCTGACACCGTGGAAGGGAGACCGCATTCTGGTTGATCCGTTCTGCGGCAGCGGGACGATCCCGATTGAGGCGGCTATGATGGCGGCTCATATTGCGCCGGGAATGAACCGCAATTTTACTGCGGAGGAATGGACGCACATTGTAGACCGAAAGAGCTGGTATCGCGCCGTGGACGAGGCGGAATCACTGATTGACATGAATGTGGAGACCGACATTCAGGGGTATGATATCGATGAGGAAATCATTGCGGCGGCGAGGGCTAATGCGAAGCTGGCAGGAGTGGAGAAACTGATCCATTTCCAGCGCAGGGATGTGAGGCAGTTAAGCCATCCGAAGAAATACGGGTTTATCATCACGAACCCGCCCTACGGGGAGCGAATCGAGGATAAGAAGAATCTGCCGGGACTCTATGATACGATCGGAGAGCGGTATAAGGCACTGGACAGCTGGTCCATGTATCTGATTACCGCCTATGAAGAGGCGGAACAGGCGATCGGCAGGAAAGCGGACAAGAACCGAAAGATATATAACGGTATGATGAAGACCTACTTCTATCAATATATGGGACCGAAGCCGGGTGGAGGCAGAAGATAAGTTATGCAGCAGGAAAGACAGAACAATCTGATGAAAAGAATGGCGGTATATTGTCTCGTGTTTGTGGCAACAGCGATGAGCGCCATACTGTATTACTCCGCTAATAAGATCATTGTGGTGGCGGATGTGGCACAGGATGAGGTCGTACAGGAGTCTGCCGGCAGCGAGGAAAGCACGGAAAAAGCCGTCGTAGTTGATAAGAATAATATTTCGATTGACCGAGATAGTCAGAATACGAAATATTTTTGTATTCCGCTGCCGGAGGATGTAAAGGCGGAGGAAGTGATTATTGAGAACCACTACATGGACAGGGAATTGTGGGTAAATATTACGCATAAGAACCCCCATGAACATGAGAAATTCTATGAGACTAACGGTGTGTACGGTAATTGTGAGAGTGTGACGGAAGGACATTTCGATGTGGAGAAGGACAGGATGTGCCTTCGGTTCGATCTGACGGGAGTGTATGAGTATCACAGTATTTTTGAGGACAATACGCTGTATGTGGAATTTATGACGCCGAAGGAAGTTTATGATAAGATCATCGTGGTCGATCCGGCATACGGGCTGCAGGAGGACGGCGTTTTATCAAATGAAGTCAGCGCCAAGGATATTACCCTGGAAGTTGCCAAGGCTGTTAAGGCAAAACTGGACAATACGGATATCAAGGTATATTATACAAGAATGGACGATAGTAATCCGTCGGCGGAAAACCGTGTGGAGCTGGCGGCGGCAACGAAGGCGGACCTGCTGATCCGGATAGAGGTGAGCGGTGATGCGAATACGAAGTTGTACGGTACGGAGGCGGTCTATAACAGCAGGTTTTTCATTCCCGGATTCGGCAGCGTTGAGCTGGCGGATCTGTTAGAGCGTGAAGTGGTCACAGCGATCAGCGGTAAGGCCAACGGGCTTCTGGAGGCGGGGGAGGAAGACGAGGTGATCAGCAATGCCACAGTGCCGGCAGCAGCGATCAAGGTAGGATATCTGACGAACGGGCAGGAGTTCATACTGTTGCAGCGGGAGGATTATATCCAGCGTATTGCAGAGGGAATCTATCAGACAGTCATGAAGGCGTATGAAGAATAGATTGAAAAATCAGGGATTTTTCAATCGCAAATTTGTGCCGACGCTGTTAGCGTCTTGGCTAACAAATTCGCAGGCTGTGAGAAAAGCATGGGTATTAGTGTGAATCATGTTGGAAGCACCTAGGGAGATAAGACGATGAGACGACAGATCATATTTGCCACAGGCAACATGGGAAAAATGCGGGAGATCAGGGATATTCTGCGGAATATAGATGCCGATATCCTGTCCATGAAAGAGGCGGGGATCGAGGCGGATATTGTGGAGAACGGCACTACTTTCGAGGAAAATGCGGTTATTAAAGCTAAGGCGGTGGCAGAGCTATTAACGGAGCATGAGGGCGGAAAGTACCAAGATGCCATCGTGTTGGCGGATGATTCCGGTCTGGAGATCGATTATCTGAATAAAGAGCCCGGAATCTATTCAGCAAGATATATGGGAGAACACATGCCTTATAGTGTTAAAAATCAAAATCTGCTTAAGCGGCTTGCGGGTGTGCCGGCAGAAAAGCGCGGCGCCAGGTTCGTATGTGCCATCGCGGCGGTTATGCCGGACGGCGAGGTGATCACCACACTGGGTACGATAGAGGGAAGAATCGGAGACCGGGCGGAGGGGGATAACGGATTCGGTTATGACCCGATCTTCTATGTTCCGGAGTATGGCTGCACTACGGCACAGTTGACCGAAGAGGAGAAGAATCGCATCAGTCACAGAGGCAGAGCGTTAGAGGCAATGGAGGCTGAATTGAAGAAGAGATTATAGTAATCTTATATGCGCACACGGAAGTGAGGAGATTAATGAAAATATTGATTGTAAGTGATACGCACCGGTATAACACCAATTTCCTGAAAGTGCTGGATAAGACGGGACCTCTTGATATGGTGGTACATTGCGGAGACGTGGAGGGAAGCGAGCTTGTGATTGAACAGGCAGCGGGATGCCCCGTGGAGATGGTGCAGGGAAATAATGACTTTTTCTCGGAACTGCCGAAGGAAAAGGAATTTATGATAGGGCGCTACAAGGTATGGCTGACACATGGCCACAATTATTACATAGCCATGAACAGTGAAGTGATCAAACAGGAGGCGAAACTGAGGGAAGTAGATATCGTGATGTGCGGACATACGCATAAGCCGGTAGTGGATATTGGAAGCAGTATTACGCTGATTAATCCCGGCAGTATCAGTTATCCCCGGCAGGAGAACAGAAAACCCAGCTATATTATTATGGAAATAGACGGTGCGGGAGAGGCACACTACACGATTAATTATCTGTAAAAATGTGATCCGAATCTGGAAGACGAAAGCTACAGCTTCTTTTAGTGCGAAAATAAGTTTTTGTTTCTTTTGATCAAAAAAATATGTTGAAAACAAAAAAATTAGTTGACAGAGAAAAACGCATATTATATAATTTAACTTGCGTTGCAGATAGGATGCTCACAGGTTCCTTTTTCGGGGTGTGGCTCAGCTTGGCTAGAGCGCCTGGTTTGGGACCAGGAGGTCGCAGGTTCGAATCCTGTCACCCCGACGCGGTATGTTATTAAGAGTGCATATGTCTATTATTATATTTTGATATGCGGGTGTAGTTCAATGGTAGAACACCAGCCTTCCAAGCTGGATACGTGGGTTCGATTCCCATCACCCGCTCTTATCGTATGTATTACATGCGATTATCATACGTGTTCGTAGCTCAGCTGGATAGAGCAACGGCCTTCTAAGCCGTGGGTCGGGGGTTCGAATCCCTTCGAGCACGTTATATGGTGGGTATGGCGCAGTTGGCTAGCGCGCCAGATTGTGGCTCTGGAGGCCGAGGGTTCGAGTCCCTCTATCCACCCTTACACGGGAAGGTGCAGGGACGCAGTGATCTGCGACCGTCAGATACCTCGCCGCAAGTTGTCTCGGGTATAATATCCGAGGGAATAATGGGCTATCGCCAAGCGGTAAGGCACAGGACTTTGACTCCTGCATGCGCTGGTTCGAATCCAGCTAGCCCAGTTCATGGACCACTAGCTCAGGTGGTAGAGCACTTGACTTTTAATCAAGTTGTCTGGGGTTCGAATCCCCAGTGGTTCACTAAATTAGTTCTTAGTGTAGAAATGGGGATTCGAACCCTAGGGCGACATCCCCAGTGGTTCATTAAAGCAACCCAACTCCAGGAAGTGTGGTTGTTTTTTTGATGCATTATAACTGTTCAGAAGGTGCATCTTCGTAACTGTGAAGAACGGAGGTCTGAACAGTTACGATGCATTTTATTTCATAGAACCTCCGATATGAATATGCTGAGATAAAAATGGAAAGACAAGGTAAAACAAGAAGATATGATGGAACAGACAAGAGAAAACAAAATGGGCGTTATGCCGGTCAATAAGCTGCTGATTACGATGTCCCTGCCGATGATGGCATCCATGTTGGTACAGGCACTATACAATGTGGTGGACAGTATCTTTGTGTCACGGATCAACGAGAATGCACTGACAGCGGTGTCACTTGCTTTCCCGATTCAGACATTGATGGTGGCAGTCGGGGTAGGAACCTGTGTCGGTATCAACGCGGTATTGTCTAAGGCTCTGGGGGAAAAGAATCAGGAGGTCGTAAACAAGGCAGCGGGAAACGGCATGCTTTTGATGTCGATCAGCTATTTCGTATTTCTGATGGTGGGTCTTTTTGCGACGAAAAGATTCTATCTGAGCCAGACAGATGATGCTCAGATCGTACAGTACGGCTGTGAGTATCTTTCGGTGGTGTGCTGCTTATCTTTCGGTATGTTTACGCAGTTTACCTTTGAGAGGCTGTTACAGTCTACGGGCAAGACCTTCTATATTATGGTTACGCAGGGAATCGGCGCTGTTATCAATATTATTTTGGATCCCATTTTTATCTTCGGACTGTTCGGAATGCCGCGGCTGGGTGTGCGCGGTGCGGCTGTGGCGACTGTAATCGGGCAGATTACGGCGGGGCTGTTGGCTTGTGCCATTAATATGAAGAAAAATGATGAAATCCAGATTACCGGACAGGCGCTTAAGCCTGACGCGGAGATCATTAAGCTGATTTATAAGATCGGCGTGCCGTCTATCATCATGCAGGCGATCGGTTCGGTTATGACTTACGGAATGAATCGGATACTGATCACTTTCAGTTCGACGGCGACGGCAGTATTCGGAGTATACTTTAAATTACAGAGTTTCATCTTTATGCCGGTATTCGGCATGAATAACGGACTGGTTCCCATTCTGGCATATAATTACGGTGCAGGGAAAAAGGATCGTTTTACCGATTCACTGAAATGCGGAGTGAAGTATGCGATAGGCATTATGGTGATCGGTCTGATTATTTTCCAGACGATTCCGGATGTGCTGCTCAGACTCTTTGACGCCTCCGATGATATGCTGGCAATCGGTGAGTCGGCGCTGCGGACGATCAGCTACAGCTTTGTATTTGCCGGGTTCGGCATCGTGTGTGGAACGGCGTTTCAGGCGCTTGGCTGCGCTACATACAGTATGATGGTTTCCATAGCGAGACAGCTGGTGGTGCTGCTTCCGGCGGCGTATCTGCTTGCACTGTCTGGTGATGTCAATAAGGTATGGTGGGCATTCCCGATCGCGGAGCTGATGTCGTTACTCATGACGGTCATCTTTATGGTTCGGATCAACAGGAAGATTATCCGGCACATAGGAGAGGACAATGTGAGCGGAAATGTTATCCAGATGGAGGAGGCATAAGGCAGAATATATCAGTGATAAGAAAAACGATATTACGTTTATAACGAAATATCATTTTGTGGAAATTGCATAGTGACTTTGCAGGGCTCCTATGATACAATTAGAAAACAGAGAGAAGAGAGAATGGCTGTACAACTTAATAAGGAGGTACAGGCTATGGCGGATCACGAACTACTACTTGCCATTTCCAACATGCTTGATACGAAACTGAAGGCGGAGTTTCAAGCATTGAGGATGGAACTGCATGAGGAGATCCAAGCATTGGGGATGGAACTGCATGAGGAGATTCAGGCAGTAAGGACGGAACTGCATGGAGAAATTCAGTCAGTAAGAGCAGAACTGCAAGAGGTAAAAGCAGATGTACAGACCCTGAAAGATGAAATGCACCGCATCAAATTGTATCAGGAGAATGTTATTATGCCGAGGATCAATACGATTGAGGCGTGTTACACCGATACATTTAAACGGTATGCCATGTATGTTGAAAAGATGGAATCGACTTTTCAGGATGTGGAAATGCTTAAAATTGTTGTGGCGGAGCATTCGGAACAGCTTAAAAAGCTGGCATGAAGTAAACGGTAATTTTGATTGGTTATTGCGCTGCCATGTAAGGAAGATTTGCATGGCAGCGGCAATTAACTCTATATAAGCGGATATGGCGGAATTGGCAGACGCGCCAGATTTAGGTTCTGGTGTCCATGACGTGCAGGTTCAAGTCCTGTTATCCGCACTACATTTTTTAAATCCGAATCCGGTCCCGGTTGGGCGAGGGTTCGGATTTCCTGTCTACGGCGACGGATGTAATAATTTCGGACATATAATGTTGATGATCAGAAAGGATAAGACGATCGCATGAAAAGGGAAGAAGCAAGGCGCAGAGCGGAAGAACTGGTAAGCCGGATGACATTGGAGGAGCGTGCCGGACAGTTACGGTATGACGCACCGGCGATAGAGCGGTTGGGCATTCCGGCATATAACTGGTGGGGAGAGAGTCTGCACGGAGTGGCAAGAGCAGGTATTGCCACGGTATTTCCGCAGGCAATCGGCATGGCGGCAGCTTTTGACGATGCACTGATCGGGGAAATTGCCGGTTGTATCGCCGCGGAAGGCAGGGCGAAATATAATGAGTTCTCGGCGGAGAATGACAGAGATATTTACAAGGGACTCACGTTTTGGTCTCCGAATGTCAATATCTTCCGTGATCCCAGATGGGGGCGCGGGCATGAGACTTACGGTGAAGACCCATATCTGACATCGAGGCTCGGTGTGGCATATGTCAAAGGGCTGCAGGGAGAAGGAGAAGTCATGAAAGCGGCGGCATGCGCAAAGCATTACGCGGTGCACTCCGGTCCGGAGGCAATGCGCCATGAGTTTAATGCCGAGGCGACGGCTAAGGATATGGAGGAGACATATCTTCCGGCCTTTGAAGCACTGGTGACGGAAGCGCATGTGGAAGCGGTCATGGGAGCCTATAACAGAACAAACGGGGAGCCCTGCTGTGGAAGCAAAACGCTGATTCAGGATATCTTGCGGGATAAATGGAAGTTTGAGGGTCATTTTGTATCCGACTGCTGGGCGATCAAGGACTTTCACGAGAATCATATGGTGACATCTACGCCCGCGCAATCGGCGGCCATGGCGATCAATGCGGGGTGTGATTTAAACTGCGGTTCTACATATCTGCATCTTCTGGCGGCATACGAGCAGGGACTGGTTACGGAAGAAGCCATTACGGAGGCGGCAGTGCGCTTGTATACGACCCGTTATCTGCTGGGATTGTTTGACAAGACAGAGTATGACGACATTTCCTATGAAGCAGTGGAGTGTAAAAAGCATGTGGCACTGGCCGATCAGATGACAAAAGAAAGCATTGTCATGCTGAAGAATGACGGCATCCTGCCGCTTGATATCAATCAAATAAAGACGATCGGAGTCATCGGTCCGAATGCGGACAGCAGAAGGGCGCTGATGGGTAATTATCACGGAACGTCCTCCGAGTATGTGACGGTTTCCGAGGGAATCCGGAGATATGCGGAAGGCAGGGCAAGGGTGCTGTACTCGGAAGGCTGTGCGCTGTTTGAGGAGAGGACGGAGTTTCTGGCAATGAAAGGGGATCGGCTGACGGAAGCCAAGATTGTGGCAAAGCACAGCGATGTTGTCGTATTGTGCATCGGATTAGATGAGACTCTGGAAGGGGAAGAGGGAGATACGGGCAACAGTTATGCTTCCGGCGATAAATTAGATCTGCTTTTGCCGAAGTCCCAGAGGGATCTGATGGAAGCCGTTGCATCCGTTGGCAAGCCAGTCGTTTGCTGTCTGATGGCAGGAAGCGCCATTGACTTAAGCTATGCGGCCGAACAGTTTAACGCGATTATGCAGCTCTGGTATCCCGGCGCAAGAGGAGGAAAGAGCATTGCCGAAGTTCTATTCGGGGAATTTTCTCCGTCCGGTAAGCTTCCGATCACCTTTTACAACGGCTTGGAACAGCTTCCGGACTTTACGGATTATCACATGAAAGGCAGAACTTACCGTTATATGGAGGATAAGGCTCAGTATCCGTTCGGATTCGGTCTGACTTACGGGCGGGTATCAGTTACGAATGCGGAGCTGATTGATGTGTCAAAAGAGAGAGACGGTTTCGGACTTCCGGATGTGCGGATCAAAGTTACGGCAGCAAACAGCGGAACATGCGATACAGATGACGTGATACAGATCTATGTGAAAAACACCGACTCGGATTATGCGGTGAAGAATCCGGCGCTGTGCGCTTTTCGGAGAATCCATGTAAAAGCGGGACAGAGCGTAGAGACCGAGCTTACAGTAGCCGGCAGAGCATTCACGGTCGTAGACGATCAGGGAGTGCGCAGGGCTGATGGCAGCCACTATAAGCTATATGTCGGAACCATGCAGCCGGACGCAAGAAGCATCGAGTTGACGGCAATGCACCCTGTGGAGTTGGATGTGAGTCTGTAAAGATTCTACTCCGGCAGCTTTACCGTAAAAATACTGCCGCCTGCCGGGTTATCCCGTACCGTGATCTTACCGTGGTGGGCGGTCACAATTTCATAGGCGATTGCAAGACCTAACCCGAAGTGCCCCTTGGTGCTTCGGGATTTTTCTGCCCGATAGAAGCGGTCAAAGATATGTTTTTTATCTTCCTCCAATATACCCACACCTGTATCGGTTACGGTGATCTCATAAGAGGTGCGGCGCTCTTTGCAATAAGTAAGCTTCAGTTCGATCTGTCCGCCCTCGGGGGTGTAGCTGACGGCGTTGTGCAGCAGAATGGACAGCACCTGGGCGATACGGTCAGAGTCACAGCGGCAGCGTAAGATAGGTGCTTCCGGCAGAGTCAGGAGCAGGTCGATTTCCTTTTGCCTGCAGAGAGGTTCGAAAGCCTCATATGCATTGAGGCACAGGGTGTCCAGTTCTGCGGTTCTTTGTTCAATGAGAAAGCGATTCATGCCGGAATGGGCGAGGGTCAGCATGTCGTCGATCAGATGATTCATGCGTCGGCCCTCTTTGCGGATGGTTTGGAAGAATCCGCGCTGTTCTTCGGGATTGGCGGTCTCACAGCATTCGCTGCTGGCGAGAATGACGGACAGCGGCGTGCGCAGTTCATGGGAAGCGGCGGCGACAAACTGCATCTGCTTCTCCTGATTCTCCTGCAGGGGTTTTAAGAGCCGGCCTGTAAAGAACCATGAAAAGGCGATAAGCGCCATGACGGCGGCAAGGTCGATCAGGGTAAACAGGATGCGCTGATCCGCGATTGAGGTGCGAAGATCCGTCAGAGAGTACAGAATGATGATCTGCGATAAGGTATTGTTCCGTTCGATATCAATCAGGGAAGCATAGTAGGTGCCGCCCGCAGAAGCAAATTCATATTCCACGTGCCAGACACCGGTGTAAGCAGTGCCTTGCGGCGTGAGATTTTCTATCATAAACATGGATTCATAGGCATTCAGAGCCTCTGTAAGGAGTTGTTGGCTGTCCGAACGTTGACCGGTTAGGTCATTGGAACCGGGCAGATTGTTGTAGAGAAAAGCGGTGCCGTTATCCATCACATATATGTTGTAGCCGTTCTGCGCCTCAAGCCGTGCCAGCCATTGTATGGACACAGTGGTGGACTGTTCCAGACCGGCGGTAATCGTGCTGATATCATTCTGAAAAGAGCGGAATTGATTGTCGTAGAGACTGTTTTCCGCCACTTGAAGATAGAGGAGCGACATGATGATCGTGATAGCCGACGTGCTTCCGGCACATAATATGGTAAAGAGTAGGTGTGCTTTGCGGAACATGGGATTGGGATGTCCTTTCATATACATTGCCCGGCTGGGCAGGGAATATCAAAATCTAGTCAGCGTTCGGTGCCATCAGCCCGTATCCCACACCGCGGACTGTCTTGATCTGCAGGCTGCTGCCGACGGTCTTTAAGCGGCGGCGCAGAAAATGGACGTAATTGTCCAGATTGCCGCCTTCCACGTCGCTGTCCGGTCCCCAGACTTTGAGCAGAAGTGTTTCGCGGGAGATGATTTGTTCCGGGGTGTGCAGGAAGCTTTCCAAAAGATCGCCCTCACGTTTGGATAGAGTGCTGTTGCCGAATGGACCGGTCAGGCACATTTCCTGGGCTGTCCATCGAATATCGTGATAGGACGGCGTATCGGGCAGCGGATTCAGCACAAGAGAGCGTCTGGAGACGCAGCGGATCCGTGCCAGTAGTTCTTCGAAATCAAAAGGTTTCACCAGATAGTCATCTGCGCCCAGATCCAGCCCTTCGATTTTATTCTGCAAAGTGCCCAGTGCCGTGATCAGGATGATGGGAACATTGATGGACTGCCTGCGCAGCGCGGTCAGGACTTCCGTGCCCTCACGGTAAGGCAGCATGCGGTCTAACAGGATCACATCATAGATATTCTGTTTTCCGTAGTATAGGGCTTCCTCGCCGTCATAACAGGAATCTACGCTGTAGCCCTGGCCCGTCAGCTGCCATGTAATCGCCTTATTCAGATCTTTGTCATCTTCCGCCAGTAATATGCGCATGGGAAAGGCTCCTTTCTGTCAAAAGAGTGGCAGTGCGGGATCGATTACGCTGCGCGTTGCCCGCATCAATATCATAACACATTAATCTTTAAAGAATCTCTAAGAATTTCTTAATATCTTTAGAGAGACTTTAGAGATAGTATTGATATTGTGGATATAGGGTTCGGCGGCACCTTAAGGCCCTCGAACCTTATTGAAAAAAAGGAGAGGAAAAACATATTATGACAGGAATCAAGAGTAACGTGAAAAAAACAATCGGCTTCCTGCTGGCGGCTTGTATGGTATTTGCAACGGCGGGCTGCGGTAATGCGGGCGTACAGAAGACGGACGGTGGGAGCACGACAGACCTTGCAGCCGAAGACGTGGCACAGGGCAGTGAAAACACAACAGGGGATGAACCCGTCGCTATGGGGCGGTATGTGGAGGAGGAGACCGATCTGACGGAGTTTTCGAGCAGTCCCATGGATCTGTGTATGCGGGATGACGGCAAACTGGTGATTATGGATCGGTCCGTGGGAATGCTTGTGTCCGGGGATCAGGGCAGCACATGGAGCATCGAGACTCCGGATTGGCTTGCCGATTATAAAACGGACGACATGTGGATCAGCGGCATGTGCATGGCACCGGACGGTACGGTGGCGGTATCGTATTTTAAGGGAGATACCAATGCGGAGGAGCCTTCGTGGTATCTGGAGCTTATTTTGCCGGACGGAACACGGGTTCCAGTGGAGGCGAACATGTCGGAAGACGAGAGCTATTTCAGACAGGCGGTCATGGGAGATGACAGTCGTATTTATGCAAGTACCGGACGCGGAGTATACGAGGTACAGCGGGATGGCAGTACAAACAAGATAGTGGAATTGGATGCTACGCCTTCGTGGGTCTGGGTTAAGGATGATCTGATGATCATAGATAATGATTGGGACATGGAAGATGCACCGTTAGTCTATGATATGGCTGCGGGGGAGTATGTTACGGACGAGGTACTTTCGGATTTTGTTGCTGACAGCTATCAAAGCAGAATGTATAACGGAACGGATTACGGCACTATGTACATTCTGCCGGGTGAGGACAGAACTGTCTATGTGATGGGGCAGAAAGGGATACACAGGCATGTGGTCGGCGGTAATATGATGGAGCAGATCGTGGACGGCGGGTTGTCGTTACTCGGGAATCCGGATTATTATATTGTCGATGCCATACAGCTTGAGGGAGATGTCTTTCTGGCGCTCTTTGCGGGCGGGAAAATGATTCGGTTTACTTATGATCCGGATGTTCCGGCAGTACCGGAGAATATGTTGACGCTCTACAGTCTTAAGGAGAATGATGTGGTCAGACAGGCCATCTCTTATTACCAAACAGAGCATCCGGATGTTTTCGTTTCTTACAGGACCGGCATGGGCGAAGGGGATTCCGTGACGAGAGAGGATGCTATCAAGAAGCTGAACACGGAAATTATGGCGGGCGAAGGACCGGATCTGATCGTAATGGATGACATGCCCCTTGATTCATATGTAGAAAAGGGAATGCTGCTTGACCTGACGGATTATCTGGCGAAATACAGTGAGAAGGAGCCTCTGTTTGACAATGTAATCGAGGCATTGAAACGTGACGGCAAGGCATATGTGGCACCGGCGACGATTGCCGTACCGAGGATCGCTTCCGCGGCGGTTGGTATAGAAAATGTGACAGATTTGTCGGATTTAGCGGAGGCCATAGAGAATGACAGGGAGAAATATCCGACAGAAGATATTCTGGGAGTCAGCGGCGGCTGGGGTATTCTGAAGCGGTTCTCGCCTGCGAGCGAGCCGGCATGGGTCAAGGCGGACGGTACGATAGATAAGGAGAGCATCGGAACATATTTTGAGCAGTGTAAACGGATCTATGCGGCGCAGATGGACGGACTGGATGAGAAAGTAAAGGACTACTACAATCAGCGCAATATAGGGCTTAAGGAGCGTATGGGCATACGCATGGACGAGATGGAATGGGAAATCTATCTGGATGTGATGCAGTATGTTGGTGGGGAGCAGCATGCCATGGCAGGCTGGAGCAGTTCTGCGTACAGTTGTCTGGAACTGCTTTCCCTGGACCGGACGAAGGGATATGAGAACACGAAAGTCATACCTATGCAGGGACAGTGCAGCGGTGTGTTTATGCCGGGGACTATGCTGGGGATCAGCGCTGCATCCGGACAGACTGATCGGGCGCTTACGTTTATGGATACCTTTTTATCCGCAAAGGTGCAAAGTGTGTATGACGGGTTTCCGATGAATCAGGCGGCATATGACGCGCAGTTTGTTCCGGAACATGTGGGCGAGGACGGTGTGTATACCTCTATGGCCACATCCGACGCGGACGGTAATATGATCTCCTATGTGGTATACTGGCCGGAAGACGAGGAAATTGCGGCGATGAAGAAAGAACTGGCGGCGGTGAACACGGCTTATATTCCCGATAAAATTCTGGAGGAGGCTGTATTTACACAGGGGGCAGCATATCTGGAGGATGAGCAGTCGTTGGAGGATGCGCTGAATAAGATTGAGAAGGCGGTGCAGGTCTATATGGCGGAGTAACGGAGGAATGCGTGCCGGGAATATTCGGGTCTAGGAAGCGGATATTGTAAATTTTCGTAACTGCTCAGAAGATGCTTCTGAACAGTTACGATTTTTCTTGTGTTAGAGAGACTTTAGAGATTGATCTGGTATGCTGTCTGTGTTGGGAGTGTTATTGTTCCATGGGGCATTTAAGACGGACGCGCAGATGGAAGTTAATATCTACGGAGTCGCGCTTTCGCTCCGCAAAAAGCGTAGCAGGTGCTAAACTCGTGAGTTGCGTTGCAACTCAGGACCTCGTTAAGCACTGACGCTTTTTGAGGGACTCCTTAAGATATTAACTTCCATCTGCGCTGGGTATTGGATGCGGCTGGGAATGGACGGTAATGCGCTGGCTTTGACAGTAATCTATACGAGGAGAGGATCAATATGATTAGTAGGAAGAGTTGGAAGAAGATAATTAGCCTGATATTGGCGGGAACCATGGTATTCGCTATGGCGGGCTGCGGCGGGGGAAGCGGCGGATCGGATGGCGGTGCCGGAGGTGAGGGGCAGAATGTGGGTACATCGGACGGCGGACAGGAGAATGAAAATAGTGGCGGGAACGGTCCGGCGGCCATGGGGCGGTATGTGGAGGAAGAGACTGATCTGTCGGAGCAGTCAATGTATCCTATGGATCTGTGTGTCCGGGAGGACGGCAGTCTGGTGATTCTGGACAAAAACGCGGGGACGCTGGTATCCAAGGATCAGGGCGTTACGTGGGAGAGTGAAATGCCGGAATGGTATATGACTTTGCGGGAGAAAGGAACTTATATCAACAGTATGTGCATGGCGCCGGACGGCACGGTGGCGGTGATTACTGCGGACATGGGCAATAGCGTGCCGGCAGAGGAATCAGACGGACAGGATGCAGAGATTTCAGAAAGTTCAGATGAACAGGGCGAAGACGCAGATATCACAGACGGGTCTGAAACGCAGGACGGTGAGACAGATGCAGATGATGAAGAGTCGGAAGCGGAATCAAGTATGTTTGACGATCCCTTTAACTGGAGTTATTATCTGACGCTGTTTTTACCGGACGGCACGGAGATCCCGGTGACAGCGAAGCTGACGGAAGAGGAAATGTATTTTGAGCAGGTTGCGATTGGCACGGATAATCGTATCTTCGCAAGTACATATCGGGGTATCTATGAGATATCGCGGGACGGCAGTGCAGAGAAGATTCTGACGCTGGATTATAATCCGCAGTGGATCTGGGTCAGGGATAATCTGCTGGTCATCGACAACGATTGGGACGAGGCGGATACGCCGGCGGTTTATGATCTGGAGGCGAAAGCGTTTATTCCGGACGAGGTGCTTACGGAGTTTGTGGACAGCAACTATGATGACCGGAACTTTAACGGGACAGATTACGCTACGATGTTCCTTCTTCCCGGTGAGGACAGTACCGTCTATGTTGTAGGCAAGAGAGGGATACATCGACATGTGGTAGGCGGCAATATGATGGAGCAGATCGTAGATGGTAATCTTTCGCAGCTCATTAACCCGAATTATTGTATTACTGATATGGTGCAGCTTGAGTCGGGCGTATTTATGGCACTTTTTTCCAACAGTAAGGTGCTCAAGTTTACCTATGACCCCAACATCCCTTCCGTGCCGGAGAACATACTGACCCTTTACAGTCTCAAGGAAGAGGATTCAATCAGGCAGGCGATCTCTCATTATCAGATGGAACATTCGGATGTCTTCGTGTCTTATCAAGTGGGCATGGGAGGTGACAGTTCCGTGACGAGGGAGGATGCGATCAAGAAGCTGAATACGGAGATCATGGCAGGGGAAGGACCGGATCTGCTGGTGATGGATGGTCTGCCGCTGGACTCTTATATAGAAAAAGGATTATTGGTCGATATGACCGATTACCTTGCGGAGTACAGTGCAAAAGAGCCATTGTTTGATAATATAATCGACGCGCTCGCCCGTGATGGTAAGGCGTATGTGGTTCCGGCGACGGTTTCAGTTCCGAAGATTGCGGCTGCATCGGACGGTATGGAAAATGTGACAGATATGTCAGATGTAGCAAAAGTTGTGGAGAAACTCAGAGAGGAGTATCCGACGAAAAACATTCTCGGCGTCAGCGGCGAGCGCGGCGTCCTGAAAAGATTTGCGGGAGTGAGTGAGCCGAAGTGGGTCGCAGCGGATGGCAGCATAGACAAGGACGTGATTGGCGGGTATCTGGAGCAGTGCAAACGCATCTTCGATGCCCAGATGGACGGTCTGGATGAAAAAGTCATAAGCTATTATGAACAGCGGAACGAGTGGACGAAGGAATATAGCGGACTGCGCATGGACGAGACGGACTGGAGCGTCAATATGGATATTATGTCATATGTGGGCAGCGAGCAGCATATGATTGCCGGGTGGGTCGATGCAGCGTATAACTATATGCAGATAATGTCGCTTGACAGAGTGAAAGGACTTGAAGAGGCGAAGGTCGTGCCCATGAAGGGACAGTGCGGCAATGTATTTGAGCCGTATACCATGCTAGGCATCAGCGCTGCGTCAGAGCAGTCTGATCTGGCTTACGGATTTCTGGATGTGTTCCTGTCTGTGGAAGCACAGAGTGCATACGGGGGACTGCCCTTGAATCAGGCGGCATTTGACAAGCAGTTTACGCCGCAGGAGGAGTACTTGGGAGCGGACGGAGGGTACGGCGGCGTATGTACCATAGATGAGGAAGGCAATATGATTGATTTTACGATCTACTGGCCGACCGATGAGTTGATTGCAGCGCTGCGGGAAGAGCTGTCAACGGTAAATACGGCGTATGTTCCCGATCAAATGCTGGAAGATGCGGTGTTTACGGAAGGAATCGGGTACATGAACGGCACGCAGTCATTAGAACAGGCGCTTGACCGGATCGAGAAGGCTGTGGCGATCTATATGGCGGAGTAAAAAAGATAGTATATAGGAGATCTGGCGCAGCTTGTGATCAAGCGGACGCGGGTCTCCTTTGTCTGGATGATGATCATTAGAGCCCGCGCTCCTTTAGTTCACGAATGAGGTTTACATAAAATTCCCTCACATCAAAACCGGCAATGTTTTCGCGGTTCAGATCGATCATATCGCCGTGAGAGATACCTCTGCCGCCGGGCACGGTCAGGCAGGTAAAGCGGCTGCCCCATTTCATGCTGTCAACAGAGACTAAACCGTCGTTGGCTCCGTCGAAATGTTTTACCATGGGGTAGGACATGTTCAGGGGGAATCTGCCGCTGCATGCAGCGTTCATCCGGGAACCTATGCTCTGATAATATACCTGCGGGCTGTCGGGAAGCACTTCATTTCGTCCGCCGCAGGCGGAAGCGGTCAGATCCTGTACGGCCTCCATAAAATCGGGCCTGGTATCGCCGAGCAGGGTCAGCGCCGCATTGTATTTGGAAGATACTTTATTGCATACGGAATCCGGAATCTTGTCCAGCAGATAGTCCGCGAAGATACAGCCCCGATGGGGCGTGTTAATGGTCGTTAAAGAGGCTACATAGGGAGCCGCGCCGCATTTGGAGATCGCATAGCGGCTGTCCAGACCGCCCTTGGAGTGGGCGATGATGTTGACTTTGTCGCAGCCGGTCTCCTCCCTGATCTGTCTGATCCGTGCGGCGAGTTCTTCTCCGCAGTCGGCGACGGAAGCGGCGGACTGCTGGCTTCCGTAGAACAGGACTGCCCCGTTTCTCTTGAGCTCTGCGGGGATTCGGCCCCAGTAATTGAAGAAGCGAAAATCCCGGAAAAATACGCCGTGTACAAGCAAAACAGGATACTTCGTCCGACATTCCTGATTCTCGGCGCGAACTTGATTGAGCAGGTACTTTTCATTTTCATAGATCACCTCATTGCCGGCAATCCGAATGATACGGCAGAGCACATACAGGTGTACGACCGGAATCAGGCCGCAGACGGCGCCGATCACACGCCATTTGATGCCAAGCTGTACGGAGGTCACATAGACCCGCAGAATGCCGTTCCAGAAGAGGATAAACTCAATAAGAAATGCAAGTCCAAACTGACGCAGCCAGAAGAAAGGGTGGCTGAATGCGGTGTCCTCTCCGGCAGGAAGCCCTGTGATCAGCATGACAATACAGCAGACGATCTCCACGGCCGTGGTAATCAGGAAGATTTGCAGCAGGGCGATGCCGTCTTCCAGAATCTTATTGCGTGCGGTGGAGACTTTACGCACTGTCAGTGTCGGAAAAAAGTTAATGTACAGGATCAGAATATAGCAGATGATCTCTGCAACGGCGCATGCAGAGGGAAAACGGGTTTCGATCCGTCCGGAATAGAACAGAAAGGTGCAGACGGAGCGTATGTTGAGCGCCAGCAGTATGATGAGTGCCGACAGAACTTTTGCGAGTGTTTTTGAGGGTGTCTTCATGGTATTCTCCTATGTGCCGGTTGCAAAATACGGGCATCACGGTATAATGTAGTATTGTGTATTTCCATATTGTATCGTAGCAAATTCAAATTCGATGTGCAAGCGCACTTTTCGGTTATTCTGTCAGACCGTGTCATGTGCTTGCCGTATGGATTTATGGATTGATGAGAGGAGTGTAACTATGACTGCTGAAATTGCAAAAACCCGTGAGGAGCGGATGGCGACGGATTCCATCGGCAGGCTGATGGTGAGTATGACGTTTCCCGCAATCGTTGCGCAGATCATCAATATTTTATACAGTATCATTGACCGGATTTATATCGGACATATGGAGGGTGTTGGTGCAAATGCGTTGACGGGCGTGGGCGTTACCTTCTGTATCACCATGTTTGTCTCGGCGTTCTCAGCTTTCATCAGTAACGGTGCGGCACCGCTCGCGGCGATCTGGCTGGGGAAGGGTGATCGGCAGCGGGCAGAAGAGATACTCGGCAACAGCGTCAGCTTTCTGCTCATCTGTACCGTGGTGCTGATGGTCTTTTTCTATGCTTTTCAGAAACCGTTACTCTACATGTTCGGGGCTAGCGTGTCCACCATCGGCTATGCGACGGATTATCTGTCCATCTATCTGGCGGGAACGCTTTTCGTGGAGCTGGCGCTGGGATTAAATGCCTTCATCATCTGCCAGAGCCGGTCGAGGACGGCGATGCTTTCTGTGCTGATCGGGGCGGTGGCAAATATTATCTTAGATCCGATATTCATCTTCGGCTTTCGCATGGGTGTCAGAGGCGCGGCGACGGCCACCGTGATCTCGCAGGCCTTAAGCGCACTGTGGGTCGTGAGCTTTCTCATGGGCAGAAAGTCTTCTCTTAAGATACGAAAGAATTGTATGCGTCCGGACGGCAGAATATTAAAGAGTGTGTTTTCACTGGGGATATCGCCTTTTATTATGAATGCGACAGAGAGCTTCATCAGTATTGTCTTAAATCGCGGATTGCAGGTTTACGGAGGTGACATGCATGTCGGGTCTCTCACCATCATGCAGAGTATTATGCAGTTTTTCTCCGCGCCGATGAGCGGTTTTACACAGGGAATGGCTCCTATCGTCAGCTATAATTATGGCGCGGGAAACTTCGACCGTGTCAGACGACTGTATCGGTGGATGATCGGTGTATGCTTCGGATTTCGGTTTCTGACCACGGCAACGGTTATGATGTTTCCGCGATTTTATGCGGGATTTTTTGCAAACGAGGCGGAACTTGTGTCATTGACCGGGCAGGTTATGCCTATTTTTATGGCGGGCATGCTCGTTTTCGGTCTGCAGAACGGTATCCAGCCTACCTTTCTGGCACTGGGGCAGGCGAAGATATCGCTTTTTATTGCGGTGCTTCGCAAGATTATACTGCTGATTCCGCTGGCGCTGATTCTGCCGCATTTCATGGGTGTGATGGGAGTGTATGTGGCGGAACCTGTATCGGATATTATCTCTGCGACTACGGCGACGGTGTTGTTTGTGGGTAATATAAAGAAGATTTTGTCGGAGGAAACGCTTAGGAAGATTAGGTAGAAAGCGCAGCAGTTTAGACTGTGGTGTGAAAAGTAACTATTGCTATGGTGATGTTTATAGGTTATCTAAGACGGACGCACAGATGGAAGTTAATATCTACGGAGCCGCGCTCTCGCTCCTTTCACAGCGCAGCGGACACTAAGCTCGTGAGAAACCTCGCTAAGTGCCGGCGCTGTTCTAGGGGCTCCTTAAGATAATAACTTTCATCTGCGCTGGGTATTGGTTAGGCCTACACGGTAATGAGTGGGGGAAGAATAAACAGTAATGAGTGGAGATGAAGAAGCGAGAGGTAAAGAAGTTGTTTGAAAATGTGCGGACTGCTTGACAATATGGGGCGGTTATGGTACATTATCTCACAAGTTAAGAGGGAGTAGTTATCCTGTGTAAGCAACATACCCTGACGAGAATGTCATGTTTACACGCTTTCTGCGAATGAATGGAAAGAACGAGACTTTTAGCATAGTAGCATGCCGAAGGTCTTTTTTATTTCATGAGAAAGGACATCTTATGATATAAAGGAGATGCGCAGCTTCGTGCGCGGGGCATAATAAAAAACAGGAAGCCGTCGGCTTCGGAACGGAGGAAATTATGGAGGTTATCATTCAGGTTGCATTACTGGCGCTGGGGTTTGTGCTATTGGTTAAAGGGGCGGACTGGTTTGTAGAAGGAGCAAGCAAACTGGCGGAGAAATTCGGGATTCCGCAGCTTGTGATCGGTCTGACCATCGTGGCACTGGGCACATCCCTGCCGGAAGCTGCGGTCAGCGTTTCTGCGGCGCTTAAGGGAAGCGCGGAGATTACCATAGGCAATATTCTGGGAAGTAATATTATGAATATCCTTTTGATTCTGGGAATCACCTCAGTGATTACGCCGATCGCAGTGCAGAAATCCACGGTAAAATATGAGATTCCTTTTATGATCGTGATATCGGCGATCCTCATGGGACTCGGCTGCACATACAATGTTCTTAAGTTTTCGGATGGTTTGATTTTATGGGGGCTGATGTTCTGTTATCTGGCGTATCTGCTTTATATGACGAAGAAGGGCGTTATCGTGTCGGAAGAAGCGAGCGCGGGTGAGACGGACAAACCTATGCCGCTTTGGAAAATGCTGCTGCTGATCCTGATCGGAGGCGGAATGATCGTGCTCGGCTCCGATGTGGCGGTAGATGCGGCGACGGCGCTGGCACGGATCTTCGGTATGGGTGAGCGTCTGATCGGCCTTACCATTGTGGCTTTCGGCACATCTTTGCCGGAACTGGTAACAAGCGCGACAGCGGCGATCAAAGGCAAGGCGGACATCGCTGTGGGCAATATTGTAGGCAGCAATATTTTCAATATTTTGTTTGTAGTGGGTACTTCGGCACTGATCACTCCGGTTGCCTATGCGGCTAACTTCTTTATGGACAGTGTCATCTGTATCGCCGCGGCAGTGCTACTGTGGGTACTGGTGATCAGGAATAAACGTCTCGGACGGGCGGGCGGCGCATGTATGCTGGTGTGCTATGCGGCATATTTTGTGTATTTGATGAATTAATTGTAGTTAATTAATATAGAAAGAAAGGATTGACCTAATTAGTCAACCCTTTCTTTTCCCCAGAAAAACACTGCCACGGTGCCCGGACCTGTATGGCTGCCGATTGTAGTGCCGATGCTGTTGATAAGCACTTTACCGTCCAGGTGCGGGAAACGCTCTTCGATCAGATCGGCTACCGCTCTGGCATCTTCATAGCATGCGGACTGGGAGATATAGCATTTGCCGCTGTAATCCCGTCCTTCTTCAATACATTCTTCCATCTTGTCCACGATCGTCTGTATGACCTTGCGCTTCGTGCGGATCTTGTACCGCGGAATCAACTGTCCCAGATGGTTTACGTTCAAAAGCGGGCAGATATTCAGCATACCGCCGATAAAGCCGGCGGTTTTGGAGATACGGCCGCCCTTGATATAGAAAGTCAAATCCGTGGAGAAAAACCAATGATTTAATTTCAGGCGGTTTGCCTGCGCCCACTCATATACTTCATCTATGCTCTTGCCTTCATCCCGAAGGTCAGCCAGTTTATCCATCAAAAGACCGTAACCCGAAGAGGCGGCAAGAGAGTCCAGTACATAGATCTTGCGGTCAGGATACTGTTCCGCAAGCGTTTCCCGTGCCACCATAGCGGAGTTCGTCACACCGGAGATGCCGGAGGAAAGACTTAAATGCAAGATATCTTTGCCTTCCTGTAAAAAGGGTTCAAAGTAGGTGATAAACTCGTCCACATTGATCTGGGAAGTCTTCGTGTCCGCACCGGCCGTCATGGCGGCATAGAATTGATCAAAGGGCATTGTCTTGCCCAGATCATCTGCATACTGTACGCCGTCCAGTTCATAGTGAAAACAGATGTAGGAGACGGAGCGGTTACGGAAGTGTTCTTCCGACAAATCCGCCGTGGAGCAACAACTGAGAATATATTCGCTCATATGAATACCTGTACCTTTCTGTATTGGAGGCAGCATTCATAAGCCTGCCGATTACCAATCAATTGGTAAAAGTGTAACATTTCTCAGAACAAAATTCAATCAGCGATGATCGACAAGTTGCAACCGCCGAATGTTTGTCCTTGTGCTGGCTGGAATTATTTGTTATAATCGTTGTGGTGTCCGGTGAGTGTCGGACAAGTATACCGGATCGGCCATTGATGAGCCGACAGTATGCTAACAAGTAAAGAAGAAAACAGATAAAGGAGAGAGACAATGAAAGGTAATATTGTTGTTGGTCAGTCTGGCGGCCCTACAGCCGTTATCAACTCTTCCGTAGCGGGCGTATATGCTGCAGCTAAGAAGTTAGGTGTGAAGAAAATTTATGGTATGGTTCACGGTATCGAGGGATTTTTAGAGGATAGAATGATCGATCTGGGCGATTATCTGGATGATGAGACCGGAATCGAATTGTTAAAGAGAACTCCTTCCGCATTTTTAGGCTCCTGCCGTTTCAAGATGCCTAAGATTGAGGGACATGAGGAGGTATATGAGAAGATTTTTGAGATCATGGAGAAGCATGACATCGAGTGCCTGTTCTATGCAGGCGGTAACGACTCCATGGATACGGTGAAGATGTTGTCCGACTATGCGGCAGCACACAATAAGCCGCAGAGATTCATGGGCGTTCCTAAGACGATCGACAACGATCTGCCTGTGACGGATCACTGTCCGGGTTACGGTTCCGCAGCGAAATATATTGCAGCTTCCTTAAAAGAGATTATCCGCGACAATGAGTCCTTCGGCGCGAAGAAACCCACTATCTGTATCGTAGAGATCATGGGACGTAACGCAGGCTGGTTGACAGCGGCAGCAGCGCTGGCTAAGGGCGATGACTGCAGCGGATGTGATGCAATCTATCTTCCGGAGAGAGTATTTGATATTGATAAATTCATGGCAGATGTGAAGGAACTTGCGGCTACCAAGTCTTCCGTAGTAATCGCGGTATCCGAAGGTGTCAAGGTTGCAGACGGCAGATATGTATGCGAGATTGGCAGAGAAGTGGCTGTAGACGCATTCGGACACAAGCAGATGTCTGGTACGGCAGTTATGCTTGCCGACAAGATCGCGGCTGAGACTGGTCTTAAGACCCGTGCCGTTGAGTTCTCTACTTTACAGAGAGCAGCTACGCATCTGGCATCCCTGACAGATATCAACGAGGCATTCCAGGTAGGTTATGACGCTGTGATGGCGGCAGAGGAAGGCAAGACAGGCATGATGATCACTCTTGACAGAAACGGTGACGCGCCTTATCAGTGTGGTACAAGCGCATATGATATTCACGCGATTGCGAATGTGGAGAGAAACGTTCCCGATGAGTGGATCACGGCAGACGGCAAGGGCCTGACGGACGGTTACGAGAAGTATGCGAGACCGCTTATTATGGGCGAATTACAGCCTCTGTTCGTAAACGGACTGCCGAGACATCTGGTTCGTAAATAAGACAGAATGTCATAGGAGAACACGACATCGTGTGATCGGAACAGTTATAAAATGATTTTGATTTAAGAAGATTTTCTGAAAAAGCAGAAGCCGGAATTGCTGTCATGTGCAGTGATTCCGGCTTTTTCTTTGGGGGGGGTTTTAAGCATTACATTATCATAAAGAGTTATTAACATGGAGTTAACGGTAAAGCGTTTACAAAAATTCTATAATTATATTGACATTTGCGACGTTGAACTCTATAATTTTTTACATACAGATAAATTTATTTAAGTGAAATTCAGAGCCTTATTCAAGGCGACAAGCCGGATTATCCCGGTTTCGGCGTATCAGCTATATTTCACAATGATCATGAAAATGGCTGTTTGGTGCCATGGCATAGACTAAGATGGCATGTGTCACAGCCGGAAAGGGGTATATGGGGAGAAAGGATTTAACAGGGAAGAGTTTTTTTGCAGATCCGGAACGGTTTGCGGAGCTGATGAATGTTATGCTTTATTATGGGAAAACCATTGTGAAGCCGCAAAATCTTGTACAGATTAACAGAGAGTATCCTGCTCCGCTTAAGAATGGAGAGAAGCGCAGAGATATTTTGATGAAGGATATATTACATGGTATTTGCTACGGACTGGAACTGGAAACAGAATCGGATTACAGTATGCCGGAACGGGTGATGGTCTATGATATCTGCGAATGGGAGACACAGATACAGGGGATTAATAAGCAATGTGAAAAGAAGGGTTACCGTGATAAAAAGAGCCGGATCAGAGAAAGCGACCGGCTGCTTCCGGTAATAACAGTTGTGTTATATCTGGGAACAGATCATTGGCAAGGAAAAAAGAGATTGTCGGAATTATTTCATGTTTCCGAGCAGATGAGAGAATTGTTGGGAGGCAGGATTCCCGATTATAGTTTTCAAATAGCAGAAGCCGACTATGTGGATGCGGCTGCATACCGAACTGATTTAAGGGAATTTTTCCATGCACTACAGTGTCGTAGGGATAAGAAGAATCTGAAGACGCTGCTTCAAACAGAGAGCTTTCACAATCTTAAGGAGGAAACGGCATGGGTAATTGCGGCATATCTGGATAGGGAAAGACTGACGACTAAGATGAAGAAGGAGGGCATGGATATGTGTCAGGCATTAGAAGAACTACTGGAAGATAAGAGGTTGGAGGGAAAACAAGAAGGCAGAATAGAGGGAAATAGTGCAGGCAGGAAGGAAGAGCGCATGTCAATCATCGGATTGATGTTGCGGGAGGGTCTGGATAAATCGCTGATCAGCAGGATAACGAGGTGTACAGAACAAGAGCTGGCAGTCGCTGCTCGATGTCCTGATACCATTTAATGCCTTAACAGATTGTTACTGATATTTTAGAGATTTTAAGTATACCGGAAGCAGTTCTCATTGTAAAATAAGAAAAAGGGAAGGTGAACAAAATGCAGAGAATATTGGTAATATGTGACGATGTATGGCACCCGGCAGAAGTGATTGAGAAAGGGATAGCGCCTTTAGCCGCAGATCGTTATCAGTTTGAGTTTGTCAAAGCGGCAAAAGATATTCTGACACCTGAGATGATAGCGGAATATCCCTTGATTATCTGCTGTAAAGCCAATAACGTAACTTCGGGGAATCCGGCACCGTGGTTCGAAAATACGGTAACGGAAGTGATGGGAGGAGAATTTAGAAGTTATGTAGAACAGGGAGGGGCGTTTCTTGCGGTTCATTCCGGCAATGTCTTCACGGGTGAAGGAGACGGTGTCAAAGAGTATACGGATTTCGTGGGAAATCGGTTTTTGTCACATCCGCTTCGATGTGAAGTGCTATTGAAAAAAGAAAAGGAACACCCGATTATGTGCGGGGTAAAAGATGAGTTCAGCATCCGGGACGAGCATTATCAGATGGAGATTTTAGCGAAGGATGCGGATGTATTTCTGACATCGCATTCAAAGACCGGAGGCGATCAGACTGCCGGATATACAAGGCAAATGGGCGAAGGGCGCCTCTGTGTTCTGACACCGGGGCATACACTTTCAGTCTGGCAGAATAAAGAATTTCAACAAATCTTTTTGAATGCCGTTCAGTGGTGTCTTGAGGGAAAGGTGGCTGACGAATGAGAAGTGTACTTATAACAGGGGCAGACAGGGGGATCGGATTTGCGCTGTGCAGATGTTTTCTGGAAAACGGATGGATGGTGTATGCCGGACGTTTTATGAAGGATTGGACAGAGCTGGATGCACTAAAGGAAGAGTACGGCAATCGACTCTCGTTGGTAAATCTGGATGTGGGAAGTCAGGATTCCGTCGATGAAGCGGCACAAATGGTAGGGGAGCAGACCGACTGTCTGGATATGCTGGTGAATTGTGCCGGAATTTATCAAAATGGCAGCAGTGAGACAACGAGATGCTGTCTGAATATTAATACTTTGGGACCGATTCGCATAGTGGAGGCGTTTCTGCCGCTTATGGAGCGGGGAGACAAGAGATTGTGCTTTTTCTCTTCGGAGGCAGGTTCGATCACGCTGACGCATCGCACGGGAGACGTATCTTATTGCGTCTCCAAAACCTGTCTGAACATGGCTGTCCGGTTGATGTTTGAGAAATTACATCCGCAGGGATACCGCTTCCGGCTCTATCATCCGGGATGGGTGCGTACTTATATGAGCGGACAGAAGAGTACAGAGGGTAATTTTGAACCGGAGGAGACTGCGGCAGTCGCATATGAGCAATTTACGTCCGACCGAAATTGGGAGGATGTTCTGGTCATGAGCGATGTGTCTGATGAAATATGGCCTTTTTAGAGTTTGGAGATGGAAAATGTGTAAAATAGTTTTGTGCATGGATAACGGAAATTCCTGTTTGGATGAGACAAAGAAGTATTTAAGTCTCCACGACTGCAAAGTATATACTTTGTGCCAGGAAGAACAGGATATCAGAACTTTAGTGGAGAAAATCAATCAGAAAGAAGGCAAGATAGACCTTCTTCTTTTGGGAGTTGATGAAGACATACCTCAGGACGGCGCGATCGGGGAGAAACATGATTGCGAGCTGCTTCTGGAAGTATTAAGCAGACAGATCAGCAGGATGCAGGAGGTAATTGACGCAGCGATTCCTCTGTTGCGCCAAGGAAATCTGAAACGTATCGGAATGATTACCAAAAAGGATTCCTGCATTAGTTACTGTAAAAGTGACAGTAATTTCGGGCAGCATATGGTATGGGCCGGACTTAATATGTTAGGAAAAATATATTTTAATCTGCTGCGTCCGGAAGGATTTACCTTTCGGTGGTATTGTGCCGAAGAAAACAGCGGAGGGATGTCTGCGGGAGAATATCTTCTGAGCGGTCTGTGTTACGACGCCGGCGAACCTTATATTCATTCTGATGAAAACAGGCTGGTGATGCGGGACGCATATTTAAGAGAGATTGCCTGGTAATCAGGCATATAAGATAAACGTAACTGTTCAGGGTCCTGTTCTTCACAGTTACAGATAAATATTTTGTGTTGATAATATTAATGCGTAGATTTCCTTATCCTATATAGTAATACAATATAAATAACATCATAAACAGAGCATAATAATCCGCACACGAGAACAACATAATTGGTCGATAATACTCCCATCGTAATCGTAGGCGCTAAAGTACCGATCCATTTTGCAACTGCAAGAAGCACGCTCTGTCCATCGGAACTGTTTCGTTTATGCAACATATTGATGAATGCCACTGACATGATCAGGTTCTGGATAAAAGCAGAGTATTGTGCAGACAAATGGTCTTCCGGACCAAATTCAACAAAGAAAGAAAGCTGAACTGCGAACATAGCAGCGATGCCAAGTATCGACCATGCATAAAATGACCATGCTTTTTCGCCCGGTTTCAATTCCTTTTGCGCATACTTGAAGTAAAAAAACAGTATCATAATATCCAGTAAAAACCAGATGAGATTTACGATGGGTTGTACACCGATACCGATCCTGAGCTCGAAAACTGCATAAATTCCCTCCCATGTAATGTTCATTGCCAAAGCCCAAAAGGGCATTGCGTAGGTTTTATCTTTTATGGATAGTCTGATACATTCTTCATATACAATACACCAACAAATCCCGCTTACCAAAGTTAAAAATAATTCCATCTTTTTGTCCTCATTTCCACACACTTTTTTATATGCTCGAGTTTGACAAGTGTCAATGTTTACATTATAATAATCGCGTATATTTACTTTGTCAATATAGTGCGAATAACTTGTACAAAACGGAGATTGTGTCATGTATGAAGGAAATAACCCTATAGCTTTGCATTCACGGGAGTGGTTAGTGGATTCTTTATTGTCTTTGATGGGGGATATGCCGTATTCTAAGATAACAGTAAGGGATATTTGTAATAAGGCCGATTTATCCCGTCAGACATTTTATAATTTTTTTGAGAATAAGGATGCTATCATCCGCTTTTGCATTCACCAATGCTATTCTGAAATGATGGAGAATCTGACCGAAAGTCTGCCAGTCAAATTGTCCGATATTACGAGACAGCTTACGGAAACTCTTTATGAAAATCAGAAACTGATGAAGTTGATTGTCCTTCATGGATTAGATCATCTTCTGGAAATGGAACTGGTTTCGGTTATTCGGGTTTTTGCCCAACAGATAAGTACTGCACCATCAGAGAATCTGGATCAATATGCGACAGCTTTCTTAAGTGGTGCCATAGCGCATATGATTCTGCACTGGTTCAGCGATGAGAATCCTGTCACGCAGGAACAGTTGGCAGAGCTTTTATGCAGAATACTTACCGGCAGCTATTTTCAGATTGAAAACGAGTATCTGATCAAAGAAGCATACAGGTTTCATAGTAACTGACAGAAAGAACGTAAAGCAGGATGGTCTCTAACAATCCGCATCATTAAGTCATCCTGAAAATGATGCGGATTGTTGCTGAGAAGACGTGTAAGTCAGAAAAGTTAGGGAACTATCATGGTTAAAGTGCCCGCAGATAATCCGCATACCAGTAGAACACATTCGCAACCCGGTAGAATTCGCTTTCCCTTGAAACGGTTTTCCAGAGCGCATGATAAGTTACAAGCCAGTGCTCCAACTCCACGGCCAGTTTTGCAGGGTATGAGGGATCAGTCTCCGGTATCTCATTTAAGTAGCGGCAGAGGATGGGAAGAAGTTCATTCAGGAGTTTCTGCCCTTCACCGGCAATCAGATAGGCATTCACCACATCTTTGGCGGATGCGGGAAGGCTGTTCAGCAAGCCGTAGAGAACCGCAAGCTGCTCGTCAATGTTAAGGTTATATTTTTCTGTAAGCTTCGGCTCACAGATATCCATACATTCCCGTGCGAGAACCGGATCGTTGTGATTGCCCAGGGCTTCCATAACAAGTACAACATTCTCCCAGGGGAATGCTTCAAACCGGCTGATCTTCTCGAAAACCGAGGCGAGAGTAAGAGAAGAATCACAGTATTCTACCATGCTGATCTGGCGATTGATCTCTTCTTCCGGGATAATCCGGTCATTCCAGGAGAAAGCAGCGCCGTAGATCATCCCCAGACGGGAGAAAGCGGGATGATTAATATGTCCGAAATCGCCCCAGTCCGTAGTGAGTACGCCCATAGTGTGATATTTATGACCGTAGCGGCACATGGCTGCTATATTTTCGTAGGCATTATGATGTACATTGATCAGGTGATTCCAGCCGTGGACGCCCGGGCATACATACAGCCTTTTTGCGCCGGCTTCAACCAGCTTCCTAAGACGGTCCTCGGACGGATCGGGATCATAGTCCCAGTGCAGGCAGATCAGTTCCTCGGGAAGCTGTCGGTATGCAGACGGTTCTTCACAGATGATATCGCTCCAGAACATCGGAATACGCCCGTTATCGGTAATGAAATTGCTTAGTTTGGTCAGGAAATCAGTGTAAACAGCCGTAACGCTTTCCTGCTCCGCCCGCATGCGGTTTTTTCCCTTACCCAAATCAAAGGTTTCATCTGCGCAGATGTTGAACTGCTTGGAAGTAAAAAGCTGCATATATTCTAAGAGCAGGCTTTTGATCAGTTCAAAACTTTCCGGATCGGAACAGTTGATCGTATGATGGTGCATGCGGTCGCGGAAAGAAAACGGCGCCTTATCGGAACCTTCTAATTCGCAGAGATGATGATATGTTTTGGTGCATAGCAGCTTGCACAGATGACCAAAGCTTGCAAGGGAAGGAACCAGTTCGATTTCCAGTTTACGGCAGTAAGCATCCAGCTCAAGAATATCCTCGGCAGTCAAAGGCGTATCATCGCGCCACACTTCACTTAAGTTAGCAAACAGATAACTGTGTTCTACATAAAGTTGAAGCTGGTTGATTTTGTAGTAGCTTAAGGAATCTGCCAGTTCTTTTAAATAATCAAGGGTCGGAATGCGCCCGCGAGAGGTATCATAGTAGAATCCGCGGTTTGGCACGGAAGGATGATCCGTGATCGACAGACACGGAAGCTGTGCGCCCGACTGTCTGATGATCTGCCGGAGCGTCTGGACACCATAGAGAATACCGGCATTATCGGCACCCTGGATCGTCACACCGTTCTCGTTGATGACAAGGTTATAGGTCTGCTCATTTGCATGGTCAAGGGAAGTGAGGTAAATACACTCTTCAGGCCGTGTAACGTGGCTTCTTATGATCGGGAGATTAAATCCGCAGCACTCCGTGAACTCCTTTTGCAGCAAAAGCGCGGTATGATAAAGATCGGCAGAACAGGAAGAATCTATGAAGATCCTGCTGTCATAGCGGACGGTGAAGCAGCCCTTTTGTATGTCCATTTTTTGAGGATTCGGAAGTATGTACATAATGGTATCTCCTTAATGCTAAAGATGTTAGATTGATAGTAACTATTCAACACAGGTCGAAGCATTTACTGCTGAGACCGTAAGAATATGATTCAGGCGTGCAAAATCCCATTGTCGAAGACAATTTAGGATGGATTTTGCATCGTAACTGTGAAAGTACTGAACAGTTAGATTGATATTATCATAATAGGATAGAAAGTACAATAAAATAAAAAATGACACCCCAATGAAAAGAAGAAACTGTCAAACGCATTTCTGCTTTGCTAAAATAAAAATATACGGTAATAATAGCGGAGGAAGCGGAAAATGGACATGGAAGGAAAAAGGATGAATACACGGAAACAGGATAAGAAGCCGCAAAAAGAAAAGGCGGGACGGGCTTTCGGTTTCAGTATACGCGGACAAATGCTGATCGGATTTTGTGTGCCGATTTTATTTCTTGTGCTGGTTGGTATTATTTCTTATAATAAGGCATCAACGGGATTGACGGAAAATTATGAACAATCGACTATAAATGCGCTGGAAATGACCAGAAATTCACTGGACAGTTCTTTTCAGGTGGTCCGTTAGGATGTGATGGAATTAGGACAGGAATCATCAGTCCGTTCTTATTCTTTGGGCGCGCTCAGCAAGGATTCTTCCAAAAAAGACCAGAGTAAAAATGATATAAAAACCAGAGTCAGTATCATGGAGACTTCCAACGATATTATCCAAGATGTTCACATTATTCCAGTGGATGGCGAGATGGTTGTGACATCCAAGACTTTAAGCAGTTCGGAAATCGATAGTTTTATGAACGAACTTAAGGCTTCGGAGGATAGTTCGCTTTTGGACGGTAACTTTGTGCAATGGAATGCTAACCACCCATGCATTGACGATAAAATGGAGATCTCCGGAGAAGATTATCCTGTTTTTTGCAGTCAGGCTATTCGTTCCGGTGAAAATGAGGCTCTGATCGTGATCGATGTCAGTACAAAAGGAATCCGCAATCTGTTAAGCGAGTTGGATTTCGGGGAAAACAGTCAGGTTTCTTTTGTGATGGACGGTGGTAAGGAAATCAACTGCGGATCGGAGATTCCTATATTGGATACCGATTTTTTTACGGAAGGGAAAGCGGAAGATGCCGAGTGGTTTACGCAGTATGTGACCTATGAGCAGGAAGAATACTTCTATATGATGTGTAAGAGTGAGATCGTGGACGGGTATATTACCGTTCTTGTGCCGAGGGACAACATTATCAGAAGTTCGATGGAGATCCGCAATCTGACTTTGATGTTAGTCGTATCGGCAATGGTATTGGCGATTATACTCGGATTTTTCATTATCACGGGCATCAGCGGTAACATCGGCAGGAGTGTAAATTCCTTGAGGCGGGTAGCAGAGGGAGAACTGTATCTTCCGAAGAATAACGAGCGGATTCCGAACAACGAGTTCGGTAATCTTCATGGGGCGATCAGGGATACGGTTGTCAAGATCCGTCAGTTGATTCTGGAAGTTGTAAAAATGATGGGAATTGTCTCGGATTCCGGCGATCTCGTGGAGGAATCGGGAAGGCAGGTCAGCCGCTATGTGCAGGATATGAGTGAACAGATGGAGCGCGTAGAGAATATTGTGGAGAGCGAGAATGTGGAAATAGAAAGCTGTAATGTGCAGATGGAAAGGCTTTCTAATGAGATCAAAGCTGTCAGCAGCGGAATCATGGAAACCATCGAACAGGTTCACCAGTCCAGGGATATGATCAGCAGCGGACAGGAAGCCGTGGAGGTTATGACAAAGCAGGCGGTGCAGACGACTCAGGCAACCGGAGAAGTGCAGCAAAAGGTCTCTCTTTTGGGTGGAAAACTGGATGACATTGCTGATTTTGCAGAGATCATTCAAGAGATTGCTTCTCAGACGAATCTGCTCTCTCTAAATGCATCGATCGAAGCGGCAAGGGCAGGTGAGAACGGCAGGGGTTTTGCCGTGGTCGCAGAGGAAATAAGGAAGCTGGCGGACAGCGCCGGTTCTACAGCGGCTTCTATACAGAATATGATACAGGAGATCCGCGTATATTCCAAAGAAGCGGTAGAGCGGGTGGAAATAGCGGAGAACATAGTGACAAAGCAGGGAGAAAGTGTAGAGAATACGGCTGATGCGTTTAAAAACATAAATCAGTTCCTTAAGAGTGTAACGGATGAAATGGAGCGGCTTTCCGTGAGGGTAGAGGGAATGAACAACGAGCGGAGAATCATGCGTTCTTCCATACATTCCATCGGTGAGCTTTCAGGTGATTTGGTTCATTTCTCGGAAGAGATGAAGGAATCTTTGCATCTGCAGGTAGGTGCGGCAGGGACGCTGACCGTACAGGCAGATCGGTTGAAAGAAAATATGACAACTTTGGAGAAAGCGGTGCAGACTTTTAAAGTAGAAGAGTAAGAAAAAGGTAAGAAAAACAAATTTTTTCTAAAAGAGTGGTTTACAAAACCGCTCTTTTATTATATGATGGTTATGGAAAACGATTTCCGGAAAACATTTTCCATAGCTTTTCCGAAAGACAGATCGTTTTCGGAATGGAAAAATAATGGTATCGATCAAAGATGTCGCGAAACAGGCGGGTGTGGCTATCTCCACTGTCTCTAAGGTGCTGAACAATTACCCTAACGTGAGCGAGGAAACGAAGAAAAAAGTGAATCAGGCGGTGGAGGAGTTAAATTTCGTGCCTAACTCCGTCGCGGCAGCCTTATCCTCGAAGCAGTCCGGCAGGGTAGCGCTTCTTTTGAACCTGAGCAATGTGACTCAGGCGGTAGATGAGATCAACATGCAGTATATGGCAGGCACCATCGGACAGGCGGTAGATATGAATCTGGATGTGATCACGGTCTTCTATTCCATGCTTAAGAATAAGAGCATTGAGGAAGTGATACGTTATCTGCGGTCCCAGAGTATTACGGGATTGATTATCTTCGGAATGTCTAAGGAAGACAAGGTGCTGCACAGGCTGATCGAGGCGCAGATCTTTAAGATCGTGGTGGTTGATGCACCGATCGTCAACGAAAGCACGTCATCTATCTGGATCGACCAGGAGAGAGCGCAGTATGACGTGGCGAAGAAGACCGTTATGGAGAATAAGAGCAAGAGCATTCTTTATCTGGCGGGTAAGAAGAACGGTTACGTTACGGATGAACGGCTCAAGGGGATAAGGCGTCTGGCGCAGGAACAGAAGCTTCCGCTGCTCATAAGAAATGGCGAGTTTTCCGAGCTGCAGGCGAGAAATCTTACATTCAGATATGCCAAAAATAAGGATGTGGTGGTGTGTGCGTCCGACCTGATGGCGATCGGGGCGATGAAGGCTCTTACCGAGATGGATATTTTCCGGCCGGTGTGCGGTTTCGACGGTATTACGCTGATGGGATATGCGGGTAAGCAGATGAATACCGTCAGGCAGAATTTTAAAGGAATTGCGTCGGATGCGGTAAAAGAGTTGAAGCGGCTGCTGGAAGGCGGCGACGGACAGCAGATCGTACTGGATTATGAGTTGGCGAGAATGAAATATATGGATATTATATGCTGACATGTAAAACGGAAATATTTTTATTAAGAATACATTAACACAACAAATGGTTAGGAGGAAAAATCATGGCACAGGCAAGCAACTTGAAACGGGATGTATTGGTACTGAATCTGGAGAAGGAGCTGGAGGAGCAGACACAGGACGGTTACGGAAAGAGCGTGGCTGAGTGCAGCAACGAAGAGCTCTACTACAGTTTGTTACAGTTATCCAAGAAGCTGATGGCAGTTTCTGAGCCGATCGAGGGCGAGAAGAAGATCTACTATATTTCCGCAGAATTTCTGATCGGTAAGCTGTTATCCAACAATCTGATCAACTTAGGAATCTATGATAAATTAGAAGAGATTCTGACGAAAAACGGCAAGAGCTTGAGCGCGATCGAGGAGATCGAGCCGGAACCTTCACTTGGTAACGGCGGACTGGGACGTCTGGCAGCATGTTTCCTTGACTCTATTGCGACGCTGGGACTTCCCGGAGAAGGTATCGGTTTGAATTATCACTTCGGTCTGTTCAAGCAGGTATTTAAAGATAAATTACAGACAGCGGAAAAGAATGACTGGATCGAAGATCAGTCCTGGCTGACCAAGACAGATACTTCTTTCGAAGTAGCTTTTGGTGATAGAAAAGTGACTTCCAGATTGTACGACATTGATGTAATCGGATATGACAATGGTGTCAACAAGCTGAGACTGTTTGATATTGAGACGCTGGATGAGAGCCTTGTCAAGAAGGGCATTGATTTCGATAAAGAAGATATCGAGAAAAACCTGACCTTGTTCTTATATCCGGACGATTCCGATGAGGCCGGCAATCTTCTTCGTATCTATCAGCAATATTTCATGGTAAGCAATGCTGCACAGCTTATCTTAAAAGAGATGAAAGAGAAGAAGTACGATCTGCGTACAATGTATGATCACGCAGTGATCCAGATCAATGATACGCACCCGACTATGGTAATTCCCGAATTAATCAGAATCCTTGTGGATGAGAAAGCATTTACCATGGACGAGGCGATTGACGTTGTAAGCAAGACATGTGCATATACGAATCATACGATCCTTGCGGAAGCATTGGAAAAATGGCCTCTTGAGTACCTTGAGAAAGTAGTGCCCCAGTTAGTTCCTATCATCAAGGAATTAGACAAGAGAGTGGCAGCGAAATATGATGATCCGAAGGTACAGATCATTGATGAGAATGACAGAGTGCATATGGCACACATCGATATACACTACGGCTTCTCCGTAAACGGCGTGGCTGCGATCCACACGGAGATCCTGAAGGATACCGAGCTGAATGCTTTTTATAAGATTTATCCTGAGAAGTTTAACAATAAGACTAACGGCATCACATTTAGAAGATGGCTGTTATCCTGTAACCATGAGCTGGCAGCATTCCTTTCCCAGACCATCGGTGACGGCTATAAGAAGGATGCGGATAAGCTGGAGAAGCTGCTTGAGTTTATCGATGACGATGCAGTGCTTGACCGCATTGCCGAGATCAAGATGAACCGCAAGAAAGACCTGGCGGCTTATGTGAAAGAAGTGGAAGGCGTGACCTTAAATCCCGATTCCATCTTTGATTTACAGAGTAAGAGACTGCATGAATACAAGCGGCAGCAGATGAATGCGCTTTACATCATTCATAAATATCTGGAGATTAAAGCCGGCAAGAAGCCTGCAAGACCGATGACTTTTATCTTCGGTGCAAAGGCAGCTCCCGCTTATGTGATCGCACAGGATATTATCCACCTGTTGCTTGTATTGCAGGAGATCGTCAACAACGATCCTGATGTGAGCCCTTACATGACAGTGCTCATGGTTGAGAACTACAATGTGGCTTATGCAGAGAAGATGATTCCCGCCTGCGATATCTCTGAGCAGATTTCCCTTGCTTCCAAGGAGGCATCCGGAACGGGTAACATGAAGTACATGTTAAACGGTGCGGTTACACTGGGTACATCTGATGGTGCGAATGTGGAGATCCACGAGCTTGTAGGTGATGATAACATTTACATCTTCGGTGAAAAGTCTGAGGATGTCATCAAGCATTACGAGAAGGCAGATTATGTAGCTAAGGACTACTATAAGAAGAGCCCTGTGATCAAAGAGGCGGTTGATTTCATTGTCAGCAAGGAAGCTCTTAAGGTAGGTCACAAGAAGAATCTGGAAAGACTGTATAAAGAACTGCTGAATAAAGACTGGTTCATGACACTGTTAGATTTGGAAGACTATATCAAGACCAAAGATCAGATGATGGCGGATTACGAGGATCAGAAGAAGTGGCGTAAGATGATGCTTGTCAACATCGCTAAGGCAGGATTCTTCTCATCTGACAGAACGATTGAGGAGTATAACAGGGATATCTGGAAATTGAGATAGTAAGTGATAAAGATGTACAAATAGGGCGGACGACGCAAGTCGTTCCGCCCTGTTTTAAATAGGCGGATCATGACCGCCATATGCATATATGACTACAATCGATAAGGGCATTGCTCAATCATCCATTTTTGATGATTTTACAACACCCTCATTTGGCTATGGTTATTTCCTCAGCACAAAAGCTTCATAAGGCTTCAGCGTCACATTCGGCTGATCATACCTATTTTCTCTATTGGAAATCAAACATGGCATTCCCACAAACTCATCAGGAATGGTAAAATCCGTCTCATGGTCGCAGAAGCTGCATACCACAAGCAGTTTCTCCTGCTCCAACGTCCTGGTGTATACGAATAATTCCTCACTGTCCGGCAGAAGCAGCTCGTATCTGCCGTATACCATGACAGGATTATCTTTTCGCAGCGCGATCAGCTTCTTATAATAGTGGAATACGGAATCGGGATCTGCCGTCTGTGCCTTAGCGTTGATCTCTTTATAATTGGGATTGACGGCAATCCAAGGGGTTCCGGTGGTGAACCCGGCTTGAGCGGAGTCATCCCACTGCACCGGAGTTCTGGCGTTGTCCCGGCTCTTAAAAGTAATGCAAGGCCAGAATACTTCATGGGACAGTGAGCCGTCCGCACACCACTCTTTGTACGCATTGATACTCTCGATATCATGGAAATCGTCAGGGCTTGTAAAAGGATAATTCGTCATGCCCAGTTCTTCGCCCTGATAGATGTAAGGAGTGCCCTGCAGCATATGCAGACAAGTAGCCAGCATTTTCGCAGAAGCTTCCCGGTACTGCGGACGGTCATCGCCGAAGCGTGATACTGCGCGGGGCTGGTCGTGATTATCCCAGAACAGGCTGTTCCATGCTTGACCATATAGGTCAACCTGCCAACGGGACAATGTTTTCTTCAGTGTGGTAAGCGGCAGTTTTTCGTCTGTCCACTTTCCGTATTTGCCATCGCCTTCCACATGCTCAAACTGAAATACCATGTCAAGTTCATGGGTGTTCTCTCCGGCATATTGCTTCGCCAGTTCCGTGGTCACGCCGGCTGTCTCGCCTACGGTCATAATATTGTATTTAGACAATACCTTCTCATTCATCTCCTGAAGATATTTGTGCACATTCGGGCCGTGAACACAATAAGGGCCAAAGTCGCCATACAGACCGCTGCTCTCGCCGTCCGGCATTTCTTTCGTCTTGGAGATCATGCTGATCACGTCCATGCGGAAACCGTCGATACCCTTATCGCACCACCAGGTCATCATGTCGAACACTTCCTGCCGTACCTTCGGGTTATCCCAGTTTAAGTCCGGCTGTTTCTTGGAAAAAAGGTGCAGATAATACATATCAGTCGTCTCATCATACTGCCATGCCGGGCCGCCGAAACAGGAACCCCAGTTGTTGGGCGGAGTCTGGGAATCCTTACCCTCGCGCCAAATATAATAGTCGCGGTATTCATTGTCCCTAGACTTTCTGCTCTCCATAAACCATTTGTGCTCATCGGAAGTATGATTCACCACCAGATCCATAACGATCCTGATTCCCCGCTCATGAGCCTTAACTAATAATTCATCGAAGTCCTCCATCGTGCCGAATTCATCCATGATCGCCCGATAATCGCTGATATCGTACCCGTTGTCGTCGTTGGGCGACTTGTACACCGGCGACATCCAGATCACATCGATCCCCAGATACTTCAAATAATCCAACCTGCTGATGATTCCCTGCAGATCCCCGATCCCATCACCGTTACTGTCCATAAAACTACGCGGATAAATCTGATAAACAACCGCTTCCTTCCACCAAGCCCTGTTCATAATTTCACCGTTCCTTTCTATAAAATAAAGTACCTGCAATCTGTCGTCCGCTCTCGATATATCTTATCACATCTCAAGTATCAGCACCTGATACCCATACAACCGAATCCTCCCGTTATCTTCCGCAATATCCCCATAATTATTCAACAGCACCTTTTGATGCCCGCCCGGCAGCACAATCTCCTGCGCCTCCCTCTGGTAATTCCCGACCACCAACAGCGTCTTATCCCCTTTTCGATTATACGCCATCAGATTATGCCGCTCTTCCCACACCGGCTCCAAAGCGCCGTACACTACCGTTTCTTTGTAAGCAGGATCTTTACGCAGCGAAATCAGCTTTTTATAAAAGTTCCATACGGACTCCGGGTTCTTCCTCTGCTCCGCAGCATTAATAGAAGTATAATTCGGATTCACTTTCAGCCACGGCGTACCCGTAGTAAATCCCGCATTGGCCTCATCGGACCACTGCATAGGAGTACGGGCATTGTCTCTACTGAACTTCGACACTGCTTTTAACGCCTCTTCCGGTGAGAGCCCCGCTTCCAGTGCAACTTTGTATTCATCATGGCTGGAAATATCGTCCACTTCCTCAATGGACGTAATAGGTACATTTTCCATGCCGAGTTCCTGTCCCTGATAAATAAAAGGAAGACCACGCAGCATAAAATTTAACGCCGCCAGCATTTTCTTGCTTTCCTCACAGCAGTCACCTTCAGGGATATAATGGCTGACGCCGCGCGGCTCGTCATGATTTTCGATGATATTGGACAGAAATCCGATCTCTCCCACTTTGGCCTGTGACTCAAAGCAGCATTTTTTATAATCATCCGGCGTGACTGGTTGCGCGTCATACCAGCCTTTTTGGCTCTTGCCGAAAATAGTCTCATTAAAGTCGAACATACTGGAGAAGTAACCGTCATCTCCGATGAAATCCGGTATTTCCTCAGGCTTTTCATTGAATACCTCGCCCACGGCGAAAGCATCGTATTTCTTGAAGGTGCGGTCACGCATTTCGCCCAGGAATTCCCCGATGCCTTTGGCTTCCTGTAACATGGCGTAAATGCTGCAAAGACCGTCGTTTCTGTCCGGAGCATAATTCCGGAAAGGCATCGCTTTCTTAATATTAATGATGGCATCGATGCGGAAACCGCCCAGGCCTTTATCCAGCCACCAGTTGATGTTCTTGTAGACTTTTTCCCGAAGTTCGGGATTTTCCCAGTTTAAGTCAGGCTGCTTCTTGTGAAATACATGCAGATACTGCTTGTCGGTGCCGGGCAGATCTTCCCACACCGGACCGCCGAAGTAGGAACGCCAGTTGGTGGGCAGTTCCCCCTCCTTCTTGTCTAGAAGATAAAAGAAATTGCCGTATTTTCCGTCGGGGTCCTCGCAGGCTCTCCTGAACCATTCGTGTTCGTCGGAACAGTGATTTACCACCAGGTCCATAAGAATGTACATATTGCGCTTTTTCGCCTCGGCAATCAGACGTTCCATATCCTCCATGGTGCCGAAACGGGGATCAATGTTGTAATAATCGGAGATATCGTATCCCTGATCTGCAAGGGGAGACTGATAACAGGGCGAGAGCCAGACAATGTCCACGCCCAGATCCTGCAGATAATCCAGTTTGCTGATAATGCCGGGAATGTCGCCGATTCCGTCACCGTTGGAATCATAGAAACTCTTGGGATATATTTGATATGCTACCTTGTCATGCCACCATTTTTTCATCATAACGCTGCCTCCCGTGGTATTTCCTGAGTGGAAAAATTTGTGTTGTCTTAAATACATTTTAGTGACATGTACGGGAGATGTCTTGCAATTATTTGATTAAAAACTACGAAATTATGACTTTTCGGCATGAGCCTTTCGATACTGCGCAGGGGTGGTTCCTGTATATTTGCGAAATTCCCGCAGAAAATTTCCGAGGTTATTATAGCCGCACTCCAGACAGATTTCCGTGACGGAAAGCCCGCTCTCTTCCAGAAGCCGTCTGGTCTGCATAATGCGGTACTCATTGATATATTCCATGGGAGAACGGCCGATGGCCTTTTTGAAAAGACGGCAGAAATATTGTTCGTTCAGATTTACCTGTTTTGCCAGATCGGCAATGTATATTTTGTCCTGATAGTTATCCTTAATATAGGTAAGAACCGTTTTGACACTTTCGATACGCTTGTCCAGATTTTTCTCCGTGGGCATAAAAAGCCTGTGATCGGAGAGGGAGGCAAGGATGTAGAGCAGGGAAGATTTAATATATAATTGACTGGTCAAGTCATCGGTAACCAGACTGCTGTCCGCCAGGGAAGCTTCCATGGGAGAATCATCTGCAGCGCTTTGTTCGAAAGAGTGCATGATCTGCATGAAGGCATTCCGGATCGGGACAAAAGCGGGATGTTCGGGCATAATACACCGCGGAAAAAGCAGCCGGCCGCTCCGGATAGGCTTGATCAGGTGAATCTGTGCCTCATCATAGGAGTCAAAGCTCAGGATGCCGGGAGCAAAGACAACGGCATCTTCCCAATGGTGGTCGGAGGATTCTGTGATGATACTGTGCAGTTCGCCGGGATTGATAAAGTAGAGGCACTCGGAACAAACCGGAAAGGACTCCATATTGATTTCCAACCGGAATTCCCCGCCAGAAAAGTACAGGATCTCCGCTTCATCATGCCAGTGGTGTTTCACGAGCGTTCCTTTTCCCACGGAATGGGTGCGATAGATCGCGCAGGGAAAAGATTTCGTGCCATGCGGGCGGACTTCTTTTAGGATGGAAGGCTGCTGGTCCATATTGGGATTCCTTTCATGAGGTAAAATGATCGCAACGATTCTTATACTTTATTATAGTAGATATGTCAGAAATGTACAGAGTGATTCCGGAGTGTTCCCGGCGCATAGGATGCCGTCATACGGGGAATGATAGGCATTAAAGTATCTCGTTATCAAGCGCAGGGGAATATTTTTATACAGGAGATGATATCGGTCTGTGGGAAAAGCACCTCGCCTTTCTTGTCTATATAGGTATTTACATATCCTAATTGTAATATTGTATACCCTGTGATAGAATTATCTACACAAGTTAAAAGCACTTATATAGACAAATATAGGAGGAGAAGACGATACACGGCGGCAGGAAAACGAAGGATTACGCATAAGTATCGTACAGACGGAAGATGCAAGGTGACAGAGGCGGGCACAAGAAAACAGAACCATGGGAATATGTGATATTGTGTGTCTGCATCGGTTTCTATCTGTTATTTCCTCTGATGGACGGGCCGGTGTGGTGCGCGGACTCCGGCGGTTATGTCTCCATGCATATCACGAGAGAGCCGCTCTACCCGTCATTTTTGGCGTTGTGCAGGGTGATTGCAAGAGTGCTGCGGACGGATGCACTGTTGATCGCGGTTCTGTTCCAGAGTCTGCTGGCAGGATTTGTCACATGGCTCACCGGGTATGTGGTCAGACGCGTGAAGCGGGGAAACCGGATTTTACAGCTTATGGCCATCCTTTTTCAGTTTGCGGTGACGCTTCTGTGCCGGTTTGCGGCGAACAGGGGATCTGTCTATACAGACTGTATACTGACGGAAGGACTGGGAATGCCGCTGTTTGTGTTTTTTGTCATATGCCTGTTTCTCTATATCAGAACAAAGCAAAACAGATATCTGTGTCTGACGCTTGGAATTTCTTTTTTGCTGATCAGTCTGCGTAAACAGATGATGATCACGCTGCTTGTCATGGGAATCGTTTTTGCGTGGTATGTGCTGGTTCGGGAAAAGAGAGTGCGCCGATTCCTGTGTCTGGCTGTAATGATAGTAGGGGTATTTCTGGCGGGAAAGCTGTTTGACCGGACTTATCAGTATGCCGTCAGGGGCGTGTGGATGGAACACAGCGGCAACTCCATGGGACTTCTGTGTACCCTGCTGTACTCATCCGATGTAGAGAAAGATCAAGCTTTGTTTGAGGATGAAACTGTGAAAGAGCTGTATTCGGAGATTATGAGCCGGGCCGACGAGCAGCAGCTGTTATATGATTATGCAGAGCCGGGATGGCTCTCTGTGTCCTCTCATTATGCGGACAGCTATGATGCGATCGGATACGGAATTATTAATCCGGTAGTGGAAGGATATCTGTCGGAGCATTTCGGTTATTCCGAGCCGGAGATGGCGATGAAATATGATGAGATCTGCGGGGAAATGAGCCGTACTCTTCTGCGGCAGAGCACTATGCCGATCCTACGGGTGTATATCTATAATATGTTTAAGGGCTTGGTGAATTCTATTGCCCAGGCAAAACGGCTGCTCAGCATATATGCGGTAGCAGCGTATCTTGCAGCGGTCGCGGCGGCGGTGTATCTGATCAGGAAGAAGAAAGAGCTGGAGCGGCGCATCGAGGTAAATGCGCAGCCGGAGGCAGTTCAAAGGGATCGGGAGCTGATCGGGCAGATTGACTGCAGTTTGTGTTTTATGTTTATAGTGATAACCGGTATTATAGTCAATGCGCTGGTTGTCGGACTGGTGATATTCGCACAGCCCCGGTATATGATATACGGGATGGGGTTGTTCTATACGGCGGGAAGTATGTTGGGGTATGATATTATTGCATGCCGGAAGGAATTGAGAAGCTGAGAGGGCAGGAGCATGCCGGAGATACTTGATTGTATCTCCGGTTTTATATTATAAAAAATTTTAAAAATAACAGTTGACAGGTTAGGCAGACGGGTGTATTATCAATTCATACAAAACCTAGTAAACAAGTATGAAATGTTTCGGAACGGAGGATATTATGGCAAATATTAAAAAAAGTGCAACAGAACTGATCGGTAAGACCCCTTTATTGGAGGTTACAGATTATGAAAAGAATCATGAGATTACGGATGCTACGCTTCTGGTGAAGTTGGAATATCTGAATCCGGCAGGTTCCGTGAAAGACCGTATCGCCTTAAATATGATCGAGGAGGCGGAGAAGTCAGGCAAGCTGCAGCCTGGCGCGACCATTATCGAGCCTACTTCCGGTAATACGGGAATCGGTCTGGCGGCGGTAGCGGCAGCGAAGGGCTATAAGGCTATCCTGACCCTTCCCGAGACCATGAGCGTGGAGCGCAGGAAGCTGTTGCAGGCATACGGAGCGGAATTGGTGCTGACAGAGGGCGCTAAGGGTATGAAAGGCGCCATTGCCAAAGCAGAAGAGCTACAGGCTTCCACACCGGGTTCCATTATCTTAGGACAGTTCGTGAATCCTGCGAATCCTGCGGTACATAAGGCAACCACGGGACCGGAGATCTGGGAGGATACGGACGGACAGGTAGATATCTTCGTGGCAGGCGTAGGCACGGGCGGCACGATCACAGGCGTGGGCGAGTACCTGAAAGAGCAGAATCCCGCAGTAAAAGTTGTGGCAGTGGAGCCGGAGACCAGCCCCGTATTGTCGGGCGGAGCGCCGGGAGCTCACAAGATTCAGGGAATCGGTGCCGGATTTGTACCGGAGGTGCTGAACACGAATGTATACGACGAGATCATCAAAGTTTCCAATGAGGATGCCTTTGCAGCGGGCAGGGCAATTGCAGTAGAGGAGGGTGTATTGGTGGGCATTTCATCCGGTGCGGCGCTCCATGCGGCAACCGAACTGGCGCGCCGTCCCGAGAACAAGGGCAAGACCATCGTAGCGCTTCTTCCGGATTCCGGAGACAGATACCTGTCTACAGCGCTGTTCTCGGCTGAGTGAAAGTGACGGTCAGCTAGCCACACAATTTGATAAATGCCGATATTCATACCGATTCAGGCAGGGGAAATCTACGGCATTATCGGTATGTCGGGGCAGGCAAGATAGGCACCATGAGATGACCGTGGCGTGATTCCGTTTAAATAACAATTGATATAATTGTGAAAGTGTGTTTTGGGCTATGGAAACATAGCCCATATTTTAGTTTGTGCGTATAGGATTTGGAAAAAATTAAAGAAGAACATCATCTGAAATTCTCGCATCTAAAATTCTCTGGCATCTAAAAATTCTTTAATTGACATTACTTTGTGAAAATAGTATACTCTTATCCATCAAGCAAATCTATGTGAAAATCTGTCCATATGTTATGGAGTCATTGGTATGTCACCGATATTTTCACATGTTGTTATGCAGTAACATAAATTAAGCGGCAACGGAATAAAATACGGTAATTCGATAATATTTTGTATTGAATTGAACAAATGTTCCGCGTTGACCGAAAGCAGAAAGAGAGGTAAACTTAATGAACAGGGAGATGGTAAACATGACCAATGAAGAGATGTTTTTGGCACTTATGGGGCGTATGGACGGTGTGGAAAGCAGTTTAGGCAAACTGGACTGTAAAATTGATGGTGTGGAAGAAAGGCTGACTGGTAGGATTGATGACGTAGAGACCAAGCTGAGCGGTAGGATTGATGACGTAGAGACCAAGCTGAGCGGTAGGATT
>JAAUZX010000077.1 GCA_014804365.1 Lachnospiraceae bacterium
CTGAAATTCACTCATTTTCTTTCACCATTTCACCTTCTGCATTTAGTATATGACAAATACGCCATATCGTCAATCATGCGACCTTGTCATTTCTAAAATACCCCATATACTTTTATCTGCACATGAAATATTCTATCACTATCAGAATTTCCATACCCCATTTTATACCCCATTTTCGACAAAAACGATACAATTTGATGACGCCTGATGAAAATAGCAAAGTCCCGAAAAGCGCCATTTTATGGGCTTTACGAGACCTGATAAAGTAAGACAATACACGCATCCCCAAAACAAGAGGTGAGTGCTAAAATTTAAAATTATTCACCAAGTTCTATTTCCACCACTTCACTGACGACCGTATAATCTTCTCCCACACAATAATCCAGCATGATATGTTCTTCGTCCGTCAATTCGATACTATAGATCGCTGACATTAGGTCTGCTGTTACACTGAAATCTCTGTATATCTCCTGATACAGAATCCCTTCTTCAAAAATATCTGTCAGAATCAATGGTTCATCCCACCGATCACCAACCACAGGGCGATGTGCGATATATCGTCCCCCAAACACCTTAGCATTATAAAAAGTATCCGATATCTTTCCGTCTGCTTTTCGAAAATAAAAAGTATATCTTGCCGGACTTCCCGTGCTGATACCGATTTCCAAAATCCCATCCGATACTTCCTTAACCCACGGTTCCACCGGATAAACCTCCGAAAAAACCTCCCGTTTTTCTCTGTCATATAGAATTAACTCATATCCATCCGCCGTTTCCCGCAATGAAAACTGAATGTTACGTATGTTCTTCTCGATTTCACATAGAGCCCTTTTTAGATAGGCAAATTGCTCACTCAGGTTCTCACCAATCTCTTCCTTCTTTTTCTCAACGCAATAAACGGCCGCCCGCTGATTCATCTCTTCGTTCTGCACATCCATATGCATCGCACCGCTCTGCGCACATAAATATATCAAGCCCATCATTCCGCTAAGCATTCGGACTGTCATTATTCTCATCAATTTTCCGGCTCCTTTATTCTGCTTCCTGCTTCTATTATATCTTATCCTTGCATTGTTCTCGTATTTTTTTGCACTTTTTCAAAAAATACTATTATCCTGACATACAGAAAGAGCCACTGTCGGGCAGATCAATACCTGCTTGCGCAATGGCTCCATCTCTATGTTTGTATGTACGAAACACAAGCGCGGACAAATTATCTTTTCTGGCAGCACTCGCAAAAATACACCGTTCCGCCCATGTAATTCGCTTTACTGATTTCATGTCCGCATTTCATACACGGTTCATATAAAGAATTTTTACTAAGCTGCGTAATATATCCGCCCTTGTTTCCGAACAGATCCTTTTCCGTATCACGCCCGCCACATTCACACATTTTCTTCAGCATTTTCTTAACTGACGTATATAATGCCTCAAAATCCGCTTCTGTCGCCTGGCGCATGTCAAAACGGGGATCTATACCGGCATCCCACAAAATATCCTGCAAGACCCCGTTCCCCAGTCCCGGTATACGCTGCTTCGTTGCCAGAAATTCCTTTGCGGACAATTTCTTACCGCCGGACGGATAAAGGTTTATAAAATAGTCAAGTGTAAACTCTTCCGCTAACGGACTTGTCTTACCGGAGGAAGAAATATAATACTCCTCCGTGCATTTTCCCTTCGGAAAAACAGAAATAAAACCATACATCTGAATAGATACAAAAACTGCTGTCTCATCATCAAAATAGATTGCCATCTGGTGCTTTTTCGGAAACTTCCTTTTGTCCTCATAATATTTAGGGCAGGCTCCGTCGGCAAACACAATCATACTGTCCTCAGTATCTATCTCAATCATACCGCCATGGTATGTTGCCCCGACAATTGCCTGTCCCTCCAGATAATCAGGATATTTGTCCATATCTCCCTGAAAGAAGGCAAACTTATGCGGTGTATGCATGATCTCGATACAACTGATTATTTTCCCTTTTAATGTTTGTTCGATCTGCTTTGATATCGTATAGCTTTCCGGTAACTCTAACATATTGATTCCTCCAAGTGTTTTCTGTAATTTTAACGCTCTAAATATGACACCTGTATGGCAACATTAATTATGTTTCATGATCTCTAATATCATAACATCTGTTACAAAATATTATCCATGTAATTAATGTCTGTCATTCTGAAAGTCAGCTAAATCGGAACTGGACTCCGACTCGTCCTAAATGCTATAATCAATCCGTATTATCCACTATATATTTTATTAAAAAAATTTTAGGAGAATCATCATGTATAACGCAGAAGAAACACGCTATGACAAAATGCACTACAACCGTTGCGGAGCAAGCGGTCTGCTGCTTCCTGCGGTATCACTGGGTTTATGGCATAACTTCGGATCAAACGGAAATTTTGATAATATGACCGCCATGTGCCAAACCGCTTTTGATAACGGAATCACACATTTCGATCTGGCAAATAACTATGGACCTGTTTACGGTGCCGCAGAGGAAAACTTCGGGCGCATTTTAAAGAAAAGCCTCGGTATTTACAGAGATGAACTGATCATCTCCACCAAAGCAGGCTATGACATGTGGCCCGGTCCTTACGGCAACTGGGGAAGCAAAAAATATCTGGTCGCCAGTCTGGATCAGAGCCTTACTAGAATGGGGCTGGACTATGTCGATATATATTATCATCACAGACCCGATCCCGACACGCCGCTCGAGGAAACAGCCGGCGCTTTAGACGGTATCGTCAGGAGCGGCAAGGCCTTATATGTGGGTATTTCCAATTACAATAAGGAACAGACAATTGCCATTGCAGAATTATTCCGCAAAATGGGAACTCCGTTTATCATCAATCAACGGAATTATTCCATGTTTAACCGTGATATAGAAAAAGACGGCTTAAAAGACTATGCCGCCCAAAACGGTATCGGAATCATTACCTTCTGCCCTCTGGCACAAGGCCTCCTGACAGACCGCTATATAAACGGTATTCCCTCAGACAGCCGGATTAAAACCGACGGAAGATTTTTAAAGGAAAACGCTGTTAATGAGGATACCTTAAGAAAGATAGTGGCTTTAAACGCAATTGCAAAGGAACGCGGCCAAAGTCTTGCTCAAATGGCATTGGCATGGATTCTGCGTGACGGAGACATTACCAGCGTTTTGATCGGAGCCTCCAGACCCTCCCAGATCATAGATAATGTAGGCATGCTTAACAATTCACATTTCAGTGACGACGAGCGGCGTAGGATTGATGAGATTCTGGCGTAAATTTTTCGCCAGAATCTCTCTCATATTTTAACGAGCACCCCTATTCCTGCTCCAAAATCCCCGCAATCTTCTCTATCATTTCATCTTCTTTCAGCCGGAACTTAATTTCCACCCTTCTGGACGCCGGCATATCCACCTTATCCGTGGGATTACCGAAAACATCCGTTTGATAGACCGGATTGCTCCATGATTTTCCATTGACGGTAAGTAACTTTTGAAGTTGCTCGATCTCCGTCTCACTGAGGCCGTTTCTCTTGTTCAGACAGAAATCCGCCACGGCATTGGCCCGCTCATAGGACAACTCCATATTGCTCTGGTAGCCACCGTCCGTATCCGTGTGTCCCTCGATAATGATTTCTGCGATATAATCGCGGAACTGATCCTGAAGCAGCACATCCAGATACATCGGAATAATGTTTTTCAACGTCTCCCTGCTGTCCGCCGTAAGCGAGGAACTGTTATAACGGAAAAGTACATCAGAAGAAAACGTAATGGAACCTGTCTGGGCATCCACTTTCATCGTGGAATTACTGAAAGCAGACTGCAGCGCCCCGATAATATCCGTACGGATTCCGACAATATCCTGCAGTTCCTGCTTCGTCGTCGTCAGCTCCTGTCTGGCACTTTCTATTTCCAAATAGGCGTTATTTAATTCTTCCTGCGTCAAAGCTGCCTGCTCGTAAGCCTGCTGCAGCTCCGCTAATGAAGACGCAAGCTCCTCATTGGACTTCTCCAGCTCCGCCTTGGAAAGTTCCAGATCTTCTATCGTCTCATCTAACTTACTCTGTGCCGTGCTGAGCTCCAGCCTTGTCTTATCCAGATCATTCGTTTTCTGTCTGTATATGGTAAGGGTGATCGCTATCATCAGAATGAAGATCAGCAGAAGCGCCGCCATCATATCCGAATAAGACTGCCAATAACTGTGTTCCGCAAAAGCTTCCCTGTTCCTTCGTCTATTCTTCATATAAATTCCTCATCTGTTCAAATGTATATAACCGGCTGCTGATCTCATCGCTCATATCACTGCACGCATCCGCCAGCATTTTCTTCTGCTCCTCGATCTGCTTTGCAAACAGCTCCTGCCTTTCCATGACATGGGTAAGAGCCTCCTGCACATTGCGGTTTACCTCCACTAACGCTGTAACCGCCTCAATCATCTCCGACGCATTTGCCGCGCTGGCAGCCTGCGACTCTCCCGCAGCTTTCAGTGTACTCCCGAGTTTCTTAAAGTCCCTATCCAAAGCGGACTGCATCTGTTCGGTAAATTTATCTACGATACGCTCTACGCCCGCCGTCTGTTCCATCGCATTGCCTTTCATCATTTCCAGCATCTGCTTTAAGGAATTCGCCATCCCTGCCTGATAAACAAGCAGCGCCGCAGTGCCTTCGTCGTCCTTCCCGGCATAGGGCTGTGCAGTCTGACGGAACACACACAAAAACTCATCCAGCGTCTCATAAGCATCCGACATAATGCTGCGGTAAGCAATATTAAATACAAGCGAAAAGAAGATGCCATATACCGAAGTGTGAAAGGCCACTTTCATGCCCGAAAGTAAAGATCCCACATTATCGGAAATCGTAAAAATATCATCGCCGCTGAATGCACCCAGTCCCATGGACAGACCGAGAAACGTTCCCAAAATACCCAGACCCGTAAGCGTCCCGGAAATCCCGGAATTAAAGAAATTCATGCCTACTCTGTCCAAAAGGTCCTCATTGATATATTCCTCCAAGTCACAGGACGAAGCCGCTCCCCGCTTCGTCTTTGCACCTTTTACCCGCAGACGGTACTTGTTAAACGCGTCCTGCAATACTTCCTCCTGAAAAACTTTGGCATTATCCTTGTAATTTCCCCAGAGATTCTTTCCGTTTGCCTCCTTGTATTCCTTCTGCAGACGGATCGCAACCTCTTCCAGCTCATAAGTGACCCTGTTCAGCCTGCCGAAACTGATGGAAGATATGCAAAAAATAATCCCTATGATGAGCAGGAACCCGATATTGATCGCCAGATTTACAATAGAAATCTCTTCCCCTGTAAATACGCCATTCAAATAAAGAACAAACGCCACTACGATGGCATATAAAAAATATAGTGCATAATACAGCTTACTTTTCATCCGTACTCCCGTCCTTTTTCCTCTGTTGATACATTATTGTTGCAGTTGTCTCGAAAAATATTCTTAAGGTTCATGCCTTAAACCTATCATATTTTTATCCGCAGCTCAATAATATTAAGGATATCTTAAAAAATTGAACTTCTTCGGCGGATTCCCGCCTTCCCGAAACGATATTCTATTCTTTGTATTGTCCGATTCATCTTTTCCTCTCCTCTATCAGCCCCCTCAACTCCTCATGCACCTTTCCGTTCGTAGCAACAACACTTCCTCTTTGCAGAAGATTCAAAGGCTCTCCGGCAAAATTCGTCACCTTTCCTCCCGCCTCCGTGACTAACAGCATTCCCGCCGCAAAATCCCATGGAGAAAGAAGTGATTCAAAGAACCCGCCCGTGCGCCCGCAAGCCACATAAGCCAGATCAAGTGCCGCCGAGCCTGTCCTGCGGATATCCTGACTTTTCTCAAAAACCCGCCGGAAACGCCGGAAATTCACTTCCGTCAGCTCTCTGTCGTAAGGCGATGTACCGATCGTGACAATCGTTTCCCTGAGCGTCTCCACTTCCGACACATGGATCGGTCTTCCGTTTAAGAAGCTTCCCTGCCCCTTCTGTGCGTGATATACATCCTCCCGATAAGGATCGTAGACTACGCCCAGCGTAATCTCTCCCTTTTCATATAATCCCAGTGATACGACACTGTGCTGATAGTCATGGATCAGGTTTGTCGTGCCGTCTATGGGATCCAGAATCCAGTAGGTATCTCCGGACATCTCATGCAGACCTTCCTCTTCACCAAGAAACTGAATGCCGGGAGCAAGCTTACCCAGTTCCTGAGATAAAAAGTTCTGAATACCGGTATCCACCTGCGTCACATAGTCTGCCGGACCTTTCACTTGAATGTGCTCCGCCATCTCCCGGTTTTCCACAAATGATTTCGTTCTCTTTATTAATACAATAATGTCCTGCATAGCAATATGCTCTTTTTGTTCCATATATGATATTCTCGCAATCTGCCTCTGTAGCAGCCATAATTGGCGCTCCGCTTTATTTAGTTTACATAACTCTCTAAAATAAGTGCTTAACGCCATACCCACATTATACTTCACGAAACACCATTCACACAATTATATTTTATTAACTTGAGTTTTTCCATAAACAGGAGTAAAATAAATTGGGATTATACAATTCCATATTTGCGTTTCAGTATATTTCTACAATATAAGAAAGGACTCTTACACAATGAAAAAAAATCAAAACAAATGGGTATGTGCCGCTATTCCGGCGCTTCTGCTTCACTGTAGTATCGGTACAGTCTACTGCTGGTCCATCTTCAGTCAGGAAATCGCAGACTACATCGGCTTTTCCAAGGGTGCTACGGAGTGGGCGTTCAGCTTTGCAATCTTCTTCCTCGGAATGTCGGCAGCATTTTTAGGAAATGTGGTAGAGAAAGACATACATAAATCTTCGCTGATTGCCTCGATCTGTTTCGCGGCAGGTATGGCAGGAACCGGATTTTTCATCTACTACGGCGGTCAGCATCAGGCAAGTCCTCTGGCACTGATCGGTATCTATATCTGCTACGGCTTTATTATGGGTATCGGCTTAGGAACCGGATATTTATCTCCTGTCAAGACACTTATGCTCTGGTTTGAAGACCGTAAAGGTCTTGCCACCGGTCTTGCGGTTGCCGGCTTCGGCGCTGCTAAGGCGATTGCAAGCCCGATCATGCAGGCAATGCTTGACAACCTCGGAGACGGCGGAATCTACAAGATGTTCCTAATCCTCGCGTGCGTATATTTCGTTATGATGTTCGTAGGACATCTGCTTCTCAAGAAACCGGAAGGCTGGCATGAGCCCCAGAAGAAAGAGAAGGGACAGGGCATCATCTCTGTCATCAAGACAAGACCCGTTGCAAACTATATCGGTATCTGGCTGATGTTCTACATCAACATCACCTGCGGTCTTGCACTGATCTCTCAGGAAAAAATGATCGTAAAATGTATCGGTCTGGCCGGTGTTGTGGGTGTCATCTCCACAGTTTCCGCAGTCTTCAATGCGGGCGGACGTCTCGGCTTCTCCGCATGGGCGGATACGATGAAAGACCGTAACACGATCTATAAGCTGATTTTCATTCTGTCTATTGTATTTACCGGACTGGTTATGCTGACAGGCGGTATCAAGAACGGTCAGGGCAATATGCTTCTGACGATCCTTGTTCTTGGATTGATCTTCGTTGTCAACGCGGGTTACGGCGGCGGTTTCTCCAACGTACCTACACTTCTGTCCGACCACTACGGCATGGGCAGCATCAGCGCCCTCCACGGAATTACTTTATCCGCATGGGCTTTTGCCGGACTTACCGGTAATCAGGTTGCCAATCTGATCGTAAATAAAACGGGAGAATTTATCACCGACTCCCACGGCAACGAAATCAACCCGGTGGGGTATCAGAATGTACTGTATCTTACAATTGTGCTTTATATCATCGCACTGCTGCTGAGTCTCTTCCTTGTTCGTCCGATGAGTCCGGAGGAGAAAGCTAAACTGAAATAAATTACTATTTTGAATAGAATTACAAGAGACCGGTCAACGGAAAATTGACCGGTCTTTTTTTGTCTTCAATTAATATGTAATTGCATATGCAATCGAGGAGCAATCAGGCGCTATTCGGCGAAATTCTTTTTTTCACAAACATGAATCATTTTATTTCTTTTCCACGTTCTATATAACAGAACCGATTACCGGACGAATGAATGAAATTGTTGCTTTTTATTTTACGGCAATCATATGTGAATCGATATCATAACAGGTGTGACTGTGAATTGTAAAGGGAGATTATCTTGACGCGCGAAGATGAACTGATCAGACAAATTAAACAGGGCAGGCGTGAGTGTCTTAACGAGCTGGTGGAACTGTACTATCCTGCCATTCTGCGCTACTGTATGTGGCATATACCCGACATGGAAAGCGCGCAGGATGCCACGCAGGAGACATTCTTAAAGCTGGTGCGGTTCATCGACCGTTACCACCACCGAGGGCAGTTTAAATCTTTTCTCTATAAAATTGCCGCAAATACCTGCATTGATATCAAACGCAAACGATCCGTACCGGAGTTTTCTCTCGAATCGCTGCCGGAAAACTATGCGGCAGCAGAAGTTCAATCGGAAAGCGGATTTCAGACCGCGGAGGACAGACTGCAGCTTGCATCGGCTTTAACCTGTCTGGATTCCACACAGCGGGAGCTTGTGCTGCTGCGATACGGTCAGGAGCTGTCGCTTAAGGAAATTTCCGCTGTCACAGGGCTTCCTCTGCGCACGGTACAGACGAAGCTGCGGCGTGCAGTACAGAAAATGAACAAATCCGCCGCAATGTAATATACCACGCCACGATCCGACCGGTTCTGTAGTAATACAACGTAAAACGATCCACCCCTATCCCCGACAAGGAGGTATCCTATGCTTCATAGACAATGGAAGAACTTATTCGCAATTGAAAAAGGCACTGCCTACGAATCCCATATGCAGGATACGCTCCGGCTTGTGCAAGAACAAGCCGACTGCCTAAATCCTGCGGGATCGCCCGTATTATCTTTAGCCGGACTGGTGACGAAGCAGGTCAAATTCCTGGCATGGAAAATCTGGCTTACACAGGGAATGGTACTGGCGGCTCTATGCGCTGTCTTCTTCTGTATACACACAAACAGTACTTTAGAATGGGTCGATCTATATATTCTGCCCAGATTCCTCTGCGGCTGCGGAGGCGTGGTCGCAATGAGCGCCATCCCGATCTTAAAACGGGCATCGAGATATAAAATGTTTGAACTGGAACAGTCCACCCACTTTGCCATTGGCGGCAGTCTGCTATCCCAATTACTGTTTATCGGTATTGGAGACGTCTGTATGCTGACCGTTCTTGCTCTGGCTGTTGGAAGATTTGGGTTGACTATTCCGGTCACTATCATAACTCTTATCGTCCCGTTTATGACTGCGGCAACGGCATGCATAATGCTGTGGGCGCGCACAACCCCGTCCGTTTTTCAGACTGTAAGTGTAATCCTCTGCCTACTGTCTTCATGGCTTTGTTATGAAGTTATCGACAAGAGCAGCTTATTACAGACACCGGCACGACTCTGCCTCTGGACGGGATATGCTCTGATCTGTATTGCCGTGATCTGTCACGAATACCATAACATATGTTCTTATAAATCTGTTGAACAAATGTTGAATTAAGATACCGCGTATCTCGGAAAACACATTACAAATTTAAACTTACTGTAAGAAGGAGAGAACATCATGGAAATCACACTGGAACATGTAGCAAAACATTTTAAAGACAAAACCAATAAGGAATTTCCCGTCAAAAAAGCGGTGGCGGATGTGAGTCTGCACCTTACGCCCGGTGTATGGGGACTGCTCGGTGCCAACGGCTCCGGCAAAACCACGCTGATGCGCATGATCTGCGGCATTATGAAGCCTACCGCTGGACGGATCTGCTATGACGGCGTAGACATCGCGCAGTTGGATGATGCCTATCGGGACATTATCGGATATCTGCCGCAGGAATTCGGCTTTTATCCGGAATTTACAGTACAGCAATATCTGGAGTACATCTCCGCACTCAAGGGAATGACCAATGCACAGGCGAAAAACCGAATTGACGAGCTGCTTGCGAGGCTGTCTCTTAATGACGTGCGCAGGAAGCGAATCATCAAACTCTCCGGCGGCATGAAGCGCCGCGTCGGAATCGCACAGGCTCTTCTGAACGATCCTGAATTTCTCGTTCTGGATGAGCCCACCAGCGGTCTTGACCCCGGCGAGCGGGTGCGCTTCCGCAATCTGCTCTCGGAATTTGCCAAAGACCGGATTGTGCTGATCTCCACCCACATCGTACCCGATGTAGAATATATCGCAACGAGAAACGCCATTATGAAAAACGGGGAAATCCTGCTGACCGGCACCACACAGGAGCTGGTGTCGCAGATGCACGGCAAAGTATTTCAAGCCGTAATCCCACCACAGGAACTTCCCATGTGGGAATCCGAACCCAAGATACAGATCGTCAATCTGCGCAACGAGGCGGACGGCAGTATCTGTCTCAGGTACCTCGGAAATCCGACGGATATCCCGGATGCGGAGGCGCAGAATCCTACGCTGGAAGACTTGTATCTGCACCTAAAATAACACTAGAAAGGAATTTCATCATGACAAGATTATATAAAGAAGAACTAAAACGCGTCTTACGCACCAGAAGCACTCTCCTATTCCTTGCTGCAGCGGTGATTTTATCTGTCTTTATGGCATATGTGCCTGTCACTTACGTGCGGTTTACCTATGAAGAAAACGGTCAGGAAATGACGATAAAGGGCCGTGAAGCCCTTGCTATACGTAAGGAATTGCAGACCCCGAACGCCGGAGAAATAACCCCGGAGAAAATGGCAGAGGGGCTGCATGCCTATCAGAAAAATCTGGAAATATACGGGGATTTCTATGGAGATTTTCCCCGCAATGTGCACAACAGTGAAATATTCCCTTGGTCACCGCAAATCAGCAGACTGCGCGAAGTCATGGCCGACTCTGAAAGCGGACTGGCTCCGGACTATACGGAAATGACCGAAGAAGACGCCCTGAACTTTTACGAGCGCTGCCGTACCCATCTGACCGATCTGATGAAACTGGAGCAGAGAAATAATCCGCAGGCGCAGCAGATCGCCGCTAAAATGTATGATAAAGTGACAATGCCCTTCTATTACTATCCGGGCTACGATACCAATATGTTTGAATATGAGGGAATCTACCTGTTTATCCTGATGTTTCTGTGTGTCATGGTCACAGCCCCGTCATTTAGCTGCGAATACCAGACGGGTGCGGACGATATTCTGCGCAGTACCAAGCGCGGACGGCGAAGCCTTGCTTTTGTGAAAATATTGTCAGCCCTGACCATCAGCATTGTCATGTTTATGCTGTGCATGGCGATCTTCATGGTAATCTCCAACATCCTTTTCGGATGGGAATGCCGACAGACCTCCATGCAGATACTTTTCTCAGCATCCACGCTGCTTGGTCTGAACATGGGGCAGCTTCAGAATCTTGTTATGCTTGCCGGCTTCATCGCGCTGCTTGCCTGCGTCAGCTTCGTGCTGTTTGTGTCCTCCGCTTGCAAGAATACGACGATTGCCACCGGACTGACCATCGCCTTCGTCCTGTTTCCGTCCGTCTTCTACATGATGATCGGCAATACATTATCCGCTTACTTAAGGGTACTGTTTCCTTCCGGCGCGCTGGGCGGAAGCAACTCGTTTGGCTATGCCGTAACATATTACTTTGAATTTCTGAAATTCGGACCCCTCACCGTATGGACGCCGTGGCTTCTGATGATCGTGCCAACATTTGAGATTCCACTTTTCCTATGGCTGACGGTTCGGACGTATTGTAAGCGGAGTATGTGAAAAAAGTAAATCGCTTCGCGATTAACTTTGCGAGATTTGCTTCGCAAACTCGTGCATGAACGAGCAATCTTCTATATAAATAATCGAACAAGTTTGATTGCGAGATTTGCACCGCGAACTCGAAAGAGTGGAACACATTGTTTATTATTATGTTTATCTTGCAATGAAATATAGGATATGATAAGATAATCCCAAGCAAAGAACAATTCTAAGATTCTTACAGTATCTTGTATCTATGCAGAGTATTCTCTGCAATAACTCCTTGCTTACAACTAAATAACCGCAGGGAGGACATAATACAAATATCCTCTCTGCCATACCAGGAAAGAGAGGATAAAGATCTGGCAATGTATACTTTCAGTGAACGTTGCGAAGAAGTACCGGAACTGTCATTGGATGATGGTACAAGCAAGATATTCCTGAATATGACGAGTAAAAACGGGCGACCTGAATTGATCAGTCTGCTACAGTACATGAAGCACACCGCACTGAATAATGAGAGCGTTATGGTGCAGGACAAACGAATAGTGGATTTAGACAGAATCGTGGAAGAAGTAAAACAATCAGAAGAATGGGAGGCTGTGAAGATGAATATTCTTGAGATTGGGATGGAACGAGGCAAAGAATGAGGACTGGAACAGGGCAGACAACAAGGCATCCAACAGGGAAATACTGACACTTTAAAAGGTATCATCGAAAATATGCTCCGGCATGATATGTCAGATGAAAATATCAGATTGTACACCGGATGTGAACAGGATTTTATTGATAAAATCAAGCTCGAAATGAATAAATAGCATACAAGCAGCCCATTTACGTGCTTATGGAAAGTGAGCTGCTTTTCGCATTTTGGTCAGAGAAGTATGACCAAAAGAAACACCCCTCTTTCCGTATTTCGGAGAGAGGAGCGTTTCCATATTCTTTCATTATGCCAAGGTTATGCGCACCAGCCAAATCATCGCGGCCGCCGCCGGATATCCGTGCCGGCACGTCTGACTAACTCTACCGCTGGTGAAAATGATCCCAATCCTGACACACCACACCAACTACAATTATCGGAATATTTTTCTTCATATCTCCATCATCTCCTTTGACTATTTATTCTTTAGTATACAGTTTCTCTTATTGTGCAAATACTTTGAAACCCATGCATTTCTACCGCGGATAAAACACAGCGCAGTTTCAAACGACTATATTATGTAGTCATTATAATCTTAACATCTGCTATCTATGGTGTCAAACTGTTTTCTTTGGAGACAACAAATTGCAGTGAACATATTGAAAATAATCTGATTTTGTGGTATTTTTGTTTGTTGTATTAATGATTATAGCAATGGCATTAGCAGCAGTAATATTGATATCTGTCGTGTCGCCATATATTGTAATTGTATTGATATCTAAAGTGCCGCTATTATAATTTCTATAATATCGTTTTCTATAGTATTATTGGTTTTATAATATCATTTTTTATAATAGCATTGGTTTTATAATATCGTTATTTATAATAGCATTGGTTTTATAATATCACTATCTATAGCAGTGTTACTGTAGTATTATTATCTATTGTATCGTTATTTATTGCATCGACCTTTATATTTATGGTATCAGTGCGGACATTTGGCGTACCTCGTCTCGGATATAAAATCACCAACTAATACAAAACCACATTTACTGCACCGCTCTGCATCATACACTTTTACAAGACAACTACCGTCCGATTTCTTATCATGCATAACACGTGTTCCCGGTTCATAATTATGATTACAGCCCCAATAAACACCTGTAACTCCTTCGTCCTGTGTCGGGTAGATTCTGCCATCTGCGTCCACAAACTGATCATCGTATCTGATGTCATTGTTGTACGGTATATATGAATCAGCCTCTTCCAATACTTCTACCTCAACTTCCTTCGGAATATACTGCCACGTCTGCCCCTCCATGAAATATTCTACTTCGGCCTGCGACATATTCCTATTTAATCCTTCATGAATCGTATCCTCATAAGCAAGCGCCGTCAGCGAATTGGCTGCTACTAATACGGCAACCACCGCGCCTGCCGCACTCTTATTCCACTTTCTCATCTTCATAACGTTATCCATCCTTTTCTTTATTTTTTCTGCTTTGGTTCCGAATCCCGCCGCCCATCGTTGATATTTTTTCTCACCTTCCTCAACCTTGGTCGATTCCAGAATCATCAGCTTCAAGTATCTCTTTATTTCATCTTTCGTTCTGTCCTGCACTACTATCTCATCACAGGACCATTCACAGGTTCGTTCAAAATCCCGGTACATAATCCATGCTGCCGGATTCCACCAGTGCAGCAGGATCACGCACTGCACCAGTACTTTCCACCAGACGTCCCACCGCTTAATATGAATCAGTTCATGGCACAGAATCAATTCCGCATCGGGACTGCCCGGCTTCTGGTCACACAAGATAACCGGCTTCAGAAAACCAAAGGTTATGCTTCTTCCACTTATATTATCCTGATATACGGTAACTTTTCGTTCCACACCGCATTGCTCTTTTAATCGCTCCAGAAAGGAGCTTTCCTCTTTGGTAATGATCTGATCTGCACAATCTAACACTCTCTTTCTTGTCTTACAATAGTCGTTTATTTTGCATGACAGCCACAATGTGGCAAATGCCAGCCATATTACTATAATAATTATTTGAATCTTCATATAGCCGTTGATATAGATTTTCTCATTCGCATGAACCATATATCCCGCCCATGCCGCCGAGGCTTGTGCAATGCTTTTCCGTTCCGGCTGAAGATGCTCTGCAATATTTATATACCACCTTTTCACGAAAGGAAGCGGTATCAAATAGTACAGAATAGCCGCTTTGACGAACAGATATTGCAGCCTTGCAGACATTTTATCCCGCAGCAGGCCTCTGAGCAGCATGTAGATTCCTACCATTGTACTTCCCGAAAGAGACATGATCAGCAGATACTTCATGTTGCTATCTCCCTAATAATTTTCCAGGATCCTGACAAGTTCCTCCGCCTCCTGCTGGCTAATACTGTTCTCCTGCGTAAATGCAGCCACAAGATTGCTCAATTTGCCGCCATACATATGATCGATCGCACTTTTCATTTGCTTCAGATAGTATTCTTCCCTGCTGTATATAGGTGTGACGATCCTGTGTTCCCTTTTTACCATTCCCTTCTCTTCCAGCCTTGACAGGAAAGTGTTTAAGGTCTGTCTCTTCCACGCTTTCCCTTCTTCTTCAAACAAGGCAAGAAGCTGTGCCTGTCTGACGCCTTCACTCTGATCCCACAGTTTTTCCATCACCTCCTGTTCAGCCTCTGACATGTTATAAATGCTCCTCATATAATTGTCTCCCCTCCTTTCAGACTAATGTATGTAGTCTATTTCTACTATACAATCACCTACTAATGTCTGTCAATTACAATTTACATATTGTGACAAGAATTTAAGGCAAACCATTCGGTTTGCCTTATTTATAACACTATTTACGCCGTAATCGCATTCCCCGTATACAACTGATAATATTTCCCTTTCTCCTCAATCAACTGGTCATGCGTTCCTCTTTCAATGATCCGCCCCTGCTCCAATACCATGATACAGTCGGAATTCTTGACGGTAGAGAGCCTGTGTGCAATCACGAAGGTGGTCCTGCCTTTCATCAGCTTATCCATACCGTCCTGCACGATCCGCTCCGTACGGGTATCGATGGAACTGGTCGCCTCATCCAGGATCAGCACCGGGGGATCAGCAATCGCCGCACGGGCAATGGCGAGAAGCTGTCTCTGTCCCTGACTCAAGTTAGCGCCGTCTCCGGTCAGTATCGTGTCATATCCTTCCGGGAGATGTCTGATAAAGCCGTCCGCATTGGCAAGCTTTGCCGCTGCAATAACTTCCTCGTCAGTGGCATCCAGCTTTCCGTAACGTATGTTATCCATAACACTTCCCGTAAACAGGTGTGTATCCTGTAATACAATTCCGAGAGAACGCCGTAAATCCGCCTTCTTGATCTTATTCACATTAATGCCGTCATATCTGATCTTACCGTCCTGTATATCATAGAAGCGGTTGATCAGATTCGTGATCGTCGTCTTACCTGCTCCGGTGGAACCGACGAAAGCGATCTTCTGTCCCGGCTCAGCAAAGAGCTTCACATCATGCAGCACGATCTTGTCATCATTGTAGCCAAAATCCACGCCGTCGAACACCACGGCTCCTTTCAACTCCACATAATCTACCGCATGATTAGCCTGATGTTCGTGCCGCCATGCCCAGCGTCCGGTACGTTCCGCACTCTCCACAAGTCTGCCGCCTTCTTCCCTGACGTTGACCAGAGTCACATAGCCTTCGTCCGTCTCCGGCACCTCATCCATCATCTTAAAGATACGCTCCGCACCGGCCATCGCCATGACAATGGAGTTAAACTGTTGACTCACTTGGTTAATCGGCATATTAAAACTCTTATTAAAGGTCAGGAAACTGGCAAGAGCTCCCAGAGATAATCCGGAAATCCCCGAAATCGCCAACACACCGCCGACAATCGCACATATCACATAACTCACATTACCAAGCTGCATATTGACCGGTCCTACGATATTGACCAGATAGTTTGCCTTATCCGCGCTGTGATAAAGGTTATCGTTCAATTCATTAAACTGTCTGATATTTTCCTCTTCGTGACAGAAGACTTTCACTACTTTCTGTCCTTCCATCATCTCCTCTATAAATCCGTTGACTTTACCCAGATCTTTCTGCTGCTGCAAGAAATAACTTCCGCTTAATCCCGCCGTCTTCTTCGTAACGACAAGCATAACCGCCACCATGACAAGCGTCACCAGAGTAAGCGGCACGCTCAGAACGATCATACTGATCAGTACACTGACGATGGTAATCGTACTGTTGAATATCTGGGGCATACTCTGGCTCACCATCTGCCGGATCGTATCGGTGTCATTGGTATAAACCGACATAATGTCACCGTGGGCATGTGTATCAAAATATTTAATAGGCAATGTCTGCATATGGGTAAACAAGTCATCTCTTAAATTCCTGAGAACTCCCTGCGTCACATTGATCATAAGCCTGTTGTATGTGTAAGCCGCCGCTACGCCGATGGCGTAGAATCCTGCTACCCTAAGGATCGCCATGGCAAGGGGATGAAAATCCGGCACATCCGTCGTCAGCATCGGTGTTATATAGTCATCAATCAGGCTCTGGATAAACATTGTCCCCTGCACATTCGCCAATACGCTGACGAAGATCAATATGGCAACAATGATCAGATGGGGCGCATAACTTTTCGCCACATACTTCATCAGCCGCTTAAAAACCTTTCCCGGATTTTCTATTCTTTTTCCTTTAGGCATTCTGCCATGCATTGGTCCCGGCATTACTCTTCACCTGCCTTCTCATCGAAATCCCCGCCGCCGCTGGTCTGGGATTCATATACTTCACGATAGATCTCGTTATTCTCAAGCAATTCCTCATGTGTTCCGTAGCCGTTGATGTGTCCCTCATCCATGACGATAATATGGTCGGCATTCTGCACGCTGGACACGCGCTGGGCAATGATCAGCTTGGTCGTCTCCGGAATCTCCTCTGCAAAAGCCTTCCTTATTCTGGCATCCGTAGCCGTATCCACGGCACTGGTGCTGTCGTCAAGAATCAGTATCTTCGGCTTCTTGAGAAGCGCCCTCGCAATACAGAGACGTTGTTTCTGTCCGCCGGACACATTCGTACCGCCCTGTTCTATGTAAGTGTTATAACCCTCCGGCATCTTCTCGATAAATTCGTCCGCACAGGCAAGCTGGCACACCCGCTTACATTCCTCTTCCGTGGCATTCTCATCTCCCCATCTGAGGTTATCCAGAATCGTCCCCGAGAAAAGTACATTCTTCTGCAGCACTACCGCTACCTGATTACGCAGGCTTTCCATGTCATACTCCCGCACATCGCGGCCGCCTACCATGACAGAACCTGCCGATACATCGTACAGTCGGCTGATCAGGTTGACCAGACTTGTTTTGGAACTGCCTGTTCCGCCGAGTATGCCTACGGTCTCGCCCGCCTTGATCTTAAGGTTAATATCGTGCAGTATTGCCTTGCTCTTATCTTCATAATAGGAAAAATCTACATTCTTAAACTCGATATCTCCGCTTGCCACCTCATAAACGGGATTGACCGGATTAGTCAGATTGCTCTTCTCATTCAGCACTTCGCTGATACGCCTTGCACTGGCAATACTCATGCTCATCATAACGAAGATCATGGCAACCATCATCAGGCTCATCAGGATATTCATACAATATGCCATCAGGCTCATCAATGCACCGGTGGTCAGTTCATTCTGCACGATCATTCTGGCACCCATCCAGCTGATCAACAGGATACAGGTATAGACCGTAAACTGCATGACCGGCATATTCAGCACCACGTTTTTCTCTGCTTTTAAGAAAATATCATAGATAGCCTGACTGGCTTTCTTAAGCTTGGAAGTCTCGTAATCTTCCCTGACATAAGCCTTGACAACACGGATCGCGCTGACATTCTCCTGCACGGAGGCATTGAGTTCGTCATACTTCGGGAATGCCATCTGGAAGTATTTCATCGCTCTGGTGATAATAAAAAACAGCACGATCGCCAACAACACAAGCGCTACCATATAAATAGAAGCCAGTCTTGTATTGATCATAAATGCCATGGACATAGCGCAGATCATGCTGATCGGTGCACGGAAACAGATACGCAGAAGCATCTGGTACGCCATCTGCACATTCGTCACGTCCGTTGTCAGTCTGGTGACCAGTCCCGCCGTGCTGAACTTATCCAGATTGGAAAAAGAAAATGTCTGTATGTTGTCAAACATGGCCTTACGCAGATTACGGGCAAAACCGGTAGATGCCCGGGCACCGTACTTACCGCCCATGACACCGCAAAAGAGTCCGCACAGCGCCGCGCCGACCATTAAGCCGCCCACGATATAGATATGGCGCATATCGCCTGCTTCCACACCATCGTCGATGATCGATGCCATCAAGAGCGGAATCAGCGTCTCAAAGACAACCTCCATTATCATAAAAATAGGTGTCAGCACAGATGCCTTCTTAAATTCTTTAATCTGTGCCGCTAATGTTTTGATCATATTGATTAGCTCTGCTCCTTTCCTGACAGGAACCGGCCGAATTTCTTAACTGTCAGCCCGTCTCTTCGTCATTCCAATAAATCCCACCTATATATCATTATGCAAATAATTTTTAATGTCAAGAAAGAACACGAAAAATTCACAAGAGTTTTATATTTTTTCTATAATGTTTTTATGAAAAAAGAGAGTTGTTTTTATCTGCAGTCAATGCTAATATTATAGAATATTACAGCATGTCCCTGTTAAAAGAAGCAGAAGAATTCCTTTTTCTTCCTATTATAATAGGACATGCCCACATACAGAGAGGAGAATAATTATGAAAAAGAAAGTATTAGCACTGATCCTTTCTTCTGTTATGGTTCTTTCACTTGCAGGCTGTGGCAATGACAGCGCCCAGTCTTCCGCAAATGATACGACAGCAGAAGATACAGCAACAGACGCTGCAGACGATACGGCAGATACCGAGCCCGAGGCGGCAGCAGACACAGAGACAGAAGGAAACGATGACGCCGCTCCGGCAGAAGCTTCCGACGCAGCGCTTAAAATCGCTATTGTCAGCAGTCCTTCCGGCGTAGACGACGGTTCTTTCAATGAAGACAACTACAACGGTATCATGACATTTATCGCAAGTCATCCCGACTGCACCGTAACACCGGTACAGGAGACAACAGGTGATGTAACGGCAGCCGTACAGGCCGTAGCTGACATTGTTGCAGACTACGATGTAATCGTCTGCTGCGGATTCCAGTTTGCCGGAATCTCCACAATCGCAGAAGAAAACCCCGACGTGAAATTCGTTCTGGTAGACTCCTTCCCTTCTGACGCAGAAGGCAACGAAGTAACAGTAGACAACATCTACGCTATGTGCTTCGCAGAGCAGGAGTCCGGTTTCTTCGCAGGTATGGCTGCCGCTCTTGAGACCACCACCGGCAAGGTAGCCGTTGTCAACGGTATCGCATATCCTTCCAATGTAAACTACCAGTACGGTTTTGAATGCGGTGTGAAATATGCAAATGAGACTGAGGGCACTAATGCCGAGATCGTAGAACTTCCTTCCTATGCAGGCACAGACGTGACCGGCGCCAACGTAGGCGGTAACTACGTAGGTTCTTTTGCCGACGAGGCAACAGGTAAAGTCGTAGGTAACGCACTGATCGCCGAAGGTGTTGATGTCATCTTCGTAGCAGCAGGCGCTTCCGGTAACGGTGTACTGACAGCAGCGAAAGAAGCTGACGGCGTATATTTTATCGGTTGTGACGTAGACCAGTATGACGACGGTGCGAACGGTGATGCCAACGTAGTCCTGACATCCGCACTGAAAGTAATGCACTTGAATGTAGAGCGTGCCTTAAATGCAGTAGTAGACGGTTCCTTCAAGGGCGCCAACGTAACTCTGCAGGCTGACACAGACTCCACAGGCTATGTAAACGCAGACGGCCGCTGCCAGTTATCCGCAGACACCATCTCCAAGATCGATGCTGCATACGAGTCCGTAAAATCCGGCGCAATCGTTCCCGCCGCTAACTTCAACGGCGTAACCCCGGATGACTTCACATGGTAATAAAGGTAAATTCCTTCGGAATTAACCTTACGAGATTTGCTTCGCAAACTCGGCAAGAATGTCGTTCACACATATATTCTTGCTGATATCTGCCATGTCATTTAAAATGTATATAAGGCTGTAAGGTAAATTTTCCTTGCAGCCATTTTTATTTTGCCGTATTCTATATATAGAAAAAACATTACAATCCGTAAGTTATTCAATGCCTAAGCGCAGAGGGAAGATAATATCTTAAGGAGCCCCTCAAAAAGCGTCAGTGCTTAACGAGGTTCCTCACGAGTTTAGCACCTGTTACGCTTTTTGCGGAGCGAAAGCGCGGCTCCGTAGATATTATCTTTCCTCTGCGCGACCGTCCTTCAAAAACGTGGGTATCCAGCGATATAATTTATAAGCTTAATGCCCGCGACCGACTTAGATAACTCGTGCATCAGCACACACTTCCAGTAAAGCGAGGCCAACGCATGTCAGATTACATTATCGAAATGAATCACATCACGAAGCGTTTTCCCGGTATCGTGGCAAATGACGACGTGTCCATCCAGGTAAAAAAAGGCGAGATCTACGCACTCCTCGGCGAAAACGGCGCCGGCAAGTCTACTCTGATGAGTATGCTGTTCGGCATGTACGAGCCGGACGAGGGCGAGATCATCATTCGCGGCGAGAAGGTCAAAATCCAGTCTCCCAACCACGCGACCAAACTGAATATCGGCATGGTACACCAGCATTTTAAACTGGTGAGCAACTACACCATTGCAGAAAACATCATTCTGGGAATGGAACCCGTAAAGAAGACATTAGGACTCTTCAAATCGGTAGACATTAAGAAAGCAAACGAGGACATCCTTGCCTTATCACGTAAGTTCGGTCTCGAAGTAGACCCCACCAAGGTAATCGAGCAGGTCAATGTCTCCATGCAGCAGCGTGTAGAGATTCTTAAGATGCTCTACCGCGAAGCGGAGATTCTCATTTTCGACGAACCTACCGCCGTGCTTACTCCACAGGAGATCGAATTCCTTCTGGAAATCATTAGGAGTCTGCGGGACGACGGCAAGACCATTATCCTGATCACACATAAATTAGAAGAGATTAAAAAGATTGCCGACCGCTGTGCCATTCTCTGCCGCGGCAAACTGATCGATGTGTTAGACGTAGCCACTACGGATACCAAGACGATGGCTAATCTGATGGTCGGGCGCGAGGTCAGCTTTACCGTGGACAAGCCCGAACCGCAATACGGTAAGGAAGTGCTGCGTGTGGAACACCTGACCGTATGCAATGAAGACAAGTATGAAGTCGTCAAGGATGTCTCTTTTTCCGTCAGGGAAGGGGAAATCTTCGTCGTGGCCGGTGTCTCAGGCAACGGGCAGATCGAACTGGCGGATGCCATCGCCGGACTGATCAAACCGGCCGGCGGAACCGTCACGTTAAACGGTGCGGATATCACTTCCTACTCCATCCGTAAGAGAAATCTGGCGGGTATTTCCTATATTCCGGAAGACCGCCACAACGTGGGACTTGTGATGGATTTTACCCTCTCGGACAATCTGGCGCTCAAGAATTATTTCGAGGAACCTTTTTCCCGTAAGGGTGTCATCAGCAACGATGAATTCACTACATACGGCGACAAGCTGATCGGCAAATACGATATCCGTAGCAGTCAGGGCAATGACACGATCGTCCGCTCCATGAGCGGCGGTAACCAGCAGAAGGCTATCATCGCCAGAGAGATCGAACTCGGTTCTTCCCTGACTATCTTCGTACAGCCTACCCGCGGTCTGGATATCGGCGCGATCGAGAATATTCATAAACAGATCATCGGCGAGCGAAGCAAAGGCAAAGCGATCCTGCTGATCTCGCTGGAACTGGACGAAGTCATGAATCTGGCGGATACCATCGGCGTCATCTATAACGGAGAGATCCAGAAGATCGCCGATGCCAGAGAACTCACACCGTCGCAGGTCGGCGAATTCATGATGGGAGTAGGAGGTCGCCATGAAAAAGAATAAAAATAACATCATACATAAACTGACGTTACAAACCATCGGACATGAGAAGCGGCAGCAATATATGATTCCCGTTTTTACAATCGTGCTCAGCCTGATCTTCGGCCTTATCGTCATAGCGCTTCTCGGCAGCAACCCTTTCAAGGCGTATTACAATCTGCTTCAGGGTTCCGGTCTGGCGCCCAAGGCTTCCTACGCGGGGCACAAGGGCATGATTACCGATTTTACCAGCTTCTTAAACGCACTGACCCCGATGCTTTTTGCCGCGCTGTCGGTTCTGATCGCCCTGAAAGCCGGGCTGTTCAACATCGGCGTATCGGGACAGATGTTAGCGGCCGGATTCACGGCTACCATACTGATCGGCTACTCGGATCTTCCGGCGCTTGTAGCAAAGCCTCTGACGGTACTGATCGGTTTCGCCGTAGGCGCACTGGCAGGCGCATTGGTCGGCTGGCTCAAGCACCGCTTTAATATCAATGAAGTCGTATCCACAATCATGTTTAACTATATTTTCCAGTATGTAGTCAGCTTTCTTATCAACACCTTCTATGTGGACCCTGTCTCAAGACAGTCCAAAAATGTAGGCGCGGCCGGCCGGTTGACACTGGTGGACGTGGTGATCGGCGATTACAAGATGGATATTCCTCTGGGAATCCTTCTGGCTGCTGTCGGTATTGCAGTCACCGCTTTTCTCTTGAATAAAACCATTCTCGGCTTCGAGATCAAGGCCGTGGGAAGCAGCATTCGCGCCGCAGAATACGCAGGAATACAGGTGGGACGCACCAGAGTGCTCGCCATGATGCTCTCCGGCGGATTCGCCGGGCTGGCAGGTGTCACCTACTACATGGGATATTTTGCTTCCATCCAGCCTAAGGTGCTTGTCAGCACAGGCTACGATGCCATCGCGGTGGCGCTCCTCGGCAACAGTTCTCCCATTGGCATCATCTTCTCTTCCTTCCTGATCACGGTCATTTCGAAGGGAAGTACTTATATGAATTCCGCTTCCGGCGTACAAGCTGAGATTGCCTCCGCAATAACGGGAATTATACTTCTTTTCAGCGCATGCGGAGCTTATGTAAAATACAAAGTCAACAGATGGAAGGAGGACAACTAAATGAACACAATCATTATAGACGGTTTATCTTTTGCTCTTCCACTGTTTATCATGGCTATCGGTGGTATCTACTGCGAACGCAGCGGCATCACGAATCTTGCCATTGAAGGTCTGCAGGGCTTCGGTGCTTTCTGCGGTGCACTTTTTGCAGTCTGCATCGCACAATATTTTGCGGGTAACTCGCCGATCCCTTTTTATCTGGCGATGCTGTTTGCCTTCTTAGGCGGTATGCTCTTTTCCCTGCTGCATGCCATGTTATGTATCAAATTCAAGGCAAATCAGGTTATCAGCGGTGTTGTTATCAATATTTTGGCAATGGCGCTCACGGAGTTTATGACCAAACAGATCAACGCCAGCATTTTCGGAGCTGCCTCCAATAAATTTGTGCTCGGTGTATCCGCGCGCATTACGGTGCCGGGATTGTCACAGATTCCGGTGTTAGGTGCAGTGTTTACCAACCTGTATCCTTTTGAGATCGTCATTGCGGTGATCGCCGTGATCGCATGGTATGTTCTGTATAAAACGAGATTCGGTCTGCACCTGCGTGCCTGCGGTGACAATCCGCATGCAGTGGATGCTGCGGGTATTGAAGTAAGCCGCGTGCGTCTGATCGCCGTTATGGCTTCCGGCGCTCTGTCCGGTCTGGGCGGCATCTGCTTTGCCTACTCGATCTCGGCTAACTTCTCATCGAATATCTATTCCGGCTACGGCTATCTCGCCATCGCCGCACTGATTTTCGGCAACTGGAAGATCATGCCCACTCTCGGCGCATGCTTGCTGTTCGGCTTCGCCCGTTCCGGCGGTTATGAGCTTGTCAAGATTCTGGAAATGCCCAGCAGCTATCAGGATCTGGTAATGGTGCTTCCTTATGTGCTGACGCTGCTTATGCTGATCTTCTTCAGTAAGAAGAATCATTCGCCTAAGGCGCTGGGGGAGATATATGATAAGGGTGCGCGGTAAGAACACGCGCACCCCAAAAGACTGGCTTCTATAAGTATATTTCCTCTCCAAGCTTAAAGGAATACAAAATCTTCTCCGTGTCCCGATACCCGGAAGACTGTTCCAGCGCCTCCGCATAATAATCAAGCTGCACATGATAGCGCTTCGCCAACTGCTCCGCCGTCTCCACCGCATCTGTCTTATAATCCAGCAGGACATACTTGCCGTCCTCCTCGAAGAAAACGTCGATAATGCCTTGAATGAGCACAGTCTCTTTCTGAGGGAAATCACCGTTTAAGCGGTTCGCCGGAAGTCCCATGACAAAAGGCTGTTCTTTATAGAGCCTGCCGGAACGCGCCGCTACGCCCATCCTCGCCGCGCTGCCGCTTGTCAGAAACGAAACGATCTTCGGCACCGATATTACTTTATAATATTCTTCCGACAGCCTGCCGTCCCCCCGCATCTCTTCAAGCTGCTCTCTTAGTAGTGTCTCCGCCGCTTTTTTATCCACATTGACTTCGCAAGTCAATTTTGTAAAATCAAACAATTCCATCACTTTATGGAAAGCGCTTCCGCGGGCAGAACCGCTGACGTGCTCCTCCTGTTTCAAAAATCCCGGCAGATACGGCACCACCGTCTCCTCCTCATACAATTTGAAGGAAAAGTCTGTTTCTTCCTGCATTCCCGCCATTTTCAGCTCTGACACGGTTGTCTTGGTATACAGATCCCGCAGATTCTCATGGGGATACCGGTACGCAAAGCGATCCGACATATAAGTCATAAGCGCCACGTCCGCATCCCGTGAGGCATCGGATAATAACAGCCTGCGTTTCGCCTCCTCCAAGCGCACCGCCTCTTCCAGTTTCTCTTCCACCCGGTCTTCCCAGCCGCTTAACTCCACCCGTATGCTCATGTCCCGGTCATAGAACAGGCTGTCCGAATCCGGCTCTACTCCGCATTCCCGGTACAGCTCGTCCATGCACCTGTTCCCGGCAAGCGCCGCCAACACAAGTTCCAGATAACTGCCCGTGCCAAGCAACACACCGTAAGGCATCGTCTTCTCTTTCCTGTTCCGTATGGGCAGAAGCGATAACACCGTCTTCTCCGGTGATTTCAGGGTGCCCGTCAGAATCAGCTTCTCTGCGGCTCTGGTCATCGCCACATACAAAATCCGCATCTCTTCCGCCAGATTGTCCACCCTCATCTTCTCAGCAATCACATTCTTACGCAGATCTTTTCCCCGCACGCGCTCTGCGGGATTCACATAGTCCACACCGATGCCGGCATCGATATCCAGCACAAGCCGTCCGTTTATATCTCTGGTCTGAAATCCTTTTGCCAGTCCTGCCACGAAGCAGACCGGAAATTCCAATCCTTTGCTCTTATGTATGCTCATGATGCGCACCACGTCCGCATTCTCGTCCTGCAGTCCCGCTTCCCCGTAGTCCACCTCATATTTTTCCAACTGTTCCATATAGCGCAGAAAATGATACAGTCCGAAAAAGCTCGTCTTCTCATAATCCGCCGCTTTGACCATAAGCATCTCCACGTTGGCGCGGCGTTTGTTACCCTCGGGTTTGACCGCCACGTAGTTGAGATAATCCGTCTCCCTGAGGATCGTCTGTAGCAATTCCTGCACGGAGAGATACGCGGACAGACCTCGGTAACGGCTGATACGATCCAGAAAGTTCCCGATCTTGTCAATAAGCTTCTTATCCTGCGCTTCTTCCATATCAGACTGTACATACTCGATCACGGCATCGTACAGATATTTCTTCTTCGGATATGCGGCGCGGATCAGCGCAATCTCCTCCTCACTGAATCCACCCAGATAAGAATGCATTACACCGTACAGCGGAATATCCTGCAACGGATTATCCAGTACCCTGAGGAAATGCAGCAGCTCCTGCACCTCACTCGCCGCGAAGTAGCCTGTCCGTGATGTCATGTGCACCGGAATCCCCTCGCTCTCCAGGACCCGCTTAAACACCTCGTCCCAGCCCGCAGTGGTGCGCATTAAGATAACGATATCGCGATAAGACAGCGCGCGCAACGCAACGCTCCCCCTATCCGTCACCGTAAACTCTCTCATCATCGCCTTGATCTTCGCCGCGATCCCATAAGCCTCCTGCTCCTTGGCGGAAAGATCTTCCGGCTTTTCGTCCGTCCGGAAAAGCAGTAATTCCGTGAGATTCGCGCCGGATTCAGGCTGTACCGGATACACCGCTCCCATATGGAGCGCCGCCAGATCATCGTAGACGATGCCGCCCACATCTTTACCCATGATCTGCTCAAAGACTGCATTGGTGGTGTTGAGCACTTCAAACCGGCTGCGGAAGTTCTGGTGCAGATCGATCCTTTCAGCTTCCATTCCAACATCACTCTGCTGTTCGTTCCTGTCCGACTCTGTTTCTGCCTGTTCCTGTCTGCCGCCTCCGCTCCCGTTCGACTCCGCCTCCGCCTGTTCCCACCTGCCGCCACCGTTCCCGTTCGGCTCCGTCTCCACATGTTCCTGACTGCCGTAAGCCTCATACTTTTCCAAAAACAGCTCCGGTCTGGCCAGCCGGAACTTATAGATGCTCTGCTTCACGTCTCCTACCATGAAGCGGTTATATCTGCCCTCATCCTCGCCCGATATGCAGGACAGAATGTACTCCTGCACCAGATTGCTGTCCTGATACTCATCGATGAGTATTTCATGAAAATAGCTGCGGTATTCCAACGCCGTCTCCGTCGGAAGGCAGACTCCCTCCTCATCCGTCCGCACGAGAATCTGAAGCGCAAAATGCTCGATATCATTGAAATCCAACAGATTTTTATCCCGTTTCTTCCGGTCAAAAGCCTCCTTGAAGGCAAGCGTCAGATCCGCCAGCGCCTCCACGGCCGTCCCGCAGGCTTCCATCTGCCGGAAGATTTGATCTTTCTCCTTAAAAAAATATTTCTTCTGCAAGTCGCCGAGCCGTTCCTTGACCTGTGTCCGCAGATTCTTCGCCAGCTCCCGCTTGACTGGTGAAACCGTGTCGTCCTTCTTAGAAGGAAGCCTGTCAAAACGAAGCCCGTTAAAAGCCGCATAGAGAGCCTCATAGCTGCTCTGTCTCTCCCGGCTGTCATACTCCTGCGCTGAACTGCCTTCGCCGTCACTTGCTCTGTCACACAAGCGCAACAGCCTTTCCGTCATCTCCCGTTCCCGCTCCAGCAGTTCCCCGTACATATACGGCCCAGCCGGCTCCTCGCACAGACGGACCGCCTCTGTCAATTCCGCCACACAGCCCATCAGGAGAAATCGCGTCTGCCGCAATAGTTCTGCCACCCAAGGGATATCCTCGAACGCCATCTGCTGCCCCGGCGCGATCCGATAGTCCTGCTTCCGCCCTTCCAGCCACATCTCCGGAAACGGCGTGCTCATGGCAAAATCATAGAGTTTGAGAACGATCTCTTCCACCGCCGTATCCCTGCTGCCCACGCTGAAATACTCTATGCAGTTGATAAACTCCGGCCGTTCCTGCTTATAGCAGTCCTCCAGCACCTCCGCCAGCACTTCCTGCCGCAGCAGCTTGACCTCCCCCTCCTCCGCAATCCGGAACGCAGGGTCCAGGCCGATGGTATGAAACTGATTGCGCAGGACGAAAAGACAGAAGCTGTCAATCGTCGTGATCCGAGCATTGTGCAACAGGGCAGCCTGCCTCTGTAAATGCTCGTTCTCCGGGTCTGCAGCCAGACGATCGTTTAATGCTCTGCTGATGCGCTCCCGCATCTCCGCCGCCGCCGCATTGGTGAAGGTTACCACCAGAAGCCTGTCGATATCTACCGGATGCGCACTGTCGCTCACCATCTTAACGATCCGCTCCACCAGCACCGCAGTCTTCCCCGACCCGGCCGCCGCGGACACCAGCACATTGCGTCCCCGTACGTCAATCACTCTCTGTTGTTTTTCAGTAAATGAAATCCCCATGCTACTCTTGCTCCTGCGCCCTGACTACCGCTTGTTTTCCGTCCAACTCTTCCCGCATCCCCTGCAACGCCTCATCCGCACTCATTTTAGGCAGTTTCCGCATCTGATAGCCCTCGATCCGGCTGTCGTAGCCGCACACACTGCTGTACGCACAGTACGTACATGCCTGACTGCCGTTCTGCTCATAAGGATTGACCGATATATTGCCGGACAGAATCCCGCTTCCGAGCTGTCGTATTTTCTGGTTTACATAATTCGAAACCGTGTGCATATCCTCTTCGCTTATGACACTGGAATACGACGAGAAGGAACCGTCTTTTTTCCGTTCTAGCGGCAAAATCATGGACTTATCCGTAAATTCTCCGTCTAACAGTCTCACAGCCTCGTCACTCTCATTGACCATTCCGGTCATCTTGAGTTCCTGCAACAGCTTACTATTAATCTGCTCCGGCGTCATACTTCCGTCGTCCTCTACCATCGGATCGTCGATATGATAGTACAGCATTGCCGCCGGTACGATCCTTTTATCCGGATGCTTCTTCTGCTCCATCTCCATCGCAGCATTCATATAGACCACAAGCTGCAGCTGCAGCCCGTAGTAGAGTGCCGCCAGGTCGAACCGGCGGGTGCCGGATTTATAATCTATGACTTTTACATAGACCGAATCTAAAGTCTCGCACGTATCCACCCTGTCAATACGCCCCCGCAGGCGCATTTTCTCCTGCTCATTCAGCGCAATGTTGAGCGCATCTAAGTCCTCGATCATGGAGAACGACATCTCAAACCGCTCCGGCACGAAGGAGCCTTTCTTAAGCTGTGTCTGCAGAGTCAGCACCGTGCGCCTTAAGATCCCGGTCATACGCTTTAGTAAGTGCTGATTGCGGGCACTGCTGTATAGAATCGTCTCCCCATAGTTCACCGCATAAGCTTCGATGGCCTCCGCCACGATCCGCTGTGCTGCCTCCTCCGGAAAATCAAACCACGTATAGCCGTACTCCTCCAGTTTATCTGCAAAAAGCTCCAATACGCCGTGGAACACATTTCCCATATCCACATCCTCAAAACTGTAGTCGGCCCGTTCCCGTAGCGCCAGCCCGTATTGCAGGAAATGTCCGTAAGCACAGGCGGCATACTTCTCCAAACGGCTGACACTGTTCTGCAAAAGCGTTCCATAGAGCGTCTGCGTCACCAGCTTAGACAGCGGCGTGTCCTGATAACGGTAGAAAGCCGTCTCGACCAGCCGGTCTACCGTATCCTGATACTGTTTTCCTGCATGGTAACTGTGATAAAAGGTATACATCCGGCGCTTCTCTTCTCCGTCCAGCCTGCCGCCTGCATACTCCCGCAGCATGTCCGCCATGAGACCGATCCCGTCCGCACCGCACACGAGCTGCTCCTCCACCGGATCATTCTCCGGCATTTGCACCATAAGAGCCGGATAAAGTTTTCTTACCAGATCAATGAGATAAGCCGGGCGGAGACTCTTGCCGTCACTGCCCATCTTGGCATAGGATAAATACAACTGCTCCGAAGGCTTCGTCATATTCAGATAGAGATACAGCCGTTGTATATACATCTGCTGTCTGGGTGAAGGCGCCAGTTCCAGTTCCGATTTCCTTAAGAATTCCCGATCTATGTCTGAAATGATCCCGCCGTTTCCCGCACTCTTGGGAATATTGCCATCATTCACGCCGAGGAAGAAGAGCACCTTAACCTGTTTCAAGCGGGTTCTCTCGATATCTCCCACAAGCACCCTGTCCACATTCTGGGGGATCGTTCCCACACTGATCTCCGTTAGCCCGGAGTCCAGAATATCCGCGAATTCCCTGCGATCCATCTTTTCCTCCGTGAGCAGTCCGTAGATCTGATCTAACAGGTCGATCACCAGCGCATAGATCTGCCCGTATTCTTTCGCCCGGGCCAAGTCACCCTGCTCCTTAAATCTGCGCTCATAGTTTGCCAGCTTCTGCTGCAGATCATTCTGCGCCAGGAAATCATAGAGCGCACGCACCATCTCTCCCGCCGTCCCGGCCGGTTCCAACAGCGGCGCAAGCTGTTTCATCAGATTCTCCCTCATGGCATTATACTTTTCCAACTGCCGCAGGGCTTCCTCCTCGCCCTCCTTGTTTTCTTCTTTATAGATAAAAGGACCACTCCATTTCTTACGGCCGCGAATACCAAATCTGCGGACATAATTCTCCAATCGGTCCGTCTCCTCCGTGTCAAATCCCGTAAGCCCCGTGCGCAGATAGTGAAAGACCGATTCGGGGCTGAAATCCTGCAGCACGATCTGCAGGGCGCTTCTGATATATTCCGCAAAAGGATTACGCAGAATCCCTCTTGTGTGATCTAAGTAGATCGGAATGCCGAACTTGGCAAACTCCTCCTCCACAAGACTGCCGTATACTTCCATATCGCCTGTAACTACGGCGATATCGCGGTACTGTAAGTCGCCCAACTCCTCTTCCATAAGCAGCTTACGAATCGCAATACACGTCTGCCTGACTTCTTCTTTCGGGGTAGATGCCTCGAATACATGAATCTTCTCTACCGCCTCTTCATATACCTCAGCAGGATAACGGAACAGATTCCTCTCCAGATGAGACAGCTCCCCGTTCTGTGCAAACCGCGGCAGTCTGCCCTCCACCCTGTCTTTGCACCACACCGGCCGCTCCTCTTGCACATCCACCTGCTTTGCCAGTCTACGCAGATCGGCCACTGTTTTCCTGCTCAGATGAAAAAGCTTATGCTCCCCGTCAGGCTGATAAGGATTCTCCCTGTCGTCAATGGTTACCGTGATGATGACTTGTTTAGTCAATCGTATCAATTCCTGAATGACACGATTCTGAATGGGCGTAAATCCCGTAAATCCGTCAAAGGCGATCACACTGTTTTTGATGATCGCGGACTTGGGCAGCGCTTCCCTAAGTCTGTCTAACGTCTCCTCCGTGGTGATGAATTTCTCATGGATATAGTCCAAAAAAGCCTGATATAGAACATTCAGATCCTGAAGCTTATAATACAGCGCTCCCCGGGATTTCGCATAATCGGCCAGTTTCTCCATCTCCTGCGTGCCGATTCCGTACTGCATAAATTCCGAAATGGCAGACTTCACCTCGTGAATATATCCGATCTTATGAAGATGCGAACCCATGACTTTTAACTGCCCCTGACACTGTTTCGCCACCTTGCGCAGCACCAGGCTCTTTCCCGTATCGTCCAGCACGGGCACATCCTCATAACCCACCTCATCCAAGATGCGGTGGGTAAGCCTGCCGAAGCTCAATACATCTATATTCATAATAATATGTCTGGGATGCTCCACCACCAGATCCATCTGGGTCTGCATGGTGAATTGATCGGGCACGATCAGCAGATAATCTGTCTGTGGACTGCGCTGCGCTGCCTCTATGATGTCATCGTGAAGTTTCCTGCTCTTGCCGGAGCCTGACGCTCCGAAATAAAATTGAAGTGACACTTGTATGATCCTCTGTTCTTGCGGCGACAGCATATCTTCCGAATATACCGCCGCCATCCATCTGTCCATACACATGATACCACAGGAGAGGAGAATTAGCTATCTTTAAAACTCCATCCGTTCACTGCAATACACTCAAATCAATGGAATAAAGCAGCTCCTCCTGTTCTGCTTCCCTTTGCAGAAATCCTACCATATAAATCGGGCAGTAAAATATCCTGCCGTCTTTAACCTGAACATTTTCATTGCAAAATACGATTGCTTCCGATATTCCGTATTGCCCGCAATTAAGAACATGATCCAACGCCCGGTGTCTCGCATATGTTTTCCCTGACTTCACTTCAATCGGTATAATATTTCCGTCTTGTTCAATCACGAAATCCAGTTCACCCTGTTTTTTACTCTGGAAATAGTATAGGTCGAATCCATGTGCTTTTAGTTCCTGAGCCGTTGCATTTTCATATACCGCACCGAAATTAATATCTTTCTCTCCTTGCAGAATCTTTATCTGCAGTCCGTTTGCATACATGGAGGCCAGAAGTCCTACGTCCGATGCAAACAGTTTAAACAGATTAGTAGATCTTGATAGAACCAGCGGACTGACCGGCTCCTGTGCACAATATGCCGGTAGTGCAACTCCCGCCTCTTTCAGCCAGATAAAACTATGTTCGTATCTGGAGAACTTAAAATTCTCATTCAGATTTTTCAAAATGAATCGTTTATTCTTTGCATTCAGTTCGCTCGGTATCAGTTCAAAAATCTCTTTCAGATAGAGTTTCTCTTCCGGGTCATACTTAGCAATATCCCTGATATAAGAATAGATGATACCTTTCTGTATTTCCATAACAGTCCTTATGTTATTCGTCCGAATATAGGTATCGACCACGGCCGGCATCCCTCCTATAATCAGATAAAGTTGAAACAGACTCATCATTTTGTCATGAATCATCTGATCGACCGGTAATCTATGCGTAAAGCATTCTTTCAAATGTTCCATGACTTTCTCTGATACCTTATTTGCTCTGCAAAATTCAAAAAAGTCCATAGGGTACATTTCCATAACTGTCATATATCCTACCGGAACAGAACGAATATCTTTTAACTCCACGCCTAGTAAGGAGCCGCTTAATATATAACGAAAACTGCCTTCCTCCACCAAAAACTTAATCGCCGTAACCATTTCTTTGCATTCCTGAATCTCGTCAAAAAAAATCAGTGTCCTGCCTTTTTCAAGCGGCACATCCGTCAGCGTGGAAATTCTTAGCAAAATATCATCACTGGATTTTGCATTTTCAAATAAACCTATCGCCTCCTGATTCTCAATAAAATTAATCTCAATCACATACTCAAAGTGTTCTCGGGCATATTTGCGAATCACATAAGTCTTGCCTACCTGCCTTGCGCCCGTAATCATCAATGCCTGATTTGGTATCTTTTCAAAAAATCTCTGAATTCTGTTCTCAATCATCCTGTACATGGCATTCACCTCTTAATCATAGTATGCCATGTTCTGTCCGTTTATACAACAACATTTCTCCGATTTTGTCCGTTTTTCTAACATATTTTTCTTGTTTTTGTCCGTTTTTCCAATATTTCTTGTTATTTTCATATCATGTAAATCTTTACCCCCTCCGCCCTCTGTCTCTAAAACTCCATCCGCTCTACAATATCCGCCCACGCTTCCTCATCGATCTCTTCATCGCGGAATAGCTTCTTCTTATCCTCATCCGTGATCTTGCGGATCACTTTGCACGGATTGCCCGCCGCTATGCACCAGTCAGGAATATCCTTAGTCACCACGCTGCCTGCGCCGATCACCACGTTATCTCCGATGTGCACGCCGGGACAGACTACCGTGTTGCCGCCCAGCCACACATTGTCGCCGATGGTCACCTCTTTGCCGTACTCATAGGCGGAATTACGGCTCACCGGATGAACCGGATGCCCCGCCGTATAGATCGCCACGTTAGGCGCCATCTGGCAGTTGTCACCGATCCTGATCTTCGCCACATCCAGCAGAGTGCAGTTATAGTTTGCGAAAAAGTTCTTTCCCACCTCGATATGCTTCCCATAATCGCAATAAAACGGCGGATTTACGAAAGCATCCTCGGATTTTCCGAAAAGCTCCATCACAGTCTCCCGTATCCCCGCAAAATCAGAGCGATCCATGAAATTTAATTTCTGCAGAATTTTCCTGCATACCAACTGCTCTTCAAAAATACTGTCATCTGAAATATACGCCATTTCCGCGTCTCTACGCTGTAAGTTTGTCATCTTTGGTTTCATTCCGCTTCACTCCGTTTTTTATTTTTTATCATCATATCACCGCAATGCACTTAAATCAATGCAATAAACGGATTGATAAATTCATTTAAAAAGAATATAAAAAAAACAAATGGATTTAATTATATTTAAATCCATTTGTTTTTTTTATATTTTAATTAAATATATTTAATCCCGACGAGCTGAAAGGCGATAAAGTGAAGTCGATTTCATCGCGCAAAAAGGCAGCGAGAAATTCTATTTACAGGCTGCCTATCTTCTGGATAATGAAAATACCGTGGAACGGGAATTCGGCGCCTATCGGACAATTGAAGATAACTATCCGAAATACGTTATCTCCACAGACAGAATTCCTATGTCAAGAGACGGCATCATTCATATGAATCTGAGCGAATGGCTGTTAAAAGGGCCGTGAAAAGTGGAGTTGCAATCACTCCATTTTTCACAGCCCACGCTCAATCTAATTCATTTTATTTCCCGCTCTTACGATGAGAAACTACGTCAAAGATAACTGCAACCAAAAGCACACCGCCTTTTACAATATACTGCCATGAGTCACCGATACCCATGATCGACATGCCCATGTTGATAACGCCCAGTAAGAGTGCGCCAATAATAACACCCGGTATCGTACCGCTACCACCGTAAGCCGAAGCGCCTCCAATGAAACAGGAACCAATGGCATCCATCTCAAAAGATGTACCCGTAGAACCATTGACAGATCCTACACGCGCCAGACACAACAGACCGCACAGGCCGGCAAGCAGACCCATATTGGCATAAGCAATGAAATATACTTTGTTCGTATTAATACCCGAAAGCTGAGTTGCCTTCTCATTACCTCCCACTGCATAGAAATAACGTCCGAACGCGGTCTTGGAGGTGATAAAATGATAGATCAGACAGATTACTACCACCCATACGAGCATAACGGAAATTCCCTTATACTGTGTGAGCAGATAACAGTAAAATAACAGTACAACAGATATCACTGCAGCGCGTCCGAAATCACCTATTGCACTGTTTTGACGATAGCCTTTCTTAGCCTTATTGGCACGGGAGGAGATCGTGCTATAGACAATAAACGCAACTGCCAGCACACCAATCACCAACGGAGACCAGATGTGTGCATCCGTATCAAGTCCCGGAATCTTAATATATGCGGTGAATATATTTAAGAAGGTCTGATCCTGAACTGCTACGGTCTTACTGTCAAGTATCAAACGACCAATGCCGCGGAAGATAAACATACCGCCTAACGTGGTGATAAAAGGCGGGATTCTCACATAACCGATCCAATATCCCTGCCAAACACCGGCTGCCAGACCAATCAAAATACATAACGGGATAGTCACAAAAACACTGACACCGTGGTTGGTGAGCAAAACTGCCGCCATTCCGCCTACCATGCAGATCACGGAGCCTACTGAAAGGTCGATATTACCACCGGTTAGGATACACAATAACATACCGCACGCCATAACCAGCACGTAACCATTCTGGAGAAGCAGGTTAGACATATTCTGCGCATATAACAAACGTCCGCCTGTTAAGAAATAAAACAATATAAATACGATTACAAGGGCAATTACCATACTGTTCTTAGTCAAAAAAGAACCTAAATTAAACTGGCTGCCCGTATTTTCTTTTTTTGTTGACATGATTACAACACTCCTTTCGCTTTAAGCTGTGGCACTGATAATGTAACTCATGATCTTCTCCTGCGTAGCCTCTTTTGCATCCAGTTCTCCACGAAGTTCTCCTTCGTTCATAACATAGATGCGGTCACACATGCCGATGAGTTCCGGCATCTCTGAAGAGATCATAATAACCGATTTGCCGTCTTCCACCATCTGATTGATCAGACAGTAAATATCATACTTGGCTCCTACATCAATACCACGGGTCGGCTCATCCAGAATCAGAACATCCGGCTCCGTAAACATCCATTTTCCAAGCAGAGCCTTCTGCTGGTTACCACCAGATAAATTACCTATTTGCTGCTCGATAGACGGTGTCTTCGTTCCCATAGCTTCTGTCATTTCTTCCGCTACGTTCTTCTCACCCGTCGTATCAATGACTCCCTTAGAGCATACCTTATCCAAACGCGCAAGCGTCGTATTAAAACGAATGGATTCCCCAAGAATTAACCCATTAACTTTTCTGTCTTCCGTAACATAAGCAATTTTATGGTAAATTGCCTGTTCGGGATTTTTTAGATCAACTTTCTCTCCGTTCAGATACAATTCTCCACTGATATTCGTACCATAACTCTTACCAAAAATCGACATTGCAAGCTCTGTACGTCCAGCGCCCTGAAGTCCTGAAAAACCTATGACTTCACCTTTATGTACCTTGAATGAAATATTCTTGTCTACTACCTTCTCATGATAAAGCGGATGATGAACCGTCCAGTTCTTTACTTCCAGCCCAACCTCATCTCTCACTTTATGTTCACGAGTCGGATAACGGTCGTCCATCGGACGCCCAACCATACCTTTGATTATCCTATCCTCACTAAACTCGTCTACACCTTTGACCAGAGTTTCAATCGTGGAACCATCACGGATGATCGTTGCTTTATCCGCACAGTAAATGATCTCGTTCAATTTATGTGTAATAATGATCGATGTCAATCCGTTTTTCTTAAATTCAATCAAAAGATCCAGAAGCATTCTCGCATCCTCATCATTCAGCGAAGAAGTCGGCTCATCCAGAATAAGCAGTTTCACATTCTTTGAGAATGCCTTTGCAATTTCCACAAGCTGCTGCTTACCTGTCCCGATATCTTTGATCAGAGTCTGGGCAGATTCATTTAATCCGACCTGCCGCATATGTTTTTCAGCCTCATTGTAAGTAAGATCCCAATCAATATACCCTAATTTATTCTTTTTCTCATTCCCCAAGAACATATTCTCACCAATGGTAAGAAGCGGAATCAATGCCAGTTCCTGATGGATAATAACAATTCCCTTTTCCTCGCTGTCCTTTAAAGTTTTAAACTGGCAAAGTTGTCCGTTATAATATATTTCGCCCGAATAACTTCCCACAGGATATGTACCGGACAATACATTCATCAGTGTGGATTTTCCCGCACCGTTCTCACCGATCAGTGCATGGATTTCTCCGCGTTCAACCACCAAATTTACATTATCCAGTGCTTTTACTCCCGGAAATTCCTTGGTAATGGATTTCATTTCCAATATCGTATCACCCAAAAGATTTCCTCCTCTCCCTCTTATGAACTGAAAAAGAAGGGCGGGACAGGTGCCCGCCCCCTTTCAGGTTCATAACATGATCTTTTATCTTATTAATTTGCAGACAGATATCCGTCATCGCCCATTGTATACAGACCGGTGTCAACCAGCTCCTGCAGATTATCCTTAGTAATAACATTCGGTACAAGCAGGAATGAAGGACATTTATTTCCCGGAGTAGTCTCATAGGACTCTGTATCATATGCGCAGTCGATACCGAAGGACGGAATCAGAGATGCGTCGATCGTATCACCGGCAAGAATTGCCTTTGCAAGTCCTAATGTAACGATAGACTCGTTACTTACATTCTTATATACAGTCATTGTCTGAACGCCGTCAACAATATTCTTTAAGTTTGCTTCATCACCATCCTGACCCGTGATCAATATAGAATTGGAACCTGCATAGTCAGAAGTAATAGCCTGTGCAACACCTAAAGCAGTAGAGTCATTAGAACAAACCCATACATCAAGCTGTGTTCCGTCTGCATAGTAAGAAGAAAGAATATTCTGTGCTCTTTCAAGAGCTGTATCGGTAGCCCATTGCTCAGTAGCAACCGTATCAAAATCAGTCTGTCCGGATACAAAATTCAATGTACCTGCATCAACATACGGCTGCAGTGCATCCATGGCGCCATTGTAGAAGTATCCCGCATTGTTGTCCGCCGGATCTCCTGCCGTAAACTCTATGTTGTATACTGTGTCGCCTGCATTGGCAAGATCAAGCGTATCTACAACAAACTGTCCCTGTAACTGACCAACTGTGTAATTATCAAATGATACATAGTAGGAAGCCGCATCGTTCAGAATCAAACGGTCATAAGAAATAACCGGAATATTTGCTTCTGCAGCTTCATTCAAAACAGTATTCAAAGCTCCGCCATCGATAGCTGCAATAATCAATAAGTCTACATTTTCAGCCAGCATATTCTGGATATCATTTACCTGCTGTTCTGCCTTGTTGTCGGAGAAGGTAAGAATCGTCTCAAAACCTGCTGCCTTGAACTGCTCATCAAGATAAGCGCCGTCACGATTCCAGCGCTCCAAAGACTGAGTCGGCATTGAAATACCGATCTTTCCGCCTACGGACGCCGTATCAGTCGGTGCCTCTGCTTCGGCGTCCTCTGCCGGTGCAGCAGCATCACTATTGTCTGCCGGTGCCTCCGTCTGCGCATCTGACGCACTGTCTGCTGTTGTTGTCGCAGCGCCGCCGTCAGAACCACATCCGACTAATAAAGAAGCGACCATTGCAACACTAAGTAAAGTGCCAAGTAATTTTCTTTTCATCTTTATAAATCCTCCCTTTCATTAATTAAGATTCGTTACAGTGAAGATTTCCCTCACCACACTTTATATTGTGAATATACCACATAACAGACTGGATATTTTTGTTATATTCTGTATATTTTTCACCTAACGCTTGTCCTTTATCACATAAAAAAACAGGACAAAATTGCGATTGCAAATTTGTCCTGCACAAAAAAATCCTATGCTATTGATTCATACCGCATTATGGCATCTCATCCGGTACATTCAGATAAACATCCTCTTTCAAATGAAACCCGCTGTTGATGATCACATCATTGATATTCTCTTTCGTCACGCTGATCGGCTCCAACCCGACATAGGGAACCAGATAGCTTCCGTTATCCAGCATGGTGACATCGTCACCTGCAATTTCTTCATCCTGAGCCAATGCTACCGCACACTCTGCGGCGCGCTGTGCCAGCCTCTCCACCGGCTTATAGACGGTCATAAGTTGTGTACCCTCCACGATTCTCTGACATGCCTCCAAGTCTGCATCCTGCCCCACTACCAGTTTTCTGCCCGCCAGTTGCTTCTCGGCGAGCACTGGCACGACCCTGCTGGCAATATCATCGTTACCGCACATAATTGCATCCGCCTTAGCGATCACATCCATATGATCGTATGCATACTCCGCCGCCAGCTCCGCCAACCAGCCATCCGCATGGAAGGAATCAAGAATCGCGACATTGTTCTCCTGCATGGTTCTTCTAAATTTTCCTTCCACAAGCGATACATTATTATCTGTGAGCGCTCCTCCCAGCATTAAGACTGAGCCCTCGGCAAGTCCGTTATCGATCAGCGCATCCGCCATCATCCCTCCTACCTTCGTGTTATCAAAAGAGATGTACAGGTCTATATCGCTACCCACAATCAGACGGTCATAGGCAATCACTTTTATCCCTTTCTCTTTTGCCTTATTCACAGAAGCATTTAATCCTTCCGAATCAACGCATATGATCACGATCACATCCATTCCCTTCTCGATGAAGTAATTAATCTGTTTTTTCTGCTCCGCCAGATCCCCGTTAGCATTCTGTACATTGACCTCCGCCCCCAGCTCTTTGGCCGTCGATACAAACACATCCCGATCCCTCTGCCATCTTTCTATAACAAAGGAGTCGAAACTCATGCCGATCTGTATTTTCTCTTCTTCCTGTGTCTGCGCCGCACCTTTCTTCTGTTCCCCACCTTTGCAGGCTGTCAAAAGCACTACCAGACACAATATAAAAGCCAGTTTCCTTCTCATGTTCTCTTAGATTCCTCACACATTCTTGTACTCTGTAGGTGTCACGCCCACATTTTTCTTAAAGGAACGACTAAAATAATTGGGATCGGAATACCCGCACATAGAACATATCTCCTTCATGGAATACTCCGTTGTATTCAACAGTTCCTTCGCCTTCTCCATGCGTATCCCTGTCAGATATTCAATAAAGTTTTCCCCGGTTCCTTCCTTAAAGATCTTGCTGAAATAATAGGGACTGATATTTGCCACTCTGGAAACTTCATCCAGAGAAATATCCTTGTTAAAATTATTCTTGATATATTCTTTGGACATCTCGATGATACTGTTGGATTTTTCCTCCCGTTTTCCAAGACTATTCCGGCTTGCATCCGTGATTTTTTCCTGAAACCATTTTTTTAATATGTTTAAATCTTCTGTCTCCATAAGAGTTGGAAGATAATCCTGTCTTGAATGAAAGCTGTAAGTCATACCGCCTTTTTCATAGGCAATATGCTCTGCCCACAAGGCAAATTCCAGTATCTTCAGACGTATCTCCATAAGGCTGTCCGGATTGTTGTCGGCCATCCAGTCAAAAAAGCTGCCGGCCGTAGCGCGGGCATGATTGACTTCCCCCTTCTCCACCTCATCAAACAGCCGTTTCTCCAAATGAATCGGATAATCATCTTCATAATCACAACGTATGGGAAGATCGTCCGCATGGGCGACACTTCCCGTCGTGATCGTCAGCGCGTTAAGTGCCTCATTATAGGACTCCGCCATTTCCCTAAGTTCCCCTACCCTGCCGATTCCGATACGGAAACTAATATTTGTTTTCCTGCGCATATGCCGGACAAGTTCTCTCGCTCTCTCTATCAGGTCTATTCTTTCATTATAATCCATTCTGTCTTTTTCGTAGGGCACTAAGACAGCCAGTTTATTTGACATGACCGTTCCCACGATACAGTCGAAATACTCTTTCACACATTCCCGAACTTCCTGATAATGTTGCTGCATCCTGACGCTGCTTCCAACCGCGTTGGTCATATGGCTGCCAACCTGTCCGTCCCCGCATACGATAGAGATCATATAGGCATGAGTCGCGCTTAAGCCAAGTATCGTCTTATAGTTATCGATATCTTCCGCAAAATTCTCCTGAAGCAGAATATCGTAGATCAGGCCGCTCTCGATGATCGGGGCGACGGTCTCCAGCTTCTCTTTAACCATAAGGTCATTGCTTCTCTTTTCCCGCTCCCTGTCAACCATTTCCATTCCTTTTTTCAGAACAGAGATGAGCTTTGTCCGTTCCATCGGCTTCGTAATATATTCGATCACCCCTAACTTGATCGCCTCTTTTGCATAATCAAACTTATCATAGGCAGACATGACAATAAAGAGAACACTGCTGTTACTCTTACGAATCTCCTTCATCGCCTCTATGCCGTTGATTCCCGGCATCTGTATATCCATAATTGCAATGTCCGGTCGGAATTTCTCAGCCAGTTCGATCACACTTCTACCTGTCTTGGCATACTCCACGACACACTCATCGCCAAACTCTTTTCTGATAATAAATTCCAGCGAGTCGATGACGATTCCCTCATCGTCCGCCAGCATGATCTTATACATCTTCTTCCTCCCGCTCTCTGATCTGTAAATAAATGATAACCTCTGTCCCCTGATCTGTACCTTCGCTGACAATGGACATCACATCATCGCACTCCGTAAAAAGCTTTAGCCTTGCTATCACATTATCCATACCAATGCCGTTGGAGCCTGCTGCAAGCTCTTCTTCCCTGTAAGTCCCGCTTAGAACCTTATCGATCGTCTCTGCACTCATTCCGGTGCCGTTATCCCGTATACTGATGCATGCCACATCATCGATCCTGTAGACCTTAAGCCATATCCTGCCTTTACCTGACATTTCACGAATACCGTGGTTAACGCAGTTTTCTACAATCGGCTGTAAGATCATGCTGGGCATTTCTACCCGCAAAAGAGACTGATCCACCTTTTTCTCATAATGAATATCCCCTGAAAAACGAACATTCAGAATATAAATATAGTTATCCACCAGCTCGATCTCTTCCCGAATCGTGACAGTCGCATCACCCTTTTTCACATTGTAACGGAAAAATTCTGCCATATTCTGCACATATCGGTAAGATCTTTCTGCTCCTTCCAGCATGGCAAGCTGTGCACCCGCATTTAATGTGTTGAACAGAAAATGGGGGTTGATCTGTGCCTGAAGATATTTAAGCTGCGCATCCTTCAAGTGCGTCTCCATCAGCAGTTCCTTTTCTTTCATAACCCGCTCCACTTCCATGCTATGTCTGATGCGCTCAATATACTCTCTGATACTGACCACCATCTGATTAAATGCTCCGCTCACAACACCGATTTCGTCCCGGGTCTGCACTTCAGGAATCTCCACTTCAAAATTGCCGTTCGCCACCTCATCTGCAGACTTCGCCAATGTCTTAAGCGGACTGATGAGGGTACCGACCAATTTCGTGATGATACATACATTTACGACGATGACGACCATGATTACAGCAATGCCTATCGTCTCAAAAAGCCGGAACGCCTGCGACAATTCGGTATAATTCTCTGAATTGTTCTTAAACTGCTGATTATTCAGGCTGTAAATATATGTATTGATATAATCATACATCTGCGCTGCGTTCTCATATCGCGCCCTGTATTTTTCGACATTACGCCCCCTTTTTGCATCGATCGTCTGGTCTGCTATCTCCAGATACTGACCGGACATATGCTTGATATTTCTTTTCATACGGTCATATGAATCGCCGTTTATTTCATCCTCCAGCCCGTCCACCAACTGCATATATATCTGTGAATTTCTATAGTATTCCTCAAGAGAATCACTGGTCTTGGCATTCAGGTAATCAGTCATACTGCTCTGCACAGCGTCAAGCGACTCTGACAATTCATTCAGATTAAGATTATCCCGATAGACCATTTCCATCTCACCGGACATGCGGTTGATTCCGAGAATCAAAAGAATGTTGACCAGACATACTAACAGGTTTGTCAGAATATAGATGCTGCTGATCTTACCCTGAAGCGACATGTCAGAAAATAAACGCAGTTTCTTATTCATTTCCTGCATCACCCCCATCCAGATACTCAGCCACATTATCTTTATTGATCAGCTCGATATCCGCAATAAAATACTGGCTTGTGTTGCCGAACATATTATATTCTGTCAAAGCCTCCACACAATATTTACCCATCTGTGCGGCATCAATTGTTACGGTTGCGTAGATCACATTTCTCTCAACAGCTTTTAAGATTGTATCGGAATCATAATATCCGAGTATATTGACCTGCCCTACCTTATTATAGTCTACCACCGCCTGATAAACACAGGCAGTATTTAATTCGTTAAGACATATAATAATATCAGGCTGCTCTCGCTCCATAAAAATATCCCGTATAGATTCCTCCACCGAAAAAGTATTTGTATCATCAATAGTAACAAGAGACAACTCAATTTCCACATTTTCTTTTTTCTCGTTGTCGATAGTCTCTTGAATGCCAGAACAAAGTATATTCTGCCCGGAATCCTGCGTATGGGGGCTCACCAGCACCATCACCTTGACCGGAAGATGTTCCACCGTTTCCGTCCACATCAACCTCTCTCCGTTTTCATCATACAAGGGTGTCACTTGAACCTGAGCCCTGGGAAGCTGTTTCCTTCGCATTATTTCAAGTACCTGTCTTCCATACTCCCTGCCCAGATCATAGCTTCCGATTCCTACAAAGGTACATCTTTCACTTTGTGTATTATCCCCATACAGTGTGACCACCGGTATTTCGTTTGCCGCCGCCTCGTTGATGAGCTCTGTCATTTCATCACTTTCATCTGCTGCCACAATAATCCCGTCCACTTCCGATGCAATGGCAATCCGCATCATATCCTCCTTGGAATAGTTATGATCAAAAGCTCCGTTTAACAGATCAACATAGCTGTTCTGCTGAAGTCCTTCTTCATATGCACCCTTATAAACAGACCGCCAGAAAGAAGAACTATTGTCTTCAGCGATCATAATGTAATACTTATCATACCGGTTAGGGTCAGATTCCTCTGTAAAATGCTCTACATACATGGTAAACGCAAAAACGCCCATGATCGTCGTGATAATCAGCAGGAATACCGTCATGCCCAAATAAAATGTGTATTTTGTTGTTTTGGTTTTATCCATACGCATCGGCTCCCACATTCCTCTTCTCAGCCAATCTTTTCTTTTATCATCTGATAACCCTGTTCAAGCACATCGATCCGAATTTTCATTTTTTCGAATCCTTCCACATCCTTTAAAATCATGATGCGGTCTATTTTATCATTCAGAAAACCAATGTCCTGTTTCAACGATCTGTTGACAACTTCCATCTCTGTCCTCACTGCCTGAATTTCCATGTTGATATTAGTCTCCAGCGTATCGATTCTATCATTCAGATTATTCAGTCCGTTTTCTACTCCATCAACTCTTCCGGTCAGCTTAGTCTCTACGTCATCAATCCTACCGCTCAGCTTGGTCTCTACGTCATCAATCCTCCCAGTCAGCTTGGTCTCTACGTCATCAATCCTACCGCTCAGCTTGGTCTCTACGTCATCAATCCTACCGCTCAGCTTGGTC
>JAAUZX010000078.1 GCA_014804365.1 Lachnospiraceae bacterium
CAGGGAGGGATAGTCTGCCCCTTTTTAGGGAAAACAGGGATAACGTCCCCAATAGTTACGGCGAAATGCCGTGAGTTTAGCATTCGGACTCAAGTAAATGCATCCGTGAATAATTCAGGGTTATTATTCTTGTTGTCTTGCTTGTCAGGATATTGTTGAAGAAATTAAGGATCAGCCATAAATATATTCTGGGCCTTTGGGCAATGGCTTTCCTGTATTTCGTTTTTCCGTGGAAACTGGGTCTGCCAGTCGGATTTTGGAACAATGCAAGTATTACGAAAGAAATGAGGGTGATTTCAGAACTCCGACTGGCGGAAAACGAAAACTACGGAGAAACCCGTGGTACAGGAAATATTGTTAATCCGGTCGGTATCGCTGACAGTACTATGACAGGTACGCCTGCCGCTGCTCCAAAAGACACTGCGGGAACTGATAGTGCAATTCCTGTGGAATCGACGGGACAAAGTATGGCAGGAATGAATGAGATAAAGGATAATAGTCCGGCAAAATTTGAGACTTGGCGTATGATAGAATTGATATGGCTGGCTGGTTTCAGCTGCTTTTTCGGGTATATGCTGTATTCCTATTTTGCGTTGAAAAGAAAATTGCAGTTAAGCGTTTTATTTGAAGATAATATCTGGTGGGCAGAAAATATTGATATTCCTATGGTTTTCGGCTTGATTTATCCCCGGATTTATCTGCCGGTTTCTATGGAAGCCGAGGATCTTTCTTATGTCATTGCCCACGAAAAGGTGCATATCAAAAGAAAAGACGGGCTGTTTAAAATGTTTGCCTATGTAGTATGTCTGATTCACTGGTTCAATCCTTTTATCTGGATTGCCTATTTTCTGTTTGGAAGTGATATGGAAAAGGCATGTGATGAAGAAGTCATCCGGACTATGAGCAGGGAGAAACGGAAGGAGTACGCTTATGCACTGCTGCATATTGCCACAGAGAACGGGGCAAGAAAGAAAAGAATATTTGTTGCACCAATTAGTTTTGATGAGGGAAATGTAAAGTCAAGAATCAAAAATATTATGAAATACAAATATACGCTTTCAGGAATTGGAATCGCAGTAGTGATTGTGATTGTGGTGCTGTCTGTGATGTTTCTGACCGAAACGAAGGGGAGTAATGTGGAGGAAGATGCGAAAACGGAAGAAGTGGAGAAAGAGTTGACAGAAAGGTCGGAAGAAGAATCAGCTGATGAAAACGATGAAGAAAATGCAGGTGCAGATATGTTGTCTGGTGAGGAAACGAAAGACCTTCCGGTTTTTTATGTGGAAGATTTGAATACACTTCAAATTGGGGATAACTTTTCGCTGAAAGATTACTATATTACCAGCCGCTATACTTTCTCAAATCATTATTATATAGATGAAAATAAAGTGCTCTGGGGTATCGGAAAGAATGAATTCGGGCAGCTTGGTACAGGTACTTATGGTGAAGAGGAATACTATGAAGAACCGGTTAAGGTTGCAGAAAATATAGTTTCTGTGGATGCCTCTTGGAACGGTTATTTTTGTATCTATCTGACGGAAAGCGGAGAACTCTATGGTGTCGGTTTGAATCATTCGGAAGTGCTTTTAGGAGAAGGAAGCGAATCTCAGGTTGATTCAGATTATGATTTTCAAAAGGTCACGGAGCCAGTTCTATTAATGACAGATGTAGCTTATGCAAGAGCGGGGAGGGAATGCATCGTTGCCCTACAAAATGATCAGACTGCTTACTGGTGGGGACAGTATGCTCCTTTAACACATACTAATGCAAGCAGTAGTTATCAGGAATACTGGAAATTGGAAGAGGATGCATCTAATCCGGTCAAAATGTTTGCCGCTGAACCCATGAAGATCATGGAACAGTGTAAATATGTCACCACAGGCGAATTTACCGGAGCCGCCATCAGCAAGTCGGGAGAATTGTATACATGGGGATTTAATGTCTTTGGACAATGCGGAACACCCGTGACAGGGGATGATTTTGTCCGCACTCCCGTAAAGGTCATGGACAATGTGAAAATGGTCTGGCCTGAAAGCCTCGTCTTTAGTGATCCCATAAGTCGGTCTTCAGAGTTTGTAAGATGGGAAACGGATTATATATTTAACACTTTTGTATTAACAGAAGATAACAGCTTGCTGGCTGTTGGACTGGACATAGGTGATCAGGAGAAAGTAACCGAGGTGAACGGAGATCTTGTGGAAACCCAGACCAATCGGTACAGTGATGATTTCCTTCCTATGAAAGCAGTAGAATACTCTGTAGAAAATAATATGAAAATCTTGCGCAAGTTAGAGTTTGGCCTGTCCATAGAGGAAGTCGAGGGGATTCTAAACAGTGCTGATATGCGTACTTTTCGGGTTGATGAGAACCTTCTTTCGGCGTTGTATAGCCAGTATTTTTGTTATTTTGACGGTCAGAATAAGCTGGCTGCAATCAGGATTCAGGAGGGCGGGAGCCGGGATGGGCGGTTTATGCTGGGAATGTTTTTTGCAGATTTAGAGAAAGCAGTGGAAGAGGCAGGAGGTTCTCTTACGAAAGTGGAGAGTGATATCCCATATGATGGATGGATTTATCTGGATCAGGAACAACAGATACAGTACGAGATTGCCTTGAATGAGGGAAGGGTGTCTTCTGTGGAGGAGATGGTGATAAGCGAAGATATCGGTCAGTAAAGAATGAAAATGCCAAGATATAGGAAGGAAGACAGATGGAAGTATCAAGGATGTGTTACAAAAGCAAGAGCGCTTTAACTTGAGGAGGAAATATGAAAAAGGTAAAATATGTGATGATTGTTTTATTATCCGTTATATTCACAGGCTGCTCAACTGGAAATAGTGAACAGCAGGAAGGCAGCGGCATACAAAGTGAAGAACAATATGCAGAAAATAGCAGTGACTACGGTATCAATGGTTCTTTTGAGCTAATAAGAGAAAAAGAAGATATTGAAGAAGATGATAATGTGGTTTATCCGAGTTATAATTCAACATGGACAGAGGAAGAAATAATAAATGCAGTCAGTGAGAGAAGCCAATATTACAGAGCTAGTGCCTATTATTCTGAAATCATTGATTATTGGGAAAATGTCAGAGAAGTAAGAGATATTTCAAACTTGATTGAACCGTTGTTTGAAACAGATAAGAAATTCTATACAAAAGAAGAATTTGAAGGTGAGCCAATGTTGGTAATCCATTTAGCTAAAAATGAAATATATGCAAGACATGGTTATATATTTACCAATGAAGATTTGTATAATTATTTTATGGGTTGCATTTGGTATAGGCCAACTTATGACGGGTCAGATTTTGATGATGATGTATTTAACGAATATGAAAAGGCTAATCTTGAAATACTGGCGGATTTAGATGATTTATAAATATATATACGAGTTGCGAATTCATGACATTTTCTACTTTTTTTGTGACATTTATGCTTACAAACAAATAATTTTATGCTACAATATCCACAGTAATATGAAAGGGGAAGTCCATATGTATATTAATGATCTCGGCATAGGCAGAATAAATAGTGGAAGCAGCGTAGGAAGAATTTCCGCAGTTAATAACAGGAACAATATCGCAAGAATGTCAAATGCGGCTACCGGGAAGACATCGAGTGATTATGCCACAGTGATGAAGCAGGCAGTGGATAATCAGAAGTCTGCAGTGACTCCCTCATTTTCAACGGCAGGCGATATTATTATTCAGGAAGCCTTTAAGAAGATGGAGACCGATCCGGAATGGGAAGAATCGGTGATGGGCAAAGTGAAGGATTATTATTCAGGCAGCTATGCCGCGGATAATGTACGGTCAAGTTATCTGAATCTGACAGGACAAAGCAGTCTGCAGAATTATCTGATACAGAGTCTGATCGGAGGAACGGGCAGTCTGGGTCTGGGAATGTCAGGATACGGATATTCACCCTATGGTATCAGCAGTCTGGCCTCTTCGGCTTACGGAAATGTGATGAACAATGCGCTGGGCAGCAGCTTTTTCGGAGACTGGACGTTGTAGGAAAGATAATTGATAAATTACGGCGGCTCTTCAAAAGGATTTAGGAACTGTGCGTTTTCCTGTATTCGCCGGGCGTTGTGTGGAAGTTCTCATAAAAAAGCTTACGGAACAATTTATAGTTTGTAAAACCGTTATTTTCCAAAATTGTTTTTAACGGAAGGTCTGTCGAGACTAAATCTTTATATACATGGGAAAGCCTGATCTCATTGAGATATTCGAGGTAGGTCTTTCCCATATTTTTTTTGAAAAAATGACAGAAGTATTCTTTCTGGAAACATGCAACATTTGATATTTCGTCAAGTGATAATGCCTGGTTATAATGGCTGTTCATATAGTCCATAACCAGTTTCATCCTGTCAAAATGTTTTTTGTCTTTTCTGAGGTCTGTGTCAGGAATGGGAGTGGAAAAATTGTGGTATAACTGATAAAGCATTTCAAAAACCAGACTGTTAAAACGCAAAATTCCCCCTTTGGGATTCACTTCAAAGATGATCTGCATTTCTTTGATCACTTCTATGAGTTTCAATATTTTAGTATGTATGATTGGGTTACCGGTATGGCAGTCAAAGGCAAAGCTCAAATTGTCAATGTCAGGAATATATTTCTGGAGAAGCGCATACGGAAGTTGTATTAAAACGGCGTGATTTCCATGGATTGACTTGGTAGAGTGGATGATTGAGGAGTCAATCAGAAAGACATCGCCGGGGAGCAGGAGCGTTTTCTGTGCGTTAATGGTCACACTGACCTCTCCGTCCATAATATACATAATTTCTATTGCGCTATGCCAGTGGGCGGCAACAAAGCTGCTGGAATCGTTAAACACCCAGAAAAAAATGTCAAATCCGTCCGTAATCCGGTCATTTTCGTGTGTAAAAGAATTGATGTCTGGTTTCATACTTCGTTTCTCCTCTCTCATTAAGTATATTTTATTTTCCTTAAAAAAGCAATATCGACCTATCGTAAGACAAGATACGCGCTTGTTGGGGATTATAGTGCCATGCTAAGATTGGCGCATAGGAAGGAGGAAAGCAAATGAAGCAGAGAAAAAAGGAACCGGTTGGTGTACGAATCAAATTATGGATAAAGGATTTTATGAAACAGATGCCTTTGCAGATGATGGTATTGCCGGGAATTGTGTTCATGATCATCTTTAACTATATTCCCATATATGGATTAAAGATTGCATTTCAGAATTACACGGTGGTAGATACCCTTGATTCGGCGAAATGGGTAGGAATGGAGAATTTCAGAATTATTCTTACTGACCGGTATTTTTGGGACAGCGTTTACAATACGCTGGGAATCAGCTTCTTAAAGCTGTTGTTTGGATTTATTACTCCGATTATTCTGGCTGTTATGATTTATGAGCTGAAGGATGGCATATTCAAGAAAACAGTGCAGACGATTTCCTATATGCCGCACTTTCTATCCTGGATTGTACTGGGCGGTATGTTGATCAGCTGGATGTCTACCAATGGTATGTTTAACTCTATATTAAAGACTTTAGGTTTGGTTTCGGAGGGGAGAAATATCCTCTTGGATGCAGATAAATACTGGTGGATTGCTTCACTGTCAGATGTGTGGAAGAGTATGGGATGGGGTACGATCCTGTATCTTGCGAGCATGGCAGGCATCGATCCTACTTATTATGAAGCAGCTAAGATTGACGGTGCGAGCAGAGTCAGACAGATTTGGAGTATTACGCTGCCGTTAATCAAGACGATTATTGGTCTGAATTTTATTCTTACAGTGAGTGGACTTTTGGGTTCCAACCTTGACCAGACACTTGTGCTTATGAATACACAGAACCAGCCGCGTGCAGAGGTCATCAATTCATATGTGTACCGCATGGGTATTACGCAGGGAGATTTCTCATATGCATCCGCGGCAGGGCTGGGCGTTTCCATTGTATCTGTAATATTGCTGGTTGTGGCGAATAAGTTAACAAGCAAGTTGAATGAACAGTCAGTATTATAGGAGGATGATGGGATGAAACAAAAAAGTATTAGATTAAGCGGTGATAAAGTATTTGACATTATAAACAAACTGTTATTGACACTGATTACCTGTATTATTGTGTTTCCATTGTGGAACGTTGTGGTCAACTCTTTCAGCAGCGCTACAGCGGTAGCATCGGGAAAAAGTATATTCTGGCCGGCGGAATTTTCCACGGCGAATTACAAGGCAGTATTTTCAGATACCAGTATATGGAACGCTTTTCTGATATCAATGTTAAAAACTTTAATTGGTGTTGTGTGCCATGTGTTTTTCTGTGCGATGGTTGCGTATGCCATGAGCAAGGAATATCTGAAGGGAAGGAAACTGTATACGGTGATGGGCGTCATTACGATGTTCTTCTCAGGAGGTATGATTCCTACCTATTTATTAATCAAGTCATTAGGGATGCTGGATAGCTTTGCAGTGTATATTATACCGGCGCTCTTTAGCTACTATGACATGATTATCCTGATGAACTTTTTCCGGCAGCTGCCGCAGTCTCTGGAAGAATCAGCCAAAATTGACGGTGCAGGTTACTGGCGAATCTTTCTCATGATTGCCCTGCCGCTTTCAAAACCGGCGCTTGCGACAATAGCCCTCTTTCATGGCGTGTCGCAGTGGAATGATTTCATGACTGCCAAAATGTATATATTAAACGAAAAACTCTATCCACTGCAGATGAAACTCTACGAGATCATTGTCCAGTCGCAGATGTCATCCATGCAGAATCCGACAAGTGTGGAGATTACCACAACTTCAAGGGGAATACAACTTGCTACGATCGTAGTAACTACTGTGCCAATATTAATTATTTATCCGCTTCTTCAGAAACACTTTGTGTCAGGAATGATGATCGGGGCGGTAAAAGAATAAAAGTAGGAGATATTGAGAAAGGAAGGAAAAATCATGAAAAAAAGAACAAGACGTTATTTGTCAACAATGCTGGTAACGACGATGGCTGTAACAACATTGCTTTCGGGCTGCGGCAAAAACAGTGGCGGAAGCTCTGCCTCAGCAGATGGAGGGCTGCCTGAGCTTACCTCAGACAGGTATGAGCTTGATGCAACGAAGCCTGCATGGCAGCTTGACAAGAAGACAGACACCACAGAACTTACATGGTACGTCAATGCGGACTGGTGGAACACGGACTGGGCGACGGATACCGTTACCAAGAAGATTAAGGAAGACCTTAACCTTGATGTGCAGTTTATAACAGGTGATGACACCAAGCTGAACACTTTTTTTGCAGGAGGTAAGAAGCCCGATATTATTACGATATTTGACGCAAACTCCTCAGTGGCACAGTCGGCTGCAAACTGGGCATGGTCCTTGAATGACCTGGCGGACAAATATGATCCGTATTTCTACGAGGTGGCTTCGAAGGATACTTTTAACTGGTTCAAGCTCTCAGATGGCAAGACATATGGTTATCCGGACTACTCAAACGGACAGGAAGTATATGACAGCGGACTGCTGAAGGCTTCAACGGCTTTTGCTATCAGAAAAGATGTGTATGAGGCGCTTGGCGAGCCGGAGATGGGAACACCGGAACAGTTTCTTACGGTACTCAGGGAGATTAAGGAGAAATATCCTGATCTGATCCCGTTCGGTTCAAATTCCATGACAGATAACGCGGGTTCACTCGGTGAAGATTTACAGAATTTCCTTGGCGTGCCAATTGAGAATGAGGACGGTACATGGTATGACAGGAATATGGATGAAGATTATCTTGCATGGATCAGAACATTGAGTGAAGCATACCGCGATGGTTTGATCAGTGATGACAATTTTTCAGATGATGGCACAGCACACGAGGATAAGGTAAAGATCGGAAAATATGCGTGCATCTTTATCGGAGGAACTCCACAGCGTTCCGGTCCTCTGCAGGTTTGGAGAAGTTCTAATCCGGATGCGGAATACATTGCGATAGACGGACCGCAGAGTACGGTAGGCAATGCACCCACACTTAAGCAGGCGGGACTTTCGGGCTGGATGATCAACTATATATCAAAAGACTGTTCCGATCCGATTAAGGCAATAGAAATCTTTACATACCTGATATCTGATTACGGCGGATTGATATGCAGATATGGCGTGGAGGGTGAGACATATACGATTAACAGTGATGGTCTCTATGAACTCCTTCCCGAAGTAAAAGAAATGCAACAAAATGACAATGATAAATTTAAAAAGGTTTACAGGCTTTCCGAGTTTATTGTTTTCGGTAATGATAAGTTTGATGCATACAGTGCAGATGTGACAGAATCCACGAAGCAGATGCAGGAATGGGGCGAAGGGAAGCTCAAACCGCAGTTTGTGATTGAGAATATTTCTCCGGATCAGGGTTCCGCGGAAGCAAGGGCGCTTAGTGCCATCGAAACGAATTGGAATACGACTCTGACAAGTCTGATTCGTTCCGGAAATGATGATGAGTTTGATTCTATTCTTGCGGGACATGTAGATTTCAGGGCAGCAAATAGCTGGGATGATATTGTAAAGATTTATAACGAAAAAATGAGTGCTAACAGAGAAAAGTTAGGAGAGTAAAAAGGGTGGGAGAGTATGGGGAAATCTATACTCTCCCTTTTTCGTTTCCCGGAACAGGAGAAGGAAAAATAGAATTGATGTAGGATGATAGATACTTATCATCAGGAGGAGGTTTGATTATGAAGTGCTATATCTCAGATAAGGATGTTCAGTTTCAGGAAACAGAAGTTAAATTTGTAGAGGGCAGTGGTGGGGAGATGCAGCAGGTGCATGTATATCCTGAAGTTTCTTATCAGAAGATATTAGGCATCGGAGGTGCATTTACGGAGGCTGCCGCGTATACATATTCCAAGATGAGTTATGAAAAACAGCAGCAGCTTCTGGATTTATATTTCGGGAGCAGCAATAATCATTATAATTTTTGCAGGCTGCATATCCAAAGCTGTGATTTCGCACTGGGAAATTACGCTTATGTAGAAGATGCACAGGATGAAGATTTAAACAGTTTTTCCATAGACAGGGACAGAAAATATATTATTCCGTTTATCAAGGCTGCGTTGGATAAAGATAAAGATATTTGCTTTTTAGCATCTCCGTGGAGTCCGCCGGCGTTTATGAAGACTAACGGTGAAATGAACCATGGTGGGAAACTCAAGAGAGAATATTATCAGATGTGGGCAGATATGGTTGCGCGATATGTCAGTGCCTATGAGAAGGAAGGAATTCCGATTCAGAGGCTTACTGTTCAAAATGAGCCGGCGGCAGTTCAGACTTGGGATTCTTGTGTTTTTACGGGAGCAGAGGAGGCAGAGTATGCCGTCAGATATCTGAGGACTGCACTGGACAGTGCAGGGCATGCCAATGTGAAAATTAACGTGTGGGATCATAATAAAGAAATCATCTTAGAACGTACAACGGAAAGCTTTGGCGTGGAGGGGGCACGGGAAGCAATCGATGGTATAGCGTTCCACTGGTATACGGGAGACCATTTTGAGGCTCTGGCGGAGGTGCGCAGAAGATATCCGGACAAAGAACTGATTTTTACAGAGGGCTGTGTGGAATATTCACGTTTTGCAACGGACAATCAGGTACGTCATGCCGAGATGTATGCGCATGATATGATAGGGGATTTCAATGCCGGTATGAATGGGTTTATAGACTGGAATCTGATACTTGATAAGCAGGGTGGTCCAAATCATGTAGGTAATTACTGCGATGCACCGATTATGTGTGATGTTGATACAGACGCAATCAACGTAAAACTATCTTATTATTATATCGGACATTTCAGCCGGTTTATCCGTCCGGGTGCAAAGAGGATCCTGGTGTCAAAGTATTCTCCTGATATAGAGGCGACAGCTTTTGAGAATGAAGATGGCACTAAGGTCTTGGTGTTGCTCAACCGTTCGGAAAATGATATTGCATTTGTGTTGAATGCAGATGGGAAAAACAGCGGTAAAATGGAGATCGGAAAACACTCCATTATGACTTGCTGTTGGGAGTAAGCTATGCGTATCGATTTAAAGAAAATCAAGAGAGTGGGAATACTGATGGTAATGACAGCATTGATGGTGAGCGGCTGCGGTATAGGAAATCAAAATAAGCAATTTTTGAAAGTGAGTGACGGACAGCTTGTGGACGGCAAGGGTGAGTCCATAGTATTACGAGGTGTGAACCTTGGCGGCTGGATGATACAGGAAAGCTGGATGTGTCCTGTCAACGGTGAGGACAGGAAATGGGCAAACCTTGACACACTGGAACTTCTGGAGAGCAGATTTACCGATGAGGAAGTGCAGAAACTGCTGGATACCTATCAGGATAACTGGATAACGGAAGCGGATATTGAAAACATAGCAAATCTGGGATGTAATGTCGTGAGGGTGCCGTTTTGGTATCGCAATTTCATGAAGGATGAGCAGGGAACATGGATCACAGAGGATTTGGAGGATAATCCGGGAGTAAAGCGGTTAGACTGGATTATCGATATGGCTGAGAAATATGACATGTATGTCATTCTGGATATGCATGGTTGTCCCGGAGGGCAGAGTATGGATCATTGCTGTGGGACGCTCTGTGAGAACAGGCTGTATACAGATGAACAATGTCAGCAGACTATGGAGACACTGTGGGTGGCGCTTGCAGAGAGATATTGTGATAATGCAACGGTTGCTGCATACGATATCATGAATGAACCGCAGAATAACGGCGGATATGAAGGGATAAACAGCTATGATCCATGGGAAAGTACGTCTTGGGAGCTTAGCAATGAAGTGTATGACAGGATGGTGAAAGCGATACGAACCGTTGACACGAATCATGTCATAACGGTAGAGGGAATCTGGCGTGTGTCAAATCTGCCGGACCCGGCACAGATGGGCTGGACAAATATGATGTATCAGCTTCATCTGTATGATGATGAGGATGGATTCAGGACATGGGCGGCAGATTTGGCTGTTAAAGCAAAAGAATATGATGTGGCGGCGTATGTGGGAGAGTTCCAGAATATGGCCGGGCTGGGCATCTGCAACGAGTATGGTATCAGTTGGACGACATGGACATATAAGGGCACCAATAAGGATGTAGGGACGTTTTTCTGGTATTATGGTGAGCCGGAGAAAGCTGACTGTGCCAATGATTCTTACGAGGAACTTTTGAGAAAGTGGGGTGAGCCAATCCGGACGGAATGGTTTGAGGAAAAAGAGTACATAACAGAGTTGATTGCACTAAAGACAGGATAAAATTCCTCAGCCTGTATGATAGCAGGAGTAGATTAGGTCGAAAACCTGATTTTCTCACGCTTTAATCTGAATGTGCTTTTTTTGACCGGTCATGGTTAATGAATGAAAGGAAGCACCTCGTGGCAGATATAGGCGGGGTGCTTTTTGCAGTATTTTCTTAGGGTTGCACCTTTTGTTTGTTTCGGATAAAATGTAAATATAATACAAATTAGCCGAAGAGTTAATACGCGGAGTGCAGGAGCCATTGGCAGGAGAGATTTGATATGGGGTTTTTTAATCAGGCAGGAAAGAAAAAGAAGAAAGAACAGATTGATCATACGGAAAAAGTTCAGATAGCGGAGACGGAGCAGACATCTTCTGGGAACGACGAGTTGGAAAAAACCATGTTTCTTTCGCCGGAGGAACGATACATTTCCGAAGGTAAGAACGGGCAGGGCACGTCGGAGGAAGAAACGCTGCCCGGAGATTCCAATGAGAAAACTGTTCAGGAGAATTCGAACATTATAAACGGTTCGGATTATCTCTTGCGCATCAATGAGACACGAATGGAGGTTCTGCTCACTCTATATCGCACCTTTTCGCTGGAGGAGCTTAATGGTCTGTTAAAAGAGAACGGAATTGTCTATGGTATCAGAGAAAAAACACTCAGTGAGCTTGCGCAGGGGAAGAAGAATTATGAGGAGACCGTCATTGCAACCGGTACTGCCGCAAAGGACGGCCGCGACGGCTATTTTGAGTATCATTTTAATCCGCAGCCTGCAACGAAGCCGATTATTCTGCCGGATGGCACGGTAGATTATAATGTACTGGGTAAGATAGAGCTTGTGACAGAAGGACAGCTCCTCGTCTCCTATCATCCGGCAGTGCCATACGTAACCGGCAGGGATGTTCTGGGGAATACCATTGAAGCTTATGAGGGAAAGGAACTAGTGCCGTTACAGTGTAAACGTTGTGAGCCGGATGAAAGCGGCAGTAAGTATTATGCCAGTACTGAGGGCAATGTCACGGTGTCGGGAGGGCGTCTGACCGTAACACCGATCTATGTGGTTAAAGGTAATCTGGATGCCGCTACCGGGAATGTGGATTTTCATGGGGATGTGCTGATACAGGGCAACGTATTCGCAGGTGTTACCGTGAAAACAACCGGAAACATCACCGTGAACGGACATGTGGAAACAGCGAGCCTTTTTGCAGGGAAGGATGTTATCTTAAAAAACGGAATGCAGGGTTCGGGCAATGGCATCATTCGTGCAGGCGGTAATGTTATGGCACGCTTTTTAGAGCAGACGCAGGTCTATGCCGGGAATGAAATTAACACGGGAGCTTTGATGAATTGTGAAGTGGAAGCGGGACAGAGCGTAGTGATCGCCGGCAGCAGGGGCAATATCATCGGCGGCACTGTTACGGCGGTGGAACAGATTTCGGCGGCTTCCATCGGAAACCGTGCCGGAGTAACGACATTGCTGATTATCGGTTTGGATTGTGAATTCAAACAAAAGATGGGTGAAATTGATCGTCTGGTGGAAGAATATCAGAATAACATGGAAGAGGCCGAGAGCGCTCTGGATCTTATTGCATGGCAGCTAAAGACACAACCTATGACCCCTGAACGGAATCAGGAAAAAGCGGAGCAGATGCGCAGAAAGATTAACTATCAGCTTAAGCTAAAAGAAATTACTACGAAGCGGGAGCAGTTGATCGATATCAATCGGCGTTCTGCGGAGGGAAAAGTTGTTGTCACCGGGACTGCCAATGCGGGATGTGTTATTATTATTAACGGTGTGCGGGAGGAGCTGCATTCCGGGTATCGGGATGTCACCTTTAAAAAGGGCAGAAAAGAAATACGAATCGTATCGAATAGACAGTAAAGGATTCAGATGATTTTTTCAAACATCCGGACAAATGAGAGTCCATGTATTTATGTAAAAATAAGTATATGGGCTTTTTCTTTTGTCTCAAAACACTCAAGTGAAGCTGTCAACCATATTCAAGATTCCTTGAAAGTAGATTTCTGATGTACTATAATAGATACATATTGCTTTATCTGAATGAGTCAGAATATCAACAGACGCTTTAACTATTACTTTTTTGGAGATATATATCATGGAAAAAAGAACAACACGTTTTCTGAATATAGGCCTTGTTCTTGTATCGCTTTTCTGCATATTTATACTTATCATTCAGGCCATCTGTGTGAATATTATGGGAGAAGATGCCATCAGGCAGCTGGGTATTTTTTACATGTCAGGAATCAGTGAGCAGGTATCGTCCCATTTCGGAACTACCATTGAACTTCGTCTGTCACAGGTGGAATCGCTTGTAGATTCCGTCCCGCCCGGACGTGTTACAGGAGAAAGCGCCATGCGCATAGTGCTGAGCTATAACGCACGTTCCGTAGGCTTTGAATATCTGGCCCTTTATACGGAGGACGGAAACTTTCATATGATCTACGGTTCTCAGGTGACGGCAGATGTTCCTGAAGATCTGCACCGCTCTGTTCAAGGGGGCAGATATAATGTCTGTGCAGGAAAAGATGCAGCGGGAACTCCCGTTGTTTTAATGGGTGTACCGGCTGTTTATCCTGTGGGTGACGGAAATACGAGTATTGCTTTGGTTGCGGGAATGCCCAGCCAGTATCTCAGTGATAGATTGGAAACCAATATTCAGGGCAGTATCATGGAATATTCGATTATTCGCAAGGATGGCAGCTATGTCTTGAATAATCATGCTGTAGAGGAAACAAATTATTTCGATCGGGTTGAAAGGATTTATGAAACCTGCAATGGAAAAGAACCGGCACAATATGCGGAAGAACTTCGTGACGCGTTGGAGAATGGCAGGGATTATACCAGTGAAGTCCTGATTTCGGGCGAATCTTGGAATGTCTATTGTGCCAGTCTTCCCAATTCAGAGTGGTGTCTGCTTTTGAAAATTTCTCACAATACGCTGAATGAGACGGTAAATCTTCTTCAGAGAAAATGGGGCTATGTCTCCGTTGGAGGCGGCACTCTGATTATCTGCGCACTGCTTCTTGTCTTCTTGGGATACTACCGTCTGACTAAAATGCATATGAAGGCATTGGAGGAAGCAAGGGCAACAGCGGAGCAGGCAATGCTGTCAGCAGAGCGCTCTAATAAGGTGAAAAATGAATTCCTCTCCAATATGAGCCATGATATCCGCACACCAATGAACGGCATTATGGGCATGACATCGATCGCTATCGGCAGTCTGGATAATCCGTCCAGGGTGCGTTCCTGTTTGAAAAAGATACATATATCCAGCCGGCATTTGCTGGGCTTGATCAACGATATGCTGGATATGTCCAAAATCGAGAATGGGAAGCTGGCATTAAATATGGAGCCGCTTTGTATTCGCGATATTATGCAGAATATTGAGACAATCATCCAGCCGCAGATACAGGAGAAAAAACAGAATTTCAATATTTATATACATGATATCTATCATGAAAATGTTTGTTCGGACAGAGTCCGCTTAAGCCAGATTCTTTTGAACATTATCGGAAATGCGGTTAAGTTCACCCCGGAAGGCGGCACTATTGAGCTTGACCTATATGAAGAGGCTTCTCCGAAAGGAAATGATTATATCCGTTCCCATTTGCATGTCAGGGATGACGGCATTGGTATGTCTGTAGAATTTCAGGATAAAATATTTGACGCATTTGCCAGAGAAGATAACGCTCGTGTGGATAAAACAGACGGAGCCGGAATGGGCCTGACCATTACTAAGCATATTGTAGACGCAATGGAGGGTACCATCACCGTAGAGAGTGAGCAGGGTAAAGGAAGTCATTTTCATATTATTCTGGATATGGAAAAAACAGTGCATCAGGAGAAAGAGCTGCTTTTGCCTAAGCAGAATGTCCTGATTATTGATGACGATGAAAAGGCAGGTAATCTCGCTGTCGAATCATTAGAATCCATCGGGCTTAAGGCACAGAAGGCAGCAGATATCAAACAGGCTTTCCGATTGCTAGAGGAGCGCAATAGTAAAAATGAAAACTATCACATGATTTTACTGGATTGGGATATACAGGAGCATGATTGGATCGAGGATGCCGAGGAGCTGGCCGGTCGTTTCGGAAAGGATATGCCCATCATAATTATCACGGACGGCGAATGGGATGAAGAGGAAATAAAAACTGAGAAGGCTAACATTTGTGGCTTTATTACAAAGCCCCTGTTCCGATCCAGTCTTTATTATGGTTTGCGTCGGTTCATAGAAGTGGAAGATGTGCAGCAGGAACAGAAAGAACAATTCGGCGATGGATTAGAGGGCAGACGTATTCTAGTAGCGGAAGATAACGAATTGAACTGGGAAATTGCAAATGAAATACTTCGCGAATTTGGACTGGAAACGGAGTGGGCGGAAAACGGGCAGATTTGTGTAGAACTATTTGACCGGTCTGCTCCGGGATGGTATGACGCCATATTAATGGATCTTCGAATGCCTGTTATGACAGGTTTTGAAGCGGCGGAGGCTATACGTAAGCTGAAACGGGAAGATGCACAGACTATTCCGATTATTGCAGCCAGTGCAGATGCATTTGATGATGATAAGCAAAGATGTCTTGATAGTGGTATGAATGCCCATATGGCAAAACCTTTAGAAGCACCGGAGCTTTTATCACTGTTAGGACAGTATCTTCATTAAAGTAGCGTGAGAGGCATGGTTTATTAATATGAATGAAAAGAAATATTTTGTTATGAGAAAAATATATGTTTTGATAAGCGTCCTGTTGTCTGCCGCTCTTTTGTCTTCCTGCGGCAGTAAAGCCCCGGATATTGAATCGGAGATTGACAGCGGCAGCATGGAAGATACGGAACTGACCTTATGGGCTTTTCCGGTAGGTAACTGGGGAAATCCTACGGCGGTAGGCAGCATGCTGGCTGATTTTCATAAGGCATATCCTGACATCCATGTTACTGTGGAATATCTGAATTATGATAACGGAGATGAAAGAATCAGGCAAGCGGCCGAAGATAGAAATTTGCCGGATCTGGTTCTGGAAGGACCGGAGCGCCTTGTGGCAGGCTGGGGTGAAAATGGATGGATGGTTGATCTATCCGAACTATGGGAATCTGATACAGCTGATGCAATATATGATAATGTAAGAGAAGCCTGCCATCACAGAAATGGAGAGTATTATGTATTTCCGATCTGTATGTCTGCACACTGTATGGCTATCAATTATGACATGTTTAAGGAGGCTGGAGCCCTTCAGTACATTGATGAAGAAACACACACTTGGACAACCGAAGATTTTATTAAAGCAGTTCAGGCTTTGAATGCTTATGGAACTGCCCAAGGGCAGAATAGAAGTGTGGGTGTTATATATTGTAAAAATCAAAGCGGCGATCAGGGAACACGTGCCTTGGTAAACAATCTGTATGGCGGTTCTTTTACCGATGCTGAACACACATTTTATACGGTTGACAGTGAAGAAAATAAGAAAGCGCTACGGCTTCTTTATGATTTAGAGGGTATCGCCATTGAACCTTCTTATACCTCTTCGGATGCAATTGATCTGTTCTGCAAAAAAGAAACTGCCATGTGTTTCTGCTGGAATGTGTCCATGGAAGTGCAGCAGACCATCAACCACCCGGAGCTGAATTTTGAAGTTTTTCCGATGGCTTTTCCGACCAGTGAAGCTGCACCGGAGCTTCAGGGTGGTATCTGGGGATTTGGTATTTTTGACAATGGCAGTGAAGAACGGATCACGGCAGCCAAAACCTTTATCCGCTATATGACAGAAAATGACGTTCCGTACACCAGGGCAGTAAGGGCTTCTTCCTACTGGCCGGTGCGGGACATGGGCAATATATATGAAAATGATATGCTTATGACGGAATACAGCATTTTTATGCCATACATGGGCGATTATTATCAGATTACTCCCGAATGGTCTGAGGCGCGTACCGCATGGTGGCAGCTTCTCGCGAAGATCGGAGCCGGGACTGATGTTTCGGAAGCAGTGAAAGACTTTCCTTTGCCGGAGTAAGTAAAAGAAAAGTTGGATTTTATCGAATAGGCAAAAAAGGAGAAGCGTATGAATGGATATGCATTATTAGCTTTTTTTCTCATTGCTTTTTTGGGGATCATAACAGCAGTCATATTTCTGCTCATGATGATCAGCGCCGCCATAAACAAGAGTAAACCATTAGCAAAAAAGGCATTTAAAGTAGTGCTTGCGTATGTGCTGGCTTTAGGTATATTTATTGCCATAGAGAGCGTTCGGAGCATTCGGTTTGATCGAATACCGCAGTTGTCGGTTGAGGGTAATCAAATGACCATCATAAACTGGGGAACCGGTTCAATGGGAAGCAGGGCAATATATGTCTGTTCTAAGGAAGGCATTATTAAGGAAATCGCTACACCACATTATCGGAATCAGATGTCTGCGTGTAAGAAATTTGGATTTACCTTTGAAAGCAGGGCTGCCGGTGATTTATATGTAGTTGTTGCTGAGATTGATTGTGCCGATCTGTCATATGCTGATATTTATGACGTAAAAGTTGATCTGGATGGTTCTATAGCGGCTGAAAAAGTTGAGAATATCGATATTAGAATGAACATGTATAGAAGCAATGTAGAAAAATTGTTAGAGCATCTTGAGAATGAATATGGTTTTTCGAGAGAAGTTTTAGAGGAAAACTATGGTTATTTTTTAAATTAAGGAAATGAAACGTGACTGGGATGTTTCGGTGGCAGTAAAAGATTTTCCTTCTCCAGAGTAAGTGTAAATAACAAATTTATATAAGCACTTTTAATTAGCCATATGTAAGCAATGCATAAATTATATTTTTTAGAAAAGGAGTCAGTTTATGTCTGCGTTAGAAGAGATTCGCAACCGTTTTAAAAACGATCATTTTGCTATGGAGACCACAGGTATCGTCATTGACTTGGCGGAGCCTGGAAAGGCGGTATGCTCTATGGTCTTAGAGGAACGGCATATGAATGAAAATAATGTGCCGATGGGCGGCGCTGTTTTTACACTGGCGGATTTTGCCTGCGCCATTGCGGCCAACGGGTATTCCGAGAGAAAGACGGTCAGTCAGAATGTTTCCATTACTTTCCTTTCTCCGGCAAAAGGGAAACGCCTGATCGCAGAGGCGTCCTGCTTGAGGGAAGGGCGAACCACCGCACTATATACAGCAGATGTAAGGGATGAACTGGGCACTTATGTGGCTCATGCCGTTTTGAATGGCTATGCTATTAACTAGAAGATACAAAAAGGAGGAACCATATCATGGTAATTACGGAGCTTTTGGAGCGGAACGCACGTCTCTACGGTTCGGATACGGCGCTTGTGGAGCTGAATCCTTCCTCGGAACGTGACAGCGCGGTGACATGGCGGGAGGCGAGCCTGATTGAGAGCGCGGGAAACGGAGCACCTTATCGTCGGGAACTAAGCTGGGCGGATTTTGACAGGCGTGCCAACCGTTTTGCGAATCTGCTCCTTAGCCGCGGTTTGAAGCGGGAGACGAAGGTGGGCATTCTGATGATGAATTGTCTGGAATGGCTGCCTATTTATTTCGGTATACTGAAGGCGGGCGGAGTAGCCGTACCTTTGAATTTCCGTTATTCCGCGGAGGAAATCAAGTATTGTCTGGAACTGGCAGATGTGGAGGTTCTGGTTTTCGGACCAGAGTTTATCAGCCGTATGGATGTGATCGCAGAGGATCTGCCTGGTGTCAGGATGATGTTTTTCCCAGGAAAAGAAGGTCCTTCCTATACAGAGGATTTCTTAAAATTGATGGGATTCTGTTCTTCCAGTGCACCGCCGATTGCTTTGAGTGAGACGGACTATGCGGCAATTTATTTCTCGTCAGGGACCACCGGCTTCCCGAAAGCAATTCTGCACAATCATCTGTCACTCTTTTCGTCCTGTGAGACGGAGCAGAATCATCACGGGCAGACAAGAGAGGACGTTTTTTTGTGCATACCGCCGCTATATCATACCGGAGCAAAAATGCACTGGTTCGGCTCTCTGATTTCAGCAGGAAGAGCAGTGCTGCTTCGGGGTGTGAAACCGGAGTGGATTCTCAGGGCGGTCACGGAAGAAAAATGTACTATTGTTTGGCTGCTGGTACCATGGGCACAGGATTTATTAGATGCCATCGATTCCGGGCAGGTGGATATGGAGCATTATCTGCTGGAGCAGTGGCGGCTTATGCATATCGGAGCCCAGCCTGTTCCGCCGAGTTTGATTCAGCGGTGGAAGAAGCATTTTCCGCATCATCAGTACGATACAAACTATGGTCTTAGCGAATCTATAGGACCCGGCTGTGTACATCTGGGTGTGGAAAATATACATAAGGTGGGAGCCATCGGAAAACCGGGCTATCGCTGGGAGGCGAAGATTGTGGACGAGCAGGGGAAAGAGGTCGCTCAGGGAGAGGTCGGTGAACTCATTGTCCACGGACGGGGAGTTATGCTTTGTTATTACAAGAATCCCGAAGCTACCGATGAGGTTTTAAAAGACGGCTGGCTCTATACGGGAGACATGGCACGAATGGATGAGGATGGATTTATCTATCTGGTGGATCGGAAGAAGGATGTCATTATCTCCGGAGGCGAGAATCTCTATCCGGTACAGATAGAGGATTTCCTGCGTCGAAACGAAAAGATTAAGGATGTGGCTGTCATTGGGCTGCCGGATCCCAGGCTTGGTGAAATCGCGGCGGCGGTTATAGAACTTAAGGAGGGCGTTTCCTGTACGGAGGAGGAAATAATGAATTTCTGCGAGGAACTTCCCAGATATAAACGTCCCAGAAAGCTTATCTTTGCAAACGTTCCGAGAAACCCTACGGGGAAAATTGAGAAACCTGTTCTAAGAGAACGATACTGTCATGGCAGTCTCGTGGAAGTACAGATTAAAAACTAAGGGAGAAAACAGAAATGGATCTTTTTATCAAGCTTCTTATGCTGATTATATTTTTCGGAGTAATGATTGGAATCGGGCTTTATTGTCGCCGGCATGCTACTGATGTAAACGGGTTTGTGTTAGGAGGAAGGAGCGTAGGTCCCTGGCTTACCGCGTTTGCTTACGGAACCAGTTATTTCTCGGCAGTGGTCTTTGTAGGTTATGCGGGACAGTTTGGATGGAAATACGGAATTGCGGCCACATGGGCAGGGCTGGGGAATGCTTTCATAGGCTCTCTTCTTGCGTGGGCTGTGCTGGGACGTCGTACCCGTATTATGACGCAGCATCTGGACAGCGCTACCATGCCGGAATTTTTCGGATATCGTTTTGAGAGCAAACCGTTAAAACTGGCAGCTTCGGCGATTATCTTTATCTTCTTGATTCCATATACGGCAAGTCTTTACAATGGGTTGAGCCGTCTGTTCGGTATGGCATTTGATATTGATTACAGCGTGTGTGTAATAGCTATGGCTGTGCTTACCGGAATTTATGTCATAGCCGGAGGCTATATGGCTACGGCCATCAACGATTTTATTCAGGGAATTATCATGATTTTCGGTATTATTGCCGTGATTGTTGCAGTGTTAAACAGTCAGGGAGGCTTTTTTGCGGCGCTTAATGCACTTTCATCGGTGAGTGATGAGACAGTTTCTACAGCGCCGGGCGTTTTCAATTCCTTCTTCGGACCGGACCCGGCAGGACTTTTAGGCGTGGTGATACTCACCAGTCTCGGAACATGGGGACTTCCGCAGATGGTTCAGAAATTTTACGCCATCAAGAGTGAGAGCGCAATCAATAAGGGTATGGTTATATCCACTGTATTTGCAACCATCGTTTCCGGCGGATGCTATTTTCTGGGCGGTTTCGGACGACTTTTCAGTGACAGGATTGATATTGCGGCGAACGGCTATGATTCGGTAGTGCCTACCATGTTGTCGGGACTTCCGACGATCTTGATTGCCGTGGTGGTTATTCTGGTGCTTTCAGCCTCAATGTCCACGCTTTCTTCATTGGTATTGGCATCAAGCTCCACTTTGACGTTGGACTTCATTAAAGGTAATATTATAAAAGAGATGGATGAGAAGAAACAGGTCAAATGGATGCGGGCTCTTCTGGTAGTGTTTATTGCAATTTCCGTTGTGATTGCGCTTATTCAGTACCGTTCCAACGTTACCTTTATCGCACAGCTCATGGGCGTAAGCTGGGGAGCATTGGCCGGAGCATTTCTGGCGCCTTTCCTCTATGGCTTATATTGGAAGCGTACCACTAAGGCGGCATGCTGGGTGAGCTTTTTATTCTCTACCATCGTGATGCTCGCTAATATTTTCTTCCGTTCAAGCTTTCCTACATACCTGCAGTCGCCAATCAATGCCGGTGCTTTCTGTATGCTGGCAGGGCTTGTGATCGTGCCCGTGGTAAGTATGGTGACGAAGGCACCTGAGCAGAAGACTCTGGAGAATATTTTCTCCTGCTATGATAAGAAGGTAACGGTTTCTGTGAAAGATTCCATCGGCGAGTAGTATTGAAGAGAAAGGCAGGGTATTAAAATATGAAAACACTAATGCTTGGTAACGAGGCGGTTGCCAGAGGTCTCTATGAGGAAGGCTGCAGCTTTGTATCCAGTTATCCCGGAACGCCCAGTACGGAGATTACTGAGTGCGCGGCGAAATATGAAGAATTGTATGCAGAGTGGGCGCCTAATGAAAAGG
>JAAUZX010000079.1 GCA_014804365.1 Lachnospiraceae bacterium
CACGCCCGTATCCTATACAGAAAATCTTCCTTCCGATCCATCACCCTATACGCCACCCACGGCACCAGAACCGCCACCGAGCACCCCAACACCGCAAACATCAGATAGACGACCGGATAAAAATGATATTCTATATAAGGCGCCATCAAAAGCCTCTCAATCAACACCCAGACGCTGGGAACCGTGACCAACACTCCCGGCACGAATCCCCCTGCCATATACAACATGCCCTCCCTGGCAAGGCTCTTCCGGATCTCCTGCTCTTCCATCCCCATACTCTGCAAGATCGCAAATTCTTTCCTCCTGTTGTAAACACTTCCCACCATACAATTGACAAAGTTCAAAATCCCCATAGACAGTAGAATCATGCTCAGGACAACCCCCGCCAGCTTTAACCCTCTTACATATCTTTTTGCCTCCGCGCCCGCTGTCTTGGCTGACCGATAGGCTAGCCGGTCGTCTTTTCCCTTTATGCTGCTCTCTAAGGCGTTGTCCCATACCTCATGAAATTCCTCCTCCACATCGAAGGCATACAGGTAATAATCATTCCGCTTTTCCCTTTCCTGCCACTCTTCCATCGGAAGATATATCTGACTCGCCGGGTACCTTCCCGGAAATGCCAGCGAATAATGCAGGTCTTCCACAACAGCCATGACCGTATAAGTCTTTTCTTCCCCGCTCCTGAACGGAATCGTCACCTCGTCTCCCGGTTCATAACACGCTGCATTTTCAACATTATTATCACTGTAAATAGGGTCTAACAGTACATAGTTTCCCGTGTGGAACAGCTCTAAATCTATTTCACCTTTTATGGGTTTTAACTTTCCTAACATCATGTCATCCATCCCGTAAGCCCCTGTCCACATCTCACCCGGTGTAGAATAACAATCCTCACCCGCAATCCTGACGAAATTGTCCCATACCTGTTCTGATGCATAGATACATATATGAGACATAGTGGCTCCGCCTTCCGCTTTGATCCCGGGCAGGTCTCTGTATGCTGCAATCTCTTCTTGTGTAGTGCGCAGATAGGAAATGGAATTCACATTCGGACTCGAAAATATGGGTTCTTTTGCAATGATAAAATCTGCATCCAAATCACTCTTCACATATTCCTCCTCGTCAAATCCTGCTGCCACGGCATAGAAGGCATTGGCAAGCAGAATGCTGAGTGCAACCGATATACATACCTTCAATACTTTTGCCTTATCGCTCTTAAAATTCCTCACCACAAACTTTCTCAGACAGTCCTTGTTGTCGGCTGTTTTCACCCGCCTGAACTTCCCCATATACCGCTTCATTTCTATCGGAGAGGCATTCTTCGCCAGTCTGACTGACTTTCGCTCACTGACCTTCACCGTTGCATAGGAAAACGCCAGAGAGAAACCGAAGATCATCGCATTACCGCTTCTTTCGATCTGAATAGTGGCATAAGCGTTTAATATACCGGGCAGTATGGCAGCCGAAAAAACATAGCCCGCAAGCAGCGCCGGAATGGCGGAAATCAGGAAAAGGATATTATTTTTCCGCTGGACGATCTTCCTGATCTCCTTTTTCGTCACCCCGTTAGTGGACAGTTTCCCGTAAAACCGTGCATCTCCGGATATGGAAATCTGGAAAATGTTTGAGATAAACAGATACCCGATCATCATCACAAAAAGGAGCAGCCCCAGAATCGCCGCCCACGCCCCGAATCCCATACCGTCAAGCAGGGAAACATCATTTACAATAATCTCATCCTCTTCCAGATCAAGCTCTTCCTCCGCAATCAGCATGGACACGAGTCTCCTTACATTCCCGCGGGATTTAAACATAACACCAGTTATTTGATATGTTGCGTCTTCAACCTTAATTCCGCGCTGCTCTAACCGCTCGCATACATCACTGTAAAAGTCATCTGATGTCAGCACGACATGCAGAGGCTGTCCGGCCATCTCATACTTTCCCACTATCGTAAAAGTGTCTGTATACTCTTCCTCCTCAACATAATACGTCAACTCTATCTGCTCATCTGCCTTGTATGTAAGTCCGCGGTCCTTCAGATACTGGTCGGATACCACGATCTCATTACCCTTTTCGGGCATATGTCCCTCTACAGGGTAATACTTCATCCACTGCGCCATCTTGTCCTCAAAATTGAATAGCGGGATTCCTCCGACGCCCGAAGGTTCTATCATAACGCCAAATCGTATTCCCCTACCCGCCTCCGCGACACGCTTACTCTGACAGATTCTTTCGTATTCTTCCTCCGTTACGCCAAATGCCGCATCCGACCGTATCGGCGAAGCTGCCTTCATCATCTCTCCCGCCGCGTCCATCACAAAGAACAAGGTAGAAAAAACCGTGACAAACAATACTGTCGTAAAAAATACTGCCGACATAACGCAGAGACTTTTCCCCTTTTCCCTGATCGCTTTCCTTATGGGAATTTTCTTTAATGTACCTACCATAAAGCAGACCTCCTCACTTTTTACATTTTTATATTTTTACAGTCTCACTGATAAATGCTTCGATTTGTACTAATCAGATCTACATATTTTATACCGATTTCTGCCGCAATCTTGCCACCCTTATCCATACCTCATCTGCCTTCTTTGCCGCTTTTTATATCCAGCATAATCAATCTGCATTTATACAAAATATAACTATGTATAAACTCAACAATAATCGTATAAAACGGCGATACAACGACACCTGCCAAGAACGGTCCTATCACTTCAAGATGTGTATAATTAATGCTGATTGCCATAACATTGATCATAAAAATGGAGAAACCGATCGTCCATGTCAGCTTTCTCACATATTCTAAAGTGCAGACAATTTTATTCATCTCATTTTCATTGTATTTTCTTATGTTGAACAAGCATTTGTATCCGGCTATATATTTGGGGAACGCCCCTGTAACACCCAATATAAAAAGGAAAAGTCCGACCATGTAGAATAGTGTAGGGACATTAAAAAAATATACGATGTTTGTCGCGCCTACCACATGCACCAATGTTAATACCATGGCACCGACCATAATCGGAATACTGCATAATACTCCCAGAAGCCCACCCCTTTTTGTCTCTTTTATTTCGCTTACCTCCTGCATGAGACCGATTACGTTATCCTCGGCTTTTTTCATGTATTCCTTCTCTGAATATTCTGACAAGTCCTCTCCCGCCAGCAGCTCGTTGACCGTGATTTTCAGAACATCACACACATCCTGCAATATCGCTACATCGGGCATTCTTAATCCGGTCTCCCATTTCGAAACGGTCTTATTTGACACCCCGACCGATTCCGCAAACTGCATCTGCGTCAGTTCCTGCTCTTTTCTTTTCCGCGCTATAAACTCACCAATCTTGATCTGGTCCATCTGCGAACATTCCTTTCCTTATGCCTTTATTGATTTTGCCCGTGGGCATATTCATATTCTGTCCACTTATATAGCATACATTATACCCTGCACGGCTTGTATAATCATTTGTATTTGCGGAGAACGATTCTCCGTTTTGTAGAATTCCTGAAAATTCCGAATACCTGTCTTCATTTACCTCACGCCTTGAGCATTCACATAAGACGCCTTAGACTCCTTAAATGGAAATCAACGTTTGACAGATACCACCCCTCATGCTATACTCTTACTAAATATCTGCCCATGAGGGAGTAGCAAGCGTATATCGTAGCAAGTCAACATACTGACCGTCCGGTCTGGCTTGTTTTAAATTGCGAGACTCATGTATAGCCGAAACTATGCATGGAGTCTGTATATTTACGAATATATAACCAAGTATAGTCTGAAGGCTGTACTTGGTTTTTTGTTGGTAACAGGGAGGGACAAAAGATGGAATGGAATTTGTTATTTTTCTTTAACAGCGCATTGCTCGGCGTCGGGCTGGCGATGGATGCCTTCTCGGTATCTCTCGCAAACGGACTGAACGAACCGGATATGAAAAAGAAAAAGATGTGCGGAATCGCCGGTGTATTTGCACTTTTTCAGGCAGTCATGCCTCTGACCGGCTGGATCTGCGTGCATACTATATCACAGTATTTTAGAGCATTTGAGAAATTCATTCCTTGGATAGCACTGGTTCTGCTCCTTTTTATCGGCGGCAAAATGTTGATCGAAGGAATTCAAAATAAGCCTGAAGAAACACAGCCTCCCAAAGTCGGCATGGCTGCTCTTCTCGTACAGGGTGTGGCAACCTCCATAGACGCGCTGTCTGTCGGATTCACAATCGCGAATTACGGCTTCCTTATGGCGCTCGTGTGCGCGCTGATCATTGCGGCTGTCACTTTCGTCATCTGTATGGCGGGTCTGGTGATCGGTAAGAAATTCGGAATGCAGTTCTCCCATAAAGCATCTATACTGGGTGGGGTGATCCTAATCGTAATCGGAATTGAGATTTTTGTGAAAGGGGTGTTTTAAACAGTTTATAGTTGTCCCTTCCTCAATATACGGATAGAATATTAGAAAAATAATCCAGCTTTTTCGCATATTGATCATAATCAATATAACAAACTCTTCCCCAGCTTACCACCTGCAGGATATATTTATATTTCTGAGGCCGCTCGCCGGGGCATTTGTACACTCCTATTATCGTCATATAATGAGAATCTGCATTTGCCGGATTATCCCTTTTTGAAACGTTATCTTTTGCTTCCTGTATACTGTCATATAAAATAATTCTTTTCTTCGCAAAACTATGATATGAAAACACTACCGGGATATCCGCATTCAGCATCCTTTCAATTTCACCCAATATCTTCTGTTTTCTTGTGATGCCGGCAGCCTTGCCGTATCTTGCCCATTTAACATTTGTACGGGAGCTGTTATTTGCCTTTAGAAAATCACGGAATCCGCCTGTCATTTTCCACGGATACAGTCCGACCATAGTATTCACGAAACTACCGTTAATTGTATATTTTGTGTGATACACCCGTTCTATATAGTCTCTGTAGGCATCTATTTTACACAATCCGGTCTGCCGGGTATTTTCATCAAACGTGGCGGACACGCTCAGACTGTACTCGCCATTTTGAAGCGTCAAATATAACTCCGCGTCACTCATTGCAATTATTCCGCAGCCGATCTTCCATAGACGGTAATATTTATCCTCTTTCAGTCTTCTTCTATGTCCCACATCATCGCCGGTTGTCACCTTATCCTGCCACCAGCCCTGATTTCCGCCGTGATAAGTCGAACCATCGTTTCCCGCGACATTAAGATAATGATCCGAGAACTTACTGTTCAGTTTTGCAACTTCATACATCTTATTGACCTCTTTTCTGTGGTTACGGTAATCTTATGTTTATTATGTGGACTAATTAAGTGCAGCGTTTATTTGAAAAACATAAAATGAAAAAAAGCGTCAATACGCAAAAATTTCAGGAGTAACTTAAATTTTGAAATTATCACCACATTGTACATCTTCCAGCAATTTATTTAACCTATAAACTTCATTTATAAGCCATGGAATATCTTGCCTTGCATTTGCTCATATCTATCAATATAATCATCTATGGTTTTTAAATTATCGAAGAACGGAATTATATTTTGATCCAATAACATCCTTTTCTGCCCATTCGCATGCCTTTTGACCGCTTTGTAGACTGGCAAATTTTCTATCCGCTCTTTTCCAACCATTATTCCATGTATTTTGAAATGGGAGTTATTCATAATACCCCCTAACAAAAGCAATTACTCCCTCTACCTCTTCATCCTCCCCTGCTTTTAGAGTTGGCACATAGAGTCCAATCCCCAAATCATATATAGTACAACCGCAATCATTTTCGTTAATTTCTTTTCCATATTGCAACAAATATTTCTTGGCTTCATTATAAGGCTTTCCAACTAATTTCATCCCTTTATACTTGATATTCGATAGTATATTTCCCTCGATTGCAACACACTCCCCCTGTTTATTACATATAATACAAATGCCCTTATCCTGCCAAAATAACTTATATTCGTCTGTATGTTTACCTACAACCTTATCCAATTTATTTTCACAAATATCATATATTTGTGATTCTTTCATACCAAATTGTATTTCCCCAACTCCACAATAGCTATTTATTTCATTTCCCATACTTTCTTGCATTAAGATATTAATCTTATCCTTTCTATATTTTTTCATTTTTTTGTGAAATGCCGACTCTATTTCTTTCCACACTTTCCATTACTCTGATACGTAGTCTCATTCTGCTCATTAACCAGTCAAAACATCACAGTGGACATTTTGCATATATATCAATATAAATCCATGCTGTTTGCACCTTGAAAATCTGCTTCCTCCCATTTTTCTTTTCTTTCAGTCATTTTATTAAATTCTGCAATTGTGTTTTCCAACGCCTCCTCTTCCGATTTACCATACCCTACTGCACAATAGAAATCTCCTAATTCATCAGCTATGTGGATATTTGTATAACCACTATATATATTATCAGAATTCTCAAATATTTTTAAATTTTCCATATGGACTCTTATTAGATATTTTTATATCATCAAAAGGTTAGTAAATTACCATCATTTCCCATATATAAATGAAGATCATATTTTGAATTTCCACTAATTGTCTGAACTTAAAATTCCAATGGGCTAAATCGCCATGATTGAATTTTCATCTAAATAAACTCCGACAAATATTTTCCCTCAAAACAACTTCCCCAACCATTGCACTCACTATATGAATATATTTTAAAAGGTATAGTATCTATTAAATCTATATTATGCATCTTCAAAATATCTGTCGCTTGCCCCACTTTCTGTAATGTATTCAGCACCATCTATTGTATCTTCCAATATACTATTGGGCATATATTCTGCAAGTTCATACATCCATTCGTCTTAATATTGAATACTGGTATATGTCCACAATTTTTCTAAAATACACTGCCATTCTTCTTTTTGTAATTATAGTATAATAATAATTTTTCAAATGTACAAATTAAATAAGCCATTCGCCCTCTAATTGAAATGCATTCTAAATTTTCCATTTTATATCCATTCCTCATATGCTAAAGCGGCAGTCTCTAAAACTAATCCTCCAAAACTTCATAGTACTCCAAGTCCGGCCATATCTCGTACCAGTCGATTCCTTCCTCTTCCGCATCTTGTGCTATCTCTTTGATGACACATAGTCTTCTGATGTCCGGCAGGGTAGTATAAGTTGATGCCTTGCTGTAAGAGCTGGAACTAAAAGTTTCACCGATATATAGATCTTGAAAAGATTTATATTGTTTATATCCATCTACACCCTCATAATAATTTTGTAAACTGGCTGCCGTTCTATATGCTCCCGATACAAATTCTTCCTCAATAACCAAATTTATTTTTCGTACTATAAGTATTCCTGAAGCAGCTCAAGCTGGTCATCCATAAGTACTGTCGCTTTTTGTTTGCTATAATCATAATACATATATCTGCCCTTATACAGATAAATTTTACCTAAGCCCCTTCCAACAACTTCATCTCCATATTTGACGTAAATCATCGTCCCTTTGTTTCGTGCATCTATAAATTCATCGCTGTCATCAATAAGCTCATCATTATCTGTTAATGAAAAAGCACAGTCAATGATTCTTCCATCATAAATATAGTTATCTTTCTTCCATCCAATGCTGATCCCGCTTACGGTAGTTTCGTCAGGAGTATAGGATTCTTTCACAAATAATTCTGCCTCCCAAAAGTAACGGCATACTACATAATTATGCTCCTTATCTCCTTCTACTTCATAAACAATACCGCCATTATCTGTTTCGCATATTTTCTTATTTGACTCCTTATAAAGACAACTGGATATTACGTTATATCTTTCTCCATTCAGAAATAAATCGTCTCCCCTGCTATATGCCTCATGTCTATGAGTGCAGGCATACAAAATACATGCTGACAAAACTAATATTCCAAATATCTTTCTATGTGATAGCTTCATCTTTAATTGTGTAGTGAGTTTGACTGTGTACTTTGTGTTCCTCATGCTTTTAGGTCTGCGAAAAGTTCAGCCAGGTTAGTATACCCTTTTACCGATGTGTCTTTCGCAATCCTTTCGGTCTCCAACATAGCGGCAACGGTCTCGCCGTTAGGCTGATTTAAAGAAATGTCAAAGGGAATCCGCCCTTCACGTAGAGACTGACGGACAAAAATGTTAAACGCCGTTGTCAGATTCATACCAAGTTCCCCGAACAACCTGTCAGCCTGTGCTTTCAAATCTGAATCCATGCGGATGCTAATGTTTGTAGTAGTGCCAGCCATATAATCATCTCCCTTCTTCTGGTAACTACAGCATATGGCATTTGCGCGACAATTACAATGCGCTGCACGAAAAAATAACAGAGGATTCATTCTAAAGGGCGAACAGCTGGGTAAATAACTGGAGAAATCTCCTATACCATAAATAAACTGCCGCCATATCTGAAAAAACCGAAGCCCGTCATAATCCACGGAAAGACATATGATTATTATGCCATGACCCAGAAAATGAGGTCCATGGAGAGTGCTGTGAGGGCTCTGAAGAGGGAGAAAGAAGCACTTGACAGGTTAGGCATGGATACGAAGGAAATAGACGCCAGAATAAGGGAGGAGAACGGCACATATAAAGAATTCTGTGAGACCTACAAGATTAAACCGAAGACTGAGCGTCTGCAGTATGAGTGCGGAACATCCGATCTGCGGAAGACCATGGCGTGGAAAAGGTTTGACAATTCTGTTGCAGAAGACAAAAAAGTAATTACAGATACAGGGCTTCATGATACAATGAAGATATCAAGCGGAAAAGAGAATGTAGAAGTGCATACAGTAGGAAGAATAGATAAAGATATTTATAAATGTATAACGGAAGATATTACAACCGACGAAGTAATCATAACAGAAGAAAGGATTGCGCATATAAAAGAAAGGCACCCGTCAGACTATGAACGTTTCTATTCATACATTCCGGAAATTATAAAAGCTCCGGATTATATTCTCAAGTCAACTAAGCCAAATACGGCAATGATTTTAAAAGAAATTGCCGATGAAAAAGAGAAGTTTCAGCTCATACTTAGAATTAAAACTTCGGAGGACAATAAAGCCTTTAAAAATTCAATTATTACATTTTTGAAGGTAAATGAAAGAACTTGGAATAAATATTTAAGGAACAAGGTCATACTTTACACAAATAAATAAAAATGATATACTATGCATACAATAGAAAGACTTCTTTGAGGTGGAAAATTCGTGTCGCCACACACCAGAAATGGTTAACAAGAGATGCGAGAGTAGGCACGCTCGCCAAAGAAGTCGATCTGTTTAATATGACTCAAAGCGGTCTTATTTTTTTGTAATTTCCGCTTACGAAGAGAACATGAAGAGAGAAGAACTTGAAAAACTTAAGATCACCAAGGAGCAGATCGACAAGGTGTGTGATCTAAACAAGTACCTCATTCAAATATTCCTTAATCGAATTTTTTTACTCTGCTACCTGTTCTTGCACTGACTGCAATATAAAATCTCCGAGATCTTCCGCCAATGTTTCAACAATTTCATATTTTTCTTGTATGATGTTTATAGAAGCAAAACACCATAACTTCCTTTCTTTTTTATATCGTGGTTCAATACAACTCAGATACTGTGGACTTTTGATTTTTTTCTGTAGCCTGACTACTCGAC
>JAAUZX010000080.1 GCA_014804365.1 Lachnospiraceae bacterium
AACAGATGAGTGAAAATGGAAAACGAATGTATACGAGTATTGTTTCTGTGATTGTAATAGTCCTGTTTGTGATTTCCGTTCTGATGGTGCTGCTTGTGATGTATGTAATCATAAATTCAATGATAAGCAGACGCAGACAGGAATTCGGTATCTATAAAGCGATTGGATACACAAACAGGCAGCTTACGGTTAAGACAGCGGTTGGGTTTCTCCCTGTTGTGGCTATAGCGTCAATCATTTCGGTAATAGCTGGGCTGTGGTATCTTCCTGCAATGAACAATACCATTTTTTCCATGATTGGGGCTGTAAAAAATCATTTTGAAGTATCTGTCTGGATATTGATTATATTTGCCATGATGTTTACTGCGGTAGCATTTCTAATCAGCGTACTTCTTTCAGCACCAATTAAGAAAATTACGGCATATTTACTTCTAAAAGATTGAAAAAGACGAAATGATTTTCTAAGGAGTCAAAGGACACTGCCTACAAAAATCTAAGGATTGCAAGACGAGCAGAGTTCGTCTCGAAGAATCACTATAAGGCGATTCTTCTGAAATGGTTCATGTAGAAGAATGTGCATTGAGGAAGGAGAATCAGTATGAATTTTTCTGAGAAATTAAAGGAAATACGGAAAAAAGAAGGTATCTCACAGGAGCAGCTTGCCGAGAGAATCGGTGTTACAAGACAGGCTATTACAAAGTGGGAAACCGGAAAAGGTTTACCGGATGTTGAAAATATGGTAATCATAGCAGAGATTTTTAAGACAACTATAGATGAGCTGCTTATGGATTCCGTCACAAAGAAAACCCCGGAAACATTTGCGTATACCAGTGAAACAATTTATGATATTGACTGTGAGAAACATTTTGATGTCAATATTGGCAGTGCGGCTACGATCATGCTGTCATCAGGAGGTGATGAGAAGCTGCATGTCAAGCTGTCCTCGGAAACTCTTGAGAATATAGACTCCATGTTTAAGATAAAGCTGGATGACAGGAAAAACAAGCTTGATGTATTTTGTCTTAACAAAAAAAGGCTAAGTCGCTATGAAGCGGAGGAGTCGCTGACAGTTGAAATTATTCTTCCGAATAAATATTCTGATGTCTGTGAGATTGCAGCCAGTGTTAAACTTCTTGCAATAAGTAATCTTCATGTGAACCGTTTAGAATACGACGGTGACGCGGAGAAGGTCTTTATTTCAGACAGCAGTGGAAGTCTGGAATTCACAGCAAAGACAGATTATGAGATTACTGTTGATAAGATTACGGGAAGATTGGATATTAACCAATGGAAGGCAAAAGCGATCATTCATATTCCGGAACAAAATATGGTAAATGTTATCAATAAAGGCAGGAAATGTAATATTTATTATGTAAAAGAAGGAAAAGAAACAGAGCGTGAAAATGTTGCTGACAGTGAAAGTGAAATCTGTGTTTCGGGGATATTTTCGGAGTTGGTCGTGGATTTGTTGAGGTGACTAAAAAATCAGAGGGCCGATGTCTTAACCGGCGCAAATCTATAAGGGTTATGTTGCGTTAATTGAAATAAGATAATAAAATATAGACGAGAGTGCAGAGTCGATTAATCAGGAGACTGCTCCAGTAGAACCGGAAGCATTTAAGGGTGAAAAAATCAGGTTGATAGAAAGGCATGGTTATTAGCATGAAGATAGCCATTGTTGATGATGAGATAAGAGAACAGGAAATCATAGCCAAGTATATCGGGGAATGGGCAGAGGCTAAGAAGGAATTAGTGGAATTCATCTGTTTTGACAGCAGTGAAGGATTTCTTTTCTCATGGGAAGATGTCAAGGATTACGCGCTTCTTATTCTGGATATAGAGATGGGTAAAATAAGCGGTCTGGAACTGGCAAGAAAAATACGCTCCGAGGACAAGAGGATTCCCATTATTTTTGTCACCGGCTATGATGAGTATATGCAATATGGTTATGATGTATCAGCGCTTCACTATTTGATAAAGCCGGTGAATAAAGAAAAGCTGTTTCAAGCGCTTAATAAGCTGTCCGAGAAGGAAGAAGCCGTAAAGAGCCTTATATTAAATTCGGAAAATGGGGTAAGGCGTATCCAGCTAAATAATGTTTTATATGTAGAGGCAGCCGGGCATGGAAGTATTATGCATATGGTAGATGAGGTGATTCGTCTGAAAGAATCCTTTGGTGATATTGAAAAACAAGTGCTTCCGTTGGGCGGAGCAGTAAAATGCCATAGGGCATATCTCGTGAACCTGAGGTTTATTTCTGCCATTCAGAATGCAAATCTTATTTTGGATAATGGTGAAAATCTTCCGATTGCAAGAAGCCGGATGAAAAATGTTCAGCACGAGTTTTTGAGATACTATAGAAGCGGGCAGGGGTGAAGGACATGGGGTTAACAATGGCAGTAATCATTACAACGATAATTGTGATCAATGCCGGACTGTGGATCTTTTTAATGCCATGGTATGTAGATAAGAAAATAAGCCGGTTTCAAAATGAGTTGGTTGACAAGCATTACGCTGAGGTTGAGACTATGTACCGGAAAATGCGTGGCTGGAGGCATGATTATCATAATCATATCCAAGTGTTAAAAGCGCATATGGAGTTTAGCCGTTACGATGAAGCAAAGCAGTATCTTACTATGTTAAATGATGATCTGACTACCGTTGATACCGTTATCAAGACAGGGAATGTTATGGTAGATGCCATTTTGAACAGCAAACTCACCATGATAAAGGAGAAGGGAATTCATGTAGATGCAACCGCAATTGTGCCGCAGGATGTTCCGTTTTCCGGGATTGATCTATCTGTACTTATCGGTAATCTCTTAGATAATGCCATGGAGGCATGTATGCAGATAACAGATAAAGATGAGAGCTTTATTAGGATCTATATTGACATAGTAAAAAAGCAATTATATATTTCTGTTACCAATTCCATGAATGGGAGAGCAAAGAGAAGGGGGCTACAGTATCTTTCGACAAAGGTGGGACTTCACGGTTTCGGGCTGATCCGGATTGACAGGATCGCGTCGAAATACGGCGGGTTTATTAACAGACAGAATGAGGAAGGCGTTTTTGCGACGGAGGTCATGCTGCCGCTTCTTATAGCTGAATAATAAATCTTCGCCCGGCGGCGAAGATTCCGAGAATAAGAGTATGCCTGCCGCAAACTCGCCGCATTATCCCATGAAATGATTTACATTGTGGCATAAATACCTATAATATAGAATGCAATTCATGCGCGTAGAGATACAACTCGTGCGGAATTGCTTTTTTTATGTCAATATTAATATAGAATAGCTTTGCATGCATCCGGATCAACTAAATTGAAAAGAGGAAACGTATGAATCATAAAAAATATTCATTAAGCAGAAATATAATATTTCACCTAAAAAGTGCAAGGCAATGGAACAAGTGGGTATGCTATTTTCAGTTTTTGGATGTGATTCCCAATATGTCGGCAACATTTCTCGGAATTTGGTTACCCTCGTTAATTGTTTCCGAACTGCAGGGCGGAGTATCACTGAAGGCGCTGATGGCGAGTATTATCATCGTTTCATTGGGAATGCTGATCAGTAATGTAATGGATGCCGGTATGACACAATATTTGTATCGTAACGGATTGTCCCTGACTCTGTATTATGACAAGCTGGCATTTGAAAAGATTATGAAGATTGATTATGATCTGCTGGAAAGTAAGGATGTCCGTAAACTGGTGGGAAATGTATGGGACACGCTTCGAAATGAATTTGCAATCCGCTGGTCCGTAACATCTATGCCGGTACTTATTGTTTCTGTTTTCAGTTCGGTTTTATATGGGGTATTGCTTTGTCGGGTCAATTGGGTTCTGGTATTGATGCTCATTGTAACAATAGGAGTCAATGCTTTCCTGCTGAAACAGGTGAGAGATGTACATGGTAAAAACCATGAGGAACTTTCCAGGTATACAAAAGCCGTATCATATATCAGTCGTCATGCGATGGAGAGAAGTGACGGAAAAGATATCCGTATTTATCAGATGCAGGATTGGTTTTTAAAAAAATATGATGCCGCCATTTCCGGTATGGATCGGATCTACGGGAAAATACATACACAGTATTTTTTTAGAAAATTTAAGGAGTTAGGATTCGGATTTATTGTGGAATTGTTTTCTTATGGATACCTGACATATTTGCTGTCAAAGGGGAGGTTATCTGTTTCGGAGTTTGTTTTTTCCGTAGGGCTTGTCAGGACCTTTTTGGCCAACTTTTCTACATTGATCTATATGGTACAGAATCTCAATAATATCCATGCATTTCTTACTTATATAAGAAAACTGCTGGATCTGCCGGAAAAGGAAGAAAAGGAAGTTTTTCATACTGACAGGACTAAAGGGGCGGAGATTACATTTAAGGATGTTTCTTTCCGATATCCGGATGCAGATACGGAGGTACTAAGTAATATTAATATTACGATTCATTCCAATGAAAAGCTTGCGTTAATAGGATTAAACGGCGCGGGAAAAACAACTTTTGTAAAATTATTATGCGGTTTTTATAAACCGACAAAAGGTGAAATTTTGGTAAATGGAATACCACAGAGCGAATATGACAGAGACGAGTATGTGAGTCTTGTATCCACCCTGTTTCAGGATTCCATGCTGTTTCCCGTAACGGTTGATGAGAATCTGACAGGTTCTGTACCGACGCAGACAGATACAAAGAGGCTTGCGTATGTTTTGAAACTGTCAGGATTTGAAAAGCGATATGAAAGTTTTCCACAGGGCGGGGGAACGAAAATGGTCCGGGAGGCTAATGAGAATGCAACGGATCTTTCCGGCGGCGAAAAACAGAAATTGCTGTTTGCAAGGGCGTTGTATAAGAAGGCACCGCTCATGATTTTAGACGAGCCCACGGCTGCTTTGGACCCGATTGCGGAAAATGAGCTGTATCTTAGATATGGAGAGGCGGCTAAGAACCGCACTGTCGTCTTTATTTCCCATCGTTTATCCAGTACCAGATTCTGCGATAGAATTGCGCTTTTGGAAGGGACTCACATTATAGAAGAGGGTACTCATGAGGAGCTTTTGTTAAAAGGTGGTCGCTATGCAGAGCTCTTTGAAATGCAGAGTAAATATTATCGGGAAGGGGAGGTCGGCAGATGAAGAGGAAAGATTTTGAAAATCTGTGGTTTTTGCTGAAAGCCGTTTATCGGCAGGAAAAGAAAACTTTTTATTTTGGTGTGGGGAACGCTGCCTTAGAAGCTGTGAATCCTTATATTTTTATGGTTCTGCTGGGAATGATTGTAGATGCGGCCCTTGGCGGTATGGATCTGAAAGGCATTATATTGATGATCGGAACAGTTATGGGAGTGAAGTTCGTTTTGGAGGTTTTGCAGAGCCGCTTAAATGAAAGTTTCCGTAAAAAGATGGAAAATTATCCGAAGGAATTTGCCAGCAGGGATCTTAATTTAAAGGCGCTGACTATGGATTATGAATATCTGGAAGATGCGCATGCCAGAGATATTCGTTTTCGTTCTTTTCAGAAATCATTTTACGGAGTAGGCGGCTGGTTGATGATGGAGGTGTATTATATGTTAAAACACGGGTTACCCATCATCATCTCTATTTGCATTGTAACGCCCATGTTCAAAGCGGTTCATAATGAAAGAAATTCTTTTTTAAGCTCAGCATGGTGTTCTGTTTTCATGCTTGTACTTTTGGGAATTTTAGCATTTATTAGTTGTAAGATCAGCGTCGGCGGCACGCAGAAAGCTATGCGAAAATATTTTGACAGCTCCGCGGCATATAACAAAAAGGCGTATTATCTGGATTTATTATCCGGTGTAGAGCCGCAGAAGGACATACGGTTAATGAACTTTGAAAATGTGGTTAATCATGATGTGGGAAATCTTTTCGGATTGATTCATGAAAATGAAAAGCAACAGAATAATATCTACGTGCGCAGAGATTTTTTACAGAAGGTGATCTTCGGACTTAGCAGTCTGTTTATTTACCTGTTTGCCGGCTTAAGGGCATACGCGGGAGCAATCACCATAGGTAATGTGATTACTTATGCTTCCAGCATGGAATACTTTATTTCTTCCATTAACGACATTTCTGTAGTAGTAGGACATCTGAAGTCGGCTGCCATGTATGCAGAGGATCATAGGGAGTTTATAGAGCTCGGAAAAAGAAAATACGACGGGACGATTCCCGTGGAAAAACGCCGTGACAATAAGTTCTCCGTGGAATTTGTTAATGTATCCTTCAAGTATCCGGGGTCTGATACTTATGCATTAAAAAATATCAACTTAAAGTTTGTAATAGGAGAAAGGATGGCGATCGTAGGTAAGAATGGTTCGGGAAAAACAACATTTGTAAAGCTGTTATGCCGCTTATACGATGTGACAGACGGGTGTATTAAAGTGAATGGCATTGATATCAGGAAATATGATTACAAAGAATATTGCAATCTCTTTGCCGTTGTATTTCAGGATTTTCAAATATTTGCATTTCCGGTTGGCGAGAATGTGGCAGCGGGAAGTAATGTGGATGAGGCGCTGGTCATAGATGCCATGAATAAGGCAGGGCTTGGAGAAAGACTTGAAAAGCTGGAAAGTGGTCTTAGTACATGTGTCGGAAAAGACTATGATGAAGAAGGTGTTGCTTTTTCGGGCGGTGAGAAGCAGAAGCTTGCCATTGCAAGAGCGGTTTATAAAGATGCGTCTTTTGTTATTATGGATGAACCGACAGCCGCGCTTGACCCTGAGGCCGAGGCGGAGATCTTTGAAGGATTTGATAAGATGGTCGGAAAGAAAACTGCAATTTATATTTCTCATCGTCTGGCTTCCTGCAGGTTCTGCGAGGACATTCTTGTTTTTGATGATGGAAAGGTGGTTCAGCATGGGTCGCATGATGAACTTGAGAAGCAGGAGGGATTATACAGGGAGCTTTGGAATGCGCAGGCGCAGTATTATGCTTGACATTGCTGACAGAGTACAATGCCAAGAAAGAACAGACCCTTGAAGATATTCTGGATTTCCATGTGAAGTCTGAAGGATAAAACGTATTTAGATTATTTTAGGATTGAATATTAAGAGAGCAGATTTCTAAAGTACCAAAGTCCCGATGAACTAAGAAAATGCATATATTGACTTTTACGCTTTAAAAGAATACAGTAATAAGCATAAAAGTCAGTAGAAAGCAGAGGATTAATATGAAGTTAATAAAGTGTGAATGTTGTGGTGGAAACCAGTTAAAGAAAAATTCTGGCAATTCAATGATTTGTTCTTTTTGCGGAAGCATATACATATTAGATGAAAATGAAACCATTATGAGTAAGGAAATAACAGATGCAAAAGTTATGTCTTTATTTCTTGATGCCGAAAA
>JAAUZX010000081.1 GCA_014804365.1 Lachnospiraceae bacterium
CCGTCTTCACGCCCACGGAGCCGACCTTCTTCATATCGCCCATAGACAGGATGCCGTCGATCATGCTCAGCAGCACCACGGGCACCACGATGAACTTCAGCAAGTTGACAAAGATGTCGCCGAAGGGCTTGAGGTAATTGGTGGTAAACGCCTTGCCGCCGTCGCCGATGGCGGAGCAGATCAGGCCAACAACAATACCGGCTACCAGCGCGATCAGGATCTGCACCGGCAGACTCATTTTTTTCTTCATAATGTACTCTCCCTCTTCAATTAAAATATGTGGACGTTTCTGTCTGGGCTGTCTCCTCCTTCTTTTCTATGTACGAGGGTCCCGCTGTCCAGACGGGTCCCGCGCCCCTTTTTGACGGTGGAGTTTCCCCCCGCCGCAAAATCGTATGACTGATTATAGCAAAACTTCATAAAAAGCGCAAGGGCTTTTTGACTTTTTTGGTGATTTTTTCTATCCGCCCCTTCTCAACGGCCTGTTCACCGCGAGAAATGTGCATAGCTTTTCCTGCTCTGGCATAAAATAGGGAAAAAAAGGGGGGATGCAAATTGTCAACATTCAACGCCGCCCGGCGGCGGGCGCAGCAGCTCCGGCGGGCCAGAGTCCGGCGGGGCGGGGACGAACAGGTCCCGCTGCGGCTGGTGATCTGCGGAGCGATTTTCGTGGCGGTGGTGGCGGTCAAGCTGTTGTTCCCGGAGACAGTGGGGCAGTTGGCGGACTCCGCCCAGCGCCTGATCGGCCGGGACGCGGACTTCAAGGAGGCGTTTGCCGCCATGGGCCGCGCCGTCAGCGGCGAGGAGCCGGTGGGCGACTCCCTCCAGGAGGCCTATGCCGCCGTCTTTGACCTCGCCCCGCAGCAGGAAGAACAGGATACCAACGATCCGCCGGAGGTGGAGCCAGACGACACCCCCGATCCGGTGGAGACCAAGACCGCCCCGGCGGACGTGGGGGCGGTACTGCTACGTCAGAGCAGCGCCCTGACCCTGCCGGAGGCGGATAAGGAGGCCATGCGGGAGCTGGTGATCTCAGGCGAGGCGCCCGCGTCCCTCCCGGCGGGAGAGAGGGAAGTCCCCGCGGAATCAGAGCCCCCCGAGGACGAGGAGGCCGTGGCCGCCATGTCCCAGGTGTACACCATGGCGGCCCTGCCGGAGAACGCCAGCCTGGAGCAGCGAATCCTGGGCTTTGCCCACTGCACGCCGGTGCCGGGACGGCTGAGCTCCACCTTCGGCTGGCGGGAGCATCCCATTGAAGGGGGCGACCGCTTCCACTACGGCGTGGACCTGGCGGCGGAGACCGGTACGGACATCCTGGCCTTTGCCGACGGAGAGGTCTACGCCTCCGGGGAGAGCAGCACCCTTGGCAACTATATCATGCTCCGCCATGAGGACGGGTATATCACCCTCTATGCCCATTGCAGCAAGGTCACGGCTACCGGCGGCAAGGTCGCCATGGGGGAGAAGATCGCCGAGGTGGGCTCCACCGGCCTTGCTACCGGCCCCCACCTCCACTTTGAGCTCCACGACGGGGACCTCTACCTCAATCCCATCTACTATGTTGCGGTGGAATAAGCTGGAGATCGGCTGGGGCTTTGGGGCGCTGCTGGCGCTGTCCCTGCTGGCGGGAGCAGGGGAGGTGCTGCCGCTGGTGCTGGTCTCGGCGCTGTGCCACGAGCTGGGACATCTGGCGGCCCTGCGCCTGGCGGGAGCCCGGGTGGAGCGGATACGTCTGACCGCCTTCGGCGCGGAGATCCGGGCGGATACCCGGCGGCTCTCTTACCCGAAGGAAATTGCCTGTACCCTGGCGGGTCCGGCGGTGAACCTGCTGCTGGCGCTGTTTTTTGCCCGGTGGGCGGTAAACTACGCGGCGGCGGGAGCCAACCTGCTGCTGGGGTGCTTCAATCTACTGCCCATCCCGGCGCTGGACGGCGGGCGAGCGCTGCATCTGCTCTTCAGCTGGCTGTTCGACCCTCTGGCAGCGGACCGGGTCTGCCGAAAGGTGGGGCTGGGCTGCGCCCTGCTGCTGACCGGGGCCGCGCTGCTGCTGACCGTCAGATACCACGCGGGATTGTTCCTGCTTCTGGGTGCGGCAGGGACGCTGATCCCGCAGTTGCCTGCGGTTCCCCATCTAAACGCCCGTAAGAAAATTGTGAGGTCCCGATGAATCGGGACCTCGTTTATATGCTCTGACAACCTATCGCAATCATCAGAATACGTGGCACCCCTGTAGGGCCCGATGTCCTCATCGGGCCGTCCTAAGGTTAGATTAGCCGTTCCATCAGGACGGGCCGATGGGGACATCGGCCCCTACAGGGATACACCCATCCGGTGATGCCTGCCGTTGAAAATCGGTTTTCTGGTACAATCGGCAAAAATACTTGCAATATTCTCTTGCTTCGGCTACAATGTATCGCGTGCATAGAATGGACCATTTACCAAGGAGGTGCCACCAATGGCTACAACTTTTATAGATAAAGCAAGGATCACCGTAAAAGCGGGGAACGGCGGCAACGGCGCGGTTTCCTTCCACCGTGAGAAATACATCGCTGCCGGGGGACCCGACGGCGGCGACGGCGGCGCGGGCGGCAGCATCATCCTCCAGGTGGACGACAACCTGTCCACCCTGATGGACTTCCGCTATAAGCGCAAATACGTGGCGGACAACGGCGTGGACGGCTCCGGCCAGCGCAAGAGCGGCAAGGACGGCAAGTCCCTGGTGATCCGCGTCCCCCGGGGCACCCTGGTCCGGGACCTGGAGACCAACGAGATCATCCAGGACATGTCCGGCGACGAGCCCTTCATCCTCTGCAAGGGCGGTAAGGGCGGCTGGGGCAACACCCATTTTGCCACCCCCACCCGCCAGGCCCCCCGCTTCGCCAAAAGCGGTATGCCCGGCGAGAGCATGGAAGTGGTCCTGGAATTGAAACTGCTGGCAGACGTGGGCCTGGTAGGTTTCCCCAACGTGGGCAAATCCACCCTTCTCAGCGTGGTCAGCCGCGCCAACCCCAAGATTGCCAACTACCACTTTACCACCCTGTACCCCAACCTGGGCGTGGTGTACGTGGACGACGGGGTCAGCTTCGTCATGGCGGACATCCCCGGCATCATCGAGGGAGCCAGCGAGGGCGCGGGTCTGGGCCACGAGTTTCTGCGGCACATTGACCGCTGCCGTCTGCTGGTCCATGTGGTGGATGTTTCCGGCAGCGAGGGCCGGGACCCTGTGGCGGACTTTGACGCCATCAACCAGGAGTTGAAGCAGTACAGCCCTGAGCTGGCCCAGCGGCCCCAGATTGTCGCCGCCAATAAGACGGATATCATGGCGGACGACAGCCTGCTGGACGCCCTGCGGGAGCACGTGGAGGCTCTGGGCTATCCGCTGCTGACCATCTCCGCCGCCGCTCACCAGGGAACCCGGGAGCTGGTTTTCTCCGTGGCCAATAAGCTCAGGGAGCTACCCCCCGTGGCGGTGTACGCTCCGGAGTACGTCAAGCGCCCGCCCAAGGTGGACATGAGCCAGCCCCTGGAGATCACCGTGGAGGACGGCGTGTACCTGGTGGAGGGCCCCTGGCTCCAGCGGCTCATCGCCAACACCAACTTTGGGGACTATGAGAGCCGCAACTGGTTCGACAAGATGCTGCGGGAGAGTGGTCTGTTTGACCGCCTGGAAGCCATGGGCATCAAGGACGGCGACCTGGTGAGCCTGTATGACCTGGAATTTGAGTATCAGCACTGATGCAAATTTTGAAAAAAGCAGGGGATTGATTTTGCCCCACATATACCATATTTTGTAGGGCCCGATGTCCTCATCGGGCCGTTTTAAGGGCAGATTTGCAGTCCTAGCAGGACGGGCCGATGAGGACATCGGCCCCTACACGGCAGGTTTTATCCGAAAATTGATTTCCCTGGGAAAAAAAGGATTGTAATTCCCCCCGCGTTGCTATATAATAAAATTGCATATTATTTCTACTAGGAGGTCTACCATGAAAAGTTCAAGTACATGGCGGTTTGTCATGAAGATCGTCGGCCTGTCTCTGGCTGCGGCGGGGCTGATCTGCCTGCTGATTGGATTCTGGGACAAGCTGGCGGAGGACGCCTCTGCGGTGAAGGGCAAGCTGTGCAAGGGCAGCTGCTCTGAGTTTGACGATTACGACGACGATCTGTTGTGCGAGTGATCCCCTGCAACCGTAAAAGAGCATAAAAACCGCGTCTCCGGTATTGTCCGGAGACGCGGTTTTGTCAATATTCGATACCTTTCCGGGCGACGATGCCCCGCTCATAGGGGTGCTTGATCTTCTTCATTTCCGTAACATAGTCCGCCGCGTCCACCAACGCCTGGGACGGATTACGTCCGGTGAGGGCCACCTCCAGCTCCGCCGGTTTTTCCGCCAGCAGCGCCAGCAGATGCGCCTCGTCGATCATCCCCGTTGTGCAGGCGCTCATAGCCTCGTCCAGCACCAGCAGATCAAACTCCGCGCCCCTCCGGAAAGCATCCTCCAGCAACCCGGAGTAGTACGCCCGCGCCTCCGCCGCCTCCTCCTCAGAGAGGGTCCAGCTAAAACCGAAGGCGCGCGTCTGAGGAATAACCTCGATCCCCGGCACGTGGGCCAGAGCAGCAAACTCCGAACTTTTGCCGTCCTTAAAAAATTGCAGCAGCAGAACCTTCTTCCCGCTGCCCGCCGCCCGCAGGGCCAGCCCCAGCGCGGCAGTGGTTTTCCCTTTTCCATCGCCGCAGTAGATGTGAATCAGTCCGGTCATGCTTTCTGCTCCCTTTTCAGCTTAACAGGAATAAACGACTCCATCTGGGCCCATCCCTGGGCGGCAATAAGCTCTGGCGGCGTAATGATGTGGCCCATGGAGAGACGGCCCGGCCGGACGTCCAGTTCCAGAACATCCGATGCGTTGATGTATTCGACAGCCTCCCGATAGAGCCTGTTGTTGGTCTCCTCGTCTCCGTCCCGGTAGGTGTACGTTACATAGCAGCCGCCTTCGCAGTCCACCACCGCGTACCCGCCGTTATCCATCCCTTCGCTGAGGGCGAAGAGCCAGACCAGGCCCTGGTTTTCCCCGTCAAAGCACAGGAAATCACGCGGCATAAAGCTGTCCCTGGGACTGGGGGTGATGGCGGAGAAATATTCGTTGAACTTCCCCAGAGCGCCTGCGGGGGAGAAGTCAAAGTCCTTGACCACCCCGGAGGTCGCCGCCCGAAAGGGCGGCAGAGATATGATCCGAAAATCCATATGTGTTCCTCTCTTTAGCAAGTTTTTTCAGCCCGCAGCATACAATAGACCTTTTATCGCTACATCCAAATGGAGAAGATCCGCAGCACCTTCTCCAGCAGTTTCTTGAATCCGGACCGCTTTTCCCAGCGCTCCAGCTCCACCGCTGTGCTGCGCTCCATGATC
>JAAUZX010000082.1 GCA_014804365.1 Lachnospiraceae bacterium
ATCCTTTACCTGTTGTAGAGGTATTAGTAGTCAATGAGTTTAATGAAATACTCCTATTAAAACAGAATTACATATCAGAAGATAAATGGACAGTCATATCTGGCTATATGATAGATGGAGAAACAATCGAGGATGCTGTTGCCCGTGAAGTAAAGGAAGAAACCGGACAAGATGTTATTAGGTGTAAATATATATCCAGTTATTACTTTGCACCTAAGCAGCTTATTATGATTGGATTTATTGCCTATGTAAAGAAATCACAATTTTCCGATTCTGATGAAGTAGATGACATTAAATGGTATAAAATAGATGATGTAAATGATGTTATAGCTCGTGAAAATAATTGTTCCGGTATGCATTGGGATAAATGTAGAGAGTTTTTGAATTGAGTGAAATAGATTTGGAGGAAGAAAATGAATAAATATGTAAAAAACTTAAATCGAATAGAATTTGTTGTGACAATGGCTTGTACGGGACGGTGCAAGCATTGCTCTGAAGGGGAGCATACAGCTGCGGGAGATCATATAGACGGGGATATTGCAGCTAAAGCAGTTTATGATATCTGCAAAAATTATTCCATTGAATCACTGATGACTTTTGGGGGAGAACCGCTGTTATATCCCGAAGACGTTTGTAAAATACATGAAGCCGCCAGGGAAATGAATATCCCGAAGAGGGATCTTATTACAAACGGTTATTTCAGTAAGAACTCGGAAAGAATCAGGGAGGTTGCACACATGCTGGGCCAAAGCGGAGTAAGCAGTATTCTGCTTTCCGTGGATGCGTTTCATCAGGAGACGATTCCTCTTGAGCCTGTGAAGGAATTTGCGAAGTGTATCATGAAAGAAGGCGTTTCTATCAGAACGCAGCCTGCATGGCTTGTCAGCGTGGAAGATGATAACCCCTATAATCTAAGGACGAGAGAAATATTAGGAGAGTTTCGTATGCTGGGACTTGAATCGGCCAGCGGAAATATTATTATCCCCAGAGGAAATGCGAAAAAGTATTTAAGTGAATATTTTGACGAAAACACGGAATATGTAAGTCCATATGATGAAGATCCGAAAGATATCAGAACCGTTAGTTTTAAGCCTGACGGAGATGTACTGAATGGGAATGTGTATAAAGAAAGTATCTTGAATATTCTGAATTCCTATTCTGTATAAATTTGCAAAGCAGGAAAAGATAACGTATAATCAAAGATGCAGAAAAATTAAGAAAACAGTTAACGTAAGAAAAGGAAATGAAGATCTCATTGAGAAAAGGAATCAAATATTTTTTATTGATCAATTTCATAATGCTTATGTCCTTCTTTCTTCCAATTTCGGCTTTGGCTTTGGAAGATCAGGAAAAGACCAAAGAGGAAAAGGCGCGGGAAAAGCTCCTGAGTGATTATCAAGATTATCAGGAACGCCTTCAGGGCATAGAAAGTAAGCGGCAGATAGACGAAAACGGATTTCGGATCATAGAAGATCAGATATTTCCTATGGAAACGGAATGCTTCGGAAATGTTTATCTGGTGCCTGCCATGGAAAAACAGTATCACCGCCTGGCGCTTTTTTTCACAGAGGAAGACGGAACTGTAGTTTATAAGACAGATCAGTTAGAGACCAACAATTGGAATACAGGGAAAATGGAACAGCCGGCCAGAGGAATTTCCGCCATATCTTTTCAGGACCTGAACAGAGACGGCAAGGTGGATATTGTGCTTATCACATCCTGCCGGAACCAGACGGGAGTTTATGCAGGTAAATCATATAAAATAGGAGATGTGCTGTTTCAGGGCGAAGAAGGATTTTACCGGGATTACCGGATTTCGGACAAGATCAACAGATTTGGAATGAGCAGGAGCGCAGAGAGTATCACGGCTTATGTCAGAGACGGATATTCTGCAGAGTTTTTGTATACGGCAACGACAAAGGAAGAACTTTTAAAAAACGGTTTTGTGATTACAGAAGAACAGCATTATACCAGAACCTTTGAAAAGCTGGGAAAACTTGAAGTGTTGCCGGGGACTTATACCATGGCGAATTTTTCAACCTTTATGATCTACCTGATCAATGAGCAGGGAGATATCGTATGGAGCTTTCAGCCTATGGGAAATTTTGATAACCTGTATGCCTTTAAGGGAATTGCCTGCCGGGATATAGACGGCGACGGCATGAAGGATATTCTGGTGCTTGCCAGATACAGTTATGATGAAGCGAACAATGAACTGCGGACCCAAAGTGATTATGCCATTTACTACCAGCGAACCGGCGGTTTTGATACGGATACAGAAGTGAAGAATAAAGTGCGCTGTACAGATGAGGATACAGTTTCGGGACTTGTGGATAAGGCGCGAGCCTATTGGGGGTGGAAAACGGAATCATGATAAAAATATTGATAGTAGATGATGAAAAGCCAATTTGTGATCTGATCGATCTGAACCTGTCTGCGGCGGGTTATTACTGCGTGGCGGTGCAGGATGGTCTTAGGGCAATTGAAGAGATCGAACAAAATGAGTTTGACCTGGTACTTCTTGATATCATGCTGCCCGGGGCTGACGGGTATGATGTCATGGAATATATCAGGCCCCTTAAAGTGCCGGTCATCTTTATATCTGCCAAGCATGAAGTTAAGGACAGGGTCAAAGGATTAAAACTGGGAGCAGATGATTATCTGGTAAAGCCTTTTGACGTAGTGGAGCTGGTGGCAAGAGTTGAGGCAGTGCTTCGCAGGTATAACAAGACGGAAAAGAAGATAACCATTAAGGATGTGGAGATCGATATAGAAGCAAGACGTGTGATGCGCGCCGGTAAACCGGTTCCTCTCACCAGTAAGGAGTTCGATCTTCTTATGCTTTTTGTAGAGAACAGGAATGTAGCGTTGTTTCGTGAAAACCTGTATGAAAAGGTATGGGAGGATGAATATTTTTCGGACAGCAGGACGCTGGATCTGCATGTGCAGAGACTTCGCCGGAAACTTGGATGGGAACGAAACCTTGTCGCAGTATATAAGGTAGGTTATCGCTTAGAGGTATAGAAATGAAATTTTCCTTAAAACTTCTGCTGTGGACTACAATGATCTTGGCAATTACTCTTGGCTTCAGCGGATTTTACTTTGTAAATTATGTATTTGAGACTTCTCTGGAAAGAGAAGTGGAGCAGGCGCTTGACGAAAACAGTATTCTGCGGTTTGCATTTGAAACTGCAGCTTTGAATGTACCTGTTAAGTATGATGTTCTTCAGAACGGTACGGTAGAGAAGATTGCTTCTAATATCGAGACCAGCGGACAGGAAGCAAGCCGCCGGATCCGCATTTCCGACGAGGAAAAGAATATTCTCTATGCCAGTGACAGCTTTGAGGCAGACGGAGAGCTTCTTTCACAGACGGAAGAAAGTATACGCGCTTACCGGGTCATTCAGATGGGAGATCATTTTTACGTTCAGACAGGAAGCAGCGTAAATGCTCTTGACAGGGTGCTGTACTTAGAGACCCTTAAGGACGTATCCGAAGTATTCCATGAACGTGAAATGGGATTTACAGTCTATCGGCATATGACGGTGATCATGCTGGTTCTCGGGATCATTATCATGCATTTTATTGCCTCCTGGCTGACGAAACCCATCCGCCTTCTTACGAAAGCCACTAAGAAAATGGCGGCGGGAGATTACAATTATCGTGCAAGAAAGGTCAGCAATGATGAACTGGGACAGCTGACCATGGATTTTAATCATATGGCGGAAGTGTTGGAGGATAATATTGATAAGCTGGAAGAGGAGATTCAGGCAAGAGAGGATTTTGTAGGAGCTTTTGCCCATGAATTAAAAACGCCGCTGACCTCTATTATCGGGTATGCTGATATGCTCCGCTCCAGAAAGCTGGATGAAGAAAAAAGTTTTCTTTCCGCCAATTATATTTATACAGAGGGAAAAAGACTGGAAACCATGTCTTTAAGACTTTTGGATATTATCGTGACTAAACAGGGCGATGCCGAGATACAGAAAGTATCTGTAGAAAGTCTGTTTGAGTACTTACGCAGTATGTTTCATCCAAATGAAACCATGGAATTTGTTTATACGTATGATAAGGCTTTTGTGATGGCAGATCCCAATCTGGTAAAAACAGTGTTGATCAATCTGCTTGACAATGCCTGCAAAGCTTCGGAAGCCGGCAGCAGGATTGAAGTGAATGGAAGCCTTAGCGAGAATGATTATCTGATCACAGTAAGGGATTACGGCGTGGGCATTCCGAAAGAAGAATTATCCAAGATCACCAAGGCATTTTATATGGTGGATAAATCAAGGTCCAGAAGCCGCAACGGCGCGGGACTGGGACTTGCTCTGTGTACGGAAATGCTGGCTTTGCATGACAGCAAGCTGGAAATTGACAGTACCCTTGGAGAAGGGGCGACCATCGGATTCAGGCTGAAAGTGGAGGGAAAGGAGGAATCATATGAAAAAAACAACTCTTAACCTCACTCTTTTTATACTGACACTACTGGTAGTGGTTCTGTCCATACTAGGGCCGGAAGCACTTGCAGAGTATAAGGATAAGGCAGTTCTGAACCGGATCCAGGTGGAGGAAGAGGAAACTGGCTCTGAAGGCTACAGATACCGCTTAAGCAGCAATGAAAAGCTGTATATTTTGTCTCAGTGTCTGAATAATCAGACTCTGCCGGAAAGCGAAAAGAGCGCTTTGACCAGAGAAACGGATACAACGTATCAGGATCTTACAGGAACCTATGCTTTTGTGGTAAACCGCAAGGGACCTTCCGGTAAGGAAATTACAGACGAGGAAATTTATGCTACTGCAAATGATGGACTTAAGGCTTTAAAGGAGCTTGGTATTTTGCCGGAAGAAATACGGGATGTGCAGGCATCTTCCTATGAAGCTACACTGTATTCTGCCATTGATGTACCGGAACCGCGGAACAATGTGGCAGTATGGAAATTGAGCCTGCTTGGCGGTCTGCAGAACGCCGATAAGTCAAACAGGCTGATCGACGCTTATATTGATGCGGATGACGGTAAAATTTATGAATTTTATGTAAGATCTCAGCTTGGCTGGGAAGATATTGATACGGATGAACTGATTGAGAAATGGAGCGATTATATGGGGCTAAGAGCGCCCGAAGAATATGAGACGGACAACCCTCTTTTAGAGACTACGCCCTATTATAAGAAATATGCATTTTCCGGCATGGGCGGGGATAGAACCATTGTTACGATCGGTTTTTATGACGGTATAAACGAGCTTTTTCTTAAAATTTCAAAATGATGCAAAAATGATGCAAAAATGATGGGACTTTGATACAACTTTGATGAAATTCTGATGCACTCTTCCTGTATGCTTATTACAGATACAGGGAGAGGAGCATTCGATCATGAGCAAAAGACAAAGAAGCAGAAGAAGCAGGGAAAAAGTGTTAGTGAGGGAATATCTGCAGGCAGCATTGCTTGGACTGTTTGCCGGTATCATTATGGTTTTTGCATTTATGGCCATGAAAGTCATGGCAGCACCTTTAAGTCCTGCCACAGAGATTCAGACGCAGGAGATCATTGCACAGCAAAAAACGCATCTGACTGAAGAAGCAGAAAGCGGAAAAGTCAGGGAAACGGAAACAAAAAAAGAACCGGAAGAAGTTAAGGCAGAAGAATCCGAGCCGGAACAGTTGATCATCATCG
>JAAUZX010000083.1 GCA_014804365.1 Lachnospiraceae bacterium
CTTCCTTATGTGAAAGGAAAGACATGGACGACCGATTCTTTTTACAGAGAAACCGTTAATAACTTTGAAAAGCATAAATCGGATGGCTGTATTTCAGTAGAAATGGAATGCGCTGCTTTGCAAGCGATGTGTGATTTTAGAGGATTAAATTTATACACATTCTTTACAAGTGGCGATCTGCTTGACGCACCCAAATGGGATACCAGACGAAAAGAAAGGCAGACCAAAGGTACTCAGCACGATGAAGGTTATTTTGATATTGCATTGGAACTGGCACGATATGTCGTGGAATGATAGGAATATATGTTATTTCATATATTATTAGTCTTATTTAAAAGAACCCCGTCTATTTGGATGGAGCAGAAATTAAGGGGCGATTACCTCGCCCCTCAATTCTTTCTCTGTGTAGCCTTATCAAACTGTCTTTCCGATCCCATTCTTTGATAATTCTGTAATTTATTATGCACTGTATCACTCTTTGCCTTTGTTCCATAGGCTTCTTCCCACTTGGCGGTTTTATTCTTATAGATTGCATAAGCATTTGAGGGCTCGGTAGAAGTCCTGCACCGTCTGATAATCATACCGCTTTAGGACGCTCGGACGTAAGCACTACCATGAATGTCTATGCGCACGCTCCAAGGGAGTCTAAGCGGGATTCCGCAAAACTTTTGGATAAGGTTGTGGGAATGAGTTAGGAACAAAAACTGAATAAGAAAAACTTTCCCTTATAACTTGCCCATGAGGGCAAAAACAAGGGAAAAGGATACATATTTTGAGGCGGGCATAGCGCAAGCCTTGAAAATAGGGGAACCTTATGGAAAAAGCTTGCAAACCGGATTTTATCTATTCCGCTAAACGAGAGAATAAATTTGGAAGTCTATCATCAGAATAGTTGATAATTTTTTCCACACTCTTTCCTAAGTCAACTTCAGCAATAAAGCCACCATATTCATTTCGCTTTAATAAAACACTTTTTCCTGATGGGTCAAAAACATATGCTAATGGAATTTCTCCAGCAAAATGAGAACACCCAATAACATATACTTCATTTTCAATAGCTCGTGCCTTTGCTAATGAAGTCCATTGTTCAAACTGTAAATTATGATACATTCCTGTTCCGATTATATTGATCAATAAAACCGGATTATCTAAACACATAATCCTTGCCACCTCTGGAAAATGTATTTCATAGCATATTGGTATTCCAACTTTTCCAAATTTAGTATCTACACAAGTAATTTTTTCCCCATTCCGTTTCCCTTTTTGCTTTTCTCCTTTGGTTAAAATACACTTAGTATATTTATCAACGATTTTACCATTATCTATAACTAGTGCTTTTTGCTGTCCATTACTGTCTAAATCCTTGAAACCGGTAATAACATACTTTTCTTTTTCTTTTATAATATCAATTGCTTCTTGCAAAACATTACTATCTAAAAAACCTTCTGGAAAAATATAAAGGTCTGCATTATCTTGTGATAAGAAAAAATTTAATTCTTGTATACTGTTATCTTTTTGAGGAACAGCTAACAAAATGTTCAAAATAATTTCCTCCTTCTTATAATTGTATTTTCAATCCATCATATGCAAAATGTATTGAATCCAATTCATTTTCTAATTTTTTATAATCGTCGTAAGATTTTCCCCAGTCTTCCTCTAAATGTGTAATAATGACTTTTTTGATTCCGTATTGCTTCCTTATATCATCAATCTCATCTAAGGTAAACAGTTCTTTTCTTAGCGGATTATCTTTATTCAATACAAATCCATCCTTCAAGACATCACCAACAATTGTATTGCCAATAATCAAAATATCTGCGTTCTCGAATTTCTCTGACACCGGAAATGGTTTCACATCGCAGGGGGCATAGATTATTTTTTTACCATTAGAAGAAATAACAAATATCGTTACATGTTCCTGCTCGTTTACCGGAATAAGATCAATCAAAATATCTTTCCCTTTTATATTACGAATTCCGCTCGTATATACAAGCCCCTTAGCTTCATAATAGGAAAGAACTGAACCATAAGCGGTTCCTTGCTTTTGGATATCTTCAAGGATGGCAGGTAAAGAAGCGACTTCTATTGGATTATCGGTTTTTTCTCCTAAAGAAGCGGCAAGCCAATCCAGTTTCAGTTGTTCGATCACTCGCATTCCCATTGTGTGATCCGGATCGCAGTGGCTGTATAAAATATGTTCCACCTTTTGTATGCGGGCATTATTCAGCGCAGCGTTGATATCTTCCGGCGTATCAATCAACACATTGATATCTTCAATAAAAAGACTGCAGCCTGTTCGTGCATAGGGAAAGCCTTTCAGCCGCGCCTCCGTGCATATAGGGCAGTTACAGCATGGTCTTGGCGTGCTGACACAGCCGCCGGAGCCAAGTATTATCACATTCATTTCAGCGAGTCTCCTTTATGTGTGAATTCCAACATGATTTCAGTGGCGGCAACCACTAGAGATATATAATTTAACGTTCAATCTATTTGTGTAAAAACATTTGTTTATTAAACAAACTCTTTTTTAATTATAATTGTGATTTGGTGTCTTTAAAGAGAAAAGTGCTAAATTACAGGTAACACCCGGAATCACACTATCAGCCCACGGAGAATGCATGTTCTTCGCATTCTCCCAGACATGATTTAGTTATACTTAGGCGGCGTTCTTTGACGCCTTAGTATAACTTCATGTCTTATTGTAACACAAAAAATATGGGAATTGTGAACCGATTGAAATGCTTTGTTTCTTTGACATAGGTTACCTTTTTGTAACTATGTAATAAAATTGTGCGTACTTTTATATTCTGGCGGCTCTTGTTAAGATGAACTTGTCGAAAGGCAGAATATAAAACATACAGGAGGATTGGTTATGGCATTATCAAATGTTGCGGAATTTGCAGGAAATGTAAGCGCGTGCGGAGCAAGCGACAAGCCGTCTGCATGTGGTGCAGCGTCACCGGAAGAGAAACCGAGTGCATGCGGAAGCGCGTGCGGAGCAAGTGATAAGCCGAGTGCATGCGGCGCGGCGTCACCGGAGGAAAAACCGAGCGCATGTGGGAGTGCATGCGGCGCCGGAGATAAGTAGATTATCAGCTTAATACCGGCTAAGGAATGACTCAGAGTCGGTCATAACTGGGGTCCGGCTCTGAATCATGACCGGATATATGGGCAGATATATGACGAGACATTTGAAAGGACTGTAATATTCATGAAACCTTATTTTGCTTTTCAATGGCATATAACAGATTATTGTGACCAGAGATGTAAGCATTGCTATATTTTTTCAGAAGGAAAATGCAGCGAACTTATATCCATGAGTTTTGATAACATGAAAAGGGTTATTTCCAATATAGAAGATATGTGTGAACGCTTAAACCGCACACCCTATTTTTATATCACGGGCGGTGATCCCATTCTGCACCCTGATTTCTGGGAACTTATGGAGTTGATGAAACAGAAAGGCTATAAGTTTACTATTATGGGAAATCCGTTTCATATAACAGATGAGGTGTGCCGCAGGCTGAAAGAATGCGGTTGTGACAAATATCAGATGTCCATTGACGGCATGCGGGAAACACATGATTATTTCCGAAAGCCCGGCTCTTTTGATTGTACGGTGGAAAAAATAGCGGTTATCCGCAATGCAGGCATTAAGTGTGCGATCATGTCCACGGTATCGGGAACAAATATAGAGGAAATGCCCGATGTGGTTGATCTGGTTGTAGAGCACAAAGCAGATATTTTTGCTTTCGGAAGATATTGTCCAACAAGCGAAGATAAGGATACGGGAATTCAGCCGCTTGCATACAGGGATTTTCTGGATAAGCTGTGGCATAAATATGAGGCATACAAAGAGCAGGGAGTGAACACCTATTTCAATTTAAAAGATCATTTGTGGACACTGTACCTTTATGAGAAGGGACTTTTCCAAATTCCCGAATATGCACAAAAGGACATGATCTACGAGGGATGTCATTGCGGCATCTGCCACATGACAATACTGCCGAACGGCGACGTGTATGTCTGCCGGAGATTTGAAAGTAAAGTCGGGAATGTTTTTCGGGATACACTCTATGATATTTTTATTTCAAAAGAAGAAATCTATCGGGATTATGATAAATTTGAGAAATGCAGCAAGTGTGAACTGAGGGGATTTTGCCGCGGCTGTCCTGCAGTAACCTACGGGACTACGGGAAACTTTTACGGGGCGGATCCGCAGTGTTGGAAAAAAGTAGAGTAAGGTAACAGTTTAATCAGGTCTGCGCATTTACTGCGCTGGCCGTGCAAAAGAGTGGGGTGTAAGCAGCCGATCTATCGCGAAGCGATTTAGGATGGTCGGATGCAGTAACAGTGAAGCAAAGCTGAACTGTTACAGAATGAACGGGAGGGGTTGCAATGACGAATGAAGTGCTAGAGAATATGATGACGAGAAGAACCATCCGCCGTTTTAGGGAGGAGCAGATCAATGAAGAGGAATTGCAGGCTGTATTGGACGCGGGTATGTATGCTCCAAGCGCAGGCGGAAGGCAGGGCGTGCTGTTTGTGGTATCGCAGAACAGGGAAATGAATGAAAAATTGGGAAGGATCAAACGAAACAATTCTACGGTAAAGATGTCAACGGGCACCATATACATTTCAAAGGAACAGCCCAGTATCGCCGATGATCCTGATATTTTCAACGCTTTTTATGATGCGCCTACAGTCATTACATTGTTTGTACCTAAAAATTTTCTGTTCGCTTCCTACGATGCCAGCGCCGCTGCTGAAAATATGCTGCTTGCCGCGCATTCAATTGGTTTAGGCGGGTGTTATATCGGGTCTGCGTGGGAATCGTTTGCAGATCCGTATGGGCAGGAAGTTTTGCGGGAATGGAATATCAGAACGGATTATTTTGCGGCTCTCCACGTCCTGCTAGGCTATCCGAAAGACGAGCAGGTGCCAAAGGCGAAGGCGCGGAAAGACGGGCGGATTATTAGGGTGAACTGATAGAACAGAGGGAGGACGGAAAATGGATTTGAAGACTTGTCTGCAAAAGCTGCAGTATGTAGGAGTATTAAATTTTGCAACTGTGGGTGAAGACGGATCACCGCAGATCCGTAATATCAGTGCCATACATTATGAGGAGGACGGATTCTATTTTTTCACTGCAAGGGGAAAAGATTTTTGTAAACAATTGCTCGGTGACGGGCGGGTTCAGGTACTTGGATATACTAAATATAAAGAGATGATCCGGTTGTCCGGCAAGGCTTATCCTGTGGAAGCTGACATGCAGGAAAAATGGATCGATACCATATTTGCGGAGCAGCCTTATCTTGCAAATGTATATCCCGATGATACAAGAAAAATCGGTATCGTGTTTGCTGTCAAAGATGCGACGGTCGAATATTTTAATCTTGGTGTGAACCCGATTTTCAGAGAAACCTATACGATGGGTAATGCACAAAAGGCCGAAAAAGGTTATCATATAACAGAACGATGTATCGGCTGCGGAACCTGTCAAAAAAACTGTCCGCAGAAATGTATCAAAGAAGGGCAGCCATATTATATAGAACAAAACCATTGCCTGCATTGCGGAAGTTGTGCGGAGCATTGTCCAGTACAGGCGGTCATATCAAGAAAAGGGTGAGAACATGTTACTTATGCGGTCTAAAGAACAAAACATAATGAGTACGACAAACGAAATATCAGCACTCCGGCAGGCGTTAGAACGGGCGGAAACGGTTATCGTCGGCGCAGGTGCAGGTCTCTCTACGGCGGCGGGGTTTACTTACAGCGGAGAGCGTTTTCAAACATATTTCGGGGATTTTGCTTCAAAATACCATTTTAAGGATATGTATGCAGGAGGTTTCTATCCATATGACAGCTTAAATGAGCATTGGGCATTTTGGAGTCGAAATATTTATGTAAACCGGTATATGAACGCTCCGAAACCTGTTTATGAGGATCTGCTTGGTTTGGTAAAAGATAAAGACTACTTTGTGATTACGACGAATGTGGATCATTGCTTCCAGAAAGCGGGATTTGACAAAAAGAGATTGTATTATACGCAGGGAGATTATGGATTATTCCAATGCAGTGAGCCTTGTCATGATGAAACGTACGATAATGCGGAAATCATTGATCAGATGGTGAAGGCACAGGGGTATCAGATTGGAGCAGATGGCAGTCTGTACTTACCTGAGGGGAAGACTGCCGGAATGTCAGTACCTGACGAATTGATTCCACGCTGCCCGAGATGCGGTAAGCCCATGAGCATGAATCTGAGGACGGATGACACATTTGTGCAGGATGACGGATGGTATCAGGCAGCGGAGCGGTACGAAACATTCTTAAGGCGGCACCGGGATACAAATGTGCTGTTTTTGGAATTAGGCGTGGGGTATAATACGCCGGGCATTATTAAATATCCGTTCTGGCAGATGACGGCAGGAAATTCCAAGGCTGTGTACGCATGTATCAATTATGGCGAGGCGGTCTGTCCGCATGAGATTGAAAAACAGTCCATATGCATTGATGGGGATATTGGGAAAGTGTTGAGCTGTTTTTAATATGTTTTTACGAGCTTACTTCGGAAAAATGCAACAATTATCAAAAAGCCGAAGTAAGGAGAATTAAATGGGGCATGTTTAATGGGATGAAAATGGAAAGGTGGTGCGCAATATATACAACGCACTGGGCATTATTAAATATCTATTTTTTCATATGCCAGTCTGGGGTAATCATCCTCAACCACATGGATCGTCCCACAATGAACAAATCCGCATTTATTCAGTAGATTCTGCATGACCTGATTGTCACCGTGGGTATCCACGCGCAGGTGCCCGCATTGCTTAAACGCCCATTCGATGCAGTAATATCCGATACCATTCACGGTTCCGTCGCCCGCTAAGCGATGAATCACACCATATGCAGAGTCTGCCAGCCATGCACCGTTTTCTATTGTATGGTAGGTGGGCTCAATATCTTTGCCCTGCTGAAAGAAAAAAGTGCCGACGATCCTGTTTTCGTGGGTACAGACATAGCTGCAGCCGGCGGCAATATCGGAATAAATCAATTTTTCCGGCGGCCAGTTGGTTGGTCCCCACTGGTTAGGGTTGCCGTGCTTAGCCATAAAATCTCGGGCATATTCATAAATCTCCATAATCCGATTCAAATCTTTTTCGGTTGAATGACGTATTTCCATCTTGCACCTCCGCAAAAATAGTTTCTATTAAAGATTCTGTTTCTTCAAACTTATGAAAACAATGTCGGGCAGCCTGACCTTGAACAATGCGGCTTATTGTTTGCTACTCTGCAGAGCATTTTGGTGTAATTTCATTCCATAGGGTAAAGCCCAGAATCAAAGCGCCACCGATTACCTGCATGGCGGTCATGCCTTCTCCCAAAATCAGAACAGATACAAGAACGGCCACCAGCGGGTCAATATAACTTAATATAGCAGCTTTCTGTCCCGGCAGTTCTTTGAGAGAGGAAAAATATAAACAGTAGGTCACACCGGTATGGACAAATCCTACGACCAGCAGGCAGAACCAGCCAGTGCCGTTAAGGTCGGAAAGTGTGACTCCGCTCGTGAATCCCACATAGGGAATCAGAACAAGAATTGCAGCAATAAATTGCAGGAATGTTCTGTGAATACCTTCCACCTTCTTAATAAACTTATTGAGTAAAATAACCGCCGCATAGAAGCAGGCCGCGCCAAGACCAAAGAGAATGCCGATAAAATGATTATTTCCGGCCGACAGATCCCCGAGGCCCGTAATCAATACAATACCGAGCGTGGACATAAAAAAGCAGATCCATTGCTTTCCCGACATCTTTTCCTTAAATAGAACAGGGCAGGCTACCGTCACGATGACCGGGGCAAAGTAATAGCTGAGGGTCGCAACGGAAACAGTAGTGTACTTATATGCTTCAAAAAGCAATATCCAGTTAAATCCCATAGCCACACCTGACAACAAAAGCAGAGGAATCTCTTTTTTGATCTCACGGAACGGGATTTTCTGTTTTGTGGCAGACAGAAAAGCTGCAATTAATAGTGCCGCGAGAATTGCCCGGTATAGAGCAAGTTCCCCGGAAGACAGGGCAATGTTTCTCACAAACAGGCCAAGTGTACCGAACACTGTCATTGATATGATAAGCATGATTCTCGGATTCATAAATCTCTTCATAACACTTACTCCTTGAAGCTTATTTATTGAACAATCCGCTTTCCGCCAAAACAATGTATTGTTCTGGTTCCGTCTTTACCCTCAAAATAGTAACCGTCAATATCTTGGGTATTTTGCTGGCTGCTGTCTATATGATTTTTAGCATTTTTCATGAAATCTGGGAAATCCTTCATAATATAACCTCCTTTTTCGATTCACGTTTTTAGGAATATCGAGATTATAGCATATACCCAATCGAACCACAATGTCATATTATGAGGGGAGCAGAACTTCCACGCAACCTACAGGGGCGGTACCTGATAAAATGGCACGTTGGAAGTTGTAGACTTAAGTAAACATGTACGGGATAATAGTTTCATCAAAAGAAAGCGAGGAGGAAATTTTGATGAATTTCGGAAAGAATGTGCAGATTTTAAGAAGGATGACGAACATGACGCAGGAGGAGCTGGCAGAGAAAATGAACGTCAGCCGGCAAACTATTTCAAAGTGGGAGCTTGGGTCAATAATGCCGGAGATCGAAAAGCTGGTTGAGCTTTGCGAGATGTTTAACTGCTCTGTAGATCAGATATTAAAGGGAAGCATGGATTTTAGCCATGAAGCATACTCCGATATCAAAATCGTTACGGTTGAGCCTTTTCGGTATATCGGCTATGCGGCGGTAAGTCGTGAACCGGAAGAGGATGCGATTACCCATGTGGAAGGCTGGGCAAGACATTTAAAGATAGAAAGTCCGCATATCATCGGGTGGGATTTCCCGAAGGTGTCTCAGGAGCAGAGTAATGTATATCATATGCGCGGCTATGAGGCAGCCCTGGTACTTAAGGATGGACAAGAGATTGGTGACATAGATGCGGAAATACTAAGCCAGAACAGGCAGGACTATATTACGATCACTTTAGAAGAAAGAGAGAATGAAGAATTTGATATCATTCCGAATGCATATAAAGCGTTGCTCACACACATGGCGATCAACGGAATCAAAGAAAAACATGATCCGGCAATCCTTTCCTGCTACGAGCATGAATATTTTAATGATAAGGGCGTTAAGTTTATGGATATTTATATTGCGATTGAGTAAATTAAGTGCCACAAGACATATCCGCGTTACATCAAATGAGGGGGAATGATTATACGTTGAAATCAGCATAAGTATACGATATACTTACGTGGAAGTTAGAGGAATAGCAAATTCAGTGCGCAAAGTAATGAGGAAAAGAGAATTGAAAGAAAAATCAATAGAAGAATTAATAGCTGAATTGATGCTGACATGCGGTTTTGGAAATATTATTTCCCCGATTAAGTCAGTATCTGGCGGTTTATTACATAGAATGTACAGAGTAACAACAGATCGTGGAATATATGCAGTGAAACACTTAAACCCGGAAATAATGGGTAGAAGCGATGCCCTTGATAACTATGGACGGGCAGAAAAAATCGAACATATTTTGGAAAATGAAGATATTCCTATTGTACCTTCCATAACCGTTAACGGCCATAAAATGCAAAAAGTAGAAGGGCACTATTTCTATATATTCAACTGGCAGGAAGGACACATAACTGATTGGAATAATATTTCAAATGACGAATGCAATCTGGCCGGAAATATTCTCGGAAGGATTCATGCAATTAATCCTAAGAATGTTTCCCATCAGGAGCCTGAATTAAGTAAAATTAATTGGCAGGAGTATATCCATAAAGCGAATGAAGAAAAAAGCGAGATAGCCCCTCTTTTGGTTGACAATGAGAAGCTCCTGATCTATGCCGAGAAGGAGTTGAATAAGGCAAGAACTTCTTTGCCTGATATAATTTGTATATCTGACGAGGATATGGACCCTAAAAACATTATGTGGGATAATGGTAATCCATGGGTAATAGATTTAGAATGCCTTGATTACGGCAATCCGATATCGCATGCACTTCAACTGGCACTTCAATGGTCAGGAATTGTAACCTGTAATATGGACATTGACAAGATGCTTGCTTTTTTTGACGGTTATCTGGAGGCGTATGATAATTGTTTTCGGGCGTACAGCGATGTTTTTGGGGTGGCATATACATGGGTAGAATGGTTAGAGTATAATATTCAAAGAGCGCTTGACGCATGCATTGATGAAACAGAAAGGATGATGGGAGTTTCTGAGGTGCGAAACACGGTCGAGAGGATAAAGTATATCCGTGATATTGAAGAAGAAATCAAAGACGCTTTAGATTCTCGTTTACACCAGGTTGAGGCTGGCAGAGTATAAAGGCTTTGACAGGGCATAGTGCCCTGTCATGATGTCACATAGAGGTAATGAGGCATATCCACGCCACGGTAGTGCTTGGTCCAAGTGTCCGTTACGGTCATCCCGTTTCGGATGGCCACGTTCTGGGAGGCTGTATTCGTATCTCTGATAATAGAACAGACTTTTTCGGCATTTAGTGTTTCAAAAGCATATTGCTTACATGCCGCAGCCGCTTCTGTTGCATAGCCTTTATGCCAATAGCTCCGCCTGAAAAGATAACCTATTTCAAGCACTTCCTTGTCTTTCCATGGCTGCATCGTAAGTCCGCATTGCCCGATCATTTCGTCGGTTTCTTTCAGAATGACCGCCCACAGACCAAAGCCCCATTTCTGATAACGGGAAATCTGCCTGTCAAGCCACTCCTGAACTTCCGCATCGGTGAAAGCCCCTTCATAAGCATACATGGTTTCTGTATCCTGCATTATTTTGCATAAAGAGTTGAAGTCGGATTGGTTCATTTTACGTAGATATAATCGTTCGGTTTCTAGTATCATAGTGCCCTCTTAAAATTTTTGGATTCATGTTTCTGGCGGATAACCGGAAATTTACAGTTTTTTAGTAAAACAGATAATTCTGTTTGCTTCCGTAAAATTCATAGCCATGTGAAATCGGAAGCTGGTGTCATTGTCGATTTCACAGTCACTGGCAAATTCCTTACAGCCGTTATCTTTTGCCCATATCTCGCACTCATTTAGCAACTCTTTAGCATATCCCCTGTTGCGATAGCTTTCCATAATAAAGATTCCCTCTAAGTATCCGACAGGAGTTGTTTCGGTTCCTTCCACATAATCACGCCGTAATTGACACTGTGCGAAACCGACGGGAATATCGTTTTCGTATTTCAGAAATATTTGAGCATCATCTCCAGAAAGAAGCTCTGAAAACTCACTCGCTAAATTATCAACAGAATTGTTATTCCACAGCAGGACTGCTAACTCAGCGATTATTCTTGTATCATTTTTTGAGGCTTTTCGTATCATCTTACTTCCTCCGAAATATCGATCTGCCGCTCACGACGACATTGAAATTATAACATACAGCAGGCTGAGGCTCAATGGTATATCAGTTCTTTCATATATCATTGAGAGTATGAAATATTCTTGTTTGGCTGTCGGGAGGCATGGTACAATATTTTGTGATAGATGAGGAACAGCTTATTCTGACTATGAAGGGAAGAAATTTGATTGTACTTTTGGGAAAATGAGAAAGTACATTTAAATATGTTTAAAGCAGATGATATAGAATTGTTTAAGTAGTCAACCTAAAAGGAGTATCATGATTGAATTATTAAAGGATAAAAAAGTAATCTTTTTTGATGTCGGATATACACTTGATTACCCTGCGTCGGGGGATTGGATGTTCACTGATAAATTTTATGAATTGGTAGATGATAAACTTAATAAATACAGTTCCGATGAGATACAGAATGCCAGAAATAAGAGCCTTGAGTATCTGGAAAAAAATCATTTCGTGCGAACTGTTGAAGAGGAATATCGTCAATTCATTCATTTTTATTCGGAAATCTCCAGCAATCTTGAACTCGGCTTGACGGAGGGTGAAATCAAAGAGATTGCTTTCGATCGCACTTACAACATGAATAATTATGTAGTCTATCCTGATGTGGTAAGGGTCTTGAAAGTGCTCTGTAAATCACATAAACTGGGAATCATTTCGGATACATGGCCCAGTATTGATCAGCAGCTTCGTGCGATCGGGGTCGCAGATTTTTTTGCAACGCATACTTATAGCTGCTTCTTGGGAACATTTAAACCGGATGAAAGAATGTACATAGATGCACTTAATAAATGTGGCGTTCCGGCGCAAGATACAGTATTTATAGATGATTCTCCGAAGAACCTGGAGGGAGCAGAAAAGCTTGGCATAACTCCGATACTTATAGCGGCAAATCCGGCTTCGGATGTTGATTCGCCCTATTTAAAGATTCGTTCTTTGTCCGAGCTACTGTATTAGCCACGCCATTTTTCAACCACCCTCGTATAATTCCTTTTTTGTACGACTTTGCCGATGGGAGCGGACAGTACGCCGGCAGCAAGTCCGATTATCCATACAAATTTCCAGCTTATGCCCAAGCCGGTAAGGATGATTGAGGCAATTACGATAAGCCAGTACAGCAGCTGAAATTTAGCGTTCTCTTTATTCAGTTCACTTAATACGTCTGTGCCCTTTGTGGTATGTGGTGCATTTTCGATGAATTCGGCTGCACCGACAGTACCGGAGCAGGCACGAAAGTCCGCACTGCATTCGGTAGCAGCTTTTGCATATGCGTCGTTGTTCAGAATCTCCTGTACGGCAGTTCGTATCCCTTCGGATGAATCGTCCCGTAACAGTATTCCTGCACCGATTTCGGTAACTCTTCTTGCTACGGCACATTGCTCGCCGGTCTGCGGATAAAGAATCATCGGCGCAGCCATATACAGACTTTCGGAAACACTGTTCATTCCGCAGTGGGTGATAAAAACATCTGCTTTGGAGAGGACATCAAGTTGATCGACATACGGATAAACACTGATATTGTCAGGAAGAGTTCCGAGAAGTTCCCTATTCATTGCATTTCCACAGGAAATAATCACATCGGCATTGATATCCTTTAATGCGTCAATACAATTTCCGTAGAAATCCGGACGGTCATTGATCACGGTTCCCATAGAAATATAGATGAGCGGCCGCTCTTTTTCTTTCCCAGGCATAACATTTGAAAATACGGACGGACCGATAAAAGCATAGTGCTCTGAGAAGCTCTCTGCATAGGGCTGGAATTTCCGTGAGGTATATACAACGGAATCCGTATGATTGTCACTCTGTACAAGGGAAAGGGCGTTTTTTACATGATAGCCGTAAGGCTCCAGTTTTTTTAGCTCTTTAGAAATTCGCGGGAGTCCGAGAATCATGTCCGCCAGCTCTTTCGGGCTGTTTTTCATATACTGGGAAGACATCTGATTGAAGGCAAAGGTGCTGGTGGATACGACCATCGGTATCTGATGTTTCCAGGCGCTTAGTTTTCCCCAGAAGCAGACGGAGTCTGTATAGACCACATCCGGTCGAAAAGACGCAAACTCCTTATTCAGGAAATCGTCCATGTTTCGCGTAATGCGGATATCCTGTATCGTCATCTCGGTGGTGGAGACGTTTTTTAAACCGGTTTCTTCCTGCGCGGTCAGTTCCGGCAGGAATGAATCGCAGGATATAAAATCGGCACCGGTGGATTTGATTTTTTCTTCAAATTCGTTGAAAGAATAGAAACGGACTATATTTCCGCGTCGCACAAGTTCGGCGGCAACAGGGAGCATAGGGTTTGTGTGACCATGTGCGGGTATACAGAAGAATGCTATTTTTTTCATGTCTCGTCACCTTCTTTTCCGTTAAAAGCAATGCCGAATAGTTCGGCAAATGCTCCCTTGGGAGGAATGGCAATGCCACGTTCCTCGTCACCGAGAAGGAGCAGGGTATCTCCCGGCTTAATTCCGAATATGTCACGTGCCTGTTTTGGGATAACGATCTGTCCTTTTTCTCCGACTGTAGCTGTCCATGCGTATTTTCCTTTAGGTGCCGGCATTTTATTTTCCTCCATAAGTATGATTTGTATAACTAATCATACCTTGTGCAAACCCAATTGTCAAATAAAACAGCGTGAGAAAAATTTTATGTTACATATGGTAATTGCATAAACCGCATAGTAAAATAAGAGGCAGAAAGGATAAGAACAGGATGAAAGCAATTATAACAGATTTGGATCGTACTTTGCTTCGCACTGACAAGACAGTGTCAGAGTATACATATACTGTACTAAAGAAGTGCCATGATAGGGGACTCATTCTCATGGCGGCAACTGCCCGTCCGGAAAGAGCTATTTTAACCTATCATAATAGAATTAACTTTAAAACGATAACTACATTGAACGGTGCAAGGATTATCTTGCCGCATAAAATCATTGAAAATGGTATTTTACCTTCCAGTGCAGAAAACATTTTAAATAAGGTAATTATGATACCTGATATAGTCTTGTCACTGGAAACCGGCGACGGTATTTTTTCAAATGTTCCGATTCCGGAATGGAATGCAACAGTTTTTAGTGAATTTCCCACCTTGCCTACAGAAAGCATTATATATAAGATACTGCTTAGCAGCAAAGATGATAATATACAGCAGGAAGTCAAGAAAGCTTTGACCGCAGATACTTACATGACGGTGGCTGAGGGTAAATTAATACAGATTATGAGTACTGCAACAACTAAATGGAATGGAATCAAAGCCATGTTGAAAGCGGTAGGTTTGAAACAGGATGAGGCAGTATATTTCGGAGACGATAACGATGATATAGAGGCGATAAAGAATTGCGGCATGGGTGTTGCTGTTTCTAATGCCATTGATGAGGTTCTTGATGCGGCAGATTTTATAACGGAAAGTAATGATCTGGATGGCGTAGCCCGATACATTGAGAAAAATTTATTATAATGATTTATGTGATTTTGTTTCCCTTAAAAATCATCAAATCACAATCGGAATATGCAGAGGTACATATGCGAAACGATATTTTAGATAATTTGCAAGGCGAAATATATGACAGATGCCGAAAACAGACGAATAAATTCGGAATGGGCTGTTACTATCATATTGTTGCAGTAGTTAAAAATGCAGAAATTCTGGCAGAAAAATACGGAGCAGACAAGGAAATTGTTATGATTGCGGCCTGGCTACATGACATCGCCTCCATTACGGACTATAGTTTGTATGAACAACATCATATACATGGAGCCAAAATGGCATATAGTATTTTAAAAGAATATGACTACGATGAGCAGAGAATTGAATTGGTACAAGAATGTATTAAAAATCACAGAGGCAGTGTAAGTCTGGAAAAAAGCAGCATTGAAGAATTATGTGTTGCGGATGCCGATGCCATCTCACACTTTGACAGTGTACCAAGTTTGTTGTATTTAGCTTACGCCCAGAAAGGTATGGGCATTGAGGAGGGTAAGGAATTTGTAAAAAGTAAATTGACAAGGAGTTTTCAAAAATTATCTGAGGAAAGCAAAAAGCACTATCAAAATAAATTTGAAAAAGTCATGGAAGTCTTAAACTGACAAATTAACGGTAAATCCGAATTATCTTTTAAATCTCTTTGATAAATGAATTTCATTATCATCTTTGTAGCCTAATCGATCATACACTATTTGTGCGACAACATTCTTTTTACCGGTAAGAAGTTCTATTTTTTGAACCGGATAATTTTTTATACAATACTCTTCGGCAAATTTGATCATATTTTTAGCAATGCCTTTTCTTCTATATTTTTCTTTTACATATACCTCTGTAACTTCAACCATATATTCATCATAGCAAAATGATTTTTTGAGTTGGACACAAATAAAACCTGCCAGTTCATCGTCTATTTGCTCTACCACAACGAATTCCTGATTGTTATGCAAAAGCGAATTCCTGATATTCTCAATAGAAGTTTCGCCTTTTCCATTGAATTCATCATTCAATAATTCTAGTTGTTCAGCATCTTCATATGTTGCTAATCTGGTCATCTCATCACCCTCTGTAATCCTGATTTAGCGGACTTTCTCTTTCTTATTAATATGGAATCCTGTTTTCAAATACAGATTCACGGCGTTCTGATTCCATTCAGCTACATGCAGAACGATTTCGTCATAGCCCTGTTCTCTTATATGATTCATTCCCCATAATAGCAATTTCTGTCCAAAGCCTTGCCCTTGAAATGCTTTATTAACGATCAGATCATCTACTTCATTATCGTAACAGGAGACAGCGCCTATGATTATTCCGTCTTGCAGGTAAAGAAAAGTATCATTTGTTTTGTTTTTCATCTGAGAATAATCTGAATAAAAATGATATGGTTCAATCTCCAAATCTTTTCTCATCTCATAAAAGCATTCATTATATATTCGCATATATTCATTCCAATATTTTTCTTGAAAAGTGACACAGGGCATAGTTGCCGATTGCTTTAATGTTTCGTTGAATGACATTTCGTAAACGATTATTTCTTTCACCGGCACCCCTCCTGAATAATCATGTTTGCTTCCAAAATTTTAAATTCTTTTGCAATAAGTATTAGATACAGTTTTGTAAACGACATATTATATATCTTTGTATATGTTATAGTCGTTTCTCATTACAAAGCTTGTTTCCACACTTGACCTTGTCCTTGGGACATAGTTTACACTATGTATCAAAGATTTCAAAGTACATAGAGGAAAATTGTTTTGAAAATTTTAAAAAATCTTATTAAATTGCATAGATTTCTGTTTCAGATAACGATGGCATTTGCGTTTTTATCAATCATTTTAAATTTATGTTGGAATAAATTCCTGTCAGAGTTATTAGATATCTTAGGCGGTGTGGCGGTTGGTGATTTTGAATACGTGTCGCATGTAGCTCTTGCTGTTTTACCGACAGGAATATTTATCATTCTCTTGCATACGATCAGTGAATATTTATCATCTTATCTGGCTTCTTATACGTGTGAGATTTTTGCACATGAAATGCGGATGGCGTATGTCAGGTACTATTTACGAGGTGACATCCGAATGCTTTCAAGAATGAATGTGGGAGAAGAGCAGTCTGCGATGCAAAATGAGCTGAAAGATATCTCCGATTATTTGAATGAAAACCTCTTTTCATTAGTAAAGCAGTTTGGCACGTTTGTCATTACAGTCGTGTTTCTGCTTAGTCAGAATGTTAAGCTGGCTTTTATTTCTGTCTTGCCGGTGTTTCCGCTGATCGTATATTGCGCTTGTTCCAGTAAGATCATTAAAAATTACACAGCACAGTGTCAAAGCAGCAAGCAAAAAATCAATGGTTTGGCAGATATGATTCTGGAATTGTTTCCGATAATTCAGGTTTATGGTGCATATAAGCTGATCAAAGACACTATGGCGGAGAATCTTTCGGAATGGGAGAATACGAATGTTAAGAAAGAGAGGATTACTGCCGGCCTCATGTCACTTTCGGGTGTGCTCTCTTTTGTTCCGCTTTTGTTATTGCTTGGGGCTGGCGGGGCTATGGTGATAAACGGAGAGATCAGTATCGGGACTTTCTATATATTTATCAATCTGTCGGGGAATGTTTCAGGATTTTTGCAGAATATGCCGGGCATTTATGCTAATTTCAGGCAGTTTGGCGCGTCTGTTGACCGGTTAGAGGAAAAACTTATGTTTGGAGAGGGTCGTTGAGGCAGGATAAGGGGAGAGACTATGAAAGAAGAAACTATGTGTGAATACGCAGTTTGTTTAGATAATATTTCGTTTTCATACGAGGGTGCTGTGGTCATTGAGAATCTGTCGCTCAGAGTAAGACCCGGTGAACATATCGGAATCGTCGGGGAAAGCGGGTGCGGGAAAAGCACGGTGTTAAAGATAATTGCCGGACTCTATGAAGCTGATTGCGGGGAGGTTGTCATAGCGGGTGAGCGTTCTCCGGAGAAAATCAGGGAGCACACTGCTGTCGTTATGCAGCATAACAGCCTTTTTCCACTGTCCATCAGGGACAATATTACCTGTGGACATGATATTTCAGAAGAGTCAGTACGTATAGCCTGTCAGCATGCAAGTCTTATAGAATGGATCGAGAGTCTGCCGGATGGACTGAATACGAATGTGGGTGAGCGGGGAAATCAGGTGTCCGGCGGGCAGGCACAGCGGATTCAGATAGCTAGGGCACTCTGTAAGGATGCGCAGATTATTCTGTTAGATGAGCCGGTCTCGGCTTTGGATCAGGATACCGGACGGTCGGTATTGAATGCCTTAAATGCGCTGATGTATGGAAAGACGGTAATCCACGTTACCCATCATCGTGAAACTTTAGACCATAGTTATACGGTTTATCGTATGAAGGGAGGGAAACTGGTTCGTGAGTGACCTTGGTAAATTGATACGGGAAATGGGTGTTTGGCGCAAATACCTCTTTTTATTAGCGCTCAGGGCTCCTTATGATGCAGTCAGAACTTGGATGCTGGCGAGTCTGATGCGGTCGGTTTTTCGATGTCTGGAAGCGGATAATACCGGTTCTCTGTTGGAAATATGTGTAGTATACGGATTGTTATGCATGATGTTGTTTATATATAACGGAGTGGTATGGAGTAATTATGCGGCATTTGCTGCGAGAATGGAAGTACGGCTTCAGCAAAAGATGTTTCATAAGATTCTGGGTTTACCTCTTAGACGTGTGGATAGCCGGTTTAGCGGCGAATGGATCACCAGATTAAACAGCGATATACAGGCGGCTTTTACAATGATGAACGGACCGCTGAACATTCCCCACCTTACAGTCGCTGTCATAAATACAATGTTGTCTTCTTTTTTAATGCTTAAAAGCAATCTGCTTTTTCTTGCTATAACATGGGTATTTATTCTTTTGCAACTATTTGTAAACTATAAGACGGTGCTTGAGGCTGTCCCGAAACTGAAGGAAGAGTCGCAGAATGCCATGGCGGAAAACACCTCTGCAATCAAGCCGTTGATTACGGAGGCGGATACGATTTTGTTATACGATGCCGAAGAGATGATGATGAAAAAATGTGAAGAGAACAGTAGAAAATTGATGAAGATCAATATGAAGATCCATGTGCGCAGTGCGCTGAGCGATGTGGGTATGCGGCTGTTCGGGATCGGGGGATATCTTGTGATTCTGCTCATGGGATACGGATTTATTCCCGGTGGGACGATGGCGTTTTCGGATGTGGTTTATTGTTTTCAGGTCAGGGGTTCCGTTATGGCAGGGGTGTTTATGTTCGTTACCTGTTTTAATAATTTGAAGACTAATTCGGTCTGTGTAAAAAGAGTTTGTGATATATTGGAAGAATAGTCAGATGTTTATCGATAGTCGGAAGTTTAACAATTAGAAACGGAGGATGCATATGAAAGATGGGTTTATGCTGATCGGAGAAATTGCAGACTTTTTTGGTATTTCCAGAAAGGCAATACGTTTATATGAAAAGAAAGATATTATTAAGCCTGTAAAAGTAGATGATGAGAATGGGTATCGTTACTATTCGGCGGAGCAGGTACAGCAGCTTAATGCGCTGTTAGAATTAAAAGCACTCGGTTTTTCTCTTGACGAGATCAAAATGATCATCGACGGGAAAAAGGAGAAAGCGGCGTTGCTTGAAATGCTTGAAAAGAAGCGGCAGGCATGGCAGGAGGCCATGAGCCTGGCAAAATATAAAGAGGAGTGTATTGGTAATATTATCAATAATGTACAAGGTTCCGGGGCAGCAGAGATGATTGCGGAAATGACAGAGGAGGAACGCGCGTGGCTGTTAGTAAAAATGGTATGCATTGAAGATATCAGGGCGCAGCATGCGTTGAGTGAGGCGTTGTGGGTGTGATGGAATTATTGAAAATTATTTTTTCACAAGTGTTGCAGGAAGCATTGTTGTAAAAAACTGGGTAGGACTTGACAAACACTCCCCAAGTAACTATATTATTTATAATAAAGAAACTGAAAGGTAATGACAAAGAGGAGTACATGACCACCGCCGCCAGAGAGAGCGCCGCAAGCTGAAAGGCCGCTTCGGAGAGGAATCATGGAAGGTAGCTTTGGAACCGGGATGCTGAAAACCGTTATGGGAAGAATAGAATTGACGGATTACAGTAAGCATCCACGCCCGATCCCCGTTATCGGATCAGGATTTTTATGAGTTGTTACGACAGCTTGTAAGAGTCGTAGAGTGAGAAACTAAGGTGGTACCGCGTATATGCGCCCTTTGCCGACATGTCGGCAGAGGGCGTTTTTGTAACGTGTACGGATTTTCGAGTTCGCGAAGCGAATCTCGCAACCCCGCGAAGCTCAATTTTTTTAAGGAGGAGAAAACCATGAGCAAAGAACTTGCCAAAACCTATGACCCCAAAGGCATAGAAGACAGATTATACCAGAAATGGATGGACAAGAAATATTTTCATGCGGAGGTTGATGAGACGAAGAAACCCTTCACCATCGTGATTCCGCCGCCAAATATCACGGGACAGCTCCACATGGGACATGCGCTCGATAATACGATGCAGGATATTCTGATCCGTTATAAGAGAATGCAAGGGTACAATGCCCTCTGGCAGCCCGGAACGGATCATGCTTCCATTGCAACGGAAGTCAGGATCATCGAGAAACTGAAAGAGGAAGGCATCTCGAAAGAAGACTTGGGACGTGAAGGCTTCTTAAAGCGTGCATGGGAGTGGAAAGACGAGTACGGCGGACGAATCATCAGCCAGCTTAAGAAATTGGGCTCTTCCTGCGATTGGGACAGAGAGCGGTTCACCATGGACGAGGGCTGTAACAAGGCCGTTACGGAAGTGTTCTGTAAGATGCATGAAAAAGGCTGGATCTACAAGGGCAGCAGGATCATCAACTGGTGTCCGGTATGTAACACTTCTATTTCCGATGCGGAGGTAGAGTACGAAGAGCAGGCAGGTCATTTCTGGCACATCAAATATCCGCTTGTGGATGAGAACGGACAGCCCAGCAAGACGGAATTCCTGGAATTTGCGACAACCCGTCCGGAGACGATGCTCGGCGATACGGCGGTGGCTGTCAACCCGAATGATGAGAGATATACTTATTTAAAAGGAAGACAGGTATGGCTTCCGATCGTCAACAAGCCGATTCCGGTAGTGGAAGACGAGTATGTTGATATGGAATTCGGTACGGGTGTCGTTAAGATTACGCCGGCACACGATCCCAACGATTTCGAGGTTGGTAAGCGGCATGGACTGCCCGAGGTCAACATCATGAACGATGACGCTACCATCAATGCAAACGGCGGCAAATATGAAGGACTCGACCGCTATGAGGCCAGAAAGCAGATCGTGAAGGAGTTGGAAGCGGAAGGACTTCTTGTTAAGATAGAGGATTATTCTCATAATGTAGGAACCCATGACCGCTGCAATACTACCATCGAACCGATGATCAAGAAACAGTGGTTTGTCAAGATGGATGAATTGATAGGGCCAGCGGTGGAGGCCGTTAAGAATGGTGAAGTTAAGCTGATTCCGGAGCGTATGGATAAAACTTACTACAACTGGACAGACAATATCAGAGACTGGTGTATCAGCCGTCAGTTGTGGTGGGGACACAGAATACCGGCGTACTATTGCGATAAGTGCGGTGAGGTAGTGGTAGCGAAGGAAATGCCGGGCGTATGTCCGAAGTGCGGCGATACGCATTTTACGCAGGATCCGGATACACTGGATACTTGGTTTTCGTCCGCGCTCTGGCCTTTCTCAACGCTTGGATGGCCGGAAATGACAGAAGATCTGAAATATTTTTACCCGACTGATGTGCTTGTAACAGGTTATGATATCATTTTTTTCTGGGTTATCCGTATGATCTTCTCGGGATATGAGCAGATGGGCGAGAAGCCGTTTCACACGGTATTATTCCACGGTCTGGTGAGAGATTCGCAGGGACGCAAGATGAGCAAATCCCTCGGCAACGGTATCGATCCATTGGAGATTATCGACCAGTATGGTGCCGATGCGTTAAGACTTACGCTGATCACGGGTAATGCGCCGGGCAACGATATGCGTTTCTACTTTGAAAGAGTGGAGGCGAGTCGGAACTTTGCCAATAAGGTATGGAATGCTTCAAGATTCATCATGATGAACATGGATCAGGCGGAGGAAAAAACGGGCACTCGCGGCTGGGAAGTGTCATATGATGCAATAAGGAGTCATCTGGAGCCGGCCGACAAGTGGATCTTATCCAAACTGAACACGCTGATTAAGGATGTGACCGACAATATCGAACATTATGAGCTTGGTATCGCAGTGCAGAAAGTATATGACTTTATCTGGGATGAGTTCTGTGACTGGTATATTGAGATGGTAAAACCCCGTTTGTATCAGAAAGATACGGACGGACAGGAAAGCAACAATGCGGCTCTGTGGACATTGAAGAATGTCTTGATCGATGCGCTGAAACTACTGCACCCTTATATGCCTTTTATCACGGAAGAGATCTTCTGCACGATCCAGACCGAAGAAGAGTCTGTTATGATCTCCAAATGGCCTGAATATACACAGGATCGGGATTATAAAGAGGAAGAAGAGTCCATCGAGCTTATCAAGGAAGCGGTTCGCGGCATCAGAAATATCCGTATGCAGATGAACGTGGCTCCAAGCAGGAAAGCAGCTGTGTTTGTTGTCAGTGGCAAAGAGACGGTGAGAAAGATTTTTGAGGAAGGCAGTTTGTTCTTCGCTTCCCTTGCGGGTGCCTCTGAGGTGACAGTGCAGGCGGACAAGAGCGGTATTGCCGATGATGCGGTATCCGTTGTGATTCCGAATGCCACGGTATATATTCCTTTTGCGGAGCTGGTGGACATCGCGCAGGAGATCGAGCGTCTGCAGAAGGAGGAGAAACGCTTAAACGGCGAGCTTGCCCGCGTCAACGGTATGTTGAATAATGAAAAATTCATGGCGAAGGCACCGGAAGCCAAGGTGGCGGAAGAGCGTGCAAAACTGGAGAAGTATACACAAATGCTGATACAGGTGAAGGACCGTCTGGCACAACTTGGCAAGTAAGATAAATTTTTTTTAGGGCTGGTAAAGTCCGCAAATATGGTGTAAAGTAATATTAGGATATTATGTTTTGGGACATTAATATATTAATAGATAGAAGGTAACTATTCAGTGCAGGTCGAAGCATTTACTGCTGAGACCGTAAGAATATGATTTGGCGAGCAAAATCCCATTGTCTAAGACAATTTAGGATGGATTTTGTATCGTAACTGTGAAGGTGCTGAACAGTTACGAGAATTATTTTGGTCGCAGGAAAGTGAGGTGAGTCACGTGAGCGGAGTTATGTTTTCACCGGAACAAATGGATAAATTGAAGAATGCCATGAACAGGGCGGCGAAACCGGATACGTCATCGACATCAATGACGTTGTCGCTTGAGGTGCCGGTATCGGATAAGAATCAGAGCGATGGATGGGATTCCCATGGAACGAATTTGGCGCGGGGTACTTATCTGCGAATCGATGAAGATGATATGGCGGCGTGGCTCTATCTTGTGCCTCCTGACAAGGGGCAGATCTATACGAAGGGTGAGCTCATGACCTATCTGGAGAAAAGCGGTGTGGTCAAGGGATATCACAGTTCCAATCTGTCGGCTATGATCAAGAAGAAGGTTTATGACAGGGAGATTCTGGTTGCGCAGGGCGCGGAGAGTGTGCCGGGGAAGGACGGATATTTTGAGTATCTTTTCTCTCCGGAAGAGTATGGCGTACCTAAGATCAGGGAGGATGGCACTGTCGATTACACGAATATGAGTGCGCTGCAGAACGTAAAGAAAGGCGACAAGGTAGCGATCTATCATTATGCGGTACCGGGCAGAGACGGTTATACGGTCCGCGGTGCGGAGATGAAGGCAACCCCGGCCAGAGATCTGCCGCCCATGCGTGGTAAGGGAATCCTTCGTGAAAATGATGTATATTATGCACAGTCCGATGGTAAGATCGAGGTTAAGAACGGCAAAGTAGATATTCAGAATGTCCATGAGATTATGGGCGACGTGACTATGATCATTGGCAAGATAGAATTTTTCGGCGATGTGATCATTTATGGTAACGTGGAGAGCGGCGTAACGATCCGTGCGGGTCGTAATATTGAGATTCACGGCACCACAGGATGCGCGACTCTTTTTGCGGGCGGGGATGTAGTCTTAAGCCGCGGCATTCAGGGCGGTGGTAAGATATCTGCCAGAGGAAGTGTCTTCGCGGACTTCATAGAGAACACTACGGTGGAGGCGGGCGGTATGGTGCAGTCCAATACCATTCTGAACGCACAGATATCCGCGAAAAACAAAGTAATCACCACGGGCAAGAAGGGATGTATCATTGGCGGATATGTTCATGGTCTGAAGGGGATCGAGGCGATGACGGCCGGCAGCGATGTGGAAGTTAAGACGATCCTGCATTGCGGATATGAGCTGACAGCTTATGAGAAGCTGTTAGATGTGAGGCATAAGGAGAGCGATACGAAAGAAAAGCTGTCCGAATTGGTAGAGACCATGACGGAGGCGCTGCGTGAGAAGCGTATGCGGGGATCAAGCACTTCAGCCACTACCGAGGCGAAGCTGTCCGAATGGAATAGACTTAAGGATCAATATTTCGAAGAGCTGGATAAGATCAGTCGGGAACGGGAAACGCTGGAAGAGACCATGGAGGAGAGCAGAGGCGCCTACATCAAAGTTGACGGTAATATTTATCGCAATGTAATCATCAGCATTAACGCCGAGCAGATGGTACTGGCAAGGAAGACCAGCTTTATGAAATATACTGCCGATAAAGGAATTATTGAGAGCGTGGTGATCGTTCACAATTAACGCTATAGTAAATTGCCCGGATTGCCACGAGTTTGTGAAGCGTAAGCGAACAAATCTCGCAGCCCCGCGAAGTTCAATTTTTATGCGGATATGAGTTTAGAAAAGATGTGAAACAGGATATGATGAAGCAAATAGACACATATCGGGAAGCAGAGGCATATATCAATGATATTCCGAAGTTTTCCAGTAAGAACAGCATGGAGGATACCCGCAGGTTTCTTAAACATCTCGGGAGTCCGGCACAGAATTGCAAGATCATACACATAGCAGGCACAAACGGAAAGGGTTCCGTTTGTGCTTATTTGTGTTCGGTGTTAAATCTGGCGGGGATCAGTGCGGGCATGTTTACATCGCCGCATCTGGTGACGATGCGGGAGCGGTTTGCAATAAACGGCAGGATCGTGGATGAGGGGGAATTTCTGGAGGTTTTCAGGACGGTGAGAGATAGAATGTCCGATTTGCCTGAGGAATTAGCCGCTAAGGCCTATCATCCCAGTTTCTTTGAGTTTCTTTTCTTTATGGCCATGGTTCTTTTTGAGGATGCGGGAGTGGAGTACATAGTACTGGAGACCGGATTGGGCGGCAGGCTGGATGCCACCAATGCGGTGCAGGATAAAGAGCTGTGCGTCATAACCGCCATCGGATATGACCATATGGAATATCTGGGTGGTACATTGTGGCAGATCGCCGGAGAAAAGGCGGGAATTATGCGTCGGGACGTTCCCGTTGTATACTCTGTCGGGTATAAAGAGGCAGCCGGACGGATAGAAGAATGTGCCCGTTCTATAGGCGCTAGAACTGTGCCTTTGCAGAGAAAGGCGATAAAAGAAATAAAGATTCAACATAAAACAATTGATTTTTCTCTTCATTTAAACTATTATGGTTATATTGGTTTTACTGTGTCCACCGCAGCGGTTTATCAGATTGAGAATGCGGCGCTGGCAGTCAAGGCGCTGGAACAGCTTAAGGATGACCGCATCACGGTGTCCGTGATGCAGGAGGGAATCCGCAACGCGGTCTGGGAGGGCAGAATGGAAGAGATCCTGCCGTCAGTGTTTCTGGACGGTGCCCACAACCTGGACGGGATACGGGCTTTGTTGGATACGGTGAGATCACAGCCCTGTTACGGAAGACGGAAGCTGCTTTTTTCTATAGTAAAAGACAAGCAGTATGAGAATGTGATCAGAGAAATTGCTCTGTCAGGGTTGTTTGACGAGATCGGCCTGGTGGCGCTAGAAAGTGAGCGTGCCCTGCCGCTTCATGTATTGGAAGATTCTTACAGGCGGTATACAGGATTGATATGTAAGGCTTATAATGACTTAAAGACAGCGTTTTGCAGTCTGGTACTTGGAAAAGATGGCGAGGATAGAGTGTATATTGTCGGTTCATTATATTTGGTGGGTGAAGTGAAAGCCCTTTTGAAGGAGCCTATAGCATGATAAATTTTGAAGAAGAGTTAAAGAAATTCCATCCCAGCTTAGAGGTTGAGGATGCGGAAGAAGCGATATATAATCAGGATCTGACGGATATGGCGGATCTGATGGTAAAGGTTGTAAAGGAATCGAAGAAAACGGGCGTAACAGAATAGAGGATTGGCATAGATGATTTGTTATCAGTGTGGATGTAATCTGTCCGAACATGATTTTTGTACGAGCTGTGGTGCCGATGTAGCCCTGTATAAAAAAATTATATATATATCCAACCGTTTTTATAATGAAGGATTGGAGCGGGCAAATGTCAGGGACCTGACAGGTGCGATCACCAGTTTGCGGCAGAGTTTAAAGTTTAATAAGAATAATGTAGAAGCGCGCAATCTGCTCGGACTCGTGTATTTCGAGACGGGAGAAGTAGTGGCGGCGCTCAGTGAATGGGTTATCAGTAAGAATTTAAGACCGAAGAAAAATATAGCGGATGATTATATAGATATGATCCAGACGAATCAGAACCGGTTGGATATCATTAATCAGACGATTAAGAAGTATAATCAGGCGCTTACTTATTGTAATCAGGATAGTCTGGATCTCGCCGTGATCCAGCTTAAGAAGGTATTGTCATTAAATCCCAGATTTATCAGGGCGCATCAGCTTCTCGCACTTCTGTATATCAACAATGAAGAGTGGGAGAAGGCCAAGCGGGAGCTGACGAAGTGCCTCGAAATCGATACGAATAATATTGCAACACTGCGTTATCTGAAAGAGGTGGACGAGATGCTTTTGCCGGAGGAGGGAGTCAAGAATCCTCCGAAGAAAAAGCATAAGTCGGACGGTGTTATCAAATATCAGAGCGGTAATGAGACGATCATCCAGCCTGTAAATGTAAAGGACGGCAGAGGAGTCACTTCATTATTAAATCTCGGAATCGGTATTATCATCGGAGTTGCAATCGCGGTATTCCTGATTCTGCCGGCCAGAATACAGACGGCCCGAGCGGGTATTGACGAGAATCTGCGTAAAGTGAGTGAGCAGTTGGACGCAAAGACGGCCACGGTAGACGAGCAGCAGCTTCAGATTGATGAGCTGACCAAGCTCAATAACGATCTGCAGCAGGATCTGCAGGCATATCTCGGAACAGATGGTACTCTGCGGTCCGTGGACAGTCTGATGAAAGCGGCAGGCGCATATCTGACCGATCCGGAAGACGTCACGGCAGTTGCGGATTATCTGGAGGAGATCGAGAAGGAAGATCCCGAAGGCGAGACGAGTAATTCCGAGGCATTTGAAAATCTTTATAATACGCTGTTGGCTTTAGTGGGGCCTGACATTGCAGAGGCGTATTATAATGATGGATATGAGGCGTACAGACAGGAAAATTATGCGGATGCGATTCCGAATCTGGAGAAAGCATTCCAGTACGATGCGACGAACGGAGAGGCGCTCTATAACCTTGCCAATGCGTATTACCGCGTAGGAGAGGAAGAGAAAGCCAGAGCCACTTATTTACAGATTATTCAACTGTTCCCTGGTACGGAGAAGGCAAGCAAGTCTGAGGCGTTCATAGAAGAGATGGACAATGCAGATTAAACTTATGGTGCAAACTGCGGGATCGTTGTAAAACGACAATAAAGATAAAAGCGATAAAGACACGAAAGAGAAAGGACATGGTGTAAGCCATGTCCTTTCTGCATAAAAAGTGTTGGGCCAGTTTCGAGTTCGCGAAGCGAATTTCGCGATTGAGCGCAGCTCAGTCATGGAGAGGAGTTTACATAACATGGAAGACTTTAAAATAATTGACAATTATCTGATGATAAGACTTCCGGATGAGGTAGATCACCACATATCGGTTGACATAAGTGCAAAAGCAGATCGCTATATCATGTCTAAAAGGGTGGGAAATGTGGTATTTGACTTCGAGAGGACAACCTTTATGGACAGCTCCGGAATCGGAGTCATCCTGGGCAGATATAAGAAGATATCCTGCTTCGGGGGCAAGGTGTACGCTATCAATGCAGACAACAGGATACGCAGGCTCCTGCTGTTGTCGGGAATGCAGAATATTGTGGAGATAATGGACAACAAGACAAAGACATGAAGTTATACTAAGGCCGCAAAGAACGCAGCCTAAGTATAACTAAGTCATGTCTGAGAGAAAGCAAAGGAAGCCTATGACAAGTAAAGCTAAGTTATGTCTGGGTGAAGAAAGAGAAATGAAAGATGGAAATAAGGAGGACGGGATGATAGAGATAATTGAGAAGAAGAATATTGACAGGATGACAAATGAGATTCGGATCGAGTTCGCGGCGGTGTCGGACAATGAAGCTTTCGCGAGAATGGCGGTGGCGGCATTTATTACGCCGCTTAACCCTACGCTGGAGGAGATGTCTGATGTGAAAACGGCTGTGTCCGAGGCAGTGACAAATGCGATTATACATGGGTACGAGAACCGGGGGAGTCTGGAGGACAGAGTACATATGGGCTGTATATTGCGGGGAGATGTATTGGAGGTGGAGATCGTGGACCGCGGTGTCGGCATTGCGGATGTGGGGATGGCGATGGAGCCGCTGTATACCTCCAGACCGGATCTGGAGCGTTCGGGTATGGGATTTGCTTTCATGGAAGCATTTATGGATAATCTGGAAGTGTTTTCCGATGTGGGATTCGGGACATCGGTAAAGATGTATAAGAAGATCGGCACCAGCTCATGGATCGCCAGCGAGGAATAGCCGATGGAAGAGACTGCCGTATTAATCGAACGTTCACAGGCAGGAGATAAAGAGGCAAGGGAGACACTGATAGAGGAAAATCTGGGGCTGGTACGCCACATTGTGAAGCGGTTTGCGGGGCGGGGGTATGATATGGAGGACCTGTTCCAGATCGGCTGTATCGGGCTGATGAAAGCAATTGACAAATTTGATTTAAAATACGAGGTACGGTTTTCAACTTATGCTGTCCCTATGATTCAGGGAGAGATCAAACGATTCTTAAGAGATGACGGGATGGTCAAGGTGAGCCGGACACTGAAGGAAAACGGATGGAAGGTAAAACAGGCAGCCGAGCGCCTTTTGCAGCAATTTGGACGTGAGGCGAGTCTGCAGGAGCTGTCGGAAGCAACCGGGCTTGATGTGGAGGATATCGTGCTGGCACTGGACGCCAATGTGGAGGTGGAGTCAATCTATAAGTCCGTCTATCAGTCCGACGGCAATGAAATCTATCTGGTAGATCAAGTGGTAGGCGGAAGCAGTATGAGTTACACGGGTGTAGGAAGAACCGTTCCCAACGGGAGTATTCATGAAGATACGGAAAAAGAAAAGATATTAAACCACATGCTGCTGGAACAGCTCTTAGGAAAGCTTGATGACCGAGAGCTGGAACTGATCCGTATGCGGTATTTTCAGGATAAGACACAGGTGGAAGTGGCAAAGTACATGGGAATCAGTCAGGTGCAGGTGAGCCGTATGGAGAAGCGTATTCTGTTGCAACTCAGAGAGGAAGTGTGATACTATAAGGGCAAAGAGAAAATACAGAATTCTCTATCCGTTCAGGCTGGTTATTGATGGCAGGAAGTAGTAATATTTATATAACAGCAAAGCGAGGGACAAGCAAATGAATACATTTTACTATCAGGTAGACAGTATAGACGGTGATTACGCGAACTTAAGAAGAATCGACGTGGAAGATGAAGAGTTGAAGCTGGTGGCAAGAGCCTTACTTCCTCCCGAAATTACGGAAGGCACCCGCCTCACATATGAATTGATGGAGTACAAGATAAGCAATGATTAGTACATTAAGTACCCCTCCTCGAATACGCACTGCGGAGAAGACTACATAAAAGGAACATGACAAATGAACGAGAGTACGATCAGGAATCGCAGAATACTCATAAAGAATACTGAAAACGGCGAGATCATCGCGGATACCAAAATCCTGGGATTTAACGGTCTGACCAACTCTGTGCGCATAAGCGCGGCAAGCCTGCCGGATAGGAAATATTATAGGATTTCCGCTTTTATTTTTGCAGAAGAATGTCTCTATGAGCTTCCCGGTACGATCAAGGGTGTCATGGTGGACAATGAGATCGAAGTGCTTCTCGGCAGGGGCAAAGAGAAAGAGGATAGAGCCAGAACAAGATATCCGGTGGAGTTAAAAGGCGTGATCAGCCATATAATAGTGGATGGACGGGCGATATGTCTCCGCAAACCTATGCATATCCGGACAATAAACATGAGCGCCAACGGTGTGTTGATGAAAGCGGATGCGGGATGCTTTGGAGTGGGTGATGGCTTCGTGCTGACGCTTACGGTGGAGAGAGGGACGATCATTCTGCATTGCGGGATCGTCAGGATCAACCACAATAACATGTTAACGGAAGAATACGGATGCCGGATCAGTGGGATTCAATTAGAACGGGAGACACAAGGATGAGCGACAGGAAATTGCAGTCACTTCCGGTTGAATATTTATGGGACGGGCTTGTACTGAAAGATGATATTTTTAACCATACAGGGGCGACATTGCTGCTTCCCAAGGGTGACACGATCACGAGGGAGAAGCTGGATAAGCTGATGGGCTTCTATGGAGACAGCAAAAATATCATGGTGTACGAAGACACCTATTTAGAGATCATGTCAGACGAACATGTGCCGATTGAAGCCCGCCAAAAGTTCACCGAGAAGCGGGTGGGCTATGCGCAGCTACAACAGAACGTAGGCAGCCTTTTCCACAGAACGGACCATGAGCAGTGGTTGAGCAATGAACAGATGGAGCCGTTGACCCGCGCGGTGGCAGGTAAATTGCAGAATTTTGATCCGGTGACGATTCTGTCCTGCATCAATTTTCCCAGACCTATGGATGAAGGATTGCAGCGCCACTGCCTTAACGTGGCATTCCTAAACGGCATGCAGGCAGGGTGGCTGGAATTGCCTCCGGATGAAGTGAATACGCTGGTTTTGGCAGGACTTCTGCATGATATCGGTAAAACGATGATTCCGGAAGAGATTCTCAATGCGCCCCGCAGACTGACGGAGGAAGAAATGGAGGTTATACGTAGACATCCGGTCTATTCGGATGAATTGCTGAGGGATAAGTTTGATGATAATATCAGGCAGGCAGCACGCCATCACCATGAGAAGCTGAATGGAAAAGGATATCCTGACGGAATTATGGGGGACGAGATCGGGCTGTATGCTAGAATTACGGCGATATCCGATATATACGACGCTATGGTTTCTGCCAGAAGTTATAAGGGAGCCAGGCTGCCCCTTGACGTGTTTGACATGTTCTATGAGGAGGAGTTCGACGGGCTGGACAGAGAACTTGTTATGAATTTTCTCAAAAATATGCGGGCCGAGTATACGAACAGAACGGTTATCATGTCCAATGGAGAAAGAGGAACGATCCGTTTTATTCCGATCAATGACGCGGATCACCCGATTATCATGCAGGGAGATGATATCCGTCAGACCGATGATACGTGGTATTGTAAAGAAATATTACCTGTTATTTAAATAGAAATGTCATATGGTTTTGTGTGCGCCGATGGGCGCACTTTTTTTGCATAAAAAAGCAGTATTATCGCATACTAAACGTAAATTCAATGAATGATTCAAGCCTTCCGGGGCAAGGATTTTGTCAAGGAGTGTAATGTTATGTCAACTAATAACACAACAATATATATCTGTGCACAACAGAATGTAGAATTGCAGTCGGAGGATGTCTATGTGAAGGATATCGGGAAACTGACGTGTGGAGATGCGCATATTCTGGCGAAAGTGAAGTCGATCAAACTGCATCACTTTAAGAAAGGAGAACCTAAGAGGAGGGTGATCAGCCTCCTTAAAATAATCGAGGAGATCGATAAAGTATGCCCGGAGGCGAGTGTACAGAGTATTGGCGAAACAGCTGTTATGGTAGAGTATATCAATGTCAATAAGCATAAAGGAACGGTACAGTGGATTAAGCTTGCTTTCGTGGCGATGATCAGTTTCTTCGGCACCGCCTTCACGATCATGGCCTTTCACAACGATATTGGGATCAATGATGTATTCACGAAGATCTATGAAATGATCATGGGGCAGCAAGGAGACGGATATGGCATTCTGGAGTTGGCGTATTCTGTTGGGCTTGCCATCGGCATAATCGTATTCTTCAATCACATCGGCGGCAGAAGAATCACTAAGGACCCGACTCCGATCGAAGTAGAAATGCGAATCTATGAAGAGGATGTCAATAAAGCCCTCATCGAGACGGCAGACAGAGAGGGCAAGACACTGGATGTTAATTAGAAAAAGGAGAATGGTATCAAATGTTATTTATTAAGCAGCTCTTGTTGGCAGTGATCGGAGTCAGCAGCGGTCTGATCGTATCGGCAGGGGTATTTACCGTACTGATCTCGGTTGGTCTGATCCCACGCTTTGCGGGCAAAATGCATGTGGCGCGGAAAATATTCGTGCTGGAAGAGATGGTAGTGTTCGGTACACTTTTCGGCGGTTTTTTCAGTATATTCAGCGATTGGGGGATGATCGGTGAGTTCGTGAGGGGGCACAGACTGTTCGGGGAAAATGCAACGGAGGGTGTGTGGAATCTGATCGGAACGTTATTGCTGCTTGTTTTCGGCGTGTTTGCGGGGATATTCGTAGGTTGTCTGGCATTGGCTATTGCGGAGATGCTTAATACAATCCCGATTTTTGCGAGAAGAATCGGATTTCGGCATGGACTTGGGATAGCGATTCTGGCTGTGGCGCTGGGGAAACTGGTGGGGAGCCTGATTTATTTTACCAGGGAGGTGTATTTATATGGAGGTTAAATACTATGTGCGTAGGAATGCAGGGAGTTAAACCATGATATAACACAATTTGCAAATGGATTCCAAAAAATTAATGGATTAAATCGTGATATAACGGATATAGGGTTACTGTTCAGGCGTTAATGTTAGTTAATGTCAATTAATGTCGGTTAATGGAGACGGACGCGCCGGACAGTATGTAGTTGTCCTAAGGACGCGCTTCCGCTCGGTTCCAAACGCAACGGTACTAAGCTCGAAAGTTGCTTTGCAACTTTAAACCTCGCTAAGTGCCGGCAGTTTAAATCCGAAGGATTTAAACATATCCAAACGGTCCTTATGACAACTACATACTATCCAGCGCTGGGTATTGGCGATAACCTCAATTCGAGAACATGTGTTATCGATAAAACCGCTATTAGGCAGACAAAACCACTATTCGGTAGACAGAACTGCTACTTGGCAGGAAAAGCCGCTAATTGGTAGACAAAGCCGATGACCAGTAGACAAAGCCGATGACCAGTAGATAAAGTCGCTAGCCAGTAGGCAAAGTCAATACCCTGCAGATATAGCAAATATTCAGTAGACACAGCCACTACCCAGCGTAGGCGGAAGTTAATTTCTTAAGGAGCCCCTTAAAAAGCGTCAGTGCTTAACGAGGTTATGAGTTGCGAAGCAACTCACGAGTTTAGCATCTGCTACGCTTTTTACGGAGCGAGAGCGCGGCTCCGTAGATATTAACTTCCACCTGCGCGGCCGTCTTAGCCAATCCCAAAATGGCAATAATAAATAAACTACACAATAGGACAACCATAGTGCAGAATGTCCTGCATACAACAATACAATGCAAATAAGAAAGGAAACCAATCACATGACACAAACCAATCAAAAACCACAGACAACACAGCAAAAAAAAGAACAAGAATACCAACAGCATGTAGAGCAGGTAACCCCAAAATACAATCTCCTATGGCGTATGTGCAAAGCATTCATAACGGGTGGTATTATATGCCTGTTTGGACAGTTCATTTTGAATTATGCGACAAACAATATGGGACTTGACAAGGAGACTGCGGCTTCCTGGTGCTCGATGCTGCTGGTATTGACCAGTGTACTACTCACCGGATTTAATCTGTATCCGAAGCTGGTGGAATGGGGCGGCGGCGGTGCGCTTGTGCCGATTACGGGATTCGCGAATTCGGTTGCGTCCGCGGCTATTGAATATCAGAAGGAGGGACAGGTGTTCGGAATCGGCTGTAAGATCTTTACGATTGCAGGACCGGTCATACTGTTCGGCATATTCACAAGCTGGGCGCTTGGACTGCTCTACTGGATCGGAACGCTGCTGGGGATAGCGTGAGAAGAACTTCTGGACTTACGAAGTAAGTCATGATCACAGCAAGGGCTGATTTCGCAAAGTCAGCATAGCTGCCTTAGAAGTTCTAAGTCTCACGCAGGAGAATGCCAAAAAACGGGCATTCTCCCCAATGATTTGAGATTCCGCAAAGCGGAATCGTGGGGATAGCGTGAATGAAATAATAAGATAGAATATCCTGCGGCTATCTATTATAATAGAGTAAATGACAGGAGCGCAGCGTTCCGGAATGGGGGTAAATATGGATCGTGAGATGATAAAAGAAGGAATAACAACGGAGACAACCGGGAGATTGACTTTACCGACAGATGTAGATATGGTCGAGGAGACCATACGTTTAAAAGAACTGCTGGGGGCGGATGCCCTCAGAGATTGTGACGGCACGAATATGCCGCCGGAGCTTTTAAGTCAGGATGCGAAGATCTATGCAACTTACTACACAACCAGAAAAGATAATGATTGGGCGATGCAAAATCCGGAGGAGATACAGCAGGAATATTTGATCAGCGACCGGGTGACCGCGAAAGCAGAGAATCTTCGCATAGAACTCATGAAGGGATTCCATACGGAGCAGCTTAAGGTCAACACCATAGACGATCCGAAGAGATGGTGGGAAGTCGTGGATCGGACAACGGGCGAGGTAGTGCTTCCGGAAAGATGGGAATACGATGAGAAGACAGGGGAGGTTGTGATCGAGACGATCCCTTATCATCAGTATACGGTCAGCTTCCTCGCCTTCCTGATCTGGGACCCGGTACATATGTATAATTTCATTACCAACGACTGGAAGGATGCGCCGCACCAGCTTACTTATGATGTCAGACAGCCTAAGACGCAGGTATATGTGAAAGAAAAGTTGAAACGGTGGTGTGAGGATAATCCGGATGTGGATGTCGTGCGGTTTACCACCTTTTTCCACCAATTTACGCTCACTTTTGACGATCAGAAGCGGGAGAAATTCGTGGAGTGGTTCGGTTACAGCGCAAGTGTCAGTCCGTATATTCTGGAACAGTTTGAGAAGTGGGCGGGGTATAGGTTCCGGCCGGAGTTTATTGTGGATCAGGGCTATCACAACTCCATATTCCGGGTGCCCTCCAAAGAGTTTAAGGATTTTATTGAATTTCAGCAGATAGAAGTATCTAAACTGGCAAAAGAGCTGGTGGATATCGTCCACAGTTACGGCAAGGAAGCAATGATGTTCCTTGGCGATCACTGGATCGGCACGGAACCGTTCGGCAAATATTTCAAGAATATCGGGCTGGATGCAGTGGTAGGCTCTGTGGGAGACGGGGTTACGTTACGCATGATATCCGATATTCAAGGCGTAAAATATACGGAAGGAAGACTGCTTCCCTACTTTTTTCCGGATGTGTTTACCGAGGGCGGCGATCCCATCGGCGAGGCGCAGGACAACTGGATGAAAGCGAGACGGGCGATTCTGCGTTCACCTCTTGACCGGATCGGATACGGCGGTTATCTGAAACTGGCCAGTGAATGGCCGGGATTTATCGATCAGATTCAGAAGGTCGTGAATGAATTTCGACAGATTCATGAGAATATGCAGGGAACGAAGGCATACACAGCGCCTTTTAAGGTAGGCATCTTAAATTGTTGGGGGAATCTGAGAAGGTGGATGGCGAATCAGGTGCACCACGCGCTCTGGTATCGGGAGATTTACTCCTATGTGGGTGTGATCGAATGTTTAAGCGGTATGCCGATAGAGGTGGAGTTCATCACTTTTGACGAGGTGAGGGAGGGAATCGACCCGGATATCAAGGTTATCATCAACGCGGGCGATGCCGGCACTTCATGGAGCGGCGCCGAGAACTGGAAGGATGAAAAGGTGGTATGCGCGATTCGCAGGTTTGTGGATGAAGGCGGCGGCTTCATCGGCGTGGGTGAACCCAGCGCCTGTCAGTATCAGGGAAGGTTTTTCCAGTTGAGCGATGTGCTGGGCGTGGACAGGGAACTGGGTTTCTCCATGAGTACAGATAAATATAACACATGTTATGATGAATCGGACGGCAGACATTTCATTTTGGAAGATATTGAGGGGGAGATTGACTTCGGTGAGGGTAAGAGTCGTATCTATGCGCAGGGCGAGAATTATCAGATCCTGAATATGGACGGCAAATACAGCCGCCTTGTAGTCAATGAGTACGGCAAAGGACGGAGCGTCTACTTTACGGGGCTGCCCTATTCTCCTCAGAACTGCCGTATTCTGTTGCGGGCAATCTATTATGCGGCACATCAGGAAGAAGAGATGAAGAAGTTTTATGTCACTAATGTGGAGACGGAGCTGGCGGTGTTCGAGAAGAGCGGAAAGATTGCGGTGATTAACAATTCCAGGGAGCCGAGGCAGACCAGTCTGTATGTGTACGGGAAACTGAAAGAAGAACTCGACCTGGCACCGATGGAGATGCGGTGGGTGGATTATGAATAAAGATATTTATTGCTTACTGGAAAATTATATGCTTTCCTGCATGGAGGACAGTGCCCATGACAAAGAGCATGTATATCGGGTGTTATATAATGCCTTGGAAATTGCAAAGGCGCAGGAGAGCGTGGACTATGATGTTCTGATAGCGGCATGTTTATTACACGATATCGGAAGGAAGGAGCAGTTTCAAGATCCCGCGCTTTGTCATGCGGCGGTAGGAAGCGGGAAGGCTTATCAGTTTCTGACGGAGCACGGATTTGCGGCTGATTATGCGGAGAAAGTAAAACACTGCATACAGGCGCACCGCTACAGAAAAAGCTGTCTACCGCAGAGCATAGAGGCCAAAATACTGTTTGATGCGGACAAGCTGGATGCCGCGGGAGCAATGGGAATAGCGAGAACGCTGGTTTACAAGGGAATAGTCGCCGAACCATTGTACTCGGTACTTCCGGACGGCAGTGTCTCAACCGGAGAAAATGATCCCGATCCGTCTTTTTTTCAAGAATATAAATACAAACTGGAAAATGTATATACAAATTTCTATACGGACAGAGCGGCAGAGCTTGCGAGGCAGAGACAGCATATAGCGGCAGACTTCTATCAGTGTCTGTATGAGGAGGCAAGTGCGCCCTATCGGGACGGAAGGAGCGAACTTGACAGAATTTGCAACTTTGACACATCTGCATGATAAAATGGACAAATATGAGAAATGGAGCTTGTTTCATTGAAGCAGAGGGAGACTGTACATATGAATGTTCTGATCGTGGAGGATGACGAGGCAATCGCCAATTTACTGTATATGGATCTGTCCGATGAAGGATATCGCTGCACCTGTGTCTATAACGGCAGGGAGGCGGCGGATCTGCTGGAAGAAAATACGGATTATGATTTCATATTGCTGGATATCATGCTGCCGGAGATCAGCGGCTATGAGCTGCTTGAGTATATCAGGCCAATGCAGATTCCGGTTATCTTCCTGACGGCGAAAGGTGAGGTCAAGGATCGGATACAGGGGCTTAAGCTGGGTGCGGACGATTATATCGTCAAGCCTTTTCAGAGCGGAGAGGTGATTGCCCGTATGGAGGCTGTGCTCCGCAGATATGGGAAAAACAGGAAGAACCTTTCTTTTGCGGATGTGGAGATCAACTTAGAATCGCGCAGAGCGTATCAGAACGGGGCGGAAGTGGAGCTGACGGTCAAGGAGTTTGACCTGTTGGTGGAACTGATTCAGAACAGAAATGTAGCGCAGTATCGGGACAGGTTGTATGAAAAAGTGTGGAACGAGCCGTTTCTGGGCGATACGAGAACGCTGGATACACATATTCAGAGACTGCGGAAGAAATTGGGCTGGGAAGAGCGCATTAGGACTGTATTCCGTATCGGATACCGGCTGGAAGGGTGAGGTGATCCGGTGAAGCTGGGGACGAAGATGTTTTTCTGCATTACTATATTTTTCAGTGCGGCATTCTTGTTCGGCGGGTATATACTGATTTCTTATTTCTATGATATTACCATGGAGCGAGAGATTGAGGCGGCGGTGGAACAGTATCAGTATAATAAATTCGTGGTGCAGGCGAATCTGATCACCAGAGGAGCGGCATGGCTTGAGGGTGACGCCGACGGAGCGTATGATATCGGCAGCATGGCTTCGGATATGAGCGATATGACGGCTCTTTATACGATGGACAAGGCGGAGCTGTTCTCCGGATTTCCGGCGAAAACGGATGTGGACGGATTACTGCGGGATGTGACGGATAATCATGTGTGCTATCGTTTCTATACGATCGGGGACAGAGATTATCTACTGACGGCAGGAATCGTGTCGCACGGTGAGGCAGGCGTTTATCTGGTGACAGGAACGGACGTGGAAAGAGTTTCCGGACAGCAGGAACAGATGATAGCGAAATTCGGCGCTGTGTATGGGGTGACGATCGGTGTCGGGAGTCTGCTAATTTTCGGACTGTCCTATTTGTTGACCAGACCAGTTAAAAGATTGACGGAAGCTACGAAGAAGATCGCCGACGGAAACTACAGCCAGCGGGTCAAGGACAGCGGTACGGATGAAGTGGGACAGCTTGCGCGGAATTTTAACCGGATGGCACTTGCTGTGGAAGAAAAGGTACAGGAGCTCTCAGACAGTGCGAGGCAGAAGGAAGATTTCGTGGCGAATTTCGCGCATGAACTGAAGACACCGCTGACCTCCATGATCGGGTATGCGGATCGGATCTATCACAAGGAGATGTCGCGGGAGGAGCAGAAGCGGGCGGCATGGTATATCTGGAATGAAGGGATGCGGCTGGAGGCGTTGTCCCATAAGCTGATGGACATGACGGTGTTAAACCACAAAGATTTTTTCCTGCAGGAGACGGAGACACAGGCGCTGTTTCGGGAATTAACGGCGGATGTGGAATATCTGATGAGTGAAAAGGAAGTCTCTTTACGGTGCAGTGTGGAAAGCGCCTATATTGATGTGGAATATGATTTGTTTAAAACACTTTTTCTTAATCTGGTTGACAATGCGGTGAAGGCCGGTGCCACCGAGATTCGTGTCACAGGCTGTCAGTGCAGCGAGGAGTATGTGGTACAGATTCAGGATAACGGCAGCGGCATTCCGGCACAGGAGATTCAGAGAATCACGGAAGCCTTCTATATGGTAGATAAATCCCGGTCCAGGAAGCAGCACGGCGCCGGGATCGGTCTTGCGCTGGCGGAGAAAATCGCGCAGATTCACGGAAGTACGCTGGAATTTGAGAGCGACGGGGCGAGCGGAACCACGGTGAACATATGTTTCAAATGCAAAGGAGCGGCGGATGATGAGTAAAAGCAGGATCTATACGGCGATTATGTTTCTGTCGGCCGTCTGCATGATCTTCGTCGGATGGTTCCTGACGGCGAAGCTTCTAAGGCAAAGAGAAGCGAGATTCTTAAGCAGTACCGGTAAAGTTGCAGTGCAGTCTGAGGAGATCGGACTTTTTGCGGACGACAGCCTAAGCGGTGCACAGGAGCAGGAGACGGAACAGGCAGAGCAGGAGGAATTTCAGGGACAGAAGATATCCGAATATGAGAGGGCGCTCGTGTTGGCGGTCTGGGAGTATGGTGGCAAAGAACTGCCTCACGAGCCGATGGCGGGTCAGATGAATATGAAGCAGGCCATCGACGCGGGAAAGAAATGGGTCGAAAATATGGCGCAGATCGGTGTTTATACCGATGAGCTGTCAGGCTGCGATTTCGATGCGACGAAGGCGGAATTGTGCACGATCGATACACCGATACGGATGAGTATGGATGAGTCGATGTACAGCTATTGGAAAATATGGTTTATCAAGGACGGCGTTTCGGTGGAGCTGACGATTCATGCCGCCAGCGGGGAAGTATGGAAAGCGGAGATTTCCGTGGAACGGGGAGAAGAGAAGAGCAATTATGTGGAAGTATATGATATAGGATACCTGCTGCAATATGCTTTTCCGTTTATGGGGACGGGAATCAATAAGACATGGACGGAAGCGTATGATCTTGAAGGAAACATGCAGGCTACGGATGTGGTGAGGATCGAAAGCACGGCAGTGTACGCAGAGGCAAGACAGTCTTTTATCCAGAGTGGCGACAGGCCTGACCGGTCGATATTGGAGTTTGAGCTGTATATGAAGGAGAATTAGTGAGTTATTTATGACAAAAAATATGCAGAACTGGTATAATAAAACAGTATAAACATATATTATATACATCTTCCCAAAAACAAAAGTCGTTATTGTGATATGCAGCTATTGACAATTTCAGTTGGTTAATGCTACGATAATAACGAAGATAAGGTGCGAGGGTAGCACCTTCCAAAAAGAAGTCCCCATTAAAGATTAGGTGTGAGGGTAACACCTTTATAAAGAAGTCCCGACGGAAGATATGCCCTTGCGCTTTGGCGCAGGGGCTTTCTGATTGTAAAGGATTAATCATGAATAAAGAAAATAAAAAGTACAAACTTAATTATTTATCTGCTGAATTTTATAAGCAATATAGTACGGATAGATACCCTGAAATTGAAAACAAAGAAAACCGCCCATATATGGTATTACTGATCAAAGTTGATAGTAATACTTTCGCTATTCCGTTCAGAACCAATGTCAAGCATAACAATTGTTATAAATTTCAGAATTCTACAAGGCCTACTGAAAGTGTAACAGGGCTTGACTATTCAAAGGCGGTTGTTATAAACGATAGTATCTTCATAGGAAAAGCGGCAAGAATAAACGATGATGAATATACAGAATTAGATATGAATTATCATATTATCATAAAACGTTTTACAACATATGTTAGGGGATATATTAAATATGCCGAAGGAACGCTCAATGAGTACCAGAGGTTTAAATACAGATATACAACATTACAATATTTTCATAAAGAGCTTGGAATTAAGCAATAAAAGATGCGAAATATTACGTTGCGAAATCTGTCAGATATAATGAATTGACAATTATGACACATCTTATATGAAAGTAGGAGACATCTCCCGCCTATGATGGAAATCAGAGGAAAGGGGGACAGATTCATATGAGAATGGTAAAAGATATCACAGCGGTTGTTATGTATGCGGCAGTTATGGGATTTGTCGGCTGTGCAGCCGGAATAGGGTTGACTCTGGGGCTCTTTATGTTATAGTGATTCTGGTGAATCGTAACAGAAAAGTGCACGACAGCGTGGAGAGTACGGAATCATGGAGCATATTAAGATATTAATGATAGAGGACGATGAGGGCTTAAACCGCGGCGTTTCCTTTGCGCTGGAGCAGGAGGGGTATGCGGTTGTGAGCGCGCGGACATTGCAGGAGGGGAAAGCGCTTTTTGAAAAAGAGAATCCCGATGCGGTGATCCTGGATCTGAACCTTCCGGACGGAGACGGCCTCAGGTTCTGCAAAGAGATACGGCAGCTTCCCGGAGACAAGGCGGGAACTGCTGTTTTAATGCTTACGGCACGGGATATGGAGACCGATGAGATCATGGGACTTGCGAGCGGAGCGGACGATTATATGACGAAGCCGTTTTCTGTTGCTGTCTTGAAAATGCGTCTTCAGAATATCCTGCGCAGGAAAGAAGCAAGGAGTGACTCGAATCCTGCCGCTTCTGCAGATTCCGGAGAAGATGCGGTCACATCGGGAGACGTGGTTCTGGACCGGAAGACTTTCCGCGCTTTCAGCGGCGGGCAGGAATTAGACCTCAGCATGACGGAGTTTCGTCTTTTACAATATTTTCTGGAAAATAAAAATCAGGCGTTATTAAAAGAGCAGATTTTGCAGAGGGTATGGGATACGGACGGAAATTTTGTGGAAGAGAACACGCTCTCTGTCAATATCAGCCGTCTGCGTAAGAAGCTGGGAGGAAACTATATCCGCACGATTCAGGGAATCGGCTATCTGTGGGATGAAGGTTAGGTAAACGGAGTGGAGGAAAAATGATGACGGCACAAATCGTAATCGGGATACTTGCTGTCTGCCTTGTGTTGTGTCTTGCCGCGCTGATCGTGAGCACGGCTTATTTTTTGCGTCAATGGAAGAAGATGGACCGCATTTTAGATAACTTTCAGCAGGCGGAAGCAGACGGTGAGTCTCAGAATGATCTGCGCTGTTCGGACGTATCGGAGACGAGAGAATCACGTGTAATCAGCCAACTCACCCGTATCTTAAACAGTGCGCGGTATAAAGAGCGGCAGGCGCAGGAAGAGAAGAAGCAGACCATGGAGCTGGTTTCCGATCTCTCCCATCAGTTTAAGACACCATTGGCAAACATCGTGATGGATATGGAACTTTTGCTGGACTGCGAACTCGAGGAGGATAAGCGCAATGAATTTCTCGTCCATGCCAAAAGTCAGGCCGATAAACTGCGGTGGCTGATGGCGGATCTTCTGAAAGCTTCCAGACTGGAAAACGGTATCATTCGGTTTGAGGCCGAAAATACCGGAATTAAGAGGACGATTGCGCAGGCTGTCAGCTCGGTGTATGCGCAGGCCTCCGCTAAGAATATAGCATTAGAGGTGGAAGAATTTGAAGATTTTGCGCTCTGGCACAATCCGAAGTGGACGGCGGAGGCAATGTCAAATATTCTGGAAAATGCGGTGAAATACTCGCCTGAGAACAGCCGCATACAGATTGCGGCACAGCAGCTGGATCTCTATACGAAGATTACGATTACGGATGAGGGCATCGGCATTCCGGAAAGCGATTATAATCTGATCTTTAAACGCTTCTACCGGGGCAGGGCAGTTGAGCAGCAGGAGGGCAGCGGACTCGGACTGTGTCTGGCGCAACTTATTCTGCAATGTGAGAAGGGTTATATTACTGTTTCTTCTAAGGTGGGGCAGGGAAGCAGCTTTTCGATGTTTCTGCTGAATGCGGACGAAGCGGCCGGAAAGTAATGGATGCGTTTCGCATTCTGAGTATCTTACAAAATTGTCATATCTTTTATCCGTCCTTGTCAGAATACTGTAAGAAGTGTCTGGTAGAATAAATCTATAAGGATTCAGATGTTAAAGGTAGTAATATAAGCTGCCAATCCATGTTTATGGAAGAACCGTTAGGCATCTGAATCACTTAAGAGAAATGTATGAAGTGGTTTTGACAGGGAGGAGTCATATGAAAATACTGGAAACCCATGATTTAAGGAAATACTACGGAAAGGGCGATATACAGGTTAGGGCGCTGGACGGCGTGAATCTGTCGGTGGAAGAGGGTGAGTTTGCCGCGGTGGTGGGCACTTCCGGTTCCGGGAAATCCACGTTGTTACACATGCTGGGCGGGCTTGATTATGCAACCTCCGGCACGGTGACGGTGGCGGGCAAGAAGATTTTTGAATTGAACGAAAACGATCTTACGGTCTTTCGCAGACGGCAGATCGGATTTGTATTCCAAAGCTATAATTTGGTGCCGATTTTAAGTGTCCGCGAGAATATCGTGCTGCCTCTGGAGCTGGACGGAAGAGACGTGGATCAGAAGTTTGTGGATCAGATCGTAGGGACACTGGGACTGGAGAGTAAGCTGGATAATCTCCCGGGGCAGCTTTCCGGCGGGCAGCAGCAGAGGGTGGCGATCGCCCGGGCGTTAGTGACGAAACCGGCGATTATCCTTGCGGACGAGCCTACCGGCAATCTGGACAGCAAGACGACGCAGGAAGTACTGGGACTTCTGAAGCTGACGGGGGAGCAGTTCCACCAGACGATCGTTATGATTACGCACAATGAGGCGCTGGCGCAGCTTTGCGACAGGGTGATTCATATCGAGGACGGCAGGATCGTGGCACTCGATAAGGAGGTGCGCGCATGATCAATAACAATGGTACGTCAATCCGTAAATTATCCAATCGGTGTCTGCAAAATAACCGTATGCGGAATATTTTTGCCGTGCTGGCGATCATCCTGACGGGCGTACTGTTTACGGCGGCCTTCTCCCTGACAAGCGGCGCCATGCAGGCGGCGCAGGAGTATACGATGCGTGAAGTGGGCGGACGGTTTCATGCGGGACTTAAGGCGGCCACAAAGGAGCAGTATGAGAAAGTAACCGCAGACCCTATGGTCGTACAGAGCTGTTACAATATTTTCATCGGCTACGCCGACAACATCATGAAACGGCAGGCGGAACTGCGCTATACGCCGGATGAGAGCAGTCTGTGGGACATGTTCATCACGCTGGAAGAAGGGCGTATGCCGAAGGAAGTAAACGAGATCGTTGTGGACACCTTTGTGCTGGATGAGCTTGGGCTGCCTCATTCGACGGGGGTAAAGATACCGCTTAGGTTCTCCTTTATGGATGAGACGACTGAGGAGGAATTCGTTGTATGCGGATGGTATCAGGGCGATGCCATCGCACACGCCAGTGAGCTTTTCTTATCGGAAAGTCGTTGGGTGGAGTTAAAGGGTTCCCGGACAGATGAAGATTTCATCAGATGGTCGGAGGAACATCCGCAGGATCGGGGCGTAGGACTGCGAGCGGTCAATCTTTTTTTTGAAAATGATGCCAATCTGGAAGAAAAGGTAAGGACCGTTATACGAAATGCCGGATATGAGCCGCTAACAGAGCTGGATTACGGCGTAAACTGGGCATATATGAGCAGTCGTGTGGAGTCTGTAGATCCTTTCACATTTGCGATTCTGCTGGGAGCGGTTTTGGTCATCCTAATCAGCGGATACCTGATCATCTATAATATTTTCCAGATATCCGTGATCAGCGATATCAGATTTTACGGCTTGCTTAAGACCATCGGAACGACAAAGCGGCAGATACGCCGGCTGGTACGCCGGCAGGCGGTTATGCTTTCCGCAATCGGTATTCCCGTCGGTCTGCTGATCGGGTACGGTGTGGGCGGGATTGCGCTGCCCTTTATGCTGCAAATCAATGACTATCAGGGTATGCAGGTGTCATTGCGGTTTAATCCGTGGATCTTCGTATTCGGCGCCGCGTTTTCTGCGCTGACCGTGTTCTTAAGCAGCAGAAAACCGGGAAAGATTGCAGGAAGCGTCTCGCCCATTGAAGCGGTCAAATATACGGAGACGGATTGGAATCTTTCCTTAAGAAAAAGGAAACGGCACAGGAGGAGAAAGCGTGGCAGCGGCTTTTCCGCATTTGCTATGGCACTATCCAATTTCGGCAGGAACAGGCGCACGACAGTCGTTGTCATAACGGCGATTTCTCTGAGTATTATTCTGCTGGCAATCATTATGACGGCCGTGGGCAGTTTTCGGATCGACCAGTATATGGAGCAGAGGGTGGCGGGAGATTTTCAGTTGGCCAACAGCAACGTTACCGGATCGGGCATAGGGAACAGTGATATTCATATAGAACCGGAGTTTCTGGCTTATGCGGACGCGCAGGACGGTATCATGAGCAGGCAGGAAATGTGGGTGCAGTACGGAATCTATCTTCAGATCGACGATCAGGCAAGGGAGCAGCTACAGAACCTGGATGCACAGGGCAGACTCAGAAACGATGAATATTCGGCGGAGGCGCTTGAGAGGATGCTTCGGGGAGAAAAATCATTCCAAGGTTATTTCTATGGATACAGTGAAGAGCTTCTCTCTAAATTGACAGTTTTGGACGGCACTCTGGATATTGACAAATTTATAGCAGGCGATTATGTTCTGCTGACGCAGATAAATGGAAATGAAATGATTCCGCCGGAGGAACATGTCTATCATCCGGGGGATATGGTAACGCTGGAAATGGTTACGGAGGATTCTAATGCTGTTGAAATTACGGATCAACACGGAGAGGTGATAGACGTTGTATATGAAAATCTGTCAGAAAAAGAATATGAGGTCATGGCGATCGTTGAGATTCCCTATAGCATGGGGCTGAACAGACATGCCGCAAACGGCTGTGATGCTGTAATGCCGTTGACAGAGATCGTACCGGACGGAGACCGGTCAGGTGAGACGGAATACGGCGGCTGGGGGCATTGCTTTACGGTATCTTACCAGATAGAAGAAGAGAAACAGGAGGCGTTCGAGGCGGCAGTTAGAGCGTATACGGAGCAGAACACGCAGATGGGATATGTGACGCAAGACTCCTTACGGCAGGAATTTGAAGGTATGGTAACGATTGTGGCGACGATCGGTATTGTCCTTGCTGCGGTAATTGCCCTGATCGGAATACTGAATTTTGTCAATGCAATAATAACGGGTATTATTTCGAGGAGACGGGAGTTTGCAATGCTGCAGAGCATCGGCATGACCGGCGAGCAGCTTAGGAAGATGCTTATATGCGAAGGAATCAGCTACATTGCGATTGCAGGCGTGATCAGTTTTATTCTGGGAAGCCTATTGTCATGGTTGATTTTAAGAGCGCTGAACAATGTCATCCTGTTCTTCGAGTATCGATTCCGGATTCTGCCGTTTGTGGTTATGATACCGATTCTCATGCTGGTGGCGGCACTTACGCCATCGATGGCATACAAGAGCCTCAGGAAGAAGAGTATTGTGGAGAGGCTGCACGAGGGAGAGTAAGGTTATTCGATTTCGCCGAAGAGAGCAGCGTTTAAGATATTTTGCGGAGCATCATAGTAAAAACTGCTGTTGTAATCGTCGATTTTGTCACTGACAAAGGAGTTGTATGCTTCAAATAAGGCATCGATGACATCAATTTCTTTCTCGCGGGAGATGCCGAGTATAAGCCGTTTATAGACTTTGCCGATATCCCAATGGCTTGGAACGGCATATTTGGCAGCAGCGACATTGTCAAAAGTTCCTTCGGTGATGTGAGCACACTTGATGAAATCTTCACTGACTGTGTCAATGCTGTCGCTGTGGTATACATCAGCCAGATCATATATTTTTGCAATAGAGGTTCTTCCGAGTGCATTTACTACGGAAGACCTCTTATTTTTGGTCTTTCTTGCAATATAATCAATCAGACTGCATGTAAAAAATAGGTCGTTTGATTTTTGATCTTCTCGTCCTGTCATTTTTGATCCTCGTTTCTATACACATTTGATATACTGACCGGTTATCATTTTTCGGATTTCGCAAGTCATATATACTAATTTGAAAGACTTTCGCCGGATACGAATTCCAGACACTTTAAGGCAGCAGGGGTACAGAAGTTTATCTGGTGAGTCGGATATTTGAATTTTGCCATGGACCAGAATTGTTCTCGCGTGATGATGCCGTCAATATAGTCGGCAATAAAGTTGTAGATCTGATCGTTTGCCATAGCACCTATGACGATATCGTAGTCATGAGGTTCTCCATGGCGGCAGGCAATAATGAAATCAAGCCATTCCTCTGTCATTTCTTTAAATTCAAGTATATTCAGGCTTGTATCGATTCGGACAGTATAAGTATTCGTGACCGAAGTGCTGTAGCGCCTCGCCCAGCGTTCTGCCTGTTCGCGGATGACGGTGCAGTAGAAGCCGGGACCGAAATCTTTCGTATTTCTGCTTTTTCTGATGTCCGGGTGTTCTACGGTAGTGTAACTGCCGTGGTAAACGGTCATCTTACCCATATGACAGAAGGCTCCTTTCTTTTGGTATATATTGAGGTTTGCTCTTCATATCTAATTAAGAAAGCAGAAGAACATTTTTCATTTCTACTTTATACCAATATAGCGGCTTGCGCAAGGAAAAGTGAGCAAGTGTTACCGGAGAGAAAACAGAGGAAAGGGTTAATTTACAACTAGGAGACAACTTATCCGAAAATATGACACAATACCCGAATAAAATATGGAATAGCAAACCGACAGCCCGATGGAAAGGCAAGGGGATCAGAGTGAAAAAAGAGGGCAGAAAAATCAGAGGAGAAGTAAGACGGGCGAGACAGCGGGAACGTCAGATGAAGAAACGCCTGTTATTAATTGTAAAGGGAATGGCTTTGGCGGTGCTGATGCTGCATATCAGAATGCTTGATATGCAGCTTAAGCAGGTGCAGGTTGCGCTCAAACGGATAGAGATTCCGCAGTATGAAGCTTCCCAGACGATAGAGAAGCCGGCGCAGGAGGCAGATTATGCCAGCAGTGTCGGGATTGTAAATGTGGAAAGACCCATACAGCGCACATGGACGGAGACACTTCTGCGGCTGGACAGTCTGGGGCAGTCAGACCCGGTTATTGCCCAAATATGTCAAAACACCGATCTCTATCCGGAGAAAATGTTAACGGCGCTGGCGAATAATCCTGAGATGGCGGATTATGTGGCGGGGTACCTGACCGGGAGCGAAAATATGTCGGGCGGTTTGACTCAGGCGGAGAAGGAACAGGCATTTCCGCTGCTGCTGCAGTGGGACCCGCGGTGGGGATACCGGTCATACGGCAGCGACAGCTATATCGGTGTGTCTGGCTGCGGGCCGACCTGCCTTGCCATGGTGCTGTATTACCTGACCGGTGACGAGACCTTTACACCGGATCGGATCGCGGAGTATGCCTTAGAGAACGGTTATTATGTGGAGGGAACGGGAACTGCATGGGCACTGATAAAGGATTTCACGAGATTTTACGGCATCAGGGTTACGGAACCGGAGGTATCGGAGTATGCGCTGCGAAGAGAGTTGGATCAGGGAAGCATATTAATCTGTGCCATGGGAAAAGGTGATTTTACGACGGCGGGACATTTCATCACGATCTACGGATATGATCAGGATGGATTCAAGGTCAACGATCCCAACTGTGTGGCGAGAAGCAGGAAGAGATGGACGTTTCATGAGATCAGTGGACAGATCAAGAGTGTGTGGGCACTAAGCGGCGGATCGGAGCGCACTGCAGAAAAAATCGTAGACGTGTATCAATGAGCCGGTATGTTAAGAATATTCCATAAAAGAGGTGATTTCACGACAGAGAAATGATATACTAACGTGTGAAGTATTTCATTCAGAAAGGCAGGAAATATCCATATGGCACCGGTAAATCCACAGGCAACATACCAAGCGAGGAAATTATTACAGTATCTGACCGCCGTTGGCGGGCGTAAGATCGTCACAGGGCAGCATACGCAGACCGTAGCCATGGAGGAGATTAACGAGATTAAGAAGATCACGGGCAGGGAACCGGCGCTTCGGGGATTCGAGCTGCTTGCCTATTCTCCGAACATCCGCTATGAGACAGGTGATGAGGATTGCAGGACGGAGATCGACGAGAACCGCAATACGTTGGAACAGGCCAGAGATTTCGGGCGAAAGGGTGGCATTGTGACTTTTACATGGCATTGGTTTTCGCCTATAGGCGGCAGGGACAAGAGCTTCTATGCGGAAAAGACGGAGTTTGATCCGGAGAAAGTGCTACAGGCCGGAACTGCGGAGCGGGTGGCTTTCTATCATGATCTGGATGTGATGGCGGGCTGTCTGAAACCTTTTCTGGAAGAGGATATTCCGGTGCTGTGGCGGCCTTTACATGAGTCGGAAGGCGGGTGGTTCTGGTGGGGCAGGAAAGGTCCCGCCGTGGCGGCAAGGCTCTATCGATTGATGTATGAGCACTTTGTGAATGTACATCACCTCAATAATCTGCTTTGGGTGTGGAATTGTCCGTTAAAGGAGGGGTATCCGGGAGATGATGTGGTGGATATTCTGTCCCGCGATGTATATGTGGACAAGGGAACGAAGACAGACTATCGCAAAGAATACGAGGAGCTGATTGCCGTAACACCTGCGGGAAAACCCGTTGCACTGGCGGAGATCGGTATTCTGCCCGATATGGATACGCTTGAGAAAAGCCGGGTGCCGTGGTGTTATTATATGACGTGGAGCAAGGGCTTTGTGATGACCGAGGAATTCAACAGTCATGAGGCGCTTTGCAGGATCTATGACAGCGGGTATGCGGTGACTTATCCGGCAGGAATATAGGGAGAGGCTTACATGAAGTCCATTATTAACAGCTTTATCATAGCGGTCGCCATGTATTCTAAGATTCCTATGCCTAAGGTGGAATGGAATCAGAAAAACATGAAATATACACTTTGCTTCTTTCCGGTCATAGGGCTTGTCATCGGTGGACTGCTCTACGCTTGGAGCAGGGTCTGCGAGGCCTGCGGGTTCGGACAGGTCTGTTTCGCGCTGGTGGGGACGGTGATTCCGGTGATCATTACGGGAGGCATCCATTTGGACGGCTTTCTTGATACCGCAGATGCCTTACATTCTTACGCGAAAAAAGAGAAAAAACAGGAAATATTACAAGATCCACATGTGGGAGCGTTCGCCGTGATTGCCGCGATCTGTTTTTTTATGCTCTATGGGGCGGGATTGACGCTGATTTGGAAGAAAGGTCAGCTTCTTCTTCTGGGGCTTAGCTATATCATATCCAGAACGCTGAGTGGCATGAGTCTTGTCTGGTTTCCGGCGGCGAAAGAAGAAGGGCTTCTCCACACTTTTTCCTCATCGGCACATAAGCGGACGGTGCGGATCGTTCTGGTCACGTTACTGGCACTTGCTATGATCAGTGCAGTCATAATTCATCCGGTCATGGGTGCGCTCATGGCGCTGGCGGCAATGTGGGTGTGGACATATTATTACTATATGTCTAAAAAGCAGTTTGGCGGCATTACCGGAGATCTGGCGGGATATTTCCTATGTCTGTGCGAGTTGTCAAGCGTGTTGGTGATCGGTATGGTTGGGAGAGTTATGTAAACCTAATATTGTTAACTACAGATATAGAAGGGAACAGTATATGAGTAATAAAAAGCTGGTAGTCGGTATCCTTGCGCACGTGGATGCGGGCAAGACTACTCTGGCGGAGAGTATATTATATACAAGCGGTAGTATCCGCAAGTTAGGGCGGGTGGACCATAAGGACGCGTTTCTGGATACGGACAGGCAGGAGCGCGAACGGGGGATTACCATTTTCTCTAAGCAGGCGAAAGTCTGCTGGAAGGATGTGGATATTACGCTGTTAGATACGCCGGGACATGTGGATTTCTCGGCGGAGATGGAGCGCACTTTGCAGGTGCTTGATTATGCGGTGCTGGTGGTCAGCGGCGCAGACGGTGTACAGGGGCATGTGCTGACTTTGTGGCGGCTCCTTGCCAGATATCAGGTTCCCGTTTTTCTTTTTATCAATAAGATGGACCAGCCGGACACCGATTCGACAGCGCTTCTTGCGGAATTGAAAGAAAGACTGGACGAGCGTTGTGTGGCGTTCGGGAAGCGGGATGAAGCTTTTTATGAGGATATCGCAGTATGCGATGAGGAACTTTTGGAGCGGTATCTGGAAGCGGAGTCGGAAAGCAAGACAGAGCATAGGGCTGTGGCAGGCGGCGTAGTTTCGGGTGAACGCGAAGAGCAGGCGGATCACCGGGGTGTGATAGATGATGAAGAAATTACAAAATTAGTCGCGGAACGCAAAGTATTCCCCTGTTTTTTCGGCTCGGCGCTTAAGGTGGAGGGAGTTGCGGAATTATTGGACGGGATCGCCGTGTATACGCGGATGCCGGTCTACGGGGAGGAATTTCGCGCGCGGGTCTATAAGATTTCCAGAGATGCACAGGGAAACAGGCTGACACATATAAAAATAACAGGCGGTATGCTTAAGGTTAAGCAGATGATTCGTACCCATGGGAGCCGTTATGCTGCCGGCAGAGGCGAGAGCGACAGGGAAGCAGAGAACGGGACGGAAGAAAAAATCGACCAGATCCGCATTTACTCCGGTGATAAATATACCACGGAGCAGGAGGTGACGGCGGGAACTGTCTGCGCCCTGTTGGGGCCGGTCACGACTTTTTGCGGGGAAGCTTTGGGAGAGGAAGAGGAACACACCGTCCCGTTGCTGCAACCGGTCATGACCTACAGAATGGTACTTCCCGACGGGTGTGATGTGCATCGGATGTATAACAAGTTATGTCAACTAGAAGAGGAGGAACCGCAGCTTCACATGGTGTGGCAGGAGCGGCTCGGCGAAATTCATGTACAGTTGATGGGTGAGGTGTAGATCGAGGTGGTGGGGGAACCCTTCAGAAAGAGATATAGCGAGGAAGTCATGTTTGACGAAGGCAGTATCGTGTATAAGGAGACGATAGGAAATGTAGTGGAGGGGGTCGGTCACTATGAGCCGCTGCGGCACTATGCGGAAGTACATCTGCTTCTGGAACCGGGCGAGCCGGGAAGCGGATTGCAGTTTAGCACACGGTGCAGTGAAGATGACCTTGACCGCAACTGGCAGCGTCTGGTCATGACTCATTTGGAGGAAAAAGAGCATCTGGGCGTATTGACGGGTTCTCCGATCACGGATATGCAGATCACTCTCGTGGCAGGACGCGCACATTTAAAGCACACCGAGGGCGGGGATTTCAGACAGGCGACTTACCGTGCCGTCAGGCAGGGACTTTGCAAGGCACAGAATATTCTTTTAGAGCCGGTCTATGCATTCCGGCTGGAGCTGCCTGCGACGCTGATCGGACGCGGCATGACGGATATGCAAAGTAAAGCCGCGAAATTCGGCGCACCGGAGATGACAGGCGATTATGCGGTGCTTACAGGCACGGTGCCGGTCTCCGAGATGGCGGGGTATCAGGCGGAAGTATTGGCATATTCAGGCGGCAAGGGAAGATTGTATATGGAATTAAAGGGATATATGCCCTGTCACAATGCAAAAGATGTGATTGAGGCGACCGGATATGAGGCGGAGCATGATATGGACAACCCGTGCAGTTCCGTATTCTGTGCCCACGGTGCCGGTTTCGTAGTGGAGTGGGATCGGGTGGAAGACTATATGCATCTGGACAGTGCGCTGCCGGATACCGATTCCATACAGTCCTACGGAGAGCAGGACGATTCCGGGAATCCGATTGCATATTACGGCAGACAGGAAGTTGGCTATGCAGGGCAGGAGAGCGGCGGATATGCACGGATTAGTGTGGGACGCAGAGAAGGACAGAGCACGGATTTCATCGGACAGGACGAGATCGAGGAAATTATGAACCGCACCTATGGCACAAAGGAACGGAAGAAACAGGGATGGGCGCGGACGATACGGGCCGGGGAAAATGCGGATGCGCAAAGCAGCGGCGGAGCAGGACAGGATAAAGCGGTCAGAACGCAGTCAGGCGATGAGATCATATCCGGCGGACAGACGGGAAAGGGAACCCGTGACAAGGCGGCTGCGCTGCAGGAGGAATATCTTCTGGTGGACGGCTATAACATTATATTTGCATGGGATTCCCTGAAAGAGCTGGCCAAGGATAATCTCGACAGCGCCCGCGGGAAGCTGATGGATATTCTGAGCGATTTCCAGGGTTACCGCAGGATGAATCTGATTCTGGTATTTGACGCTTATAAGGTAAAAGGAAATATCGGCAGTACTGAGAGGTATCATAATATAGATGTGGTATATACTAAGGAGGCGGAGACCGCTGACCAGTATATAGAGAAGGTAACGCATAAGATCGGCAGGAAGCACCGTGTGCGGGTGGCGACTTCGGATGGGCTGGAGCAGCTGATTATCATGGGTGCGGGCGCAGTCCGCGTGTCTGCGAGAGAGCTGCAGGAGGAAGTGATGGCGGCGGGCGAGGAACTGCGGAAAATGTTTCTGCAGGATGCGGATCGGACGGCGGGGGATAGGAATTATCTGCTGGAGGGAGCGTCTGAGGATGTGGCGGATTATGTGCGGAGGGTGCTGGAAAGATAGAGTGTCGGCTGGTCATAGGGTGTTTAAGACGGACGCGCAGATGGCGAATGTCGGGCGGTTTCGTCCGTTTGCACAACCCTGCCGGAATATTTTAGAAAATCCATATGACGCAGCAGACAGCTTCGAGAACATTTTGTGTAATCTGCTACCCCATGTTACAACATGCACCTTTTTTACATAGGGAGAGTATGCTGCATGGAGCAGGACGAATGTATGAATATTTTGTACGATGTATTTAAATGCTATTAGTTAGATATCACACGGGATTATTGGTACTTGAAGAAGAGAGAATAATATTATGACAGATAAGACGATAGATGTGAAAACAGAAGATAATGTGCGGATAGCGCGTGGAAACGACGATAATATCGGTAACAGAGATAACAACAGTGCCGATAGCAATGGTGGCAATAATAGCGGCAACATAAATAGTAATAGTGCCGATAGCAGTAACGGTAATCATAGCGGTAACAATAACGGCAGTAATAAAGGTAAAAACAACGGAGTGCCGGACGATATTTCGGAGGTAGTCTGGAATACTTATGTTGCTGCTTTTATGGAGTTTCTGCCGAATGAACCGCGCAAGCCGATCAAGAGCTGCGAGAGGCAGATCGGGCAGCTGGAACGGCGTATCTCGCGTAAGAAGGGGCAGGAAAATCATCAGATCTTGGCGGATATGAAGGATCTGCACAGGCGTATGGCGGCCATTGGGTATACGGTGGCGGTTAAGGATGCCAGGCTGCGCAAGCGGTTTCGGCATACGCTGCGCATGCTGATTCGGCTGGATCTCTCCTTTTTACAGAGGATGACAGGCGGCGCGAATCCGGAAGATATCATGCAGATGCAGACGGCGGCGGTACTTCTGCGCGGCAAGTCGCTCTATGAGATTTATAAAGAAGACTATATGCAGTATCTGGTAGGACAACGGATCGAGGAGCTTATGGAGGCGGAACCGGAGAAGCAGTATCCGGAAGCGAGAGGTATGAAACGTCATTTTATCCTGCATATCGGTCCTACCAACAGCGGTAAGACTTATCAGGCGCTGCAGAGATTGAAGCAGGCGTATCACGGAATTTATCTGGGACCCTTAAGACTTCTGGCACTGGAAGTCTATGATCGGATGATGACCGCCGGAATTCCCTGCAATATGATCACGGGAGAGGAGACGATCCGCACGCCGGGCAGTTTCGTGCAGGCATCCACGGTGGAGATACTGGATATCAGGGAGATCTACGATATCGCCGTGATCGATGAAGCGCAGATGATGTCGGATGAGAATAGGGGCAGTTTCTGGACACGTGCGATTCTGGGAATCCGGGCGGAGGAGATCCATGTATGCTGTTCCGGTACGGCGGAGGAACTGCTCGTAGAGATGATTTCACGTTGCGGAGACAGCTATGAGATCGTGCGCCATGAGCGCAATACGAAGCTGGAGTTTATTCCGAAGCGTTATGACATGAGTAAGGATGTGGAACCCGGCGATGCGCTGATTGCCTTTTCCAAGAAAAATGTGCTTGCCATTGCGGCGACTTTGGAAGGCAGGGGCATTAAGGCGAGTGTCATATACGGAAATCTGCCGCCACAGACGAGACAGGAGCAGGTAAGACTTTTTACGGAAGGTGTCAATCAGGTGGTGGTGGCCACGGACGCCATCGGTATGGGAATCAATCTTCCCATACGCCGCGTGGTTTTCATGAATACCATGAAATTCGACGGTACCGACAAGCGTCGGCTGGAAGCGGAGGAAGTCAGGCAGATTGCGGGACGTGCGGGCAGATACGGCTACTACGATGTGGGGTATGTGCAATCGGCGATGGAGACGGAGTATGTGGGTAAGATGCTGGAAGAGCCGCTCTATCCGCTGAAAAGGGCGCGGATTGGATTCCCGGAAGTCCTGCTGGATATCGATATGGAGCTGGATGAGATCATAGAAGCATGGGAGAAGACCAAGAACCTGCCCATGTACGACAAGATATCCATGGACGAGAGCGTTAAGAAGTACCGTTATCTGAAAAATTACCGCAAGAAACTGTCTTATATGGAGGATCGGAAATTCGTTCTGTCGCTGATTACCTGTCCTTTCGATGTGAAAGACAGGGATGTGCTGCGGCTCTGGCTGAGATACTGTGAGAAACCTACGGAACAGCATTATTGTCCCATGCTGCCGCAGGATTTCAGCTTGGAAGGACTGGAGTCGTATTATAAACAGCTTGATCTGTATACACAGTTTTCTGCCAGAATGAACTGGGAAGTGGACAGAGAGGAAGTGGCTGTCAACAGAGAATGGGCGCAGCATGAGATCGGAGAACTGCTGCAGGACGATAAGGGACAGTTTGAGAAAAAATGCCGCGGCTGCGGGGCAGTGCTTCCGTGGGATTATGCTTATCCGATCTGCCAGGAGTGTTATCACGATATGGGGGAGAATGACAGGGGACGGCGTTCCATGCGCAGATACCCGCATAACCGTAATTACAGGTAGGCGGCGGGAAATAATGATACAGAGCAATGAATGATGTTGCGACCCGATTGACAGTTGAGCGTTGGAGTGTAATGTTATGTCAGGTACAAGTGTACACAAAGAAAGCAATAATTCGCAAACGCATGTTATTGAATTGAAAATGCTGTATGTGATAAGGAAAGAAGTATGATATTGCCATGATTTATACTTATTATATAGATGTAACACAATTTGAAGATGAAACGCTTTTTCAGGAGAAACTCAATCTGCTGTCTCCATACAGGCAGCAGAAGATCGCGCTGCTTAAGCATGAAAAGGATAAGAACAGGAGTCTCGGTGCGGGCATCGCGCTGGATCATGCGCTGGAAACATACGGGCTTAAGGAGCGGAGTATCGAATACGAATTCGGAGAGTGGGGAAAACCGTCCCTGAAATATCATCCCAATATTCATTTCTCTCTGTCTCATTCGGGAGATTATGCAATCTGCAGCATAGGTGATAAACCTATGGGTAACGATATTGAGAGGATTAAGCAGGGAAGGCTTAAGGTGGCCGACCGTTTTTTTGCAAAAGAAGAGTTGGCATGGATGTATGCGGCGGAGGATGAAGAGGAAATTAACCGGAGAATGTTCCGAATCTGGACGATGAAGGAGAGTTTCTTAAAGGCGACGGGGAAAGGAATTTCGCTTCCGCTGGGGGATTTCGCCGTGGTGATGGATGAAGAGCAGGATAAGATACGGGTGAAGCATACGTTTAATGCGAAGTATTATCATGTGAAGGAGTATCAGGAGATACCGGGCTATCGGGTGGCGGTGTGCTGTGCGGAGAGCAGGGATGTGGCGTATAGTATGATTCCGGTGGTGGGGTGAAGAATGAGTATGAATGAGTAAGAATGCGCGTGAATGGGAGGCAGATTACACAAAATGTTCTCTCACGTCGGGCTGCGTCAAATGGATTTTCTATAATATTCCGGGAAAAAGAGTGGCATGCGGACGAAACCGCCCTCAATGAGCCGTCCGGGCTCAGTTCGGGCTTTTCGGGACATCCATGTCCCGAAATTTCTGGGTACTGAGCGGAATATTAGAAAATCTCATTTTCCTACGCAGGACGTGGGAGAACATTTTGTGTAATCTGCCGGTAACATTTGTGCTGAATTAAGGTATAGATTTTTGAGAAAATATTCATACTATCTCTTAGAGGAGAGTGAAGAGACAAAATGTGGCGTGAGAACATTTTGCGCGAAGCGCATGACAGTAAAGCCGAAGGGTTTACTGTCATAGAAAAGGAGATAGTGGGATGTTAGGGAAACAGAGTCTTCAATTTGTAAATAAGCCGTATCTGATCAGCAGCGGGGCCATTGTAGGAAGTAAGGAAGCGGAAGGGCCTATGGGGCAGTTGTTTGACAAGGTGTGTTATGATGATAAGTTCGGAGCCGATACATGGGAAGAGGCGGAGAGCAGTTTGCAGAAGGAAGCGCTGGAGATTGCTTTGCAGAAGGGCGGCCTGCAGAAGCAGGATATACAATTCGTATACGCGGGTGATCTGTTAGGGCAGTCTATTGCCAGCAGTTTCGGACTGTCAGGTTATCAGGTTCCTCATATAGGACTTTACGGTGCATGTTCTACCTGCGGTCTGTCCCTTGCAATGGGCGCTATGGCGATCGAGGGCGCTTTTGCGCAGAAGGTGGCGTGTATTACGTCCAGTCATTTTGCCAGTGCGGAGAAAGAATTCCGTTTTCCGTTGGCGTATGGCAACCAGAGACCGAAATCGGCTACTTGGACGGTGACCGGAAGCGGGGCTTTCATTCTTTCGGCGCAGCCGGGCAAACAGGTGCGAGCAAACATAACGGGAGTTACTATTGGAAAGATCGTGGATTACGGAATCAAGGATTCCATGAATATGGGAGCATGTATGGCTCCGGCGGCGGCGGATACCATCAGACAGAATCTGGAGGATTTCGGCAGAACGCCCGGTGATTATGACAGGATCATCACAGGCGACTTAGGCATGGTGGGGCAGAAGCTGCTTTTTGATCTATTGTCCGAGAAGCAGATCGATATCTCTAAACAGCATATGGACTGCGGTATCGAGATCTATGACAGTGAGAAACAGGCCACGAACGCCGGCGGATCAGGCTGTGGGTGCAGCGCGGTGGTGTTGTCGGCTTATATCTTGAAGAAGATAGAGGACGGGGTTTGGAAAAGAGTGTTGTTCGTGCCTACGGGGGCACTTCTCAGCAAGACCAGCTTCAATGAGGGTCAGACGATTCCGGGGATCGCTCATGGGGTTGTGTTGGAGCATTATGAAGGGTAGGGAATTTGGTGGTAAATGCTTTCGTCCGTTTTAGAACTGGCTTCTGCTTGCTTGACGTGTAACGACATATGCGTTACAATTTCTCTATTAGGAGGTGCCGTATCATGGAGAAGACAGCAACATTAAATTTAAGGGTAAATCCCACAGTAAAAGAACGGGCGGAAGAAGTTTTATCAAAATTAGGGGTTCCGATGTCTACTGCAATAGATATGTATCTGAATCAGATTTCCCTTACCGGAGGGATACCTTTTGCGGTAACTTTGCCCAAGGCACCCGATAAGATCAATATGGATTTAATGACGGAGGCTGAATTACACGCAAATCTTCAGAAGGGGTATGCTGATATGGAAGCAGGAAATGTACAGAATGCGGCGGCAGCATTTGCGAAATTTAGGGAGAGTCATTAAATTATGAAACAAATTTTCATTTTTTGTATCTAAAGTGCATTAAATTGAAAAAGCGGGCGGACGATCTGGCGGATTATCTGTCTGCTTTTCATTCTTTAGATGGAATGTGCAGACTGCACAATACAATATTTAGTGGTTTATTCATGACATGCCTAGCAGATTACACTATATTAAGTTGGAAAAACTGTGTTATCAATATAGCGTACATGAAAAATTTACATAGTGAACTCAATAAAATCATTGTGTCTTAATTCTCTATATGATATACATATTTCATATCTTATCAGGAATCATTTCTGGATTCATGATTCCCACAGTATCTATGGAGCACAGCTCCGTCTATAAGAAAGGAAGACATATCTATGAATCTGAATCAAAGCTCACTTCAATGTGCCAGCGGTGCAATTCCATATGGCATGACCAATGACTATATGTTTCGGGCAGTTTTGCAGTCCAATCACAAAGTATTACGTGGACTGATTTGTTCTTTGCTTCATTACTCGGAGAAAGAGATCATTTCCATGAATATTATGAATCCCATTATCTTAGGAGAGGCAATTGAAAGCAAAGAATTCCGTCTGGACATCAATATTTTGTTAAATAACAAGACATTGATTAATCTGGAAATGCAGATAACAAACAGACTCAATTGGCAAAACCGCTCTGTTATTTATATGTGCCGCTCTTATGATAGCCTCACCCATGGGCAGGAATATTCTGAAGCAAAGTCTGTTGTACATATAGGACTGCTGGATTACACTTTATTTAAAGATAGTCCTGAATTTTACGCAACATATAAACTTATTAACGTAAAGAATTATCAAAAATATAGTGACAACATCACACTGAATGTGGTAAACTTATCTCGTATAGATTTGGAGACCGAGGAAGATAAACAGTATCATATCGATGAGTGGGCAGCGCTTATGAAGGCGACTACTTGGGAGGAGATCAGAATGTTGGCATCCAAAGATGAATATTTGAATGAGGCGGCAGAAACTATTTTCCGGCTTAGCGCTGATGAACGGATTCGCAAGAGGTGTCGTGACCGCGAGGAATATTATGAGGATCTGCATAATTATGAGATGGCAATACTGGATCGGGATTTCTCTATTGCAAGCTATCGGAAAGCCGTGATTGAACGTGAAAGCGTAATAGCAGAGCAACAAAATATGCTTGCAGAACATGAAGGCGTAATAACAGAACAGGAAAAGCTCATCCAAGAAAGAGATATACAGATTCAGTCACTTCTCAGCGAGATAGAGCGATTAAGAGCAAAAAGGTAAAGAATACGGCATACGTTTGCAGATATAAACACGTTGATGTGTATAGAAAGTGCAGCAATAAGGAGAATTATGGAAGACGGAAAAGTAATTGTAAAAAGAGAGACGGCAGCTTCGGAAAATGATGGGAACAAGGTTATTGACGTGGAACAGGATGTGAAGATTCTGGTTTCCGGAGTGCTTCGTAAGGATGACAGGACCTTTGCACGGGTAAATTTCATGCGCGGTACGGATTGGGCGGAAGGAATTGTGCCGGATGGCACGATTGGGGAGTCAGAAGGGTTTACGCAGGGGGAGATTACACAGCTGGAGGATTATCTGGCGAGAGAGAAGGATATGTTGATTAGTCAGGCAAAGGATGTAAATCCGCTTAGGAATATGCTTGGAATGTGATCTTGGCGGAAAGTACCGAATGTCAGCGGGCTTTAAGACAGCACGGAATACCGTATAAGAGCTTCAAATATATCTTGATTGCAGCATGTTGCTCTGACATGGGCGGTTAGTATGAGAGAAATAATAGGGGGAAAGTAAGATGAAAGCATTATTTATCGGCGGAACCGGTACGATCAGTACCGCAATTTCCACAAAACTTCTGGAAGACGGGCATGAACTGTGGCTGATCAATCGTGGCAACCGTAATACAGCATTGCCGCCGGGAGCACATATAATTCAGGCGGATATCGGAGATGAGGAGGATGTGAGCCGCAGGCTGGAGGGACAGTCTTTCGATGTGGTTGTGGACTTTATTGCATTTACGCCGCAGCATTTAGAGCGGGATTACCGTTTATTCCATGGCAGGACGAAGCAGTTTCTGTATATCAGCTCAGCCTCCGCCTATCAGAAACCGTTATCTGATTACCGGATCAATGAGGGTACGCCGCTTGCGAATCCTTACTGGGAGTATTCCCGTAATAAGATAGCGGGAGAGGAACTGCTGATGAAATTATATCGGGAGGAGGGCTTCCCGGTTACCATTGTGCGTCCCAGCCACACATACAGCGAACGGTCAGTGCCTCTCGGACTCCACGGAACGGGCGGCAGCTATCAGGTGATTAAGCGGATGATGGAAGGGAAGAAAGTGATCATTCACGGGGACGGCACTTCCCTCTGGACGATGACGCACAATACTGATTTTGCCAAGGGTTTTATCGGACTTATGGGGAATATTCACGCCATCGGTGAGTCAGTGCAGATCACAAGTGATGAGACATTGACGTGGAATCAGATCTACCGGGCGATCGCGGATGCGCTTGGCGTGGAGCTGCGGGCATGTTATGTGTCCAGCGCGTTTATTGCGGCTTCCGCTCCGAAATCATGGGATTTGCGGGGTGCACTTTTGGGAGACAAATCCAACAGTGTGGTTTTTGATAATACCAAATTGAAACGTTTAGTGCCGGATTATACTGCCACAGTACGTTTTGATCAGGGCGTGCGCATGGCGGTGGATTATGTGCTGAATCATCCTGAATGTCAGAGAGAAGATGCAGAGTTTGACAGATGGTGTGATCGCGTGATTGAGGCGCAGGAAGAGGCACTTGCGAAGGTAAGGAAAGAAGGTTAGGCGCGATGCGGGAAATGGAATTTAAGATGGAGCGTCCCGGATTGTTGAAAGAGGGAGATCATGTCACGGTGACGGAGGGCGTTCTGCCGAGCAATTACTATTATACGATTGATCCGTCCCTTGCCATGTCGGGCAATTTTCCGTTTAGAGAACGCATGCTGGAGCGGGAGGGTGTGGTGACGGAGGTCATCGAGAATGCCAGAGGCTTCTATGTGCGTGCGAGGTTCGGCGAATAGCGGGAATGATTTATGATAAATGATGAAAGTATGACGGTAATGCACTTATAAAGTGTTTTCCGATATAAATGACGCAGGAAAGAGAAAGGAAGGAATACAGTTATGTTAAAGAAGGTATCTACAGACAAAGCACCGGCGGCAATCGGACCCTATTCACAGGGGATTATTGCAGGAGATTTCCTGTTTGCTTCGGGACAGATCCCCATTGATCCGGCAACCGGAGATATCAAGGGAGACGATATCACACAGCAGGCGGAGCAGGTCATGAAAAATGTAGGAGCGATCCTGACAGAAGCGGGAACAGACTATACGAAGGTTGTGAAAACTACGTGCTTTCTGGCGGAGATGGCTGATTTTGCCGCTTTTAACGCGGTATACGAGAAGTACTTTACAGAAAAGCCGGCGCGAAGCTGCGTTGCCGTGAAGCAGCTTCCTAAGGATGTACTCTGTGAAGTGGAAGTACTGGCATATTTAGGGTAGAGATATGAACAAAGACAATATTATCCTCATAGGCATGCCCGGCGCGGGCAAAAGTACTGTCGGCGTGGTGCTTGCCAAGAAATTGGGCTACGTTTTTATGGATTCCGATCTGGTGATCCAGAACAGGGCTGACAAGTTGTTGCATGAAATTATAGAAGAGCAGGGAATAGAAGGTTTCTGGGCTGTGGAAGAGGAGACAAATGCTTCCATTGACGTGCATAGAACCGTAATTGCCACCGGCGGCAGTGCGGTGTACGGCAGCAGGGCGATGGAACATTTCAGACAGATCGGCACGGTCGTATATCTGAAACTGTCCTGCGAGGCGATTGCCGACAGGCTGGGTGATCTGAACGAACGCGGCGTAACGCTGCGGGAAGGTCAGACATTGCCAGAGCTTTATTCGGAACGAGTCCCCTTGTACGAAAAATATGCCGACATTACGATAGACTGTGAGGAGCTGTCGATTAGGGAAGTTGTTGAATTGATCCACTCTTGCATAAATTCCGCAAATTTGCAGAAAATAACCGTAAAAAACAAGCGACAGTAAAGACGGAAGTTTTACTGCCGCGAAGGAACGGACGGTGGGTTAAGATGGATTATTTCAATGCATTCTGGGTAGGCGGCCTGATCTGTGCACTGGTACAGGTTTTAATGGAGAAGACGAAACTGATGCCGGGGCGTATTATGGTGCTGCTTGTGTGTACAGGCGCTGTGATCAGTTTCTTCGGATGGTATGAGCCCTTTATGGAATATGCCGGTGCGGGCGCAAGCGTGCCACTTCTCGGCTATGGCAATATTTTGATGAAGGGCGTTAAGGAAGCGGTATCTGAAAGTGGTTTTATCGGACTATTTCAGGGCGGTTTCAAGACAGGCGCGGTAGGGTGCTGCGCGGCTCTTGTCTTCGGGTATCTGGCGAGCCTTGTCTTTAAACCGAAGATGAAGAGATAAGAATACAAACACAAATAATAAGCCTTTACACGGATAGGACACTGAATCTTATCCGCGTAAAGGCTTATATTTAAAACATATGTTATCGATAATTATAGTTATTGTTTCTGCTCCGTCAGGAAATCATACTGGGACATAAACAGTTTATAGTATTCTCCTTTCAAGGCAAGTAATTCTTCATGAGTACCTTTTTCAAGGATATTTCCCTGATCCACATATATGATACAGCTGGCATTTTTAATCGTAGAAAGTCTGTGTGCGATGATGAAGGAGGTACGTCCCTCCAGCAGACGGTTCAAGCCTTTTTGCAGCAGGATCTCGGTTTCCGTGTCGATGCTGGAGGTCGCTTCGTCCAGAATCAGAATCGCGGGATTCTCCAGTAATGCTCTGGCGAAGCTGATGAGTTGTCGTTGTCCGGCCGACAGGCGGCTGCCGCGCTCGTTGACCTGTGTATGGTAACCCTGTTCCATCTCCATGATGAAATCGTGGGCGCAGACGGTCTTGGCCGCATTGATGACATCTTCGTCTGTGGCCTCTAAGTTTCCATATCGTATGTTATCCATAATAGTGCCCGAGAAGATGAAGCTGTCCTGCATCATGATTCCCATCTGCTTGCGAAGGGATTTCAGGGTTACTTTGGAAATATCCGTGCCGTCGATCAGGATCGTGCCGGAGTCTACATTATAGAACCGGCTGATCAGATTGACGATGGTGGATTTCCCTGCGCCGGTCGGTCCTACGATTGCAAAGGTATCGCCCGGATTGGCGGTAAAGTTTACCTTGTTCAGTATCTGCACATTGTCCTCATAACTGAAGCATACGTCCTGAAATACGACGCTGCCCCGGATCGGCGGCATTGAGACGGCATTCGGAATATCCTTTACGTTGACCGGTTCGTCTATCGTCTCAAAGATACGTTCCAGATAGGCGATTGCCGTGAGCAGCGAGTTATAGAAGGAAGCGAGTGTGTTGATCGGTTCCCAGAACCTCGATATGTAGGAGGTAAAAGCGATCAGGATACCGATCGTCACACCGTAGAGTTCGCCGGAGATCCAGCCGATTCCAATGACATAGATGAAGGCGGTAGTCACGGTGGAAATGGAATCGATGCAAGGCCACATAATGAAGTTATACTTGACGGCTCTCATCCATGAGCCTCGATAGCCGTCACTGAGCCGGTTGAAGATGGAGGTGTTTTCCTCTTCCCGTACAAAGGACTGTGTGACCCGTATGCCGTTAATACTCTCCGCGATATAGGCGGTTAGGTTCGACTGTTTGTTGCTCTGAATCTGCCACGCGCGACGCTGGCGTCTCTTGACGAAGATGATCACAGCCATCAGCACGGGAAGACCGCACAGGCAGACCAGCGTGAGTCGCACGTGGAGCGCGAACATGAAGAGCAGGATGAAGATCAGATTACACAGATCCGTGATCGTGTTGATGATGCCGTTGGACAGCAGATCACTTAAGCTGTTGACATAGTTGACCACACGCACCTGAATCTTGCCGTGGGGGCGTTCGTCATAATAGGAAAAAGGCAGCTCCTGCAAATGACAGAAGATATCGGAACGAAGCTTGTGTACCACGGACTGTCCGACACGGCTTGTAATCCGTATTTTAAAACGAATGCAGATGCAGGCATATAATACAATAACGAGAGATATGATTGCAATCACTGCGATGGCGCGGATATCCGCGGCAGGAATATAGGTGTCCATGATCTTGCTGATAAAGATTGGAAAGAGCATGGTAAGCGCAGAGGAAGACAGCATGAGAAAGAGCGCCAGAGCAAGCTGTCCGCGGTAAGGTTTCACATATTGTAATACGCGCTTCATCTGCCTGATGTCATAACTTTCTTCAATGATTTCATCAATGTCGTATTTGTTTCGTGCCATATTGTTATTATCCCCATTTCCGAGTATGTTCTGCTTATGTCAGGTGTGTGCTGCCGACAAGGATTCCGCAATGCGGGAGTCACCTGCCGGAAGCGTTGAGTTCTCTTACATATTTCTCGTATTCTCCGTACTGATGCCGGAACACGGTAGCATAATATCCGTTATTTTTAATCAGCTCATCATGGGTGCCCTGTTCTACGATACGACCGTCATTCAGTACGAGAATCAGGTCGGAGTCCTTGATCGAGGATATGCGGTAGGCGACCACGAAGATCGTGCAGTCTCGATCTAATGTGCGAAGCTGATCCTGAATATAACTTTCGGTCTCCATGTCCACGGCGGAGGTGGTGTCGTCCAGAATCAGAATGGAAGGGTCTTTTAATAGAGCCCGTGCCAGCGAGATTCTCTGCTTCTGACCGCCGGAGAGACCCACGCCCCGTTCACCCACAATGGTGTCGTAGCCTTCCGGCATCTGGCGGATAAATCCGTCCGCGTCCGCCATAACAGCCGCTTTTTCTACCTCTTCAAAAGGGCAGTCAGGTCGGCTGTAGGCGATGTTGCCCTCGATGGTGTCCGAGAACAGGAAGACGTCCTGCATGGCCATGCCGATATTCTGACGCAGATTATACAGATCGAGATCCTTGACATTCCTGCCGTCCACCAGAACTTCCCCGTCCGTTACATCGTAGAAACGGCACAGCAGGTTCATGATAGTAGACTTACCGGAACCCGTGGAACCGAGGATTCCTACGGTCTGTCCGCTTTTGACATGGAAATTCACATGATGGATGATATCCTCATCGTCGGCGCTGTAGGATACATTGCGAAATTCCACGTCGCCCCGCAGGCGTGTGCAGGGGATCGCATTGGCGGGACGTTTGACCTTCGGTTCCTCGCTGTAGGTGGCATAGATCTTCTCCACGGAGGTGGTAAAACGCTGGATATCGTTGATACGCCATCCGATCTGCCGCAGCGGATTCATGAGCATCCACAGATAGCCGTTTACCGTCACGTAGCTTCCTAACGTCATTTCGCCCTGTATCACCATGATACTGCCTACCAGCATGAGGATGAGGGTGAGGAGATTGGACAGAAATTCAAACAGGGGCACATATTTTGTCCAGATCTCCGCAGCTGCAAGCTCAGCATCCCGGTAGCCATCGTTTTCTTTGTTGAACTTGCCGATCTCGTAATCTTCTTTGGAAAAGGCTTTGACAACGCGGTTTCCGCTGATGTTTTCCTGTACGAAAGTATTTAAGGAAGAAAACTGCTCCCGGATCTTCTGGAAACAGGGACGGCCATTTTTCTTCTGGCTGAGGGTCACGAGGAAGGCCAGCGGGAGTACGAGGCACATGCACAGAGCCAGCTTGACGTTGACCGTAAACACCATAACCAGAGCGAAGAGAAAAATAAATACATGTTCATAGACTTGATAAATAACAAATGCTATGAAATGTCTTATAGCATCCATATCACCCGTCTGCCGGCTGAGCAGATCACCGGTTCTCTTCTTATTATAGAAGTTAAAGTCTTCCTGCAGCAGTTTGCGGTACACCGTGTCACGCATGGTGTAGAGCACATCCTGCGAGCATGTCTCGAAGATCACCTGAGACAGATAGCGAAGGAGGCCGCGCAGGATCGTGATCATAAGAAGGAGTGCAATCAGTCCGGGAAGCAGTTCATATTGGCCAGCTATGATTACATCGTCTACGATGGAACCGGAAACGATCGGCTTAACGATGGCAAGCACGGAGATGAACGTGACAAGCACGAGCCCGAAGATCATGCGGCGGGTATGTTTTTTTAGAAAAGAATAAAACCACTTCATGGGTGTCATGGGTATGTACCTCACTATCAGTTGAGTAATGCAGCCGCAGCTGTCCGAATCATGCCTGCGCATACCTTTTGAACATAATCGATTGTATGCGCTTAGATATGAATATAGCTCTAAAGCATCAATAAGTAAAGAGGTAAAAATTATATATTTTATATTTTTTAGAGGTCATCAAAATAATTCGGATATTTTGAAGACAATCGAAGCCGCCTTTCGTTATAATAGATAGAGTCACTTGAGAAAGGGGGCAGATCACATTAACAGGGAAGAACAATTGTCAGCGCTGATTGATTCTTACCAACATCTTGTTTTTTCCATATGTTATAAAATGACATCGGATTATTTTGCCTCCGAAGATCTGACGCAGGAGACATTCCTGTCGGCATACAGCCACCTCAAGGACTTTGACGGCAAATACGAAAAGGCATGGCTGTGCAGAATTGCGACGAATAAGTGTCTGGATTATCTGCAAAGCGCCGGAAGGAGGGTCATTCCTACGGAAGATGTGGTGATGGGCGATACAGGCACTTATGAGGGGGCACCGGAAAATGTCTGTCTGGAAGAGGAAGTGAGACAGACATTACTGGACAGATGTAAGTCATTAAAACCGCCATATGATGAGATCGCGAAGGCATATTATTATGACGAGATGGAGGTCTCGGAGATCGCAGCACAAAGGGGCATGAAACTTAAGACAGTACAGACACAGATTTATCGTGCACGGGCGATGCTGCGCAGTCTGTACGGAAAGGAGAAGGGCGCATGATCCATGATATTGAAGATGAAAAAAGAAAAATAAGGCGAAACCGAGGCGATGACTTCTCCGGAGGGCTGAGCGACGAGGCGCTTGCTGAACTGATCGGACAAGTGGAGGCAGAGGAGATGATCCATGCGCCGAGACAGCTTAAGGGCAATATTTTCGCTCAGATTCGGCGTGAAAGGCGCGCCGCGAAGAAAAGACAGGTTTTCGCCTACCGGGTTAAAGTGCTGGCCGCCATGGCCGCAGCATTAGCAGTACTGTTCCTGATGCCGAACGATCTGTCGGAGAGCATCGACAGAGCGCCTGTGGAACACCGGACGGAAAATGAGGATATTGAAAAGATGGCGGCAGAGCGGCAGAAGGACAAGGAAGACAACTGGGAGAAATACCTTGCCGAGCGTGAGCGCGGCGGCGTGAGAGGATTTCTGGATGACATGAATGAGAGAGTGACACAGTTTGGAACGAGCCTGTACGAGAATATAGGTAAGGGATCAGACAAGGAATAAAGGAAGGTACTGAACAGGTACGAGAAAACAACTGAAAACGGAGACGGAGGTTTATAAAAATGCAGAGAAAGAAAAGTAGATTTTGGTCATTTATTTGGTCGCTCATGCCGGGCGCCGGTGAGATGTATTTAGGATTTATGAAGATGGGACTCAGTCTTATGCTTGGGTTTATGGGGCTGATTATATTGGTGGCACTCACTAATATAGGAGCATTGTCGGTTCTTCCGATTACCATGTGGTTTTACAGCTTTTTCCATGCCAATAATCTGGCAGCGCTGGACGACCAGACTTTTATGATGATGAAAGATCAGTATCTTTTCGGGATGGATAATGTCAGCGATTTGGAGCAGCTCAAAGCGAGGATGAACGGTAAAACCAAGAAGATTGCGGCGGTCGTCCTGATCGTGATCGGTGTGGTGATGTTGTGGCAGACGGTGTTTAGTCTGTTGTGCGAGATCTTCGGCTGGGATAATTATTATCTGAGCAGCGTTTATTATTTCATGCGGGACGATTTGCCGAGGATATTGATCGGGGTTGCGGTGATCTGGTGGGGAATTGTGTTGATTCGCGGCAAGAAGGCGGATTTCGATACGGGGGAGCGGAGACTACCCGGCGATCAGCCGGATTCCGGTAACTTTGACAATATGAATTAGTATGGCAGAGGAGGAAAGCAGTATGGAACAGAACACAGATATAAACGGCAATTCGGTAATGGATGCGGAGGACGTAAACGGTCATAAGTCAGTGGAAGAGATGGGTGTCAAGGTATGCCGGACGCGCCGGGTCGGCTCCGTGACATTCGGAATAACGCTTGTATGCTACGGAATCCTCTTCCTGATACACATTTTCCTGCCGACGCTGCGGTATCATATGATATTCCGGTGCTGGCCCGTAATCTTTATTCTGCTGGGCGGCGAGATTCTGGTGGAAAATCACAAATGCAATACGCAGGAGTGGAAGATGGTGTATGATTTTGCGGCAATCCTTATGCTGGGAATCATGCTGTTGTTTGCGATGATTATGGCAGTATTTGACTTCGAGATGGCGTATGAAATGGGTTATGGTACATTCGGTCTTTTCTGATATTTATACTTTCTACAACTCTTCATATGCGATTTCCTTCTGGGAGAGAAACTGTCTGACGGACTTGTCCCAGAGGGCATCAGGGCTTTTATCCATAAGAAAGGTATGGAAGGCGGTACCGGTCACCAATGTAAGACCGGTGCCGTCATATTTTATGTTCAGCACGAAGGCCTTGACCTGCTTGGCTTCCACATTCGTATCGCCTTTATCCAGGATGGAAGATACATATTTCGGAATCAGATGGAGCACGAAGCGGAACGCCGAGGGCGTGCGGGTGCCCTTGATCAGATCGAAACAGATCGGGCGGATATTCTTCCACTCTGAGAAATCATAGGGGCGGATCGTTTCATCTTCCCATTCCTGCGACGTATAGAACTCCTGATTCTGATGGCCGTCGATGAGAAAGGTATTATAAGTGCTGATGGAAGCCTCCTCTAACAGAAAAGAATCGAAAGTGTCACTTCCGAGCAGTTTTCCCATGAATTGTTTGACATTTGTTATTTTCAGTGCGATCATAAGTACTCCGTTTCTGAATTATCATTGTTTGGAATACAAATAATATACTATCAGATTCATCACTGCGTCAAGGGAAAGCGGTTACTATTCTCACATTGGTCAACCCGGTCGCCCAGAGTGAAGTTAATATCTGTGTCACCACGAAGGTAAAATGTAAATTTATGTTTACATCTTATGGCATGGCATGTTATTATAAATAGTAATAAAAACTAGATGAAAGGGTTGTGGAGGCTTTATGAGTTATAAAATTGTAGTAGACAGTTGTTGTGAACTGCCGGGAAAATGTAAGAATGATGACAGATTTGAGCGTGTCCCGCTTGGATTGGAAGTGGGAGATGATTTGATCTGGGATGATGAAAATTTTAACCAGAAGGAATTTCTGGAAAAGGTGGCGGCTTATCCGGAGTGCCCGAAATCCTCCTGCCCGTCTCCGGAGAAATTCATGGAGGCGTATCACTGTGATGCCGACGAGGTCTATGTGGTAACACTGTCATCCCACCTCAGCGGAAGCTATAACAGCGCGGAGCTGGGTAAAAGCCTCTATCTGGAGAAATACGGGGAGAAGAAGATCCACGTGGTGGATTCGGAATCCGCGAGCTGTGGTGAGACGCAGTTAGCCATACGGATTATGCGATATAAGGAAGCGGGATTGTCTTACGAGGAGACCGTGGAGAAGATCGAAGTTTTTAAGCGTAAGATGAGAACATATTTCGTGCTGGATAATCTGGAGACTCTGCGTAAGAACGGTCGGCTTACGGGAGTTAAGGCGCTTGTAGCTTCCACGCTGAGTATTAAGCCTGTTATGGTGGGCAATCTGGGAGTGATCGAGCAGAAGAGTCAGGCGATCGGCATCAACAAGGCGCTTGCCAAGATGGCGGACTGCATCCTGGCGGATGTGCAGCGCACTGAGACGAGGACTCTTATGATTACCCACTGTAATTGTCCCGAACGCGCACAGTACATGCGTAGTCTGATGGAAAAGAAAGCTACTTATAAGAATGTAGTAATCATGGATACGGCAGGGGTCAGCACTATGTACGCCAATGATGGCGGCATTATTGTGGCGCTGTAGGAACACCATCGGGAGCGTGCCCATAGTATAATATCTCGGCAGGCACAGTTAAAACCTGCCGAGGTATGCATAATCTTTATCTGTATCTTTATATCTGTATCTGTATATGTATATGTATATGTATCTATTCCTATACCCGTATGTATATCTATACATCTATATCTATACATCTATATCTATACCTACATCGATATCTGAAATTTTCTTCCTCTACATAACTAAAAATTCAATCGGCGATGTCGCCAGTGCGATCACGATCAGAATCTGTATGATCAGGATGGCAGGCATTCCGTACAGGAAATACCAATGTCTTGTCTTATGGTGAAACAGGTGCATACCGGCAATCGAACCGACGCTGCCGCCGATCAGGGCGAGCACGAAGAGAGTAGACTCCGGAATGCGCCATGCACGCTTCTTTGCTTTATATTTATCCAAACCCATCATGATGAAACTTATGAAATTAATAGCAACCAGATATAAGATAATTAATGTAATTGCGTTCATAAGAATAAGAATGTCCTTTTTTCGAAAGATGTCATATGACTACAACAGGATTATTTGACTGAATATGATATTATCATATCATACAGAATCGGAAAAAAAAAGCGGGTTGTGTGAAAAGGATATGGCTCTCGTGTATTCATGCTGAGATTTTCAAAAATTTATATTAAAAAAAAGTAGTAGTGATGGTAAGATAATAAGCAAGATGTGCAGATGACGATTCCGAGCAAACTGAACAATAAAAATCAGAGGTATGTGAAATTTATTGGCAAACCGGACGCTCAGAGGGGAGATAATATCTGCGTCACCGCGCTTGCGCTCCACCTCAAGCGTAGCAGACACTAGACTCGTGAGATACCTCGTCAAGTGCTGACGCTCTCCGAGGGGTTCCTTCAGATATTATTTCCCCTCTGAGCTTAGGCTGTGGCGTAGTGTGAAAGGTAATGAGAGAAAGGCATGGTAATAAGATGGAATATGCGGCGATCAGGCATTTTGCGGATAAAAGATTTTGTTATGCCATAGAGAAGGGACGCTTTCTGATCAGGATTGAGACCAAAAAGGGCGATACGGGAAAGGTGATCCTTCATGTGCAGGATAAGTATCTGCCGATCAGATATATGGATACAAGGCAGGAATATGAGATGAAGATCGCGTATTCCGATAATTACATAGATTATTACGAAATAACGATAGATATTGACGTGGTGTGCCTCAGATATTTCTTTGAAATAGAAGACACAGCAGGGAAAGTGACGTACTATGGAAACCACAATTTTTATGATGAGTGTATCACCGATATAGACAGAATGTTTGACTGCCCGCAGAATCTTAGGGAAGAGGAAATGTTTGAATTGCCTGAATGGGCGAGGAATAAGGTAGTATACCAGATTTTCCCGTCCCGTTTCGCTTCGGATCAGGATGTTCCGGAGGAAGTCTGGTATCAGGCACCGATAGGACATAAGGCTGATCTGAAAGGTTCTCTTCGGGGAATTATTAACCATTTGGATTACATCAGGGAATTAGGGGCGGATATCATTTATATGACGCCGATTTTCAGTTCCAATACCAGCCATAAGTATAATATCGATGATTATTATAGAATTGATCCGTCTTTTGGGACGAAGGAAGACTTGAAGGAGCTTGTGGGAAAGGCCCATGAACTGGGGATGTATGTCGTTTTGGACGGGGTATTTAACCATACGGCGATAGACTTCTTTGCCTTCAAGGATATCAGGGAGAAGGAAGAGCGGTCAGCGTATCTGAACTGGTATTATATTGAGGATTTTCCGCTTGTGATTGAGTGGGGGAAAAAGCCGAATTTTAAGACCTTCAGCTATGCCGCGTTTATGCCGAAGCTTAATCTGCAAAATAAAGAGACAGCAGATTTTGTCATCGATGTGGCTGCTTATTGGATCAGGGAGTGCGATATTGACGGCTGGCGGCTGGATGTGGCGGATGAGATTAATCACGCTTTTTGGAAGAGATTCAGGAGAGAGATTAAGGCTGTAAAGAAAGATGCCCTGATTATTGGTGAGATCTGGCATTTTGCCGGTGATTTTCTGGAAGGCGATGAATGGGACAGCATTATGAATTATCAGTTCTATTATGCCGTGAAGGATTTGGTGGAGTCAGAGAAAATGAGTGCAGCTGCATTTGTAGGAAATCTCAATTTTATGAAAGGAAATCTGAATAACGGGCTGGAGGGCTATCTCTGGAATTTCATAGACAGCCACGATACGGCTAGATTTTCCCATAGCGTGGGAAATAATTTAAAAAAGCATAAACTGGCGGCGGCATTGCAGCTCTTACTTCCGGGTATGCCTATGATCTATTACGGAGATGAGGTGGCCCTGGAGGGCGGACCCGATCCTGACTGCAGACGGGGTATGCTTTGGGATGAAAGCAGACAGAATAAGGAAATTCTTAAGTTTTACAAGAATCTTATCCGAATCAGACACGAATATCCCGTATTGACGGAAGGGAGGCCGGTGAAGCAGTATACAGAAGATTCGACGGGAATCATTTATATGGAAAGATATCTGAACGATCAGAGTATGATAGTGGTCTTCCACACGCAGGAAGGAACTGTCGAACTGCCGGAATTAAAGGGCAGGAGAAACCTTGTTGACGGACAAAATTTTTCGGGGAATTTGGGTGACTACGAAACAGCGGTGCTGGTGTCTTGTTGAACAGAATAGAGGAATTGAATGGAAAATTCTATGAAATCATTTACGAAATTATATATACCGATCTTATTGGAGACTCTGTGCCATATGCTGGCAGGGATGGTAGATACCATGATGCTGGCTACTGTGGGGGACGACGCGGTTGGCGCAGTAGGTACGGCCAATACTTATATCAGTGTCTTTATTATGATGTTTCATGTTGTGTCATCTGGCATGATCGCCGTGATGACGCAGTATATCGGGGCGAAAAGAGTCGGTGTGGCATATCAGGCAAGGCAGTTAGGGGTCATTTTTAATCTCTCGATCGGAGCTTTGCTTTCAGTGTTCTTATTTACCTTTTCAGGAAGTATTCTGGAAATCGTGGGAGTGGCGCCGCTTCTTATGGAATATGCCAAAACCTATCTCAGAATCGTGGGAGGCTTCTGTTTCTTAAACGCTCTGATTCCCATTTTCTCAAGCTATCTGAGAGCCTTCGGACATACCAAGCAACCGTTAATTGCTTCATTGTTAGCAAATGTCGTGAATCTGTGCCTGAATGCCGTTTTCCTGTTTGGATTCCACAGCGGTGTGGCGGGTGTTGCGGCTGCTACAGTCATATCAAGAGTTCTCAATCTCGTAATTGTCATTGTGGCAGGCAGTCTTTTGGTCAAGGCGAAAGAAGACCCGGAACGGCTGCAAAACAAAGAAGTATTTGTTCAGATCATAAAGGTGGGGCTGCCCTCTGCTCTGGAAACCGCCCTTTATAATGTGGCGATGACGCTTACTATCCGGTTCTTAAATATGATGGACGAAGCGGGCGTTAATGTGACAGCGAGGGCATATACGGCCCAGATCGCCAATTTCTCTTATTGCGCCGGCGCGGCATTGGCGCAGGCAAATGCTATCATGACAGGCTGGAGGATCGGTGAGGGGGATTATAAAGCCTGTGATAAGGGCACCAAGAAAGTTGCTTTGATAGGGATATGTGTAGGAGCCGGACTTGCGGCAATATTTGCGCTTAGCTCGAATCATCTGATCCGGCTGTTTACGAACGATACAGAAATGATAGCCTTGGTGGGAAAGCTGTTGGCTATTGATATCATTCTTGAAGTAGGGCGCGTGACGAATCTGGTATTCGGGCAGGCTTTAAAGACCAGCGGAGACGCTCTTTTTACCACGATTATCGGGGTGATCTTCATGTATATCTGTATGGTGGGCGGCACGTGGTTCTTCGGGATACATCTGAATCTTCTGGCGGTAGGCGCATACATAGGACTTGCCAGTGATGAATGCGTGCGTGCGGTGTGTATGTTCCTGCGCTGGCAGTCGGGGAAGTGGAAGACGAAGGGCTTTATTAAGCATGAATGAAAATATAATATTGCTGGTCGGGATGAGTAGTATGCTGTCAGATGTAATGTAATTAAGCTGCAGAAGCTGTCAAAATTGATACGACAGCTCTTGCAGCTTAATTGATTCTTTATACTATAGGTAATTCCTATGTTCATACACGAGTTTGCGAAGCGAATCTCGCAACCTCGCGAAGCTCAATTTTTCGAATTATAGGAAATCTTGCCTCAGTGTAAATCATTTCAGGGAGAATGCGTAGCATTCTCTGAATCATCACTGCCGAGCAACGATTTTTATCGAAATACTATTTGATTTAGATCAACTTCACGCCGTTCTCCTGCATCTTCATGGCACGAACCTTGCTGGATAAACCAAACAGGTTGATGAAGCCTTCCGCGTCATGATGGTCATACATATCGCCTGTGGTGAAGGAAGCAATGCTCTCGTTGTAGAGTGTGTACGGAGAAGTAGTGCCTGCTTTGATGATATTGCCCTTATACAGTTTGAACTTCACTTCGCCGGTCACATACTGCTGTGTGGACTCAATGAATGCCTGAACTGCTTCGCGAAGCGGTGTGAACCACTTGCCTTCATATACGATCTGTGCAAACTTGTTACCCATATCTGCCTTGAGTGCATAGGTGTCACGGTCGAGGATCAGCTCTTCAAGCTGCTGGTGTGCTTCGTAGAGGATCGTTCCGCCGGGCGTCTCGTATACGCCGCGGGATTTCATGCCTACGACACGGTTCTCCACGATATCTACGATGCCGATGCCGTGCTTGCCGCCCAGCTCATTTAAGGTGGTGATAATCTCGGACACTTTCATCTTCTTGCCGTTGACGGAAGTGGGAATACCTTTTTCAAAAGTCATGGTCACATATTCGCCCTCATCAGGAGCCTTCTCAGGTGTGGTACCAAGGACTAACAAGTGCTCATAGTTAGGCTCGTTGGCGGGATCTTCCAGCTCAAGACCTTCGTGGCTGATATGCCATAAGTTACGGTCGCGGCTGTAGCTGGAATCTGCGGAGAAAGGAAGATTGATGCCGTGCTGACGGCAGTACTCGATCTCTTCTTCACGGGAGTTTAATGTCCACTTCTCGTTTCTCCACGCTGCAATGATCTTTAAGTCGGGAGCAAGTGCCTTGATACCCAGCTCGAAACGGATCTGATCGTTACCCTTGCCGGTAGCGCCGTGGCAGATTGCGGTAGCGCCTTCTTTACGGGCAATCTCAACCAGTTTCTTTGCAATCACAGGTCTTGCCATGGATGTGCCTAATAAATATTTATTCTCGTAAACTGCATGTGCCTGCACACAGGGCATGATGAAATCATCACAGAACTCGTCCGTAAGATCTTCTATGTAGAGCTTGGAAGCGCCGCTGGATAAGGCTCTATCTTCAAGTCCGTCAAGCTCCTCCGCCTGACCGCAGTTACCGCATACGCAGATAACTTCGTAATCGAAATTTTCTTTCAGCCACGGTATGATAACGGTCGTATCAAGTCCGCCTGAGTAAGCAAGAACTACTTTTTCTTTCATAATCGAATCTCCTTTTTGTGATTTTTGTTGGCAAACTTCGAGTTCGCGAAGCGAAGCTCGCAATCGAACGTGCCCGAATAGCCACGAGTTTGTGAAGCGTAAGCGAACAAATCTCGCAATCGAACTTGTTCGATTTTTTATATGTAGTCAGAAGCTCCAAGCCGGTAGATGATGTGGCTTGAAATTCTTGATACACTTTGTTCCTAAAACAATATACAACAAGACTGTGCAGAATGCAAGTGTAATTTTATGCATGATTGCATGAATACAATACTATAAAATGCATAAAATGAAAAAATAGTTGATTATTATGCAGGAATAAAGTATTATTATGCAAACAATAAGAAGAGGGACATGTTTGCATGTGAAAGTGGTATACACCAAAAAATATATTGCAGACGCAGTGGATTAGAGGTTTATTTCAAAGAAAATCATATGTTCGATAACAAATTAATGTCAGGTTATAAGGGAAATAAATTGGATTGTATAGAATTGGAAAACATAAGTAAATTATTGCTTAGTTGATAAAAAATATACCATAAACAGTTGCTCGATTGTGCGGTATATGGTAAGCTTGAGGTACGGGAACAATCGTGTCATTGCAAGGTGTTGACCTCCTATTACTAAAGATGGGAGGTGGTGCGGATGAAGTTTGATTTTAAAGACCTTATGTCTTTCGGAATGTTCATTCTTGCATTGCTGACCTTAATCGTTTTGATAAGTCAGTAGCGTTTTTCTTTTTTTAGATAGAAAAACCACCCTTGTATACTTTGGTCGGTATCAGGTGGAGTTTCTATCCCTATTCGGTCAACCCCTTGTGGGCGGTTGTTTCCTTATATATTTATAATATAGCAGATACTGCGTTTTTATTCAATCAGTTTTTTAACGATATACAACGAAGGCTGAATGTATGTTATAATTTCAATGTTGACGAGAACGATAAATTAGTATTTGACGGAGGAATGCAATGCAGCTTCAGAAATGCACAATGATAGATGTGCCCAAACTTGCTCTATTAAATAAGCAGCTCATTGATGACGAAAAAAGTGATAATCCTATGAATATCAGTGAACTGGAAAATCGAATGAAGGGATTCTTAGAAACAGATTACAGTGCCTATTTTTTCATCGAGGATAGTCAAATCATTGGATATGCGCTCATTAAGAATACCAGTAATCCGGTGTATTTACGGCAATTTCTTATAGATAGAAATTATAGAAAGCAGCATTATGGGGCACAAGCCTTTCGAATGTTATTACAGTATCTGGATATAAAAGAAATAGACTTAGAAGTGCTACCTTGGAATAAAGACGGACTGGCTTTTTGGAAGCATTGTGGGTTTAATGAAACCTGTATTGCTATGAGGTATAAAGAATAGAGTGCCAATTACGGCATGATTATGTGGAGGAAAGCATGAAAGGAACGCAATAAAATTGGAATTCGATAAATTTGATGAAATCAAATTGTTATTTAGAGATATCTTTATGAATGAGCCGTGGAATGAAGACTGGAGCGATGACAACCAACTTACGGAATATATTTTGGATTTGACAGGAAACAGGAATTCACTTGCAATAGGTCTGTATGATGAAAATGAACTGATAGGTTTCTCGCTGGGAAGCATCATGCACGGATGCGCAGGAACTGCATACTACATCTATGAGTTCTGTATCAAAAGAGAGCGGCAGCATAATGGGCTTGGAACTCTATTTTTAAATGAAATTGAGACTTATGTAAAAAATATGGGTATCAATCATATGTTTCTTCAAACTGAGAAAAATGTTCCCGCATATGAGTTCTATAAAAAGAACGGTTTCTCAGAACTTGAAGGACATATATCTTTTGGTAAGACGTTTGATTGAAATTATAAATCGGGGCAGGCAGCGTGAGGTGTTTGCCTGATCGACTGTTTAAGCGATAAATTCATATTTTTGGAGCATAGACCCTCATGCAACATGATGTGTTACATAGAATCGGAAAAGAGCACATGCCGGTTGGTTGTTATGCTGCATATGATGTGGCAGAATATATCTTGTCCAGATGGCCGGAAGACAATATTTTACCACGGGAAGCGCAGCTGCCTGTAGTAATGAGTAAAAACGCAGCGGATTACGAATGTCCGCTTTTATAAGGAGATGAGATATATGAGCTTAGGATCAAATATATGTTTTTTGAGAAAACAGAAAAAGTATACGCAGGAACAATTTGCAGAAAAGATGGGAGTTACCCGTCAGACGATATCAAGATGGGAGTCTGACGAAGTAGTTCCGGAGCTTGCAAAGCTCATTGAAATAAGTGACTTTTTTACATGCAGGCTTGATACGCTTGTGAAGGAAGATCTGTCTGATCCGGGAGAGATTTATTCGAAAATTCAGATTATAAGAGTAGCACCATTTAGAATGGCGAGATATGTAATGATTTCGCCTAATCCTGAGAGCGATGTTAATGAATATATGGAGAAGTGGGCTGGTAACAGTGGACTTAAGGCTGCCAATCCGAATGCCAGAATGATAGGATGGGATTTTCCTTTTGTATCGCAGGAACAGCAAAACAGATTCGGAATGCACGGATATGTGGCAGCTTACATATTGCCGGAAGGGTTTGAAACGGAATGTCCCGGCGTAGAGTATGCGGAAAATGCAGAGGCCGACTACGCAATGATCACCATTAAAGAGCCTTTTATACAGCCTTTTGAGAGAATTCCTAACGCATATAAGATCATCATGGAATATCTTCAGGCAAATAATTTTAAAGAGAAACAACAAGATAACATTGTCGGCTGTTTTGAACATGAATATGAAGAGAATGGAATTGTATATATGGATGTTTATATTCATGTTGATGGTGTTACTAAAGTGGATGCCTTTTCAAAGTTTAATTGAAGCGGCTTACAATAGAAACAGAAGATCAATTAATGATGGAATTGACAAAAGCAGGTACATCAGATGTATTGGTGATAAATGGTATTTCCAAGCGAGCATTTGATAGTGACATTACTGTCGGAGCACCTTCAAAAGCTGGCCCACCCGGATATATGTCTGTAAGTTTTCATATTAAGATGGCAAAGGGGAATCATCTATATAAATTATCTGTAGATGGTATTATTGTAGGAGGCGCCATTCTTTTTGCGGATGGATCAAAGCTTAATATAGGTAGAATATTTGTAGATCCTGAATATTTCAGAAAAGGGTATGGCATATTTATAATGCAGGAAATTGAAAGAATTTTTCCTGAAACAAAAGAAATATTTCTTGATACACCTGTTTGGAACATTCGTACAAATGCTTTTTATCAAAAACTGGGCTATATAGAGGATAAGAGAAATGATGAATTTGTTTACTATATTAAAAAGATAAACAACTGTTTTTTTTCGCAAAATACTCATTAGAATTTGGAGCAAAGACTAAGAATAATGCTTATGCGGATTATAAAGGACAAATCCCATAGCAGAAAGATAGAGGGGCAGGATAATAAATTTGCCCCTCTATAGTATTTTGAAATTATTACCATTCTACCGGAATCCATACTTCCGAGGTTCCCTGATATATCTGGATTCCTTCTATTTCCGCTACTTGAATCGGCGCGTCGAAAAGCCGGCACCATGAAAACGGTTTTCCGATGTTGGCTGTCCCGATTCCGCTTGAAGCGCCGCCGGAGGCAGAGAAACCTACCGAGCTCCCGTCTTTTAGCATAACAGAGCCTGAATAGGGTCCGGACACAGTACTCCCCAGGATACCTGAAAAATGAATGGATATGGAGGAAACAGTCAACTCATCCACTGACAATCCGAGCTGTTCGAGCATTTCCGCCTGTTTTGCAGGAATTGATACGCTGTGCTGCTCTACCGGATTTCCAAGCGTAAATTCCGTGAGGATTTCGTCCGGAGCTTCCGGCGGTTCCGCCCTTTCTACGATCTGAATCACCTCTCCTTTGCTGAAGGTTTCATCCTCCGCGACGGAAAGCAAAAGGCTTCCGGTCAAAACACCGTCTTCTTCTATTTCAGGATTCATAACCATAATGTAACCTGATATACCGCGTGCCTGCTTGCTATCTTGCGAAATGCCATACCATAAATCAGCCTGATCCTGCCGATATCCTGCCAGCAATTTTGAATTCCACATAGTTGCTTCATCAAATGTAAAACCTGCCGTTATGTTCTCATATCCTGCGGTATCAGGATTCATGATATAGCGGAAGGGTATAAACAGGTAGTTGCCGTCATACAGCGCAGCCTCCAGACGGAAAGTGCCGTTTGTTCTCACGACTTCGTTATCTAAAGCAGTTCCGTACTGTGCGTAAATATTTTGCTGTTCTTCCGTCGGCGCCTGTTCGTTTTGTGTCAAAAGTTTCATCGCATTTGTCAGTCTGTCCGTCAAAGAAAATTCATTCGCAGCAAATACCGTCATGCCGGACACTAGAAGCATACCTACGCAGACCGCGGCACGTGCCGAAAAAGAAAACCGTTTTCCCATGGTTTTTTGTACATGGTCATTCGTAGCATGCCCATCTGCAGCGGCTTCGAGGCACCGCCACATCCTGTCTTTTTGTTCCTTGTCTAAGTGAATCTGGCGGTACATATTTTTAAACAGTGCTTGTTCCATCCTGCAATTCCTCACTTTCTGTTAACAGTTTTTGTTTTATAAGTTTTTTTGCGCGTAACAATCTGGCGGATACCAGATTGGGCGTGATACCGAGAATCTCTGCGATTTCCTGCACCTGATACTCCTCATAATAACGCAGATATAGTACTACACGGTATTTGGGTGCAAGACCGGACAGCGTTTCGTACAATTCGCTTTCTTCCCGATGATGAAACGGCATGGCAATCTGTTCTGCGTTCTCCAACGAACAGACTCGTTTCAACCATGCGGAGGAAACCGTGCTTTTGCAATAATTAACTGTCACGCGGATAAACCATGCCTTTTCATGCTCGCAGTTTTCAAACTGTGGCCTTTTTCTCAGATACCGCAGGAAAACTTCCTGAACGGCATCCTCTGCAAAAGGTACGGAATTTCCATAAGACATGGCAATACGATAAATCATGTCTGAGTAGTGTTCAAACAGATCTTTTACGTCATAGTTCGTATTCATGATTTTCTCCATTTCTGCGTTGCTTTCATATCTCTTTCATTTATGAGTATCGTACAAAGATGAAATATTAAATGCGCATTCATATATAACACTTTTTAAATGGTTAAAATCTGACAAGATTATAAAATATTTTGATATTGATTTGAATTAAATGTCAAATTTGATTTTCTGCTTGACAAACCATATTCATATTGATATTATAGTGATTGATATTAGGCGAACGCTTGATCCACGCTTGTTAGGGAAAATTTCTCTAACAAGCGTTTTTTATTTTTATATTGTAAAGGGGAGAAAACAATGGTAACAATCAGCAGATTTAGTTATGAAAACCCAAGATATGTCAATCTTTTAAAGCGAAGGGGTAGTATTCCTAAAGAGGTAGAAGCTACTGTAAAAGATGTGTTGAAGAATGTTAAAAGTAAAGGTGATGAAGCATTATATTCTTATATGAAAGAATTTGATAATGTTGACATTAATGAAATCGGGTTATTCGTGTCAGAAGAGGAATTTGCTAATGCAAAAGAAAAAGTATCTGAAGAATTTAAGGAATCAGTAAAAAAAGCTTGCGATAACCTTTTTAGATTTCATAAAAGACAATTACCGATAGGTTTCTCGGAAAAATATGAAGATGGTGCTTTGCTTGAACGCAAATATATACCAATTAACAGTGTTGCCGTTACTGTTCCCGGAAATATGGCACCACTCGTTTCTACACTATATATGAATTTAATTCCTGCAATAGTTGCTGGTGTTCCAAACATATACATACTAACTAAGCCAAGACTTGATGGAACTATAGATGAGCATTTATTATATGTAGCAGACTACTTGAATGTAAAAAAATATTATAAACTCTCAGGTTCACAGGGATTAGCGGCTGTTGCTTATGGAACTGAGACTGTTAAAAAAGTAGATGCAATAGTAGGTCCCGGAAATAACTATACTCAAATGGCTAAAAAATTATTATTTGGCGAAGTAAAAATTGATTCTCTTGCAGGTCCTTCAGAAATAGCAATTATTGCTGATGAAGATGCGAATCCTACTTTTATGGCAGCTGATATGATGTCACAGGCAGAGCATGGAACAGGATTTGAAGCCAGCACTACATTTTGCTTGTCTGAAACACAAGCACAAAAGATAAAAGAAGAAATTATTCGCTTATGTGAAGAAAATAATCTTGTAAATGCAACGATAAAAACTTTTGAGAATTATGGTGATATTTTTGTGGTTGATTCTATTCAGGAAGCTGTAGATGCAGTAAATGAAATAGCACCCGAACATGCAGAGTTACTATTAAATGACTATGAAGCTGTACTTGCCCAATTAACTAATGTTGGCGCGGTATTTGTCGGTGAATATAGTACCGAACCAGTAGGAGATTATTTCTGTGGAACAAACCATATTCTTCCAACATGTGGTACCGCGAAATTTTCTTCCGGCATGTCTGTCCAAGAATTTATGAGAGGATACAGTGTTATTAAATATCCGGAATCTGCATTAAAAAGTAATGCCGAATACATCATTAAGCTTGCAGAATCAGAAGGAATGAAAGCTCATGCACTGGCTGTAAAAGTAAGAAAGTAGTTTTTAAGCATATATGGATATTCATTTGAGTTTATGAGACAAAAAGAGAAATTTTAATCAAACAATTGACTATTTTTGTATGTATGGTAAAGTACTATCAAAGGAGAGTCCTGCCAATAAGTGGACGTTCAAAAAGCGTTAGCGTCGTTGCGGTGACACTACATTCAAGGGCTATAGCAACATAGTCCTTGAAATATTTTATGGGAGAATTCTGGCGGATTGGATGAAATAAACATAAAATCAGCAAATCACAATCTAGGAGGATAAATTATGATATGCAAGCCCATGAAGGTAATAGACAAAACCGGATATGAAGTAATTCTGAGAAATGCAGAAATAAATGATGCTGAGGATCTGATAAAATATCTGAAAATTACAACATCGGAAACACCATATTTGATCAGAGAACCTGATGAGGTTACTTTATCGCTTGAACAGGAACAGAATTTCATTCAGAGAATGATGGATTCAGACAGGGAATTAATGCTTGTCGCAGTAATTGACGGGAAGCATATCGGAAATTGCTCTCTTATGGGTATTGGCGAATATAGGAGATACCAACATCGGTGCAGTGTTGCAATAGCATTATATCAAGAATATTGTGGCAGAGGCATTGGAAAAATTATGTTGCAGACCGTTTTAGAAATAGCCAAAGAAATCGGTTATGAACAGGCAGAATTAGAAGTAATTGCGGATAACAAGAATGCAATAGCTTTATATGAAAATTTAGGTTTTGAGAAGTATGGTCATTTTCCTGATAATATGAAATATGAAGATGGGAAATATGCAGATGCGTATTGGATGATGAAAAAATTGTGACAACTTGCTTAAGCTTAGATTAAAAATATAAGGAATAAGTAGAAAAGGTTAATATGAAAAAAATAAAGTTGATGAAAGCTTTGATATGTAGCTGTATTTTTGCTATGGCCCTGTCTTTTGCTGCCTGTGCGAATCATACAGATTATGACGGGAATGAGGAAGTGTCTCAGACGCAGATAAATATTTCAGAGCAGAAAAGTGAAACTGAAGAAGAACAGGAACCAGAAGAAGTGCAGGAGACGACTTTGGAAGCAGGCTCAGAAGCGGAAATGGAAGCAGAATCGGAGTCGGAAGTGGAAATGATAGCAGAACCAGAGCTGGAAACGGAAATGGTGACGGATTCTAATGGACCTGTGGAAGTATCGGAATTGGATTACGATTCGTTTCAAAGCAGAATGACCGATGAGGAATGGGAGGGATTTCAACAGTATTTTCCTTTGTTAAAGGAGAATGCGGCATTTTATTATACAGATTTTGGTGATGGAGAGTTGTTGAACAAAAACGGGGAGCCTAAGGAAGAGGGCGAGTATCTATTGTATGAGCGTTATATGTCTGAGGAAACAATAGATATCAATCGTTATGTGGAAAACTATTCCGAGTCTGGCATTGAATGGAAAGTGGAAGACATACGCGTATTCGATTTAGATGGAGACGGTGTGCTGGAGTTGATTATTCAGTGGACGCCGATCGGAAATCTTTTGATTTTGCACTGTGAGAAAGGAGAGTTTTACGGATGGGAAATCATGTACAGAGGTTTTGAGAGGCTTCAAACGAATGGAGTTTACATTAGTTCCGGTGGTGCAAGATCTAATAGCTGGAAATGTATTCGGTTTGATAACGGGAGCTGGCTGGAGGAAGTGTTGCTTGAAGAAGAGTGGGGAGAATATTATGTAAGCGGAGAAGCGGTGGATGAGGATACTTTTCTGCAACAAGTCGATTTTTATGAAACGGAAGATGTAACAAGATATGAGCCTGTGCGGTGCATGGATTTGGGGAGATGAAGCATTGTTGGAGCAGACGAAACTATCTGACATCAGATATGGATAGGACTGCTAAATGGTTTGAAGAGATGGTTATATTATCAATATATTTGAATAATTAGACGGACTTCGGTTGATTAACATATTTATTCGACCGCGCAATCAGGATTGAAAGGAAAAAGTAAATGATATTGACATACAGAAAAGCCGCAATATCGGATGCCGATTTGCTGATAGATATTTATAATTCTGCGTTTTATGATGACTTTGTTCGTTATGGGGAATGCCCCGGTTATGGAAAATCAAAAAATCAAATGGAGCAGTCGATCCTTAAATTTCCTAAATACATAATTATAAAAGATAACATTCCCGTTGGAGTGATTTCTCTTGAAAATAGGGGAAATGGACATTATCATCTTGGCTGCTTATGTATTATTCCGGCGTATCAGGGAATGGGGATAGGTACGCTGGCATTTCGATATATGCTGACAATTTGTTCCGATTGGAGACAAATTATATTGGAGACACCTTCAGACAAAGAACAGAATAGAAAATTCTATACTGAAAAATGCGGATTTAAAATTGGCGGCAAAGGGAGGGACGGAGATATAGAGGTTACCTATTTTATTTTGGAACGATAAATTCGGAAGTTGGCTGCCCACAGAGAAGATGAAAGCCAATATGTTCGAAAATCGGTTGGAAACGCTTTGAGAGATATCAGCAAAAAATATCCGGAAGTGGTTTCAGCAGAATTAAGTTCACTATACCTAAAGGCAGAGTCAACATATCAGCGAAATTGAGGAGGTAAATTAATATGTGCGAGAGAATGTCCGATAAAGAAGCTGCACCGGCTATGCAGGAGCAACCGTTTTGGGAGCAAACTTATGCCGATATGGATGTTTCTACCTTTTGCAAAGGACCAACTGTGGATGTCAATGAATTTTATCATATATTCCCGAAGAATTCCCAAGTGTTGGACGTCGGCTGCGGGGAGGGCAGAAATTCCATTTTTATGGCTAAACTTGGAAATCTTGTAGATGCATTTGACATCTCTGAAAACGGCATTAAGAAAGCAAGAAAAATCGCAGAGCAGGCTGGTGTTTCGGTCAATTATTTTTGCTGTGATTTAGAAGCGTTTATCTTTGAGAAGGAGTATGATGTTATCCTGTCTCACGGCGTACTGCACCTTCCTTATAAAGATGTAAGGGATAATTTTATTGCAAAGATGCAGACGAATACCAAGATAGGCGGCTACAATGTCATAGGTATTTTTACAAACCGCCTGCCGGCAACACCCGATAATGCACCTTACACTCACAGCCTTTTTGATGTAGGAGAGCTGCCTGATAAATACAAGGATTGGGTAATTATCCATCATAACGATGGGACTTTCACGGATTCACACCCCGGTGATATCCATCATGAACACGCCTTCGAACGAATCATTGCAAAACGTATTGTTTAACAGGCGAAAATAGGGGATTTTGCAATCAGGGAGTGATAGATGAAGTCTGGTATGCATTGTTAAAGCTGAAATTTATGGAGGTTTATTAATGAAGATAAAATTAAAATACATGGGCAGCAGCATACTTATTACGCTTTCATTTGTTTTCGGTATTGGAGTAATATCATCAATTGCCATGATGACGATTAAAGGCAGTTTAGAACATGTAGCGTTAATTAGCGGTATAGCACAGGCTGTCTATTTACTTATTATTATACTCATTTTCAAAATGAAAAAAGTAGATATACAGAATACATATGGATTAAAATTAGTTCCATGTAAAGTATATTTTCTGCCGGTAATTGCAGCGTTTTGTTTTTCGGTATTCTCTAATATTGTGCAGGCTGTCGCACCAATTCCACAGGAATTAGTCGGTGGAATGTCAGATGATATGGAAACAAACGTTATTGCCCTGATTGTGTCTGTTTTTGTAATTGCACCCATTGTGGAGGAGTTTGTGTTTCGAGCTCTGATTATGACAAAACTTCGTAAAGAAGTTTCTACGGCTTTTTCAATTATTATTAGTGCAATTCTATTTGCATTAATTCATTTTATGGCGGGCGGTATTATTACGGTTGTACATGCCTTTTTGGGCGGTTTGATTTTTGCGTTAGCGTATGTAAAAACTAAGTCATTGTTTCCGGCGATCGCAGCCCATATTTTTGGTAATATTGGGGGCTATGTTCCAACAGTTACGAACAGTTTACCGTCTGCTCTGCAGTATGTAATAGCAGTTGGTTTTTTAACAGCTGCGATTGTATTATGTATAATAATGGCTCATAAGAAAGAGAATTAATTATCTCTATAGGTAAGTATTAGACGTAATAATGCTGTTTGTGTTTTGGGGCGGGGTAAGTTAAAAAGAGATCGTGAACTGAGAAAAAAGGAGTTTGAAATATTAATCAACGCATTATCACACAGTATGTATTCCAATTTTGTTGACAATCGGCAGTAATTATAATACAATAACTGTACTATATAAAGCAATACAGATAATGCAAATGTGTTACAAATAGATATCAACATATCATGTGAGGAGGTTATTTTTTGATTGAACTAGATTATCGTAGCAAAAAACCACTCTATGAGCAGATTATTGAACAAATCAAACTGCTGGTCATCAAAGGGTATTTAAGTCCCGGAGATTCTATTCCTTCCGTTCGGAAGATGGCTCAGACTCTGGACATTACACCGTCCACCGTGGCGAAGGCGTATCAGGAGCTGGAACGGCAGAAAGTGATTGAGACTATCCGGGCAAAAGGAACCTTTATAGCGACCATGCCAATCATGGAACCTAATACGGAGGAACTGGAGAAGATACGAAGGCGGATTAAGAGCGAAATAATTGAACTGAAGCGCACGGGTTATTCCGAGGCGGATGTGGTAAATCTGATAAAGGAAATCTATTCTTCCATCTAATGGTAGGGCAGAGATATTTCGGAAAGGAAGATAAGCAAATGTTAGAGATAAAGAACTTACAAAAAGGCTACAATAATCGGCCGTTTATCCATGGAATTAACATATGCATTCGTCGAGGCGAGATTCATGGTCTGATCGGCGCTAACGGAGCCGGCAAGACCACCTTGCTGAAGTGTGCAACGGGAATCTATAAACCGGCACAGGGAACAGTAAAGTATGATGAACAGGATATCTATGATAATCCGGAAGTGAAATCAAAAGTGGCGTATGTGTCAGAACAGCTCGATTTTATTAACATATATTCTGTGGCGGGAATGGCCGCATACTATCAGAACTTCTATGATACGTTTTCCGGAAAAAAGTTTGATGATCTGGTGAATCATTTCGGTATCGATCCTAAAAAGAACATAGGCACATTGTCCAAGGGACAAAGGTCAAAATTGAATTTTGTCTTGGCGATTGCGCAGCAGCCGGAGTATTTGATTATGGACGAACCGGAGAGCGGTATGGATGCGGAGAGCAGAGCAATGTTCCGCGATATTCTTATTGAAGAAGTGGAGAGAGAGCAGATCGGAGTGCTTTACTCCTGTCATGACCTGGCGGATGTGGAGCGTATGTGCGACAGTGTGACTATGATGGAGGCAGGAGAGGTTTTTGCACAAAAATCCGTGAATGAGTTCATGGAAAGCGTGCAGAAATGGAAGGGCATTCTGCCACAGAAGTCAACCGATGACAAACTGTTCGCCATGACTGTCCATGCAGCAGCCAAGATTGGAGACTTATCAGAGTTTTACACCGTGGGAGAGCGGGAAGAGAGCGAACGCATATTGAAGAAACTGGGCATCGGAGATTATTCCGGACAGCAGATTACACTGGAGGAGATTTACAAGCTTTTAAAGAAAATTTATGTGCAGGGAAAAGGAAGGGTGAGTGACACATTAAAGGAAGGAGGGGAAAGAAGTGAGTGATTTCAAAAAATTATTCAGAAGAGACCGATTTTACTGGGGTGCCGTGATGATAGTCATGACGTTGGTGGTAATATATATGTTGACGAATGAATATGGTTTGTATCATGAATTATTTAACTTGGAGGAGTACTTAGAACGTTCGCAATATTTCCAGGGACTTTGGGATATTCAAACGGAACTGCGTAATCCGGCGGGTGTCTATTCAGAGGAGATTCCGCATTGGTTCCTGGAACGTATGGTGTCGGTGACTGTAATTGCGGCACTGATTGCGCAGGCGGTCAAGCTGCTGGTACAGGAGAACCAAAACCGCGCAGAAGCGCTGCGCATATTTCCTGTAAAGTCACGCAATTTACTGACCTGCCATTACCTGAGCGGATTGCCTGTGATAGGAATTCCTCTGCTGCTGCAAACAGCGATCATTCGACTGGATATATTATATGTAGAAAAGAACACGAGCTTTGTTTTTACTAATAAAGAACAACTTTGGATATATGCCGGGAAAGCCGTGATTATATTTATGCTGCATTATTCGTTGCTGATCGTCTGTATAAAGGTGGCAAACCATGTTCCGGGAACCGTTTTCACCTTTGCTGTAATGGAATTTGCAATGACTGCACTGGCCGGTTATTGTTTGGATATGTATTGGAATAATCTGGCTGAAGATAACATCTCCAATTGGGTGTTCTGGGCAATCACAGCGGTCGTTTTGATCCTGCTCTCCTATATCACGGATCAGAAAAAGGACTATGCGAGAAATGGATTTTATGCTTTTCCTATTGTTCATTGGGTGGTGATGGGAACAGTGTTCGGAGAAATATATTTCATATTTTACGGCGCATGTGGAGATATATCCAAAGCGGTGTCATTTCTTGTGGCGCTTGCAGCCTCCATATTAATTACCACTGGAGTACATTTTGTCTCGAAACCGGAAAAGACATAAGAAAAAGGGGCTGATTTAGGATTGTATGTACTGAATCAGCCCCAATACTTATTGCATCTTAGGTAAATTCTGTCACAATTCTAATGGATTCTCGACGCCTATTCACATCTGTGTATTGCTTTCTAAGTTAAGCTCTGCATATTCTGGTGGAACATCAATAGCAAGGCGCATTTCCAGTCCATTTCCTAAAAAGTTGTGAATGCCTTTCAATGAATTCTTCATGTCCTGTTTATAGTGTGTTATAATTTGTTGACAGGTTCACTAAACGCGAAATCGGGATTTGGTGAGGAGGCTTATAGCATGTTAAGGTCACTGATGCAAGTATATGTAAAAGGAAGTATCGAAGCAGTCAATATTTATCAGAAAGCTTTTAACGCTGAAATTCTTGGTTTATATCCTGATGACAATGGAGGATATATGCACTCTGAGTTAAATGCTTATGAAGTGTTAAAAGATGGAGCAATTATTCATGTGCCTATTGGACCATGTGATTATAGTCCGTGCATGTTTTCTTTAGTTGATAAATTTGGCGTATTCTGGTGTTTGTTTGTATAGTCAAATTCAAATTTTCAGGAGGAATTTATAAAATGCGTATGTTATTTGAAATGGATAAAAAAGATTATAATCCTGATGGAAGCGTTTTCAGAAGACCTTCGGCAAGAGCTATCATCATTAAAGACGGAAAAATAGCAATGGTATATAGTAAGAAATATAATTATTACAAATTTCCGGGTGGAGGTATAGAGGCTGCAGAATCTATGGAAGATGCTTTGATCAGAGAGGTTTCAGAAGAAACGGGTTTATGTGTTATTAAGAATTCTATTCAGGAATATGGGCAGGTTCATCGAGTGCAGAAAGGCACAAAAGAGGACATATTTATTCAAGATAATTATTATTTCCTGTGTTGTGTGAAAGAGGATTTAGGACAGCAAAATCTGGACAAGTATGAAGCGGACGAAGGCTTTACGCTTGAATTTTTGGAACCGCAGTCTGCGATAGATGTAAATAGAGAGACTAAACTGGATGATTTCAGTCAGGTAATGATAGAACGAGAGGCACTTGTATTAGAATTACTGATACAGGAGGGATATTTTGAATGTGGAGGCAAATTACATGGAAATACCTAAAATGATATTGTTTGATTATGGTCAAACACTTGTTGCAGAACAGAAATTTGACGGGGTAAAGGGAACAGAGGCCGTCTTACAGTATGCTACAAGAAATAAATATCAATTGTCTGCAGAGCAGGTGCAAGCCAAAGCAAATGAAATCAATCGGGAGTTCGGAAGATTTGATCCTGAGAAAAGACATTTATTTCAGATAGAAATACCCAATACAATGTTTACGCCTTATCTTTATGAATCGCAGGGAATAGAGATTGCGTTGAGTAACTCCGAAATTGATACAGTATTCTGGAATGCTGCTGCTCCGGGAGTACCGACAGAGGGTGTAGAAGATTTTCTGCAATATTTAAAGAATAAAGGTATCCGCACAGGCGTAATTAGCAATATTGCTTATGATTCGTCTGTGGTGGCAGAGCGTATCAACAGACTGCTTCCTGATAATGCTTTTGAATTTATTATTACTTCAAGTAATTTTATGTTCCGCAAGCCGAATAAAAGGATATTTGATTTGGCTTTGGAAAAAGCTGAATTGCAACCGGGTGAAGTCTGGTATATCGGGGATCAGTACGAATGCGATGTGAAAGGTTCCTTAAATGCCGGTTTGTTACCGGTATGGTACATAGGTGCGATTGATTTGCCGTATACAGAAGATAAAAATATTCTGACAATAACAGATTGGGACGAATTAAGGCGGCGACTGGAGAATTGACAACGGAAAATTTATAGAAGATGATGGTCGGGCAATAGTGCTTGAAAAGCAGTAGGCACATTAATTCTAAAAAATCAAACCGGGAGAAAATAAAGAATGGATTATAAAATGCTCACATCAACAGATAAGATGTGGAACAAAGTAAGAGATTATGCAAAAAGTTGTTCATGGAGTGCCGGTAAGTCATTAGCCAATGCTATGGACAATAATCTGTTTACGGAATGGGAACGGGTTATCATTGCCTTCGATAATCAGAAAATCTGTGGATATTGTACAGTTGCAAAGACAGATTGCATTCCGGATGTATGCTATACCCCTTACATTGGTTACATGTTTGTTGGTGAAGAATACAGAGGAAACAGGCTAAGTCAGAAATTGATACAGTATTCAATGGATTATTTAAAATCAATTGGCTTTGATAAGGTACATATAGTAAGTGATCATGAAAACTTATATGAAAAATATGGTTTTGAAATAATAGACCGTAAAACTGCTCCATGGGGGTCGGTGGAAAAAATTTATATGCAAAGATTGGTGTAATTGATAGATGCAGGTTTATCACGAGATTGATTAAAACACATAACTTTACGGAGGTATTATAAATGAACTTTGAAGATGAAAAAGACTATATTATGAGAATAATAAAAGAAATGGTTAGAGTATTATTTTCGCTCATGTTTGGAAAAAAGTATGTTTCTGTTGAGCAGGAAGCGAAGAACGGATATGAAGTATCCGGGAAAAAGTTAGATGAATTATTAACAATGATAGATAACGGTGAAATTAACGAAGCAGAAAATCTAATGTTGGAGAACATTGATTATAGTAACAGAAATGAACTGGCTGCCGCCGCCCTTTTTTATCAATATCTATCTGAAAAGAATGAAGACTTTTTGCAAAAGAATAATTATTCAAAAGAAGAGGTGCTTGACGGAATAAATCAAATAATGCAAAAGGCAGGATACAATGATCTGGTTAAGATTATAGAATAAATTATAATTTGCGGAGATATAACAATGGAGATTATAGCTTTTAAATCTAATATGCAACAATCAGTGGGAGATTTTTTTGAAAAATGTTTTTCAGCTGTCGGCATTCCATATTCGCCAATGGATAGACATGCAGATATTGCAGATGTAGAACAGCATTATATGCGGAATGGTTGCTTTTGGTGTTTGGTTGATAATGAGGTTCTCATAGGAACAGTTGCAGTAAGAATAATTGACATTGACAATAAAGTGGTTGAACTTAAGCGTATGTTTATATTGCCGGAATATCAGGGTAAAGGCTACGGAAGATTACTTTTAGGGTATGCCATAGATTACGCAAGAGAGCAGCAGTATAATAAAATATGTTTAGATACCAGAAAGCAGTTTTCAGCTGCTCAACACCTATATCGAAGTAGCGGTTTTCAGGAGACTGACAAGTATAACGATAATGAACACGCGGAACTATATTACGAACTTGTTTTATAATATAAAATGCGAATCGACAATTTATCTGAGAATTGATTAAAGGAACAGGCGAGCGGAGGCGAATACAGCGGGTTTTACATATGGTCACACACGACAGGTTTTTTCGTCTTGAAATTATTTGTTAACGTTGCAGGGCAATTTTTATTGATTGTATTGATTTCGTTAATTGCAACATTTTTAATATATGAAATCATAAAAAGAGTGCCTATTTTATGTGTGGAACGTTTCGGTGGGAGGATTGAAGCGGTTACATAGAATAACGCGGGTATTACTGGTGGGTTAAAGGGATCGGAATTTATTAAGGAGGACAAAACAGTGGACAAAGAATGGAAAAGGTTATATGAAGAAGCAATGAGCGTTTTGAGTCCCCATGATGTTTCAAATAAAATGTGGGTAGGGAGTGTGGCATCTGCCGTACTCACGAAAAAAGGTAATGTTTATAAGGGTATATGCATTGATACGGACGGATCTATAGGGATGTGCGCGGAAAGAAATGCTTTATCAACAATGCTTACATATGGCGAAAGTGAGATTACAAAAGTGGTTTCAGTATATAAAGATGGAAATATAATTCCATCGTGTGGTATTTGTAGAGAATTTATGATGCATTTAGGCGGAGATGTGGAAAATATTGAAATTTTATTGGATAAAGAAGGGCGGACAACAAGATTGATTGATTTGATGCCTGAATATCCACGACATAAATAAATTTAGTTACAAGTTGATTTACCCACGAAGTCGGGATTTGTAAGGAGAAATATACACATGAAGCATGTAGGAACAAAAACAATCGAAACTACACGATTGATATTGCGGAGACTTGAACTTACCGATGCGGAAATGATGTTTCGTAATTGGACAGGTGATGATAAAGTCACACGTTTTTTGCGGTGGGATGCACATAAAACAATAGATGATACAAAGAACATGATTCAACAATGGGTTAATAACTATCAATATGATACCACTTATTACTGGGGAATGTATCTCAAAGATGGTGAAATGATTGGAACGATTGGTATCACTATAACCTCGGAATATGATTTCAAGGGGGAATTAGGTTACAAGATTGGTAGCCGTTGGTGGAGTCAAGGCTATTCAAGTGAAGCGGCAAGAGCCGTTATTGATTATATGTTTTGCAATACAGATATTGAACGAATTGATGCATTTAGTTCGGTAGAAAACCCTGCTTCAAAAAAAGTGATGGAAAAGGTTGGAATGCACTATGAAGGCCTATTACGACATTACTATAAAACACGAGACGGATTTCATGATTGTACTTTATACGGAATAATACGAAATGAATGGGAGCAAATTATGAGATCAGATATTATTAAGAAATATTTTCAGGCTTGGATAAATAAGGATATTGAGATTGTAAAGCAGACTTTTTCCGAAAATGCTTTATATAGTGAATGCTATGGTCCTGAATATCATGGTTTATCACAAATTGTAAAGTGGTTTGAAGATTGGAATAATAGAGGACAAGTATTAGAATGGACAATCAAGCGAATATTAGAGCAAAATGAAACGTTAATTGTTGAATGGTATTTTAAATGCAATTATGATGGCATGGTTGATGGATTCGATGGTGTTACAATAGCAGATTTTGATGATGACATGAGAATAGTAAAGTTATGCGAATTTCAGTCAAAGGCTGAACACTATTATCCATATGAAGCATAGCACAACTTTGAATTGAACGAAATCTGATTAATCAAAAGAGAGTTTAATAAGGAGCGTAATGAAGGAAAAAGCAAGAAAAATAACCGGCGGTTTAATTATTTTAGCAGGCATTTTGGAGTTAATAGTAGGAATTAGTGAGAAAACATTCTCTACGATATTGATGGGGATTTGCTTTTGTATGATAGGTTGTTTATATTTCTTTGAGAAAAGAAAATAATGCTTTAATTCTGGTATGGAGAGAAGATAAACAGAGCACTAAACAGAATGCAAAATCGAAGTTTTAATGAGGCAGGAATATGGAAAATGAAAAATGAACGATATATGAAAAAACTGATTGTACTTAGAGGGAATTCTGGTAGTGGAAAAACCACAATTGCTAAGGAATTGCAAAAAAAGTTTGGAAAGAATACCATGCTTATTTCACAAGATGTCATTAGAAGAGATATTCTTAAAGTTCCTGATGGTGAAAATACATTGGCAATACCTCTTATGAAAGAACTTTTGATATATGGCAATGGTCATAGTGATATTGTTATATTAGAGGGAATTATGTATGCCGATTGGTATAAACCATTATTTGAATTGGCTATTCAATTATATGGGACAAAGATATATGCATACTATTTTGATATACCATTTGAGGAAACATTAAAGAGGCATCAAACAAAGCCGAATTGCCATTCATTCGGTGAGGATGAAATGCGAGAATGGTGGCGTGAAAA
>JAAUZX010000084.1 GCA_014804365.1 Lachnospiraceae bacterium
AGCTGTAAGATTCCGTAAATAACCAGCACATTCGTAAATGCCATCCATTTCGGGAATATTGTCCTTCCGGAAACCTGCAGATAGAGCCAATATAGAAATGGCGGTAGCATGAATGCCTCGCTTAATACCACAATCCACGAAAAATGAGAAACCAAAGCCTCCGCCGCAGGCAGCGCCGCCGCTTCATAACCATTCCCGTTAAGCCATGCAAATACATACAGAATCATGACATAAAACAGATGGAGACACATCCATGGTGTCAGCCCGAATGCTGTCAGATAATGGTATATTTTCCTGTTCTTTTCCTGTTTTACAAATCCAGCAGTGGTAAACAGCGCAATTCCATATAGCAGGACAGCAGGAAAAGCCACAAGCATGGACAAGGAATTTCTCCATGCAGGTAGCTGTGCCACTCCCTCCGTCAGCCAGTAGACCTGCCCATGGTATGTCGTATTGCCGTACATCATCAGCCAGTCGCCGCTGCCCAAGAAAACACAGCCAAACATACCACAGATCAGTGCGGCAACTTTTTTTCTATTACTCATCATTTTATCCTCCCAATTTGCCGTTACATCCTTCCTGTCCCGTTTTGATCGTCTTAATATATCGTGTACTACCTCACACTTTCTCCTTCTGCTTTTCTGTCAACATCTTCAATACCTCATAGCTTGCCGAGCTGACCACATGTCCATCTCGCAGGCATGGACGTGCCATAATGACCACCCAGCTCCGCTTTGCACTCATCGCACCGCTTCTGCAGGGGCTTGTTCCCGATGAAAGCGATACGGCATACTTCATGCGTATCACAAGGGAAACTCTTACTTTACAGAGAACAGACCCTTCTTCTCGTAAGGTTCACTGCTTATTGATATAACTTCATAACCGGTTTTTGCAATCACGTCTTTCAAATCCTGTTCCGTGATATCCTTCTCCGCAATGATGACCGTCTGCTTCTTTGTATGTGAGCTTGTTACCTTTTTCACCTGAAAGGCGTTCCTCACCGCCTCATTTATATGTGCCTCGCACATCCCGCAGGCCATTCCCTCTATTCCAACTGTAAGTTTAATCATTCCCACTCTCCTCACTTTCCCAATTATTACCTTTTATGGTTAGCAAAAACTAACCCGCGTTCTAGAGGAAAGCGGCTGCTCTTGGTTAGTAGCCACTAACTCATATTTAATATACTCCTCTTCCAACTCATTTGTCAATGATAATCAGTCTTATTTAATAAATTCTATCTGATAAAAAACCATATTGAGCCCTAAACTCCCCTAATGCTCGTGCAGTTGATAATCTATATCCTCGTCAATCATCTGCAGCATGATATCCGCGCACTCTGGCGCAAACTGCGCTCCCCTTCCTTTTTCGATTTCCGCACGAACCACCTGCTGCGGCAGGACATCACGGTAACTTCGTCTGGAAGTCATCGCATCATAGGCATCCGCAATTCTGATAATCCGTGCATAAAACGGTATATCCTCACCTGCGATTTAGTACGGATAGCCCGTTCCGTCATATTTTTCATGATGATACTTCGCTCCGATTGAAATATCCGGAAGTTCCGATATGATTGCAAGAATTTCCCCGCCGATTTCCGGATGTTTCTGTATCATCCAGTTTCCTGATTGTAATATTTCACTCCCGCCTTGGACAGACCAAGCTTCTCTGCAATCTTTTCCCTGACATGGAATCCGCCTTCCTTTTCATGCTCTCAGTTAACTTCTTTTTGCTGCAATCCGACAGCTTGCATCCGGCAACGAAAACACACTTTATTTCTCACAATCCATAATAATATACTCGACAAAAGCATTAGAAGTAAACTAGCCAAAAGGATAGGCTTTTCATTTGAGAGAGAGTTTTTGATATTTTTTATTTTTCAAAAAAAATTATAAATATAGCGTGAGATGATGCAAAAATGATGCAAGCCTGTTTTATAATAATCACAAAAAGCAAGAAAAGGTAAAACTGTTATGAAACGACTACTATCAGTACTCAGTGTATTTTGTATTCTTTGGCTTATCATACAGGTAAGTGTGTGGGACAAGCCAGATTCCCTTTCTCCCACTGAACAAGATATGCATGAAGGCAATGCCGACTCGGACTATGCCTCTCCGCTGCCGACAGACAGCATTCACTCCCAGAAACATATACCCGATATGGTAAGATTACCGGAAAATCCGGAAGTATCTTCTCCCACTAAAAGGTATATGGATAAAATAAATAACAGCATGGACTATGATTATCTCGATTATGAGAATGAATACGGATATCAGTATAGCACATATACCTACGAAGATGACTATGATGGAGATGGAAGTAAAGAAGCGTTCGTTGCAATCGGACAAAAAACAGGCGATACCAAAGATTATCTATTCGGAGATCTCTACTTTGTAAGCGATTGGGAAATACAGTTATTGGAGAGCAGCGTTTTTATTGGAAAAGAACCGTCCTACGATAAAGCCAATGGAATAACGAACATAGCTTTTGATTACAAACGGGATATTTACCCTTTACAGGCTGTTTATATTGTTGAAGACGGGCTGGCCAAACGGCAGAATCCGATAGAGAGAAACCGGACAGAAAAGGCTGTCGTGGGAAATGAATTTACTCCGGATGCAGATTTGATGGAACGTATGGCAAATGCAAAAGATTACAGGGAAGATGATTATGAACTGTGTTCCGGATATTCATATTGGTCCAAAAAACTGGATGGCATGGGATTAGTCAATACAACGGAACATTTTACAACATATGTAATAGGGCATGCGGGCGTTATCATTGAAACGGCGGACAAAGAATATCTATATGCAGATCTATGGTACACCTCAAATTATATGATCTCCCCTGATTGGAAAGAGGCTGATTTTGACGGAGACGGCATAAATGAACTTGCTATGATTACATATGTCAAACATGGTACAGGACTTTGGGTGGAATCATTATATATGACAGATCAAAATGAGGCGGGCAATTGGGAGATGTATGAATTTCCGGAATCAGATTACTGCTTCCAGTTACGAGAGCACTTTGATACCGTTATTGATGGAGATGATATTGGCTTCGTCTTTGATGGATCGCTTATAGGAGCTCCTGAATTGTTTGAGCAGGGTGTTTCCTACAGATATGATGTGGGTAATCAGATAGAGTTTGCGTACACGCCGGATGGAATAGAAATCATGGCAGAGATAGAAGGCATATGCACATCAGGAGAATATTTCAACAACGACTATCCGGGTTATGTGATATCTGCCCATGTAAAACACCTGGGAAATGGAACTTGGCTTCTGGAAAATGTTTGCTGTCAGACAGAAAAATAGCTAATTTGAAAGTATTTTGAGAACACGTTCAACGTCAGGAATATTCTCCAATTCAAAATGCTGACTGTTTTGACTGAATGATTGCATTGGGGTGAAAAAATCCGTCAACGTATCCAACTCCGAGAGCAGAGAATTCAACATTAGAGTTGAATAGAACCGAATGCTTCCGGTGCCGTCCTGATGCAGTGTTACATTTCTTGTCGAGTTCATATGATAATCTAAAGTCTTTATATGGTTTTTCCTGAAAGAAAAGATTCTTTTGTTGGTAATTACATAAATAGTCTTTTTTCTTATGTACGATTTCAGGATGAATCTTCCGAATACTATAAACAATCCGAAACAGACAAACGGGATTCCCCACAGCTTGAAGAAAAAAGGCGCGGGCATAATAAACGCAGTTGTTTCCCATACAATAGCAAAACCGCACCACAAAATACTGAGCGGAACCATAAAAATATCATATGGAGCCAGAAGATTCCCCTTGCCAGGTCTGCCGTTCCAGACAACATATTCACCGGGCATTAAATATTTGTTTATCCAATTGTGCTGCTGATAGTCCATCTTTAGAATCCTTCCTTTTTCTGCTGTTGCTGCTATTCCTCTTAAATGAAATTTCGATTACCTATAATACAAACGCGCTAAACGCATCCTCTTCCTTATGCCGCTCGCTGTGATACTTCATCAGATAGGCTTTCATCTCCGTATGCGACTCGCCTAAGTCATCCATGATCGCTTGAAAATTATCCTCGTTCACGCCGCCCAACCTGGTAAGGAACTGATAATACCGCAGGTCATCCCCGTATTCTTCCAGCACGACCCTCCATGTTTCCTCGTTCTGCTGACCCTTGATATGTGCCAGAAGATATGACTCCAGTTCCGCGCGCACAGACTGCTCCAGTCCATAATCATGCATAAGTCTTAACATCGCCAGCTTGACCTTCTCCCGCCTTCGCTGTTCCATATAGTAATCCCGGTTATTCTCCCGGCTTCCGTAATCTTCCTCTCCGCACAGCAGCATCTTAGAAAAGCCTTCCGAATCCGCCTTTCGCATCAATGACTCCATCCTGTTGTCCCATTGTCTGATCCACTCTTCTGTCCCTGCATTCTCGAAATCAAACAGATAGAATGCATCCAGTCTGCTCATGGTCGCCGCCAGCAGCCACGCGATATCCGCCGTCCTCTTTTCGCTCTCATCCGCTCCTTCGTCCACGATCTGTTCCAGACAAAAACAGTCCTTAAAAATCCCCTGCCCGATCTCCATACGGTGATAAGGCAGGATAATCTTTGCCAGCTTGGCACAATAGGCAAAGGCCCAATCGTCTATCCGCGCCACCGATTCCGGAAGGGTGATCTGCCTGAGCACCTTGTTGCTTAGGAACGCCTTCTTACCGATCTGCGTTACTTTGTAACCTTCAACCAACGCAGGGATCACCACTTCCATGTCCTTACCGCGATAGCCGATCACCACCGCAGTCTCCCCATTTAGTCCATATTGTATGGAGCCATGCTCCGTAATTTCTTCCTTATACTGCATATTATTCTATCCTGCCATTTCAGCTAAGCACACTATCCTACAAATTTCTGTTTATAGCATTGAAAATCTCGAGTTTTAACTCTTCATCATCGTCATAAGTTTCATTCATAACAGCAATAACTATTCTATGAAGTAATTCTTTATCAATTTTGCTTGCCGCTACATTAAGACTAATATTTTCCATCTTTTGCATAAAGGTTTTTGCAACAGCCATATATCCATTCTGTAAGAGGAATAGTGTCGATAGTGTTATTGCAAGTCGTTTGTTTCCGTCAGCAAAACAATGGAATTGACACGTACAAAAGAACAAATGTGTCAACTTATCTTCAAAGCTGGGATACCAATCGTCATTTTGAATATTATATAGAACACTTTCCAATTTCCCAAAATCAAGTTCTTCCAATGTACCGCCACCGCTGTATTGTATGGTTTTGGCATGAGTCGACCGCGCCATCTCCGGAGTAATATAATTATATTTTTCCATTACTCACTCTCCTTCAACCGAAACAATACATCTTGATGCTCTTCCATAAGTTTTTCCAGTTCATCACCGGCTTCACCCAAAAACTTCTCATATTCTTCGGTTTCGAGAGGTTTAATATATTCCTCCAGCTGAAAATGAAAAGCATCTCTCAAAGCCATATCTCTGCTTGCCATTTTTGTCCTTGCTGATACAATGAGCGGTTTCCACAAAGGAAGCCTCTCAAAAGCCTCAAACAAGTCTGACACTTCCCAGTTATTTAATGGTCTTCCTAATTGTTCCGACTGTGTTTTAATCATCTCAGCTAATCCGCATTCATACGAGGAAATTAGCGTCAACACCTCAGAATAGAACGTATCCCTAATTCTTTCCCTTGCGGACAGTTTTAAAATCTGCCGATACTCAGCCGCTTTCTCTTTAAAAATGCTCTGATAAATTTTATCAGTGTATATACCGTATTTGGCATTACCCATGGAAACATAATCATGCAGAGCATCTGTAAATTCTCTACGATAATTTTCTTCCTGTAAAAAAGCCCCAATAAAATCTTGATCACGTTGATTAATATATTTGGTTGACCCACCCGCTTTTTGATTTATAGTGTCGATAGCAATGTCCAGCATAATCTGTCGCAAGGTTCTTGCCGCCGGACTCTCAACCATCACCATAGAAAGATTAAGAAAAGTGCGAAAATCAAAAATGGCAAGCTGCGGAGTTTTATTACTGATGTTCCCGACATTAATGTCGGGAACATCCTGATCATCTATGCACTGCAAGAAATCTTTCAAGCGCTTTCCCTTTAGAATTTCATAACCGTTAGCCTCAAATTCCAATTGATATTCACTTACATATCGTTCCACAGTCCTGATTTCCACATCAAAATAAGTTGCTACCATCGTTTTAGTAAAACACAGCTTATCTTCAAATATAATACCTTGAAACTGAGTCTGCCTTTGAATTTCTGATAGCGCCTGTTTATTATTTAAAATATTTTGTCGATCAATCTGTGAAGACGTTAAATCCCTTCTCATATAAAAACTCCTTACTCATCAAATCGTCAATTCTCCCAGTGCCTCGATCTGTTCAAGCAGCCCGTCGCTTCGTTCTGTCAACATCAGCTCCTCATTGTGGCGCTGATAGTCCTCACAGCCGTACATACTGATAAATTTCGCACAGTCCGTCTGTACCGTGCACTCTGTTAAGAGAATCAGCATCTCATTACCGGAACCGAACGTATCCTCAACGAACTGAAAGAGATTGTGCAGTTTTTCCTTCACTTCTCCTGTTTTCTGTTTATAATCCTCCACTTCCGCCTCGAAGCTGTCCTTCACCTGCGCAAAAGCTTCTGCGCCGCTTCCGGCCTCCTGAATTCTCATGCGCTTCTCACATTCGCTTAAGAATTTGATAATCGCCCTGTTTTTACGCTTATCGCGCACCGCCAGTGCTCCCGCTTTCTGCAGAGAATCCATGGACTTACGTCTGCCTTCGGCCTGCTGCCCGATCTGCTGTAGCAGCTCCTGTGCACCCGCCCCGGACTCCGCCTTCGCCTTTAACGCTCTGAGCGGATTCATTACTTCATTTAGAATCTCCGCGCTCAACATATTCTCTTTGATATCCTGCTGCATTCTGTCGATCAGCATGCCCATCAACGATAACCGTTCATCGAAGTCGGCTTTGCGTGCCTTATCCTTAGCCTGCTCTCTGACAGTGCCGGACAGGATCTCTTCCACTTTATAGTCATTCTTATATTTCTGATACAGATCATAATATGCGGTAAACTCTTTCACCACTCGCTCATTACGCAGATACTGCCCCACGAAGGATTCCTCCACCGTGATTCCTTCCTCCTCGTAGAGCGTCAGCATTTCGGACAGATCCTCCCACCCTCTGGCTGTAATATAGCTTCTGCCTTTCACCGTGGTCTCCACCTGATAGAAATCTTCTTTTTTCATATCCAGATAATTCAGGATCGCCGTGTGCACACCGCGCTCTCTGGCATACTCTTTCCAAATACCGTAATCCGCCTCGATCACCAGAATCTTCAGACGATCCATGGTCACCACGTCAAATTCCCGCACCGATTTATTATACTCCGGCGGATTACCGGCCGTCACGATGACCCATCCTTCCGGCACTTGATGCCTGCCGAACACTTTATACTGTAAGAATTGCAGCATGGACGGCGCAAGTGTCTCCGACACGCAGTTTATCTCATCCAGAAAGAGGATTCCTTCCTTAATACCGCTCTGTGCCATCACATCATAAACGGAAGCGATGATTTCGCTCATCGTATACTCCGATACGTCATAGGATTTGCCGTCGTACTCTTTATGCACAATAAAGGGAAGCCCCAATGCAGACTGCCTTGTGTGATGGGTCATGGAATAAGACACAAGAGCGATTCCCAATTCCTGGGCAATCTGTTCCATAATCGCCGTCTTCCCGATGCCCGGCGCACCGAGCAGAAATATGGGCCGCTGTCTGACGATGGGAATCCGATACTCCCCCTCCTCGTCTTTTTTCAAATATATTTTTACGGAATCCTTAATATAGTTCTTTGCCTCTTTAATATTCATTCTCTATTACCCGATTCTCCTGTCATGCACTATCCCGATTTCAATGTACCACTTCTTCCGGCTCCTCCAGCTCTTCTTCGTCCAGCACAAGCTTAATCGCCCACGGCGGCACCTTCGGCGCATTATCATCCTCATGAAGAAATACGAAAGCCACGTCGTAGTCCGGCATCTGTTCCGGATAGATTCCGTAACCGTCTGTGAAATAGAGTAATCCCTTAAGATTATCAAACTCCTGTTCTTCCCTTAACTTTTCCACGTACTCGAACACCGGTCTGAAATCCGTGGACCCGAAGCCAGTCAGCTTTCCCTTTTCCATAAAATCATCGAACTGTTCCCGTTTCGTGATCTTAGTATCCTGCCGCACCTCGCTGTCGCACTGGATGATATGCACATTGATCTTATGAAAGAAGTTCTCACCCTCCTGCATGATATTGTAGGTTTTCTGCAAGAAATCCTGCACCACTTTACCCCTGCACGACGCGGAGGTATCCAAGGCAATCACGAAATCCTTGATTTTATTACTGTCCTTGTATTCAAGCGGCTCCACCAGCGGCATGTTGCCATAGGTATGAAGTCCGTACGTATAATATATATAGTCAAACTCATCGTCATTGACCCGGATCGATTCTCCCATGACCATAAATTTCTTCAGAAAATCCGTATAATCGTACCGCTCCCGCATTGCTTCTTTCAGATTCTGTTCCACACTCTCGGCGTTATTTTTATCTTTACTGAAGCTCTTTAAGTCGGCTCTGATCCGCTCGCTTACTTTACGCCACTCTGCCTGGGACAGTTCCAGTTCTTCCCGTCTGTCCCAATAAATATGCTCGTCATAATGACAAAGCTTATACCATTCCTTCTTCGCCTTCTCGGACGGTTCTTCGATCCGAAAATGCCTGTAAAGCTTCTCCGCTGTCAGTCCGCCCGCCTGCTTCTCTAAAATCTCCAACCGGCTTCGCAGCATATCATCGGAAGGCAGCGCCGTCAAGTGCAGATTCATGTCCAGAATCGTATGCTCCACCGCAATATCCGTCGCCATATCCCAATACTGCCGGTTCATTTTATCCGTCTCGAAACTATGATAGAAAATACAGTGCAAAAGCGTATGCAGATACAGCCTTGCCGCATAGCCCTGCGCCGTCTTATACTGTCCAAGCAGCAGCACGGGATCATAGTATAGCTTCGCACCGTCGAAAAGGTGTGCGCCGGTCTGCTCCCTGCACTCCACCTTGAACTTAGACAGAGCCACATCCAGAAACCGCATATTGACTAAGATGCCATCGTGTGCAAGACGCATGATCTCTTCTGCGAGCTTTCGTATTTGAAGTTGTCGATCCGTTTGGCTCATTTGACCCATAACCAATGCCATGCCCTTCTCTCAATCTTCAATTCGCTATAAGAGCCAGAATCAACAGATGTGCCGGATAAAACAGATAGAAAAACCATTTCGAAAAATTTCTGGCCTTCTCGGCACGGCGCCCGTTATACAACACCAGCACAGCCACTCCCGCGGCTATGATCCCCAGCCCGGACAACATCGCATGCGCCACTGCATATGATGTCCAGTTCCCCTGCACACCGTACATATAGCTCTGTACATTAAACACTACAAAAACCACATATGCCACACCAAAACTGATAATTGTCTTCTTCCTGTTCCCCTTGCTGTTGTGAAACAGGATCGTGAAAAACGCTGCCAGAAGCGCCCAGTCACCGACCACCGTAACAAGCAGAAGAAGCGTGCACAAACCCGCTCTAAGCCACGTATTTTGAACCTTTTCCATGACCACCAATATCATAAAACAACAAAACAGCGTATAAATCATATTCAGATTACCGAAATGAAACGCCATCGTATACGGAACCTGTGAGATTATGGCGAAGAGAAAAAGCCGTAGTCCGTATTTCATCTTGGATCGCGTATAGTCGTACCCTTCCACCATAAAATAACACATTACCGGTGCCGTAAAATAACCGATATCCTCAAAGATCTCGTACAAAGGCGTACCATGCGTAAGCAGTGTATGCGCTATGTGGTTTAACAGCATGGTAAACATGGCTATGTACTTGATTGTGTCCCGATTGAAAACCTGTAACTTTGTGCCGGAAGCTATTTCTTTTTCCATTGGTTGATTTCCATCCTTTCGTCTGCGATATTATTCCTATACCAATATAACGAATGTTAATCCTCCATCTCTTCATCTTCCGCTACATTGAGATAGGCGATTAACACAAATTCCTGCAATCGCCCATTCTTACCATCCCATATCATTTAAGTTTACATCGGGGTTGCGAAGTCAACTTCGCAATCTAACTTGTTAAATTTTTTACTATACAAAAGGATTATACTTCTTCTCATGCCCGATAGTGGTAATATCCCCATGCCCCGGATAGACCTTCGTCTCATCCGGCAGTTCAAACAGCTTTTCTTTGACCGATCTGACCAGTGCGCTCATACTGCCCGTAGCAAGATCCGTCCTGCCCACCGACTCTAAGAAAAGAGTATCTCCCGCGATCAGTATTCCCGCTTCCTCAAAATAATAGCAACAGCTTCCGCCCGTGTGTCCCGGCGTGGCAATCAACTTACAGGTCATATCCGCAATGGTGATCTCTTCACCGTCCTTTAAATACCGATCCGGAATTACCGTATACGGTCTGCCCACCTGATCCGACACATTCGTGACCGCATCCTCGCAGAGCGCCTTTTCCTCTTCATAAGCATAGATCGGGGCACCCGATAATTCCCTAAGCTTATTGGTTCCCCAGATATGATCGAAATGTCCATGAGTCAGCAGGATTCCCTTAACCTGTAACCCCTTACCTTCAAGCGTCTCATAAATATAATCCCCCTTATCCGCCGGATCAAAGAAGATCACATCCTTAGTCCCTTCCTTATACACAAAATAACAATTCGTCTGACAGATTCCTAACATCAATCTGCCAATTTTCAAATCAGCCATGTCTTATTACCCCGTCGTCCTCTCAATATCAATAATGCTTTCTATCGTCCTGATCTTATCAATAATACGCTGCAGTTCCTCACGGCTTCGAATCTCAAAGCTGACCATGATCGTCGCCGTACCCTGCTTGCTCACCCTCGTATTTAATGACAGAATATCAATCTCCTTCTCCGTGAGAGCCTTGGAGATATCCGCCAGAAGTCCGTTTCTGTTATTCGCGAATATACTGATCTCCGCAAAATATCTTCCATCCGCCGCTTCCGTCTGCTGCCATTCCGCATCGATCAGCCTGTTACGGTCGATCTCCGGCAGATTCATGATATTCATACAATCCGTCCTATGGATGGAGATTCCTCTGCCTCTGGTCACGAAACCGACGATCTCATCCCCCGGCACAGGACTGCAGCACTTAGAGAAACGCACCGCCACATCGTGTATCCCCTTAACGATGATACCGCTGGTGCCCTTCTGCGTCCGGTCTCTGTTAATCTGGGCACTCTCCGCCACCTCCGCCATGACTTCCGCATCAGTCATCTCTTTACGGTGGTCATTCTCATACATTTCCTGCATGCGGTTGATGATCTGACCCTCTTTGAGTCCGCCGTGCCCTATCGCCGCCAGCACCGAATCCCAATCCTGGAAACCGTATTTCTTCATGATGGCTTCCTGATATTTCGGAATCAGCACATCCAACTGATTGATGGATTTTGCCTTGCAGTAGTTCGCGATCAGCTCCTTACCCTTGACAATATTATCGTCTTTCAGTTCATGTTTGAACCATTGATTTATCTTATTCTTCGCCTGCGTGCTCTTAACCACGTTCAGCCAGTCGCGGCTCGGTCCCTTGGAGTTCTGAGAAGTCAGGATCTCCACGCGATCGCCGTTCCTGATCTCATAATCGATGGTCACCAGCTTGCCGTTGACTCTGGCGCCGATCATCCGATTTCCCACCGCGCTGTGTATGCTGTATGCGAAATCGATAGTAGTAGAGCCTGCCGGCAGGTTCTTCACGTCCCCCGTAGGCGTAAAACAGTATACACTGTCAGAGAAAAGATTCAGATCACTCTTTAAGAGGTTCATAAATTCTTTATTGTCCGACAGGTCTCTCTGCCATTCCAGAATCTGGCGCAGCCATACTAATTTCTCTTCTTCCTGAGTCTCCACCTTCTTACCGTCGGAGGCTTCTTTGTATTTCCAATGCGCGGCGATACCGTACTCAGCCGCTTTATGCATCTCATAAGTTCTGATCTGTATCTCAAAAGGCTGTCCCGTGCTGCCGATCAGCGTCGTGTGCAGTGACTGATACATATTTGCCTTAGGCATTGCGATGTAATCCTTGAAACGTCCCGGAATCGGCTTATACATCTCATGGATCACACCCAGCGCCGCATAACAGTCCTTCACCGTGTCCACGATAATACGAACTGCAAACAGATCATAGATTTGATCTATGGTCTTATTCTGATTTTTCATTTTCTTATATATGCTGAAAAAATGTTTGATACGGCCATCGATCTGCGCTTTGATGCCCGCTCTTTCAATATGCTCGCTGACTTCATCCACGATTGTCTGAATGTATTGTTCTCGCACGTTCTTGCGAATAGAAATTTTATCTACCAGATCGTAGTAAGCTTCCGGCTCCAAATATTTTAAAGAAAGATCGTCCAATTCTACTTTAATCTTAGAGATACCGAGCCTCTGGGCGATAGGGGAATAAATATCCAGCGTTTCTCTGGAAATCTCCTGTTGCTTCTCTGGCCGCATATGCTGCAGCGTCCGCATATTGTGCAGTCTGTCCGCCAGTTTGATCAATATGACTCGGATGTCCTTCGCCATGGCAAGAAACATCTTACGCAGGTTCTCCGCCTGTCGTTCCAGTTTCTCCGCATCCCTGTCCCGATCCGCCGGATTCTCTCCGTGAAAATTCAATTTCTCTAATTTTGTGACACCGTCCACCAGAAGCGCCACATCCGCGCCGAACTCTTCCCCGATCTGTTCATCGGTCATGATGGTGTCCTCCACCACATCATGCAAGAGTCCCGCCACGATAGTCTCTTTATCCAGCTCCAGATCAGCGAGGATGATCGCCACATAGAGCGGATGAATAATATACGGCTCACCGGATTTACGCACTTGGTCCTTATGCGCGTCATAGGCTGTCTGATAAGCCCGCTCGATCAGAGAGATATCGTCGGAAGGATGGTATTTACGCACACGGGTAATAAGCTCCTCGTATAACGTCTCAGGAGTCTGAAATTCCTCTATAGATTCGATTCTTCCGTCATCAATAATGACTTCTCTCTTTTCTTCTGTCATAGCTTCACCAGCCGCTCTGTCTGAATTGTGAACATATAGTTACTGTACATATCGCTTCATGAACTGCAACTATATACACCTTTTATCCCTTATTATAATCGCAAATCATAAGCAAGTCAAAATATTCTTGCCCGGATTTATGTAAATTATGCTAACAGGGTTACTATTCATCCCACGCCACAGCCTAAGCTCAGAGGGGAGTTAATATCTGAAGGAACCCCTCAAAAAGCGTCGGCACTTGACGAGGTAATGAGTTGCGCAGCAACTCGACGAGTCTAGTGTCCGCTACGCTTTTTGCGGAGCGAGAGCGCGGTGACGCAGATATTAACTTCACTCTGAGCGACCGGGTTGTCCAATGTGTGCAAAGTAACGCTGACAGAGTTACTTTTAATATTCCGAAAAAGTTAGCCTTATCGTAAAAATACCTTCTTGAAGTTCTGCGCTTACCCTGCCGCCCATCTTTTCCGTAAAGCGCTTCACAATCGCAAGCCCCAGTCCCGTAGTTTTACGTGTACGCGACTGATCTGTCGTATAGAATCTGTCAAAAATCCTCTCCATATCCGCTTCTTCTACGCTGTCTGTCCTGTTCGATACCGCTATTTCCACGGCATTCTCCCTTTTTTCCAAAGAGAACCTATAATCGCCGGTTCCGTGCACCAGGGCATTTTTAATAAGATTCTCTAAAATCCTCTTCACCCCGTGTCTGTCCGCATAGATATAACACGGTGCCTCGCTGATCGTGATCACCGGTTCGCAACCTCTCCCGGTAAAATCTTCATAGAACACAGACAGTACATCTGCCATGAGATTACACAGATTGATCCGCTCACTGTCAAATACGATTTCATCCGCTTCGATTCTTGCATATTCAAAGAGCAGCGTCAGCATATCCGTCACATCGTCGAGGCGCTGTTCTATATTCTCCATGTAAGTCCGTTGTTTTTCTGTATCCGGCTTTTTTTCCTTAAGAAGCATCTGAATATATCCCTTCGCGCTGGTCAGCGGCGTACGGATATCATGAGAAATGCTTATAATACTCTCCCGATAGCTCCTGTTCCCCTTTTTCAGCGCTGTCATCCGGTCACGGTCAAGCTGTATTATGCGGTTAAGCTCACAGATCAACTGTTCTGTCTTTCCGACACGGCAATAGGAGGATAGCCGATAATTCGTATCCTCCTGTTCCAGCAGTTCCATCTGACTCAGCAGATAATTGATCTGCTGCCTGTAATGCCATAACCGTATCCCGAACGTAAGCGCCGCTATAGCAAATATACCCGCCAATCCATATCCCATACGGCAGTCCTCCTATTGTGAACCCTCTCTCCTACCTGACATCCCGTTTTTCAAACCACAGCATGGCGGCAATCATGGAAACCACCAGCCACATCCCCGTCACTATGCCGGAAGTGGTGACGAACCCGGACGGAATGTCCCTGACCGGACAGCTCTCGATCACTGTCACGATCCAATACTGCGATATACCGATCTCTACCTTAAGAGAACTCAGTACCAGATCGATTCCCTGCGCAATGATATTTGAAAACAGCATGATTCCCAGAATTGAGATCAATATCCCTGCTGCCATATTTCTTGCCATCGTACATACCAGAATGATGACTGCAGTATACCCGGTCAGATACAGAATGTGCAGGGCAAGATAATTACCGAAATCATGGAAAAAAGCTGCATTTAATCCATCCGTACCCATAAATACTATTCCGCCCGCAAGTACAGTCAGGGCTGTCAGCAGATACAACATTACCGCGCCGAACTGGGTTGTCAAAAATTTTGCAAGGAACACTTCTTCTCGCTTATACCCCTTGCCCACATAATTTGTAACCATTCCGCTGCTATAATCATTGATTACAAAGCAACAGGCAAAAATCGTGACAAAAATAATGGCATTGCAGCTCCCGAACATCGAATGAAGTATATCCAGCATGTCCATATTCCTCACTCTTTCCATCATTGCGGCCTGCTCCCCGACCGGCTCTCCCTTCATAATTACCTCAAAGACCATATAGAATCCGTATTGCGACAGTGTCAGCACTACCGTTATTACTGCCATCAGGCGAACCAACATGCCTTTCTTTAATTTATATATTTCAGAACTTAATAAATTGATCATGACCATATCCATCCTTTCTTCTCTCTATTCATAAAACAGCTCATAAATGCAACACAGGTTTATCCGCGTCATAGCGTCTGTCCGCTCCGCGATGTCTGATCGTCACCCGTCAGTTCCATAAAATAGCTCTCCAGATCCTGTCCCACCAGATAACTCTCGTTAATCTCAACTCCCGCAGACAACAGCCGATGATTAATCTCCGAAATATCATCCAGACGCTCAAAGATACGTATCACAGACGGGTCTGGTACATCGAACTCTTTCATGTGAAGTTCTTCCTCCAGTACATTGACCGCCTTCTCCACATTGTCCACCACAAGTTTCCGGCATCTGCGGCACCTTCTGTCCAGTTCCGCCGTGTCAAATTCTTCTACCAGTTCTCCATCCCGGATAACGCCGTATGCCGTCGCGATTTTGGACAATTCGCCTAAGATATGGCTGGATATCATCATTGTAATATTTTTCTCTCTGTTCAGGCGAACTAACAGTTCCCTGATCTGCCGTATTCCCTGTGGGTCTAAACCGTTGATCGGCTCATCCAGAATGAGAAAATCCGGACTTCTTAACAGTGCGGCTGCAATGCCGAGACGCTGTTTCATTCCCATGGAAAACTTACCGACTTTCTTCTTGCCGGTATCCTCCAAGCCCATCAGCACTAACATCTGCTCTACGATCCCCTTATCGGTGATGCCATATGCGCGCCGCAAGACTTCCAGATTCTCCGCCGCCGTCATCTCATTATACAATCCCGGTGTCTCGATCAAAGAACCGACGCGCATACGCTGCTTCTCCACATCATGACTTCCGAAAAGTTCAATCTCACCTTCATCCGGCGAAGCAAGCCCGGCCACCATCTTCATAAAAGTAGATTTGCCCGCGCCGTTCTTGCCGATAAATCCATAGATATCACCTTTTCTTACATGCATGTCTACGGCGTTTACCGCTTTATGCTTTCCGTAGATCTTGGTAAGTTTCGTTGTTCTCAAAACATATTCCCTTGTTTCTTCCGATCCCATTACTTTCTGCCTCCCGTATTTGTATTGCACTATTTCAACTCATTCATCATCTCACAAGCCGTCCCTTTCCCACACTTTCCATGCATAGATAACTACTTGCCGATTCCCGCTGTCATAATGCTTTGTTTCGTTGTACTTAAGTCTAACAGGCAGACTTTTAGAAACATTAGGAAAAGTTTAAAGAAATCATAAAGTTTTCATCTTAAATCCGATTCCCCAGACTGTTTGTATATAAGTCTCTTCGCCGTTTACTCTCGCAAGCTTCTGTCTGATGTTGCTGATATGCACATTGACGGCATTATCCTCTCCGACAAATTCCTCATTCCACACAGACTCATATATGTTGTTTTTGGTAAAAACTTTATTCGGATTCGACATGAGCAGTTCTAAGATCAGATATTCTCTTCTGGTAAGTGCGATCTCCTGTCCTGACACCGTGACCCGGAATCGGTCCGGCTCCATAACGATATCCTTAAAGGTGAGCGTTTCACATCTGTTCCCGGTCTGTACGTTTCTGCCGTTTCTGCGAAGCGCCACCTCCAGTCTCGCCAATAACTCTTCCGTGTCAAACGGTTTCACCACATAGTCATCGGCCCCTGCCCGAAGCAAATCTACCCTTGTATGCACGTCCTCTTTGGCCGAAGCAATAATGACAGCTATGTCAGAATCCATTTCCTTGATCTTAGCAAGAAGTTCTTCTCCCGTCATACCGGGAAGCATCAGATCCAATATGACTGCCCGCGGTATCTGCCGCTCCAGATACAGTATCGCCTCCGTACCCGAATATGCCGACTGCGTTGCATAACCGTTTTTTTGCAGAAGCTCGGTCAGCATATGATTGATCTCATTATTATCTTCCACGATGAGAATGTAGTCCGCCATCTCTATTGCCCTCATTTCGTTTTAATCAAAATTGTTCGCTTACTAATTATTACAGACATCCTGCGAGAATGCAAATAATCTTTCGTCCGCACGACAAGAACAGCCGGACTCGTAATGAGCCCGGCTGTCCGGTTAATTCAGTAATATCGTTTATATTCCTCACTCGCAAAGCCGCGCTTTCGCGCTTCCTGTTCGTCTTCGACGAACCTTTGCTCGTTCACGGCGCCGGAAAAACAAATGCCGCTTCGCGTCGCTTGTTTTTCCTATGCGCCTTACATCATTCCCATGCCTGCGCCGCCTGCCGGCATAGCAGGTTCTGCCTCTTTGATGTTAGCGACAACAGATTCTGTAGTAAGCAGAGTGGAAGCAACGCTTGTTGCATTCTGCAGTGCGCTTCTTGTCACCTTGGCAGGATCAAGAATACCCGCATCCACCATATTTACATACTCTTCTTTCAGAGCGTCGAAGCCGATACCAACCTCGGACTCTCTTACCTTGTTGATGATCACGGAACCTTCCAGACCGGCATTGGCTGCGATGTGGAATAACGGAGCTTCCAATGCCTTTAATACGATCTGTGCTCCTGTCTTCTCGTCGCCCTCCAACGAATCTGCCAGCTTAGATACCTCCTTGGATGCGTGGATATATGCGGAACCGCCGCCGGATATAATGCCTTCTTCTACGGCTGCTCTGGTTGCTGCCAGCGCATCTTCCAGACGAAGCTTCGCTTCCTTCATCTCTGTCTCCGTAGCCGCACCTACACGGATCACTGCTACGCCGCCCGCCAGTTTTGCAAGACGCTCCTGAAGCTTCTCTCTGTCGAAATCAGAAGTAGTCTCCTCGATCTGCTTCTTGATCTGGCCGATTCTTGCCTGAATCTCTTCTTTATTGCCTTCACCGTCTACGATGACTGTGTTCTCCTTCTGAACCTTAACGGATTTTGCACGGCCGAGCTGATCCAGCGTAGCATCCTTTAATTCAAGACCAAGTTCGGAACTGATTACCTGACCGCCGGTCAGAATCGCGATATCCTGCAGCATATCTTTTCTTCTGTCGCCATAGCCGGGTGCCTTAACAGCTACTACGTTGAAAGTACCGCGCAGTTTGTTGACGATCAATGTGGTAAGCGCTTCGCCCTCCACATCCTCTGCGATGATGAGTAATTTCGCGCCGGACTGTACGATCTGCTCTAAGAGCGGCAGAATCTCCTGAATATTGGCGATCTTCTTATCCGTGATCAAGATATAAGGATTCTCAAGAACCGCTTCCATCTTATCCATATCTGTTGCCATATATGCTGAGATATAACCTCTGTCGAACTGCATACCTTCTACCAGATCCAGTTCTGTCAGCATTGTCTTACTCTCTTCAATAGTGATAACGCCGTCGCCGGATACTTTCTCCATAGCGTCTGCCACCAACTGTCCTACTTCCTCATCTCCGGAAGAAACAGCGGCAACTCTTGCAATATGCTCTTTACCGTTTACTTTAGAGCTCATCTTAGCGATCGCTTCCACTGCGCAGTCCGTAGCCTTCTTCATACCTTTTCTCAGAATAATCGGATTAGCGCCTGCTGCCAGATTCTTCATACCTGCATTGACCATAGCCTGTGCCAATACGGTTGCGGTCGTGGTGCCGTCACCTGCTACATCGTTTGTCTTGGTCGCTACCTCTTTCACAAGCTGTGCACCCATATTCTCAAATGCGTCTGCAAGCTCGATCTCTTTCGCGATAGTAACACCGTCATTTGTGATAAGCGGAGCGCCGTAGGATTTATCCAATACTACGTTTCTTCCCTTCGGTCCGAGAGTAACTCTGACCGTATCTGTCAACTGATTTACGCCTGATTCCAATGCTGCTCTGGCTTCTGCGCCATACTTAATTTCCTTTGCCATGATAATATGTCCTCCTGTTTTATCGCCTTAACGCGTTTCATGTTTATTTATTATACTTACTGAACCACTGCCAGAATATCGCTCTGTCGAACGATGATATATTCTTCATCATCCAGCTTTACTTCCGTGCCTGCATACTTGGAATAGATCACCTGATCGCCGACCTTAACTTCCATCTTCACTTCCTTGCCGTCTACCATACCGCCGGGGCCGACTGCAATCACCTCAGCCTGCTGGGGTTTCTCTTTGCTCTGACCGGGTAATACAATACCGGATTTGGTTGTCTCTTCCGCAACTAACTGTTTCAATACAACTCTGTCGCCAAGTGGTGTTAATTTCATGTTTGCTGCCTCCTTATTAATAACTTTTATTTTTTCTTTTATTTTGTATTATTAGCACTCTGTATTGTCGAGTGCTAATTGCTAAAACATATATTATCTTTATATGCACACGTTTGCAAACCGATTTATCTATTTATTTCTCTTATGTACTCTTAGAATCTCTTTTTTTCTCTTGTTTTCTTATTATTTCTCGTTTTCTTCCATAATAAGGGATTTAATTTTTATTTTAGAATTAGTTCATTTTTGCATAACATAAAAATTGAGCTTCGCGGGGTTGCGAGATTCGCTTCGCGAACTCGAAGTTTGCCATGCAGTTTCCTATAGAATAAAGAACAGAAGCCGCTTTACTCAAATGCAGCTCCCGTATCATGCAATATTTTCAATTTATATAATATCTTAACTGTTCAAAACCCTGTTCTTCACAGTCACGATACACCTTCTGAACAGTTACAAAATATCTATATCCTGTTACTTCTGTAAACCGTGCTCTAACCGCTCCCGATAGCCGGGTGCATTCTTGATCTCAAACTTGTTATTAAACATCTCGTATTCCGCATCCGGCAGTTTATCCTTGAGCGCTTCCTCCACATTCGTCTTGTGAACGATGCCGCATGCCACCGACGGTGCCAGAATCGGATCTTCATAATTCAGGCACGCTGCCTGTATACTGTCGCAATACTCCTGCGCCTCCCCGTCATCAGCCACGGGAATCAAAACAATAAACACATCTCCGTCCACCCGGCCAATAACATAATCCGGCTTCGCATGCTGTTTCAGGATATCGGCAATCGTTTTAATAAGCCGGTCGCTCTCTTCATCGCCGAAATGATCATTGGCGAATTTCCAATCATTAATATTGACATTGATCACCGCCACGGGAACCACCTCAGCACGATCAATGATCTGCATCCGCTCCTCGAAATAGAGCTTGTGGTATACACCCGTCAGGGCATCCTCTTTCTCGCCCTTGGCAGTCTGTACATGCTGCACACCTACTTTATCTTCCAGCTCATCCATATAAATAGAAGATTCCGTATGCAGATAAGCCTCTTCTCCCCATTCGGAAAGTATATCGGCAAAGCCGTCCAGCAAATGTTCCACCGATTGTCTACGCTCTTCCGGCACCTGATCCGTCTCTGCGTACAGGTGCGCTATCGTCCTGCCGTACACTCTTACCTTACGCCCGGGATTGCCAACCACGTCCGGCGTAAATCCGGCGAATCCGCCTACCGACACCACCTTCTCTCCATGCCGCTCCGTAATCAGAAGCGCCGCTCCCGTGGCCATACAGAGCGCTTTACAGTATTCTGTCAGCACATCCAGCGTGTATAAATTGTCCAGCGAATAATTTCTGATATTTTCCTTGATCCTCTTCTCAAAAGGAATTGCCTTATAATTCATATCCGGTAATCTCTCCTGTCCCCTTTTCTCTATCATTTAGAATGAATCGAGAGTATAATTCAGTATAACTTTTTTACATGTCTTTGTCCAGTATATCGCCGACGGTTATAAATCCGGTTAATCCCGAACTGTCATACTGCACTGTTCTGCTTCTTCAGAAGTTCAAAAAATTCTTCCTGCGGCATAGGCTTCGCATAATAATATCCCTGTACCTGATCACAGCCGATGCTCTGTAGCAGCTCTACCTGCTCCTTCGTCTCCACACCCTCGGCTAACAATCCCAGCCCCAGCTTCTCGGACATGGAAGCCACCTGCTCCAGAATCATTCTGCCCTTGCCCGACAGCATCATATTCTCCATGAATTTCTTATCCAGCTTAATCACGTCAAACGGAGTCTCCAGCAGGATATTCAGAGAGGAATACCCGCTTCCGAAATCATCCATCAACAGTGTATAGCCCTCCTCTTTCAACTGGAACGCCTTCATGCTCACCTGCTGGTCATCCACTGTCTCCGTAATCTCTAATTCTAACAGCTTCTTAGGGATTCCGGTATTTCTGATCAGATCAGACAGCACCTTGATGCATTCATCATCACCTAAATGCATCCGCGAAACATTAACCGAGATCGGACATGTGGTAATCGATAATTCCTCACATTTCTTGATAAACCGGCATGCCTCTTCCCATATGTAATAATCGACTTTTCTGATAAATCCGTTTTCCTCAATAATCGGAATAAACTGATCAGGAAAGATCATGCCGCGCTCCGGATGCTTCCAACGCACCAGAGCCTCCGCACCGATGATCTCATTCTTGGCAATACTGTACTTAGGCTGGAGATACATCATGAACTGCCTCTCCGTAATCGCCGTCTGCATGTTCTCCTCAATAAACTTCCTGTTGTACAGTGACTCCTTAAACTGCTCCTTATAGAATAAAATATTGGTGACTATACTGTTCTTGGCTGCCTTCCTCGCCATCGCGGCACGGTCCTCCATCTGCCGCAGCTCCATTTACTTATCTTCCACTGTATATACACCGTAAGACATCTGAAGCTTTACATCCTTATAGCTGCAGATCACGGCATCCAGCTTACGTATAAATTCTTCCAGTTCTTCTTCTTTGTCATATTCCGTCACTACCATAAATACGTCGCTTCGCAGGTTAACAAAAAACTGATCGGCACGACAGATTTCACCAAGCTTGTCCGCTATAAAGTCCAGAATCTCATCTCCGAATTTCTCACCGTACAAATCGTTTACGATCTTGAATTTACGAATATCAAATTGTATAAATCCCACATTCTTTGTTGCGGAATACACGAGATGGTTGGCATTGCGACGAAACCTTCTGAGTTTGCCGATACTTTTAAGCACACTTTCCATCTCGTCATTTTCCGGTATATCCTGCAGATCAATACTGCTCTTTGCCATGTCGCCGCAGTATTCTTCCAGCAGTTCATCCAGTATATCAATCGCGACATTAAGCGCTCTGGGACACTTCTTCAGAATCAAACCTTCCTTCCGGATCGCTGCCATACCTTCCGGCTTAGATATATCTTCACCCAGAATATCTCTGCAGAATACCTCCCCCTGCATCCGCTCTTCAAACATTCTGATAAACTCTGCCGTCTTCTTATTGCCATAGATTTCACGCTCTTTGTCCTGCGCATCATAAAATCCCATGGCTAGTCCCAGCACCAGCAAACCCGCCGTGATACAACCGCAGGTGCCGCCCTGACGCATACCGCCGCCGAAACATGTACTGATCTTAAAAGCCGTCTTTAAGTCCAGACCGAGTTCCTCCGCATACGCTCCGAATAACGCCTGTGAGCAGTGGTACTGTTGATGCAATAACTGCTCCGCCTTCTCTTTGTGTGTCATATAATACCCCGTTTCTGCAGCCGGCCATGCCGGCTATTCTTTGCTCCGCATTTATGATAACCCTGTTTATGCTTATGTAATATACTTAGCCATATTCTATCAAATAATGAGACAATTGTGAAGTCAAAAAACCCGTTTCCATTAGTATATTTCACCTAAAAGAAACGGGTTTTCTTTAAGTTAATTATGCATTTACGACATGATCAATTCAATTTCAGACTGCTCCTTTAAGAATTCGTCCGGAATATAATTTCCTTCCATTTCTCTTCCATTTACTATAAGTTTCCTGCATCCTGACTCCGCATGTCCCGGGTTTTTGACTACAATATGCAGGTGGTTCCCTCTGAAATCTTTCTCAATTTCAAATACTTCCCATTCCTTCGGAATCGAAGGCGCTATCCTGAGTCCATAGAAATCAGGGCGCATGCCCAATATTCCTTCTACGCATCCTACCATAACCGTAGATGCGGTTCCTGTCAGCCAGTGCACATGAGACCGTCCGAAATGCGGACTGGCCTTACCTTCCGTAAACTGCCCGTAACAATACGGCTCCAGCCTGCGTATCTCCACTCTGTCATTCTGCGCTGCCGGGGCGTTTTCTATAAAATATGTATACGCACGATCCCCATGCCCCCTAAGCGCCTCTGCAAGAATGATCCAGCCCTGTGACTGTGAAAAAATACCTGAGTTTTCTTTCGTTCCCGGATTATAAATCACTGCAAGTGCACCGTCAAAAGCATGCTCATGATACGGCGGATCCATTAAGATCGCTCCATATTCCGTATTCAATCTACGGAATACCGTATCCAATGCCGCATCCGCCTGCTCATCCGTGGCCAATCCGCTGATCACTGCCCAACTCTGGGGATTTAACCACATATTTGCTTCCAGATCGGTACGTTTCCCGATAACTTCACCTTTTTCCGTAAATCCCCTTATAAATCTGTCTTCGTTCCAGCAAAGTTCCTGTATGATCGATCCGAGTTTCTCCTGTTTCTCATCCAGATAACCTATATAATCCTGATCTTCTTTATATGCAGCAAACTTCTTCATAACTGTCATGGCATAATAAAACTGCAGTGCCACGAAAGAAGATTCCCCGTCCTTGCCAAGCCTTAAGCAGTCATTCCAATCCGCGTACAATCCGGCGGGCATACCATGGATTCCCAAATGATTCATGGAAAAATCGATGGCACGTTTCAGATGTTCATATACTGTACCTTCGTCCTTATTCGCAAAGGGAATAACCTCGTCAATAAAGGAAAGATCTCCTGCTTCGGAAACATATTTATAAACCGTCGGAAACAACCACAGAGCATCATCCGCCCGGTATGCGGGATGTCCTGTTTCCTGTACATAGGACGGATCAGCCGGCGTATCCTCATGTCCTGCGTTATGGGTAAACTTCACAAGAGGCAGGCCACCGCCGTTATCCACCTGCGCTGAAAGCATGAAACGAATCTTCTCCACTGCCATTTCCGGCGCAAGATGGATCACACCCTGAATATCCTGCACCGTATCACGGTATCCGTATCCGTTTCGAAGACCGCAATAGATAAAGGAAGCCGCACGTGACCATATAAATGTCATAAAGCAGTTATAAGCATTCCATGTATTGATCATGGTATCAAATTCCGGACTAGGTGTTTTCACCTGAAAATGAGAGAGCTTCCCATGCCAATAGGAGATCAATTCCTCCAGCTCTTTCCCGCATGTCTCTTCGGGATTCTGATACCGTTCCAAAATACTCTCTGCTTCTGCATTCTCTTTCATACCCAGAACAAATGCTATGCTCTTCGTCTCTCCCGGTGCTAATGAAATCTGAGCGGAAAGAGCTCCGCATCCATTTTCATTATAATTAAGTTCTCCGCCGAGATCTCCCCGAATCACGCCCTCAGGATTGCCATAACCATGATAACGCCCAAGGAACTTTTCTTTATCTCCGCAAAATGAGGAAACTTCAGCTCCTGCCAGACCAAAAAAGCGTTCAATAACAGTTTTGTTATCTACGTCCTCACCTTCCTCCAAAGTATCCAGATTACCATGGATCATCTGACAAATCCGATTTCCCTTAAAAGCTGTCCTGGTAATAAACTGCGAATACTGTAAATTCACCTGATCATGTTCATAATTATTAACATTGGTAAACTCTGCGTATCCTGTAATCGTCAGACTTCTTGCTTCCTTAGAAAGATTCGTCACTTTCAGATTCCAAACCTCATAGGATCTGTCCAACGGAACATAATATAAAGCCTCCGAATGAATATCACCGTAATCCGCATTCATCCTGGTATATGCCGTTCCATGGCGGCATTCGCTTTTATAATCTGCAAGATCCTTTCCGACCGGCTGCCACGATGCAGACCAATAATCCTTACTCGCGTTATCACGGATATAAATGTAACGTCCGGGCTGATCGAAATTATTAAAAACATAACGCAGAATCCTGCCGTTGGCACCGGATTTCGCAAAGCTGTATCCGCCGGAATTATTAGAAATAATAGCGCCATACTCCGGAGAGCCAAGATAATTCGCCCAGGGTGCCGGTGTATCCGGCCTGTCAATTACATATTCACGTTTCGCATCATCAAAATAACCAAACTTCATACTTATTCTCCTCCCTCATTTCTGCCGCAGGACACAGTAAACGGGATAATTGCACCCACCGTAAGAATTGCCATTGTTTTTTTCCATAAGTTCTTTCTCATATTAACCCCTTTCGTTTCCGCTTCTACGATTATGTCAGAATTATAATCTGATATCCGCCTTCAATATACAAGATTGTATACAAAAATGTCAGATTCATGATATATAACAAAAGCAAGCCGGAAAGTCCTTGTCAATCTGTTATTTTGCAGACTTTCCGAACTTACAAGCGCATAAACATTTGCCCCAAACGCAACAACCCGAATCTACATTAATGTACATTCGGGTTTTAAGGTATCTTTCAGTATTATATTTGCCTATCCGTTTCGGCTAAACCGGCTCTCAGTCTCTCTATCTGGCTATCTTTTTCACTAAGGCTTTTTTTCAGTGCAGCAATTTGTTCATCATTTTCATCTAAGTACCCTTCCAGCTCCACAATCAGCCTGTCTTTAGCATTAAAACATTGTTCCAATATATAAATCTTCTCAGTCATCTCAGTAATTTGTTCTTCCAATTGCTTTTGTTTCTGACTTTGCACAAGCAATAGCTCAAGCAATTCCTGCCGCTTTAGCTCTGATAACTCTTTCTCAGTCATGGCACCTTTCTCCTTTAGCGTCTATCCTAAAAATGCACTACTTACACTTACCCATACAAATTCTACTAATTTCTTCAAGGCACGTATATTAAAAAGGTGCACAAAATGATAAAAAGATGACATAGAATATTAATGTTATAAATTTGCAATAAAAAAAGGATATCAAAGGAACTTAATCCCTTGATACCCCTGTTTCATCGCTTTTTTTAACGATCAGCTTATGCGATTATCTTATTATTTATAGTTTACGATCTTACCGAAGTCAGCCTTCAAAGAAGCTCCGCCTACCAGACCGCCATCGATATCAGGCTGTGCGAACAGCTCTGCCGCATTGCCGGCATTCACGGAACCACCGTACTGGATACGAACTGCGTCAGCGGTAGCTGCATCGTAGATCTCTGCGATACACTCACGGATTCCCTTACATACTTCCTCAGCCTGCTCTGTAGTAGCTGTCTTACCTGTGCCGATCGCCCAGATAGGCTCGTATGCGATCACCATGCTCTTCACCTGATCTGCTGTGATCTCTGTGAGGTCAGATTTGATCTGCAGTCTGATCCAGTCCATGGTAACACCCATCTCTCTCTGCTCTAATGTCTCACCACAGCAAAGAATCGGTGTAAGACCTGCCTCGAAAGCTTTCTTTACTTTCTTGTTCAGTAAAGCGTCGTCCTCTTTGAAATAATCACGTCTCTCGGAGTGTCCGATGATAACATACTTAGCGCCGGCATCTTTGATCATAGCTGCGGAGATCTCGCCTGTATATGCGCCCTTCTCCTCGAAGTACATATTCTCTGCGCCAACTTCTACGTTAGTGCCTTTAACAGCCTCTACAACCGGTACGATGTCGATTGCGGGTACGCAGTATACAACATCTACATCATCGGATTTTACCAGATCTTTCAACTCATCACATAACTTTACCGCCTCGCTGGGAGTCATATTCATCTTCCAGTTGCCGGCTACAATTTTCTTTCTTGCCATTGTGTTGTTCTCCTTATTTTCTATTCTGTTTTATTTGTCGTCTGCAGCAACTACGCCGGGAAGTGCTTTGCCCTCTAAGAACTCAAGGGAAGCGCCGCCGCCTGTGGAGATGTGAGACATCTTATCAGCAAAACCTAACTGGTTTACTGCTGCTGCACTGTCGCCGCCGCCGATAATCGTTGTTGCGGAAGTCTCAGCCAAAGATTTTGCTACCGCAATCGTACCTTTTGCAAGAATCGGGTTCTCGAATACGCCCATCGGTCCGTTCCATACTACTGTCTTAGCAGACTTCACAGCGTCAGCATACAGCTCAGCCGTCTTCGTACCGATATCCAGACCTTCCTTATCAGCCGGAATCTTGTCAGCATCTACTACTTCTACTTCGATCTCAGCATCGATCGGGTTCGGGAAACCTGCTGCTACTGTTGTGTCGATCGGAAGAAGCAGCTTCTTGCCCAGCTTCTCAGCCTTAGCCATCATCTCTTTACAGTAATCAAGTTTCTCATCGTCTACTAAGGAGTTACCGATCTCCATTCCCTGAGCCTTCAGGAAAGTGAACGCCATACCGCCGCCGATGATCAATGTATCACATTTCTCAAGCAGGTTGTTGATAACGTTCAACTTATCAGCTACCTTAGCGCCGCCGAGGATCGCTACGAAAGGTCTTACCGGATTTTCAACCGCATTTCCTAAGAAATCGATCTCTTTCTGCATTAAGTAACCTACTGCGTTCTCGCCGCCTTTTTCGGAGATATATTTTGTAACAACAGCTACGGATGCATGCGCTCTATGTGCGGAGCCAAAAGCGTCACATACATAAACATCTGCCAGATCTGCCAGTTCCTTAGCGAAAGCCTCTCCGGCATCTGCAGGCTTGGTCTCTTCTTTGCCACGGAAACGGGTATTCTGAAGAAGTACAACATCACCTTCGTTCATAGCCGCTACTGCTGCTGTAGCCGCCTCACCTGTTACATTGTAGTCCGCTACGAAATTAACAGGCTTACCCAATTTCTCGGAAAGTCTCTCTGCAACAGGTGCAAGGGACTCGCCCTCGTTCGGGCCGTTCTTAACCTTACCTAAGTGAGAACAGAGAATAACCTTACCGCCGTCAGCGATCAGCTTATTGATCGTAGGAAGCGCTGCAACGATACGTGTCTCGTCAGTAATCTTGCCTTCCTTCAAAGGTACGTTAAAGTCGCATCTTACAAGAACGCGTTTTCCTTTAACATTAATGTCGTCTACAGTTTTCTTATTTAATGCCATTTGTATAACCCTCCTAATATATTTTTTGAAAGAAGAGACCCGGCCCAACGGCCGAGCCTCTATCATTTACCTCTTATATACTTTCGAGTTTGCCGAGATGCGAAGCATCTCATAAGCAATATCTCGCAATCGAGCTCTGCTCAATTTGTTAATCCTCTAACTGTTTTCGAGTTTGCGAAGCAAATCTCGCAGAGTTAATTCCGAAGGAATTTACTCTTATGCTAACTCAGAGAAGTACTTGATTGTACGAACCATCTGAGATGTGTAGCTGTTCTCGTTGTCATACCAGGAAACAACCTGTACCAGATTGTCTTCGCCAACCATGGTCTGTGTTGCGTCGAAGATAGAGCCGTATGTGCTTCCAACGATATCGGAAGATACGATCTCGTCCTCATTGTATCCGAAGGACTCTGTAGCTGCTGCTTTCATAGCTGCATTGATCTCTTCCTTGGTTACGGACTTCTCAACAGTTGCTACAAGGATTGTTGTAGAACCTGTAGGAGTAGGAACACGCTGTGCGGAACCGATCAATTTGCCGTTCAGCTCAGGAATAACCAGACCGATAGCTTTAGCAGCACCTGTGCTGTTAGGAACGATATTTACAGCGCCAGCGCGGGATCTTCTAAGGTCACCCTTTCTCTGAGGACCGTCAAGGATCATCTGATCACCTGTGTATGCATGGATCGTGCTCATGATACCGGACTTAATGCCTGCCAGATCATTCAGTGCCTTAGCCATAGGAGCCAAGCAGTTTGTTGTACAGGAAGCTGCAGAAATGATTGTATCTTCAGCCTTCAGTGTCTCATGGTTTACATTGTAAACGATTGTAGGAAGGTCATTACCTGCGGGTGCAGAAATAACTACTTTTCTAGCGCCGGCATTGATATGTGCCTGTGCTTTCTCTTTGCTTGTATAGAAACCGGAACACTCTAATACAACGTCTACCTTAAGCTCACCCCAAGGGCAGTTATTTGCATCGGGCTCTTTGTAGATCTTAAGTGTCTTGCCATCAACTGTGATGGTATCTTCGCCTGCGGATACGGTATCTGCCAGAGCATATTTACCCTGAGAAGAATCATACTTTAACAAGTGCGCCAACATCTTAGGGCTTGTTAAATCATTGATTGCTACAACTTCATATCCTTCTGCACCAAACATCTGTCTGAATGCAAGACGACCGATACGGCCAAAACCATTAATTGCTACTCTTACTGCCATTTTTAGTCCCTCCTAAATAATGTTTTTTTATATAATTTTACCCTTCCGCATGCGCATCATTCACATGGAATTGGTAAAATTTAGTCAGCACGTTTATTTTACCTAATTTGTCCCAAAAATTCAAGATGTAATTCGAAAATAATTGAGAATAATTGTAAATTCCATGAGGTTCATATCAGAAAACACAATTGTTTTTATCGCCGAAATCAGTTATAGTAAATGAGGCTATGACTGAACCGATCAGATCATACCGGAAATTCAGGAATTTTTTCTGTTTGGATTCGAGTATCATAAAGCGCTTGAATCCTATACACCCATACAATTGCAAAGTACGATTACAAGGAGGTCACTATGCCGATCACAACAGATTATCATTTACATTCCTCTTTCTCAGGCGATTCGAGCACCCCTATGGAAGAGATGATCAAAAAAGGTATCGAAGCCGGTCTGACACATATGTGTTTTACGGAACACAATGACTTCGACTATCCTGAAAACGAACGGGATCCTGCCGGAAAGTTTGAATTAAATCCGGACTCATATCTGTATGATTTTCTGAAGCTCAGAGAAAAATACGCCGGTCAGATCACGCTCTGCTTCGGCGTTGAATTGGGAATGCAGCCCCACTTATCCCGAAAAAATGCTGCCTTCGCCAAGGAGCATGACTATGATTTTATCATCGCTTCCTCCCACATCTGTAACGGAAAAGACCCCTACTACCCTTCCTTCTATGAGGGAAGAACACAGCTCGAAGCATATCGGGAATATTTTGAATCGATTCTCGATAATCTGAAATCATACAGCAATTTCGATGTATATGGCCATCTGGACTATGTAGTACGCTATGGTCCGACAAAGGACGAGGGATACTCCTACGAAGCGTACCGCGATATCTTTGACCGGATACTTGAAAAGATTATCTCTATGGAAAAAGGCATTGAGATCAATACCGCGGGACTCGCCAAGGGTCTTCGCTGTGCGAATCCATGCATCGGAGTACTCAAGCGCTACCGTGAATTAGGCGGCGAGATCATCACTGTCGGTTCCGACGCACATAAACCGGAACAAATCGCTTACGCCTTCGACCACGCCGCAGATATATTGAAAGAGTGTGGTTTCAGGTACTATACAACCTTTGAAAAGCGTAGTCCTTCGTTTCATAAATTATAACAGTATGCCTTTAGAATTTAACTATTCATTCCGATAAATAAAATGAACAGTTTCGACTTTTTAAGAACAGGAGTATCGGTTATGGATGAAATCACAGCGATGAAACAAGTATTAGATTCTATGGAAGATGTTGTGCGGCTGCGCAGTCAGGCAAGAGCCGAGCGCCGGGCCGAAGAAGCCGAAGCGCAGAGACGGGATTTTCAGGAAAAACTACAACGGGCTGCCGCCAGTAAAATAGAACTCGACAGCATATCCTCCGGCGTAAAAGGCAAACAGGATGCCGTACAGCGCGATCAGCTGATCGGACTGATGATGGCAGGATTCTAAGTTTTCATAATTAAATATGGTAAAAAAGGATGGACATCTGCAAGTGATATCCATCCTTTTTAAATTATAAAGCAAATTCCCCGAGTATATTCCGAGTTTGCAAAGCAAATCCCGCAAGGTAAATCTGCTTCGCAGATTTACCTTTTTTACTTATACAGATCTACCAGATAATCAATCGCCATCTGCCGCATCTCGCTCTGCGCCAGATACGGTGCGCCGTACCGCTCTTTTATGTTTTCTACATACTCTTCACCGCTTTCTTCCGCCATCTCGGCAAAATGCGCCTCCGCATCGAATGCAAGCCCGGCGTCTTCAAAAATCGCCTGATAAACCATTGACTCTTTCACGTCTTCCTCTGCACGCTGCGTCAATTCTTTCTCATACTCGATCTCATCGTCAATATCCTCACCCTGACCATCGCTGTTCTTGAGAAGTGACTTCACTGCTTTCACATATTTCTTAGGATAAGTATTGACCGTAGAGTTCTCCGTTACATATTCTGTCAGATAGTCATTTAAGTGCTCTTCCCGGAAATCCTGCTCTACCTTAGCGCGATATTCCGCTGCAGTGGATACACCTTCGGATTCGGACAGATTCTCTGCCACAAACTCATCGGTAAGTTCTGGAGCCTTCTGAATGCCGTTGATCGTCACCGCAAAGCTGGCATCTTTACCTGCCAGTTCTTCACTATAGTTTTCCGGGAAAGTAACTTCCACCGTTACATCCTCGCCCGGCTTGTGCCCGATCAGCTGCTGCTCGAAGTCATCCACAAAAGAACCTGAACCGATGGTCAGATCATAGCCTGCCCCGCCGCTGTTGCCGCCGTCAAACTCAACGCCGTCAACCGTTCCTACGTAGTCAATGTTGACCTCATCGCCGTCGGCAATCACAAGGTTCGTGTCCGAACTAAGCTCTTTGTAAGACTCAAGTGTCGTATTGATCTCGTCATCCACCTCTTCCGCTGTGGCGGCAACCTCATCTTCCGGAATAGAAATATTCTTATAGTCAGCCAGTGTAACCGCCGTGCTCATATCGGCATTCGCGATCTTCCCGTCTTCCGTAAGCCCTGCACTGTAATCCGTGCCCGGTGTCGTGCGGATGGCCAGAATATAAAGCTGTCTTCCCACCACTGCCACAATGGCCAGTATGACCACCGCACTTACAATAGTCCCGATCGTTCTGGAAACAAGCTTCTGCCGTTTTTCCTTTTCAACCTGCTTTCTGCGCGCCTCACGCTTTGCTTTACTCTTACTTACCTCTGTGTTTTCATCAACTTTTGCTGTTTTCTTTGCCATTTTATATGCCCTTCGCTTTCAAAAATATTTATCTCCACAATGAATTAATTTATCACATTTGGACAATAAATGAAATAGGCAGATGAAAATTCACAAATAATGCACAATTTATGCTTCATTATTCCGGAACAAACACTTAAATACTGTTCTGATCAACGGCTGAATAAAGAATAACTGCGTAAAAAACGCAAACGGAAAATTGAAGCATACCAGTTTCAGCCAGTTAGCCAACAGCGTGAAAATATTGAATCCCGCATAATACGGATAATAGAAACATGCCGCCAGAAAACTCATTGCCGGACACATAAGCCCAACAGTGGCACAGATAATCGCGCTTTCAAATATAACCGGATGGGTTTTGCCAAGTTCAAAGTTCATACAGGCAAACTTAAAAGAAAGCGGACTTCCCATGATACACTCCAGCCCATATGCAAAAATGAACTCAACCAGAACCACCGCCCAGATCGGAAACATTCTTCCGAACATGTAAACACCGCCCTGCTCGTTAATCGCATGAATCACGGAATCGGCCCCCGTAACCTGCATCAAAGTGGAACCATTGACTACATAAAGACTGTAAAACACATACGCGTGAACCGTTACCACAACGGTCAGGAAGGCAAACACCATCCTTTGAAACTGATTTTTAGGCATAACTTTTCCTCCTTAGACATACAAAAAACACAGGCAGTCTCTCGCGTAATCTATTACGGATTCCAAACCATGTTCCGTAATCAGATTTACGTGCCGCGCACTACCTGTGTCATCATGTATGTTTTCTTAATTTAATATAATTTTAATTTGCTTTAAGATTCTATCATATGGATTTTCATTAAGTCAAATGATTTTTACGAGAAATCACTCTAAAAAATCCTCATACTAATATATTTCTGATAAAATCAAAGGATCTCCATTTGATTTCTATACTTATATTTTGTCGTTAAAATATTCTTGCGTAACCTGTAATTGTTTCTTTAGTATTTCTCTCCACATATGTGGACGAATTACGCCTGACCCCTTTGAAACTTTAGTCAGCTTAATATTGCCATTTTCATCTATTTTCCGATAGAAATAATGATCCGTATCTTTATACAATTCCCAACCGTCTCTATCACAAAATCTCTTTAGCTCTTTCCATCTCGGCATTGGATACTCTCCCCTATACTTTCCGGGCTATCCATAATTAACGCTTTAAATATATACGGAATATGCCCCCTTCTATTAGGACTACGTGAATATAATTCATAATCATTATAGTAATCGACAGAATATTCCAGAATTGCATTTCCTAATGCCGTTCTTACCGCTTGTTCACTTTCACCGTTTTCCACTAAATCTATTTCATTTAGAGACAATGTAACAGAACCATCATCCTCCATATATTTATCAGCAGTAAATTTATATGCCGACAAAATTTCCATCATGGTTTCTAAATTAGAAAACCACATTTTATCTCTGGTACGTTTGATAAACTTGGGTTTTTCATGAATCACGCTGTCACAGACTGCACTCCATTCTTTTCTCACTGTCGTTGCCTGTTCCATTAACATATCCATCATCTCCTTTACACCTCCATTATAGCAAAAGTGTACACTTTGTCAACAGTGTACACTTTATTATATGTAAGTATGTTTTTTTTATTCCAAACTAAAAAACTTCTATAAAATATGCAGTACACATTCATTTCAACCCGCACCGAACCCGACCCAGAACATATAATAATCTAAAATCATCCCGGAGCTTTTCTCATGCTCAATTATCAAATCACACCTCGAACTCTTTTTACAGAACTTCTTCTGCGTGATCAACCGGATGCGGCCGCGTGGATCAACGGAAATACACAAAATCCCGCCCTAAGCGGCATGGTTAAATTCTACCATACCACCTACGGCGGCGTATTGGTGGAAGCACAGATCTTCGGGCTTCCTCACACTGATCTTCCCGACTCGAACAGCTTCTATGCCATGCACATACACGAGTCGGGAGACTGCAGCGATAACCTCGACCATACGGGAATGCATTATAACCCACAGAATACACAACACCCGAATCATGCCGGTGATATGCCTCCTCTGCTCGGTAATCAGGGATATTCCTTTGCAGTTTTCTATGATAAAAGGTTTACGATCCCGGAAATCATAGGAAGATCCGTCATCATACACGAAAAACCCGACGACTTCACCTCCCAGCCTGCCGGAAATGCCGGTGCCAAAATAGGCTGCGGTGAAATCAAATGGGTCGTATAAACAAGCTAACGTATAAAGTTCGTCCTCTCGAACGGCTCTTTCTCCGGGAGCCCGTATGCTTTCCTGCCAAGGGCGATGCTCTTCATGAGGAACGTCATGTTTCTGGCAAGTGTCCGCATACTCTGCAGCCCTTCCGCATCCTGCGCCGCTTCGCCGGCTTCCCTGCCATGAATACTGTTCCAGTACTGCCCTGATGCCACCGGCATGCCACAAATCGTGAAGAACTTATTCAATTCGTCAAAAGTTGCTGACAATCCGCCTCTTCGCGCCGCCACAACGCTCGCGCCGACCTTCATTGTCTTGTCAAAATGCGTACTGTAAAAGAGTCTCGTCAAAAACGCAACCAATGTTGCATTCGCAGATGCATAATATACAGGACTGCCGATCACCAGACCGTCACAGGCTTCGAACTTTGCCGCCGTCTCGTTGACAATGTCATCAAACACACATTTGCCTTTGCCGGCGCATGTACCGCAGGCAATACAGCCCCTGATATCTTTATTCCCCACATGAATAATTTCTGTCTCGATTCCTTCTTTTTCAAAAATCTGCTGCATCTCATGAAGCGCCACATAAGTATTTCCGTTTGCTCTGGGACTTCCGTTAATCATCAATACCTTCATTTTTCTCAATCCTTTCCCTGTATTATCTATTACTTTTGATACTATTTATCATATCACATTAATCCTGCTGTTTCCAGAACGAATGCCGCCAATGGCCTGTTCTGAAATGCTTGTATTTCAATTCTTATATATGTATAATAGAGAAGAATTATACAAATGAAACCTGTTGTATCTCCGCCGGAACAGAAGGAGCCTCCACATGAAGCATTCCAATAAGTTTTCAAGTAAAACATTCTTAAAAGTCTTCTGGGGCGTCTATGCGTTTTTAAGTATCTGTATCACTCTATTCCTCGTGGATCGATTATTTTCTAAGGACTATTTGTCCATATCGCAACATATGTTGCTAAATGATTCATGGGATGTCACAATCAACGATATTTCCTATCACGACATTTCCCTGGATAGTTTTAAATTTGAAATTGTCAATAAAGGGGATACACTCACTATGCAGCGCATACTGCCTGCACATCTGGATTTCGCGGAAGGTGCCTTGCGGCTTCATATCAATCAAGCTGCTGTCAGCATGTATATTGACGATGAAATGATTTATGAATACGGTCATGACCGGATCGCAAAGAATAAAACTGTCGGCAGTGGTCCGCTGTTTATCAATTTCCCCGGAGAATATCAGGGCAAAACTCTGAAAATCATATTGGACGTGTCTGAGAATAAAGCTTTTACCCAGCTTAACACGATTCGGATATACGACTGGTCAAATGTGTACCGGGTACTCCTGACTGAAAACCGTCTCCCCTTATTCTTAGGTTGTTTCCTGACGATTTTCGGAACCGTTACATGCTGTATAACTGTTTATGCATTGATATTTTCCCGGAAGTTCCTTAGAATCCTGTGTGTGTCTCTCTTCTCCATCTGCATGGGATTATGGACTCTGTGCTATTATAATGTAATCATGATTTTTTCCATTCCTATGTATTCCGTATGCCTGTTAGAGTATATTGCGCTCTATCTGGCTCCGATCCCCTTGATGATCTATATGGGCGAGGACGTCAACACATTGAACAATAAATCTGTGAAAATGCTTTACCGCATACTGCTTATGATACAGATTGCTGCCACAACATGTACGATCGTACTTCACTCTCTGGATATTCTTCACTTCGCGGCAACACTGAAATATATGCAGACATTGATTGTGTGTAATTTGATTTATTTTATTATCATTGAAATTCTTAATCTGAAAGCCAGCCGTCAGTTCGTCCACAGGCTCTTTTTGATCGGTATGCTGATGCTTTCCGGCTGCATCGCCTACGATTTAATCTCATACTATACCAGCCGGTATCAAGGAGAAACTGTCGCTACGCTCAAGGGCGTATCGTCTCTTGGTATGGTAATTTTTATTTTCATTCTGTTTGTCTCTTTCTATATCAATCTGACTCGCAAAATGATGCAGGAAACCGAACGTAACTTTCTGATCAAAAGCGCCTACACCGATGAACTGACTCAGATTCACAACCGCCGGTATTGCATGGAATATATGAATAAAATCAAAGCCGCTGAAGAATTAAATTATACTGTCTTCTGTTTTGATTTGAATAATCTGAAATTCGTCAATGATACATATGGGCATGCCAAGGGCGATATTCTGATTAGAAGCGCTGCAGAGGTTATCGCATCTGCCTTTGAATCTCACGGAATCGTTGCACGAATGGGCGGTGATGAATTTATTGCCATCGCCGAGACAACAGACACCGCCAAAATTGCTTCTCTTATGGAACATTTTCGGGAATCCATCCATAAGAAAAATGTAGAAATCCCCGATTTAAATATGTCCATCGCATGCGGATATGCCTCCTGCTCCGCCATGGATTCCAATATCGAAAAAGCATATCAGCTTGCCGATAACCACATGTATGAAAACAAAAAACAGATGAAAAAAGCGAACCGGTAGATAAACTCTACCGGTCCATTTTTATGCCTATTGCAATTTAGAACAGAAATCTGCCATCGCTTCAGAAATCTTAATCTGCTGCGGGCATACCGCTTCACAACTCCGGCATCCTACGCAGGCTGATGGCTGTTTGTCCTTCGGAACCGCCATAAGCGCCATGGGTGCGATGAATCCGCCTCCCGAAACATTATGTTCATTGTACAATTCAATCAGAGACGGTATGTTCAAACCCTTCGGGCAGTGGCTTGTACAGTAGCGGCACGCTGTACACGGCAGCTTCTTCTGATTCAACAAATCATCCGCAATACCAAGCAGCGCCGCCGTCTCCTCCTGATTCAGCTTCTTCTCTGTCTCAAATGTTTCTATATTTTTCTGAAGCTGCTCCATGTTGGACATACCGGAGAGAACCATAGTCACACTGTCTATACTCTGCAGGAATCGGAAGGCCCACGCCGGGATCTCCTCATCAGGCCGCAGCCCGACCAGCTTCTTTGCATATTCTTCCGGAATGGATGCCAGCTTGCCGCCGCGCAAAGGCTCCATGACCCACACGGGAATATTATATTCCTTTAATAATTCTACTTTTGCCTTGGCATTCTGGAAGGTCCAGTCCATCCAGTTCAACTGGATCTGACAAAACTCCATCTTCTCGCCGTATGCATCTAGGAACCTCTTCATAACATCATAACTGCCGTGAGCAGAGAATCCGAGATGCCTGATCCTGCCGTTCTCTTTCTGCTTTACCAGATAGTCATAGATACCATATTTCGGATCAAGGTACGCATCGATATTCATCTCGCATACGTTGTGGAACAAATAGAAATCAAAGTATTCCACACCGCATTTTTCAAGCTGCTTTTCAAATATTTCTTCTACCTTATCCATGTTGGAAAGGTCATAGCCCGGGAACTTTGTCGCCAGATAAAAACTGTCACGAGGATACTTACCAAGCACGCGTCCCATAACCGTCTCAGAATGTCCGGCATGATATCCCCACGCCGTATCATAATAATTTATGCCGTTTTTCATAGCATAAGCAACCATCTCTTCTGTCACGGCTTCATCAATATCCGCCTCATTTGCTCCCGTCGGCAGCCTCATAGCGCCCATACCAAGCGCAGATAACTTTAAATCCTGAAACTCTTTGTAAATCATTCGCCTTCCTCCCTCATAATATGCTTTTTGCGCGAAGCTCAATTTTTTATACTATATCGCATCTTTAGCCATATAGCAAATACTTATATAGAATACTATAATATACCCGACAGGTATAGATTCCAGGAAAGGGACTGTTCTTCTCTTTTCTGATTCGGTTCATCATAAAAGACCATTCTGTCACGATAGTCCGGCACCACCCGCTTAATACAGTTCTTCGCAAGCTGTTCCTGACTTTGGTTCACGCAGATCACATAGATGCCCTCCTTGCACTCCGACATAGTCTCATGTCTGTCCTGTACCTCCGAATCCGCCAGCTTCATCGCCGCGAGCCCCGCCATTCCGAATTTCTTCTTGAATTTGATAAAGAACGAAATCCCCTCTCTGAAGAAAACTTTCTTGATCCTTTCTTTCGTTGCATTATCATATACTTCGCACAGCGCGATCTCATTATTCACTTTTACCTTACTCAACTTAGATTCTACCATAACAAACTCTCCTCCGCTTCCGATCGGGGAAGCTCTCTCTTCTTCGGGCAGCTGCCTTACACTGTTGTAAGCCGCATCCACCCTATATACATATGCCTACAAGTACCCATCCTATCACAGAGGCTGTGAAAATGTCGTGAAGGAAATCGGTAGAATTTCTTAAGATTTTCTTACGTGATGTTCACTTTACGCCCTTTATGCTTCCGCCGCCCAGCACACATCCGTCCTCATAGAAAACCACTGCCTGTCCCGGCGTAATGGCGCGCACCGGTTTGCGGAAAGTACACTTGATCATATCCTCCGCCACGCGCTCTATCACACACCATTCTCCCGCGTGGGCGTAGCGTATCTTCGCCAACACCTCCCTTGGCCGTGATAAATCTTCCATTCCCATATAGTTAATATGATCACAAAGCAGCACGTCTCCGAACACATCCCCGGCCTCACCGATCACTACCTCGTCGGTCTCAGGTCTGATCTGTGTCACAAACACAGGGTGCCCCATGGCAAGATTTAATCCTTTCCGCTGCCCCACCGTGTAATGCGTAATACCGCAGTGCCGTCCCAGAACCTCTCCGTCTTCGGTTACAAAATTTCCCTCTTTCGGGACACGATCTCCCGCCGCCTTCTCAATGTATGCCGCATAATCATGATCCGGTATAAAGCATATCTCCTGACTGTCCGGTTTATGTGCTACGGGAAGTCCTGCCTTCTTAGCGATCTCCCTGATCTCCTCCTTCGTATACTCCCCGACCGGCATAAGCGTGTGCGCAAGCTGCTCCTGCGTCAGATTATATAAAGCATAAGTCTGATCTTTCTTTGCCGTCACGGAATTCCTGATGGCGTATCTGCCGTTTAACAGCCGGGCAATTCTCGCATAGTGACCTGTGGCGATATAATCCGCGCCGATCTCCAGACTCCTCTTAAGCATAGCTTCCCACTTCACATAGCGGTTACATGCAATACAGGGATTGGGGGTCCTTCCCGCCAGATATTCCTCCACGAAATAATCCATGACACGACATTTGAATTCTTCCTTGAAATTCATCACATAATATGGAATATCCAATAACTGTGCCACTCTTCTCGCGTCATCTACGGCACTGAGTCCGCAGCAGCCGCCGTTTTCTTCCTGCACATCCCGATCCTCATCCTGCCAGATCTGCATGGTCGCCCCGATCACGTCATACCCTTGCTCTTTTAACAGGTAGGCAGCCACGGAAGAATCCACTCCGCCAGACATGCCTACTACGACTTTTTTCTTTTCCATAACAGATTCCTTTTATAAAATACAATAATTCTTTTTCTTTTCTTTTTAGCATTTGGGAAAAGGGAAAAATGATCCGCCCGGTTCTTCCGTCTGACGCTTGCGCATACATTTAAACCATATCCCATATAAAGATGGTGTTCTATGAAACTGCAAAAGTTAAATCATCCGTTAGTAACCGGAACCGTCATCCTCACTCTGACAGGACTCCTCAGTCGGTTTATCGGCTTTTTCTATCGTATTTTCCTATCCAACGTGTTCGGTGCCGAGGGCATGGGAATCTATCAGCTGATTGCCCCTGTACTCGCCCTCTCCTTTGCACTCACCGTCTCCGGCATACAGACTGCCATCTCGAAATACGTGGCCAGCGAAACAAGCACGCGGGACTATCGGACATCTTTCCGAACGCTGTGGGCGGGCTTCCTTATGGCAATGGCGATTTCCATCGCCTGTGCCCTGTATATCTATCTGTACGCAGATATGATCGCCGTTACTCTCTTATTGGAAGCGCGGACCGCGCCTCTCCTTCGCATCATTGCCCTTTCCATTCCCATGGCAACCGTACATTCCTGTATCAACGGATATTTCTATGGGATCCGCAAAACCGCTATTCCGGCCATATCACAATTAGCCGAACAAATCTGCCGCGTAGGCTCCGTTTATCTGATCTACCATATCTGCAGACAGCATAACATGGAACCGACGATCAGTTTCGCCGTAGTCGGTCTGGTGATTGGCGAGAGCGCCTCCATGATCGTCTCCGTCATCGCGATTATGTACCGCGCACATCAGGTTTTCCCTGCCGTCGATAATCACGATCGCCACAGGGCGTATAGCCTGCTGCCTGCACGCGGCACACAGCGCCGCAAATCACAGTTCTCTGCTTCCGACAGCGTGCCCGCTGCCTACCGCCATATCATGGGACAGCTGTTACGGCTCGCCGTGCCGTTATCCGCCAACCGGCTGGTCATCAACCTGTTACAGAGCATTGAAGCAATCTATATCCCGAACCGGCTCATGGCCTATGGCCTGAATAATGCGGATGCTTTGGGAGTCTACGGTGTATTGACGGGAATGAGTCTTCCGCTCATCCTGTTCCCCTCCGCCATCACCAACTCGATCTCCGTACTGCTGCTGCCTATCGTCTCCGAAGCGGACGCAAGCGGCAACCAGACTGCCGTCAGGCGAGCCATCATGACCTCCATACGATACTGTCTGATGCTCGGCTGCGGATGTACTGCTATGTTTCTTCTTCTGGGCCGAAGCGCCGGCCGCCTGCTGTTCCATTCGGAACTGGCCGGCAGTTTTATCCTGACGCTCAGCTTTATTTGTCCCTTTATGTATATTGCAAGTACACTGGGCAGCATCTTAAACGGACTCGGCAAAACTGCCCAGACATTCCTGTTCAGTGTGGTAAGCCTCTTACTGCGCCTGCTGTTCGTCTTCTTTGCCATTCCGGTATACGGGATCAAAGGATACCTGTGGGGTATGCTGGCAAGCCAGATGCTGCAGACATTCCTATGTACGGTATCCGCATTGCGTATTTCAAAGAAAGCTCAGGATCATGGCTGCTGACCCAAATCATTCCTTCGCATTTTACTTGCGATTCTTAGCTTAATATACTATAATGTATGTGTTTTTGCCAGAGAAATCTTTGAATGGTTACTAAAGAACAATTAAGGAGTATAGAACAATGTCTTTTCATTACGTAGCAAAATTACCAACGCCGGATGATATCCGCAAAGAGTTTCCAATGCCTGAACATCTTGTCAGACTGAAGGCAGCGCGCGATGCCGAAATCAGTGATGTTATCACCGGTAAAAGCAAAAAATTTCTAGTCATCATCGGCCCCTGCTCGGCAGACAATGAGGAGGCCGTATGTGATTATGTAAACCGACTTGCACGTGTCAACGAACAGGTCAAAGATAAATTAATTCTCATTCCGAGAATCTATACCAACAAGCCCCGCACCACCGGGGAAGGCTATAAGGGAATCGTCAGTCAGCCCGATCCCGAGAAAAAGCCCGACTTTACAAGCGGTCTGATTGCCATGCGCAAAATGCATATCCGTGCCATCGAAGAATCCGGGCTGACTGCCGCCGACGAGATGCTCTACCCCGACAACTGGGGTTATGTGGAGGACATCCTCTCCTATGTCGCTATCGGCGCGCGTTCCGTGGAGGACCAGCAGCACCGTATGACAGTCAGCGGTTTTGACGTTCCCGCAGGCATGAAAAATCCCACCAGCGGTACTCTTTCAGTCATGCTGAACTCTATCTATGCGGCACAGCATCCTCATGATTTTATCTACAGAGGTTACGAAGTAAAAACAGGCGGTAATCCGCTGGCACATGCTGTACTGCGCGGTTCCGTCAACAAACACGGCAGGAGCCTGCCCAACTATCACTATGAGGATCTCGCCATGCTCTTCTCCTTATACCAAGAGTTTGATCTTGTGAATCCGGCATGTATCATCGATGCCAATCACAACAACTCTAACAAACAGTACGAGCAGCAGATACGTATCGTCAAGGAAGTTATGCACAGCAGAAAGTTAAACAGCGATATTCACAGTATGGTCAAGGGCGTTATGGTGGAGAGTTATATTGAGGAAGGCTGCCAGAAAATCGGGGAAGGTATCTATGGAAAATCCATTACCGACCCTTGTCTGGGATGGGAGGCATCCGAGCGGCTGATCTATGATATTGCGGAGTATGAATAAGGGAAATGAGGTAAAATCGAATAATTATGATTTTGCGGCGGGGAGTGCTCTCCGCCGTTTATGCAATTATGTGGAAAAATACAAATTTCTATGTACCTGCTACCTCCTCTAAAGCTTTGAAATCGCAACAAAACTTAGCTACTTTTCCGGTTTCCATCTGCTTGTCGTACAGCCTGTTTGCCCGCCCGATAACCTCATTGATTATCTTCAGGCAAAAGGAATATTCCTTATTCAACAGATCCTTATATTTCTTAACCTCATCTGTATCGTCTTTATCCGGATTGATATTTACTCTACTGTAAACACCATCAACAACCGGTATCATTTTCTTGATATCCATAACCGCAAGAATATGCTTTACATTATCCTGATTTATTGTCACCCAAATATCATCTTTTCTCATACAAGATTGTTTTGTTGTTTCATAAATTAAAAAGCACTCTTTATCAACATTTTTCCATGTCTTGTGCTTCTCTTTGGCCAATGATAACGGGATAACATATTTTTTATCATTCTTGTTTATCAGAATTCCTATATACGGCTTGTTTTCATATCCGTTAACCTTGTAATACACTTCAGAGCATGCACTATGCAGTTTTTTGAGATAATTCTGATCAATATTGATAAATGTCAACTTTCCTTCCAGCGTAAACATAATGCAGTTCCTTTGTATTTTAAATAGAAAAAATGTGGGAAGGCGAAGCTTCCCACTCGTTAATGTTCATCTCTTTACGGATTGATTACCGAAGGTTAATGGAGACCTCTCTATAATTATAATATTGCAATTAACGTGTCGTGTCAACTGCATATTACACTCTTATTTTTTCTTTTTTATTTAATTTCTATTCGATAAAACACCTGTATTCATAATAATCAATTTAGCAATCTCATCTCAAATATTATAACACTCTTGACATTAGTACAAAATCATACTATGCTTTCATGGTACGATTTCGTACTAAATATACAGATAAATAATCACCCACCATAAGGAGACCTCCATGAACATCCGCTCATCCAAAGAATTACGCCGTTACAATTATTTGATAAACGAAATCGATGCCGCCTACCATGAGATATCCTCAGCCTTAGGACTGTCCGACAGCTCCATGGTCGTTCTCTATACGATCTGCGATAATAATGGTTCATGCCTGCTTAGAGATATCTGCCGCAATTCCGGCATCAGTAAGCAGACTATCAATTCAGCCCTGCGCAAGTTAGAATCGGAGGGCAGCATCTACCTGGAATCTGCCGGTATGAAAAAAAAGAAAGTATGTCTCACCGAGCATGGTAAACTTCTGGCAGACCGAACGGCCGGAAAAATCATTGAAATGGAGAATGATATCTTTTCATCCTGGTCAAAAGAAGATCTGGCGAAATATCTGGAACTGACCGAACGATATCTGCTCGACCTGAAGACTCGCAGTTCAAAATTAAAAAACGAATAAGAACCATTTTTTACCAAAGTATAATCCAAACTCTAAAGGAATCATGGAACTATGAAAACAAATATTCAATTATCAGACCACTTTACCTATAATAAATTACTACACTTTACATTCCCGACTGTCATCATGATGGTATTCACCTCGATTTACGGCGTTGTGGACGGCTTCTTTGTGTCCAATTTCGCCGGCAAAACCGCATTTGCATCCGTCAATCTCGTCATGCCCTTCGTCATGATCCTCGGCGGCATGGGATTTATGATCGGTACCGGTGGAACAGCCCTCGTATCCCTTATGCTCGGGCAGGATAACCGTGAAACGGCAAACCGCTATTTCTCCATGATGATATACCTGACGCTTGGTCTCGGGATCCTTCTGTCCGCTGCCGGCATTATCTTTATGCGCCCCGTTGCCGCTTTCCTCGGCGCCACACCGGAAATGATGGCGGATTGTATCCTTTACGGTCAGATTGTAATCGGCTTTACAACCGCGTTCATGCTGCAAAATGTCTTTCAGAGTTTCTTTATCGCTGCCGAGAGGCCTAAACTCGGTCTGGTTGTCACGGTTGCCGCCGGAATAGTCAATATGTTTCTCGATGCACTGTTTGTCGGTGTCTTCAGATGGGGCGTTGCCGGTGCTGCCCTCGCCACAGGATTAAGCCAATGTATAGGCGGCATCCTGCCCTTAATATATTTCCTCCGGCCTAATACAAGTCTACTCAGACTGACGTGGACACGTCCTGAACTCAAACCACTGCTGCAGGCATGCGCCAACGGTTCCTCGGAACTGATGAATAATATATCTTCTTCCATTGTCAGCATGATTTATAATTTCCAGCTTTTAAAATATGTGGGCGAAAACGGTGTGTCTGCGTACGGTGTGCTTATGTATGTCCAGTTCATTTTTATCGCCATTTTCATCGGTTATTCCATAGGGTCCGCACCTGTGATCAGTTACCACTACGGTGCCGCCAACCATACGGAATTAAAGAATATGCTCAAGAAAAGTGTCACTTTATCGAGCGGCGCCGGCATAATTCTGACTTTATCCGCCCTCCTGCTTGCCGCACCGCTTGCGAAAGTCTTTGTGGGTTATGATGTCGAACTCTTTGAGCTGACAAGCCATGCCTTCCGACTGTTTGCGTTCTCTTTCCTGCTCGCCGGACTTAACATATTTGCGTCCTCTTTTTTTACAGCGCTCAACAACGGGGCCGTTTCGGCAGCCATTTCATTTATGCGCACACTGATTTTCCAGACAGCTTCCGTACTGCTTCTTCCGATTTTCTTCGGCGTAGACGGCATATGGTGGGCAATCACTGTCGCAGAGGTATGTGCCTGTATTCTTTCCGCCGCCTTCCTATTCGCGAAACGCGGAAAATACCATTATATCTGATAACAGCTACCCCTGTCTCACGATCCGGTAATATGTCTTCGCCGTAATAAGATAACTTGCTCCATACACTGCCGCAAACAACACCGATACCCCTACTATGCTGCCAACAAACACTTTCATGTCAAAGAATGATAATACCCCTAATAACCCTTTTACCATAAACATCCCTGCCATAGTGTGCAGAAGCGCTCCGACAAGCGGCAGTCCGAATACCATAAGGATCTGTCTGTGTACCGTTTGGTGAATCTCCTGATCACTCATTCCCACCTTCTGCATAATACCGAAATTATCTCTGTCCTCATATCCTTCCGCGATCTGTTTATAGTACATAATCAGAATCAGACACATGAAAAATATCAGCCCAAACAGGACACCGATGAACAGAAGTGAACCATACATGATATGATCGTTTTCTCTCCGATCCACGCCGTTTTGGAGACTTGTAAATCCCGGCTGACTTTGTCCCCATACACTGAATTCCTCTAAAAATGCGGACTTCTCTTCATCAGCGCCTTTCAAAAGGAGTAACACACGCCTGGTTTCATCACTTTGCAGGAATCTGTCTACGTCCTCCACACCGACCGTCTCACACCATGCTCTGACACATGTATCCCGCACCTGTTCATCTCTGACGACTATCATATAACGCGCCTCAAATATATTTCCTTCCGCCTTGGGATGAGGGAAAAATTCGTCGATCTCTTCTTGTACTTCAAACTCTCTGCCGAAGAAATCAATAGTATCATAAGCAAAATCTCTGCCGCTACTGTAAATAAGCGCCTCATCCTCCGCAAGACTGACCGAACTGTTCTGTACGCTGTTATAATCATCCTGAGTAAGAATATCCACGGCGTACCACTCCGCATAATTTTTTCCGTCCTGTATTTCAAATCTGTTCTCAATCTTTTTCACAGAAAGCTCCACCTTGTCATACACGTCCACCCTCTGCGCGGTAAGACCATATTTTTCTTCAAGGCTATAAATTTCTTGCATAACATCTGACTGTGACACCTTTTCCTCACAGTAAGACATTGTCATATCGTACGGACATACAAAATGCATGCACCCATCCATGCCAATCCAGAGTGATAACGTGCATATGAGGGTAATAAGCGCCATGGTAGAAAAAATGCAGATATTGGAAAGGCTTGCGGCACTCTTTTTCATACGGTAAAGCATTCCCGAAACGGTGATAAAGTTCTCCGGTTGATAGTAAGTCCTCTTCCTTGTCTTCATCCATTTTAGGAATGCGATACTTCCCGAAGTAAACAGAAGATAAGTTCCTATAACTACGAGGAAGACTGCCAGAAAAAAGTTCATAAAAATCATATCATCAATTTGTGAGGTAATCGAACAGAAATAACCAACACTCAGGGCTGCCATTCCAAGAAATGCATAGAGCCACAGAAACTTCGGTTCTTTCTCTCCTTTCCTGCTGCCGCTCATAAGCTCTACCGGCCTTGCCTTGCCGACCTGCCGCAGACTCCCGCCATAATTGATCAGGTACACGTAACCGAAATAGACTATTGTCTCTTTAAAAGCCTTCGGCTCAAAAACAAAACGCAGATCCGTCGGCATTCCGCATATCCGAAGCAGCAGCAAAAACAATAGCTTGGAGAGCACCAGCCCAAATATGATGCCGCCACATAACGAAGCAACATAGAGCAGAAAAGATTCCACAAACATCATTGCGCCGATATGTTTTTTCTCTAATCCTAAGATATGATACAGCCCAAATTCTTTCTTACGCCTTTTTACCAAGAATCCATTGGCATAAATCAGAAAGAAAAGCAGGATAACAGAAAGCAGCCATTTTCCCAAATACAGCATGATCCATGCATACTCTCTCTTCGGAAACAAGTCTCGTATATCATTCTGAAGGATCGAAGCAAACACAAAATAGGTAAACACCGAAAAAATTCCCGCCGCAAGATACGGATAATATACATTTCCGTTGGCCGTGATGCCCTTCCATGCCAACTGAGGCAACAATTTTATCCGCAATGTATTTGTTGTCTTATATGTCTCTTTCATGCTGACTGCACCTCCTGTACCTGTGTCTGCAATACCGTCAACGCATCCGATATCATTTTATACATGGCCTCATTACTCTGATTGCCTCTATAAATCTGATGAAATACACAGCCATCCTTAATAAAAAGCACCCGCCCTGCATGACTCGCCGCCTGAACACTGTGCGTCACCATCAAAATAGTCTGGCCCTCCCTGTTCACCTCGCCGAACAACTTAAGCAGTTTGCCCGCCGCTCTGGAATCCAATGCACCGGTAGGCTCGTCCGCCAGAATAATATCCGGCTCCGTAATCAGCGCCCGACATGCTGCTGCACGCTGCTTCTGTCCGCCCGATACCTCATAAGGGAACTTTTCCAAAATATCCGAAATATCAAGTTTCTTCGCAAGCGGACGCAGCTTCTCCTCCATCTTCTTATAATCCGCTCCTGCCAGCACAAGCGGCAGATAAATATTGTCTTTTAATGACAAGCTATCTAACAGGTTAAAATCCTGAAACACAAACCCCAAATGTTCTCTTCTGAAGGCACAGATTTCTCTTTGTTTGATCTGCGTCAGATCCTTTCCGTTTAAAAGTACCTGACCGCTTGTCGCCTTATCTAAAGAAGCAAGGATATTCAAAAGCGTCGTCTTGCCGGAACCGGATTCTCCCATGACCGCCACATACTCCCCTTCCTCCACGGAGAAGTTTACATCACTAAGCGCCTGCACCTTGGCAGCCCCGAATCTTGTGGTATATACTTTCTTTACATTTTTAACTTCTAACAGTGACATGTTATGTCAACTCCTCTCTACCAATGTGTGTTTGTATTTAAAAGGAAAATGTCCATTTTTAATATTTCTATAGCCATACCCCTTTCGTACAAGACAATTATATGAAAAGAAGAAATGTGCTGCCATACATCCGGCTTACATTTCTTCCCCCTAATCTTACACTTTTGTCACATACAATAATCTAAATATTAAGCCCCTCTTCAATGCCTCGCCGTAAGCAACGGAGAAATAAATCGACGAATAAAAAACGCTCTGCCCTCTCAGCCTATAATCACCACACTTTTTCTTCCCTTCTTACTCCTCCTGCACAAATCCCAGAATAACCTTCGTCCCAACCCCCGGTTCGGATTTTACTCTTATCGTATGGGACATTCTGCTTATGATCTGATTGCACAAGTACAGTCCGAGACCTGTCGCCTTCTTATCCAGCCGCCCGTTATATCCGGTAAAACCTCTCTCAAAGATTCTCGGCAGATCGCTCTCTCTGATCCCGATTCCCGTATCTTCAATGACCAGATAGGATACCTTCCCTTCTTTCGGATTTCCTTGTGCATCCGCTCCGTAAATCGCAATGCCGCCTTGCTGGGTATATTTCAGCGCATTAGAAAAAACCTGCTCCACCACGAAACACAACCACTTTTCATCCGTCACCGCTCTTAACTCGAATTCCTCCATCCGAAAAGTAAGGCCGCTGCGCAGAAATAATACGGAGTACTTACGCACTGCCTGTTTCACGATCTCCTGCACATCGTATTCTCTAAAAAGGAAATCTGATGACGTACTGTCCAGCCTCGCAAAGTAAAGTGCCATCTGCGCATATTGCTCGATCTTAAACAGTTCTTCCCTCTCCCTCTGGCGATCCGACTCTTCCTGCCCGCTCTTCATCTCTCCGCTGCCTTGCAGCAACAGCTGCATGGCCGCAATCGGCGTCTTGATCTGGTGTGTCCACATCGTATAATAGTCCGCCATATCTTTCTGCTTCTCATCATATCTGGTAAGAAGTTTCCGCTTCTCCAGCTCTTCCTCCATAAGAAGCTGCCTGTATAGCACTTCCGGAAGGTTCTGTGCCTCCGGCAGATCGCGTGTCCGCTCTTCTTCCTTTTGGACTGCAAGAAACAACGAATAACACCTTGCACGGTAATTCCGATAGTCGATCAATGCAGTCAACACACCGAAAAAGAGCGTGAGTTCCACCGCATAAAGCATATTCCTCAATACCTGCACATAGTCATAAAGAGCGGCTACTCCGAAGAACACTGCTATAATCAACACATAGAGGCACAGGATTATATAGCGGTCACGCAAGTATGACCGCCGTATCTGTCTGTTCATTTCTTTTTTACTCATAATCCGTTTTACACTTCCCGTCATGTGACGCTGACACCACTACCTAAATCACTTTGCAAAGTATCTCTAAACCGTAAAAAAATATACTGACTCATTCTGAAGAATCCTTCGCCGCCAACTGATACCCTACGCCCTTCTTCGTCAATATAAAATCATGAATCCCCATCTCCTCTAACTTCTTACGAAGGCGGTTCATATTCACGGTAAGCGTATTATCATCCACAAAACACTCATTGTCCCACAGCCTTTTCATAATATTCTCACGGCTTACCGTGTTGCCCGCATTCTCGTAAAGAATCTGTAAAATCCGAAACTCGTTCTTAGACAACTCGATTCTCGTGCCCTGATAAAGCAGACTCATGTCCGTCAGATTCAAAATGACATTTCCATACTCCATCACGGAGGACTGCTTCTGGAAAGAATACGTTCTTCGCAAAATCGCCTGCACCTTGGCAAGCAGCACTTCCAAATCAAAAGGCTTCATGATAAAGTCATCTCCGCCCATGTTCATCGCCATGACGATATTCATATTATCAGATGCCGAAGAGATGAATACCACCGGCACCTGTGAAATTTTACGAATCTCACTGCACCAGTAGTACCCATTATAAAAAGGCAGTCCGATATCCAAAAGGACAAGCTGCGGATCAAAAGAAATAAACTGTTGCAGCACATTCTCAAAATCTTCCGCGCAGGCAGTCTCATATCCCCATCTGTTCAAATATTTTCCAATCTGTTCCGAAATTGTGCTGTCGTCCTCAACGATCAAAATCTTATACATGGTATGCCCTCCCGGACTTTATCAGTGTCATGCTGCGCCGTAACACATTCCCATTATATAGAAAAGCACGGGGTGTTTCAACTGAAACAGTCCCATGCCTTATAAGCTTTATTATATGCTTCTATCCTCTCGGATGTGCCTTCGCATATACCTCACGTATATGACTGTGATTTAAGTGTGCATAAATCTGTGTCGTGGAAATATCGGAATGTCCCAGCATCTCCTGCACGCTTCTTAAGTCTGCCCCGTTTTCCACCAAATGTGCCGCAAAAGAATGCCTGAGCGTATGCGGCGTAATGTCCGCCTTGATATCCGCCTTCTTTGCATAATATTTGATTAATTTCCAAAATCCTTGTCGGCTCATCGGCTGTCCCGAGCAATTCGCAAAAAGCACATCGGAATTTTTGTTCTCCAACATATCATCCCTCGTGCCGTCCAAGTATCTCGTCATGGCGTTCTTAGCCTCGGTTCCGAAAGGAATCACTCTCTCCTTATTGCGATCACGGCACAAAATAAATCCCATGGATATATTCACATCCGAAACTTTAAGGGTAATCAGTTCCGTCACCCTGATTCCGGTAGCATAGAGAAGCTCCAACATAGCCTTATCACGAATCTCCTTATGGGTATCCCCGGAAGGCTGCTCTAAAAGACGAACCACTTCATCAGGTGACATGATCTCCGGAACCTTCTTCTCGATCTTCGGCGCTTTTAACGCTCCGGAGATATCCTCCGCCACGATCCCTTCCTGCACCAGATAATGATAAAATGCTTTCAATGACGCAATGTTTCTGGATACGGTAGCCGCGGCGAATTTGTTATCTTCCAAATATTTCACATACTCTTCCAGGTCTTTCTCTGTCACGGCCCCCATCTCGTGAATGTCCCGCTCCGCCATAAAATGCTGCACTTTCTCCAAGTCTCTCTTGTATGACATCTCCGTATTGGCAGAAGTACCCTTCACATTATGTAAATATGTTATAAAAGCCTTGATCTCTTTTTCCATGAAACCGGAAACCCTTCCCTGAGCGACCCCTCTTATGTAAATCAACTCATCGTCTGCCTATCATTATAATCAGAATTTCAGAGAAAAGCAAATGGATTTTTTCCCGATTTTACGGGCATTTCAGCCTTATTTTCATGAAAACACAACATATCGTCAGCGGTAGAATTTATGTCTACTATATATGGGAAAACGCACACATAAAAACTTTCTAAAAAATTTTTAGAATAAAATGGAGCATTTTAGGATTAACATAACTCTCCAACAGGCACCCCATTATGACAACTCCCACGATCCCGATCATCTGTACCCCTTTTTTCAGATAACTCTGTCTTCCTGCTTTGATATAATAATCCGCATACGGGTTTTTGGAATACAATATCCGATTGATATTTATGCTCCATACAAACAAAGCTATGTAGGCCGGAATCAGCAAAATTCCCTGTGGGAACACTCCGGCCGCCATCAACAGCAGTCCGCGGATCCCATAACGGATCACTGCAACCGAGAGAAGACACCCGGCCGCCAGCCCGATATAGCATATGTATGCGCATACCGCCGGAATACCGATCATAGTGGTCGCTAAAATCCCAAGCATAAAGACGGTAAACAATCTATGCTTCACAATATACCCGAGAAGTTCACTGCCGTCCGGCACACTGTTCTTCAGGCGCAGAATCATTTCCGTTCCCAAGAGACTGCCGTTTCTAATCCACGTGTCATACCCTGCATTAACGATCACTATGCCAAGAAAAAGTCCGATCATAAACAGATAAATCACATAGTAACAATTTTTAACCGGTGAATGCTGCAATACCTTACCCTCTTTCACGGTATGTCCTGTTCACCTAAATATATGCCGGTTCGCCCGCCGGCATGCGTTTTTTAGTTTCCTATATAAAAAATCGTCAGCAATCTATTCACACAGATCGCTGACGACAACACCTAAAGGCATTCTCCACACTTAATACAACTCTTTTAACGTATCATTACTTATGATAGCATCGTAAAATCTCTTGTTAATGTCTGCAAATTTCTCTACCACATTGGGAATATTCTCTAACAGCGGATTACTTAACATATTCTTCTCTCTGACATATTCCATTGTCAGTTCATGTGCCAGTTCTTTTGCTCTTGCTTCATTCATAGCCTGATTCTCCTTTGCAATCATAAATTAATTGTACTATCTTGCATCTGTCTGTACTTTCTGTTGCAATATGGCTATTTACAATATTTATTGTAATATGCCAAAATCGCCGAAACCGTCTTCCCATCCTGAATCTTACAGTCGTAAATCATCTCCAGCAAATCTTTCACATCGTAGCTTAACACATCCAGAAATTCATCCTCATCCAGATGCTGCTCGCTCCGTTTTAAGTCCGTTGCCACATAGACATCTATCTTCTCATCACAGAAAGCAACCGTTGTTCGCAGTGACAGCAGCATTTCCAGTTTCCCCGCACTGTACCCCGTCTCCTCTTCCAGCTCTCTCGCCGCGGCAAGATCTGTGGGTTCATCCACATCATTTAATCCGCCGGCCGGAATCTCTAACGTCTCTCTGTTCAGAGCATTCCTGTACTGCCTGACCATCAGAAGCTTTCCATCCTCTTTCACGGCAACCACTGCAGCGGCACCTTTATGCCGGATATAATCCCATTTTGCAATATTACCGTTAGGGATTTTGATGGTATCCTGATAATAGTCTATGATAGCGCCCTTATGCACCAATTCTCTGCCAATACGTTCATACTTATCCATATATGCCTCGCTGCCTCTAACATAACTTTACTTCATCATACAATATCTGTCGTGTCTTGTCCAGCCTCCTGTTGCAATGCCCGTTTGCCGGCAATTTACGTTTATGCGTTTAACAGCTTCTCAACGCTGACTAACTTCACGCACAGCACAAACAGATCTGCCGCAGCCGCCAGCTCCTCCTCAGAAGGATAGGAAGGCGCAATACGGATGTTGCTGTCCTGCGGATCAATTCCGTAAGGAAATGTCGCTCCGGCGCCTGTCAGAACAACGCCCGCCTCTTTACACTTTGCCACGATCGCTTTGGCACAGCCCTCCATCGCATCGAAAGAGATAAAATACCCTCCGAGCGGTCTCGTCCAGCTACCGATTCCCAGCTCGCCAAGTTCTCTGTCTAAGACGCCTAAGACTGCCTCGAACTTAGGTCTTATGATGTCTGCGCTCTTCTTCATATGCGCCATCATACCATCCAAATTTTTAAAATATCTGACATGCCGAAGCTGGTTGATCTTATCATAACCGATTGTCTGTACCGACATGCTCTTCTTCGCTTCCTCGATATTTGCTTTGGAAGCAGCAAATCCGCCGATACCGCCGCCCGCAAAGCTGACCTTAGAGGTCGAGCTGAATTTGTATACCATATCAGGATTTCCTGCCTTTTCACATTCATGCAGAATCTCCAGTATATAATCCTGTTTATCCTCATATAAATGATGAATCGTATAAGCATTATCCCAGTAAATTCTAAAGTCCTCCGCCGCCGGCTTCAGGGCTGCAAACCGCTTCACCGTCTCATCAGAGTAGGAAATGCCCTGCGGGTTAGAGTACTTAGGCACGCACCAGATACCTTTTACAGCCGCATCTTCCTGCACATATTTTTCTACCAAATCCATATCAGGACCCGTGGGCGTCATCGGGATATTAATCATCTCAATCCCAAAATGCTCCGTAATCTTAAAATGTCTGTCGTATCCGGGAACCGGGCACAAAAACTTGACCTTATCCAATTTGCACCACGGTGTGCTGCCGAGGACACCGTGTGTCATGGAACGCGACACGGTATCATACATAATCGGCAGACTCGCGTTACCATACACGATAACATTTTCCACCGGCACTTCCATCATCTCTCCCATAAATCTCTTGACTTCCGGAATGCCATCCACTAAGCCATAGTTTCTGGTGTCCACTCCCGTCTCCGTATTCATATCCGACTCGGAATTCAAAACGTCCATAAGACCCATTGCTATATCAAGCTGTGCAGGCGCAGGCTTACCTCTGGACATATCCAATTTCAGCCCTTTCCCTTTCACATCCTCAAACTGCTTGTCAAATTCTGCTTTCAGCGACAACAACTCTTCCCGGCTCATCTCTTTGTACGGTTTCATCTCTATCACTATACTCCTTTCTCATCAACACCCAAGACACATGCTCTGAATCATACCAACAAACTTTCGTTCATTTTTCGATACGGCATACGCATTGAATAATTGTATACAATCATACATCGCTAATTATTCTACTACAGTTTTTCACATTCTACAAGTATGTAGATAAAACAATTTTCTTTACGCTTTTTCCCTATTTCTGGTGATTCTGTACAGATATGAAAAGCCCCGTAGATTTCTCTACGGGGCAATCAATACTATTTAGCATAGTCAATGACACGGCTCTCGCGGATCACATTTATTTTGATCTGTCCGGGATACTCTAACTCAGCTTCAATCTGTTTAGAAATATCTCTCGCAAGTAATACCATATCAGAATCGTTAATCTGTTCCGGAACTACCATAACACGAATCTCTCTACCTGCCTGAATAGCAAAAGATTTATCAACACCTTTGAAATTGTTTGTAATGTCTTCTAATTGTTTTAGTCTTGTTGTATATGTTTCTAATGTTTCTCTTCTCGCACCCGGTCTTGCAGCAGAAATCGTATCCGCAGCCTGTACAAGACACGCGATCAGAGACTGAGGCTCAACATCCCCGTGATGAGACTCTACCGCATTGATCACTGTCGGAGACTCTTTGTATTTTCTACAAAGCTCCACGCCGAGCTGAATATGCGAACCTTCCATCTCATGGTCAACAGCCTTACCGATATCATGCAATAAACCTGCACGCTTCGCCATTCTGACATCCAATCCCATCTCAGCGGCAAGCAAGCCGGATAACTGAGCAACTTCGATCGAATGCTTTAATGCGTTCTGACCATAACTGGTTCTGAATTTCATCTTACCGAGTAATCTTACGAGTTCAGGGTGAATGCCATGTACACCTACCTCCAGTGTGGCCGCTTCACCTTCCTCTTTGATCATTACTTCTACTTCTTTCTGCGCCTTCTCAACCATCTCTTCGATTCTGGCGGGATGAATACGTCCATCCACGATCAGTTTCTCAAGCGCGATCCTTGCCACTTCCCTGCGGATCGGATCAAATCCGGATAAAATAACTGCTTCCGGCGTATCATCGATGATCAGATCAACACCCGTCATCGTCTCAAGAGTTCTGATGTTACGTCCCTCTCTACCGATGATTCTGCCTTTCATCTCATCGTTAGGAAGCTGCACGACAGATATGGTTGTCTCGGATACATGGTCTGCGGCACATTTCTGAATCGCCGTGACTACATACTCTTTAGCCTTCTTATCTGCCTCTTCCTTTGCCCTGCTCTCAATCTCTTTGATCATGACAGCAGTCTCATGTTTCACTTCATCTTCAACAATTTTCAACAAATAATCTTTTGCTTGTTCGGAGGTCAATCCTGAGATTCGTTCTAGTTCCTGTAATCTCTGCTCGTTAAGTTTGGAAATTTCTTCGCGCTGTTTCGCCAGGGATTCTTCCCTTTGTGCCAAACTTGCTTCCTTCTTTTCGATAGCATCAGCTTTCTTGTCGATGTTCTCTTCCTTCTGCTGCACGCGGCGTTCATAACGCTGCGCCTCCGCACGACGTTCCTTGATCTCCTTGTCGAGTTCGTTCTTGGTACGAATGGACTCTTCCTTGACCTCAAGCAATGACTCGCGCTTCTTCGCCTCAGCAGTTTTGAGAGCTTCGTCAATAATCTCTCTGGCCTTCTCATCCGCATTGCCGATCGTGGCTTCCACAACCTTCTTTCGATAGTTGATAGCAACCAAGGCAGATACCGGAATCGAAATCACCAGTGTGATGACTACCGCTAAAATAACTGGCACCAACATTACAGGAGCACCTCCTTATTTAGTTTTCATTGTACATAATCTATTCTAGAATGTTTAAGCTGTATCAGCGTTTATATAAACATTCTATACTAAGCAAAATTACAACACTTCAATTCTATACTGAATTTGATGTTATGTCAAGCATAAGTGCTTTGCTGATTGTGTCATGTCGAAAACCTCTCCGATAAAGGAAACCGTACATTTTCTGCTGTTCCTGCCCTGTAGCAGTATCCGCACAATATTTTTTCTTTCTGAGCAGATCACATGCCAGAGCCAATTCATCCTGCTGCACACCCAGATCATCTAATTCTTCAAATGCCTCTCTGATTGTCTCTTTCCCAATCCCTTTTCTCATCAAATCGGTCTCTATGTGGGTTCTGCTTTTGGAGGCAAGATTATACTCAATAAAGTCTCTGGCATAACGTTTGTCATCAATATAGCCGTAAGATTCTACATATGCGATCGCTTCTTCAATACATTCCTGTGGATAATCACCCTGTTCCAATTTATCTGCCAGCTGTCTGCGGGTATAATCGCGTGACTGCAATAAATTCATACTGCGCATTTTCGCCCGCTTCGGCAGAATCTCTGTCATAATCTCCCGATAACTCTCCTCTGAAAGCTCCTCATCGACTTTGATATGAAACCGTCGCAGCTCGCCTTTGTAGAGTACGAAGGCGAACTGCCCGTCTAAGTAAACCCGACAGCGCGACTTCGACACTTCGGATATTTGTGTTACAAGCATGATAATTCTCCGTTTACATTGATTTCCTGCATACTTTTATGAATAAGCTTTCCATCACTGTCATTATTTAGCGGTTTTTTCTTTCTCTTTATCAGCCTTCTTCTCTGCTTCCGCCGCTGGTGCCGTCTCTTCCGCTTTATCTGTGTCCAGATTAAACAGTTCTCTTACCTTGCGCTCTATCTCCGTACATACCGCCGGATTATCCCGCAAATACTGCTTTGCATTCTCTCTGCCCTGTCCGATCTTATTGCCCTCATAGGCATACCATGCACCGCTCTTATTGACAATATTATTCTCCGCAGCGAGATCCAGAATATCACCGACCACGGAAATTCCCTCGCCGAACATGATATCAAACTCCGCTTCCTTAAAAGGCGGCGCAATCTTGTTCTTAACCACTTTCACTCTCGTTCTGTTACCGATCACTTCTCCGCCTTGCTTCAGGGACTCGATCCTTCTGACATCCAGACGTACGGACGAGTAGAATTTCAGTGCACGTCCTCCGGTAGTCGTCTCCGGATTACCGAACATGATACCGACTTTCTCACGCAGCTGATTGATAAATACCACGGTACAATTAGACTTGCTGATCACCGCAGTCAGTTTACGAAGCGCCTGAGACATCAAACGCGCCTGCAGTCCGACATGACTGTCTCCCATGTCGCCGTCAATCTCCGCCTTCGGAACCAATGCGGCAACCGAGTCCACCACGATAATATCCACCGCACCGGAACGCACCATGGTCTCCGTAATCTCTAACGCCTGCTCGCCGCAGTCCGGCTGAGATATATATAAGTTATCAATATCCACACCGATATTCTTCGCATATACCGGGTCCAGTGCATGTTCTGCATCGATGAATCCCGCAATACCGCCGCGCTTCTGTACTTCCGCAATCATATGTAATGTCACGGTAGTCTTACCGCTGGACTCCGGTCCGTAAATCTCCACAATCCTTCCCTTCGGGATACCGCCGAGTCCCAATGCCAAGTCAAGGCTCAGGGAACCTGTCGGAATCGTCTCCACATTCATCTGCACGGAAGGGTCACCCAATTTCATGACGGCGCCCTTACCAAACTGCCTCTCTATCTGTCCTAACGCTGCATCCAATGCTTTTAATTTCTCATCTCTTTCCATGTTCTGCTCTCCTTTTCTTGTAGAACATCCGTTCTGATATCAGAATAAAACAGATGTTCGATTTTGTCAATCACATTTTTAAAAACTATAGTCTGATTCTAACAGCTTATATGTCCAATAAATGACACTTCATCCCTCCTTTTCTCAAAAGTAAATTCCTGCGGAATTAACTTTGCGAGATTTGCCTGCGGCAAACTCGAATTCCGGCAAGTCACTTCCTTTGTTATAATGAATAATGGAAATCGTGGCGAAGTGCCTGACATGCATAGCAGAATTCCATTTGTTCGAATGAAGACAGTCTATCAGAAATAAGTGCTGTGCGCAATATGTTTTTCAGAAAAATTTAAAAATCCGCGATATAACTCTTCGTTAATTCCATCACCTTCTGCAAAATACAAAGACTTCTTATCGTATCATCTTTTTGTTCCAGTGAATGATCGACACCTTCTATGACATGTAACGGCAGGTCGTGTTCTCTGCATTTTGTGGTAACAACCGCAGTCTCCACCCAGGAATCCGCGGTGCCGTGAAAAACGATGCCGGGCTGGGGATCGAACTCAAAAGTCGGTGCTACCGGCGTATAGTAAACGTTCCTGCAACTTATTCCGTGTTTCCCGGCATAAGCGGCCGCAACCACCGTGCCAATGCTTTTTGACACAAACACAATATCCTCATATCGGCTCCAGTCAATCTGCGCCAGAATATCTTCCGCCTGTGCAAGCGCCTGCGTAAATGCTTCCTCTAATGACCTGCTCAAATTAACGTAATTAACCCTGCATAATTCATATTGAAGCTGTCCTGCAATCTTTCCGCTGTAATATAATAACGGCTTGTCACAATGATACCCTATTCCCGGAAAAAACACTGCAATCTTCATATCTCCACCCCAGTCTTTTTCTATGCATTGTAGCTAATCCGCCGATCCTGCCGGCATACAACACAAAACTTTATACTAATTTTGCATTCGGATCTGCTCCTCTTTGATCATCGGATATCTTATGAGTACAGCCCCGTCCAGTTCCTCCCTGTGCATGTCTACCGCAGTGATCTGGTGATTATCATAGGAAGTATAATAGTATATTCCTTTATTGGTATTACAACATGAAGTATAGATGGTTATCTCATACTTTCCGTCGTCCAATTCGCAGCAGCCGCGCTGCTGATCCACCGAATTAAGGATATGAAAAAACTGACTGACACTCTCCGCTTCTCCTTCCCCGGATAGGGAGTTCATCTTCACAAACGCTGCCCTTACAAATCTTGACTGCGACGATAAATCTCCCGGCAGTCCCAAAGCTCCCATCCCACGGCTGTACCGTTCTAACTCCAAACCTTTTGCAAAAGTGTTCGAGGGTGACTTCACAGACAGATGCATATAATTATTCAGCGCAAACATCTGCCGGTCAAAAGGCGGATTGTTCGTCAAAACGCCTACCGGATTGTCATATATCTTTATGCCCTCTTTCACCGCTTCCACTGTTATCGCTTCGCTGCTGTCCGCAATGATCCAGTGCAGCTGTGCCAGCGGAAGCTTCTCATTAAAAGCGACTTTTGACAGATTCATCTTCTTCACTAACGCTCTCGCCTCTTTCACTGTGGCGCACTGACTAAGAATCCATGGGATCAATTCAAACTGTGCAATATTATCCATGCCTTCTTTGCTATCCCAAAAGGCGGCATTGCCCACGAAATTCAATCCCGCAATCCCTAATCCCTTCTCGTTGACAGCGTCATAGTATAACGGATAATTTTCCGACACATACGCCATTCCGATCATTGCATAATGTGTATTTATATTTCCCGCTTCCCTAAAACAAAACGGATAATTTCTGGGCGTTATGACCACTTCATCGCCGTATGAAAATTCATAATCCAATGTTCTCCCGAAATAAAAATCCTTCGTCTTATATGTTGCTGCAGTACACATATCGCTGTACCTCCTGTATATAAAAAATAATTTTTACGCCTTTTTATATGATTCCACTAATTCCTCAATCCGCAAATTTAAATTTTCCGGCACATAGTTTTCGGTAACGTCAAGCAGTTTGATCCATAAGTGAAGATTCCTGTATCCGGAAGTTTTACTGCGTCTTCTTTTTTCCTGCTTTTCCGCCACCTGTATCTTAATCTGTACTCTCTTTTGCTCAAAGAGGGGCACGATAATATAGTAGAAGCGATCATCATGAAAAGACAGATAACCGATCTCCCGTCCCTTCTGATTCTGCAGATACAATCTGTGCTGCCTAAGTTTCGACGGATACAGTAAATCGCCGGCTTCCAAACTCACTGTACCGGCTGTCAGCTCCACCATGGCCGAAACATAAAAAATCTGTTTCCCGTCTGTTTCCGCCATCTCTTCTTTCGCCAGTTCCTGCAAAAGCGCACTCCCGTTTATGAACTGCTGCGTGAGCAGATAGGTGAGCTCCGCCTGAACACGATGTCTGTCCGCCGAAGCTGCTCCGCCGTGAAACTGTTCGTCACACTCATCCAAAAGCTGTTTGCCGCACTGATAAATGCTGAGCAGGAATAAGGGAAACTCTTCCTCCGTTGTCCACACATATTTTCCTTTTGCGATGCAAAAACTGCCTAACACAGTACCGTCATAATCTTCTGCATAGCATAAGATTTCCCGCTCTCTGTAAGCATTCCCGTTAATCGGCGCACCCCATTCGTCTTTTCTGTTGTCCCGCGCCGCTTTACCTCTCCTGTGACGGGTACCGGCAGCCTTATGGAAATCCACCTCGTCAGACTCTTCAGCGTGATAATCTATACTCACAAGTTCATAGGCAATGTTAATTTCCTGCGCACTGTATCGACAGCTCTCCGTCGATGATCCGGCGCTGTCCGGATGCACTTGGAACATAAGCTGCCTGTACCTTTTTTTGATTTCATCTTTCGACGTTTCCGGTGAAATCCCCAGAATTTTATATGCTTCCCGTCTTGTCACGACTGATCGACAGTTCCTTTCACTCTTCTATCTTCTTATCCCTTATTGTATTTTCCCCTTCAACACAAACACCTGCGATGGATAGCCCTGCTCGATGCATAGTTCTGACGGAAGAAATCCCAAAGCTTGATACAACGCCCGCGGTGCAGCTCCTTTCGGATCATCCTCACGAAATGTCGTAACGGTAATATCTTTTGTCTGATCTAATCTGGTCAGCATTAAATCGATCATCTTCTTCGCGATTCCGCATCTGCGATACTCAGGATGCACCGCCATACAAGATAGCATATTGTGCTTTGTGGAAAAAAGCATAATTCCCACAACTATATTGCCATGTAACGCGCATATGGCGCTTTGCCGCTCCATATTCTTAATGACCGTCTCCCGATATTCGTTTAGCAGCTCCTGTGTTTCCAGTCCCGGAAAATTATCCCTTGTAATTTCCACAAGGCTCATCCATGAAGCAAGGCGGTGCGGTGCAGCAAATTCTATCTCGATATCCCGTTTTTGATTGCCATGGGCATCAAAGCCGCGCACCTCAAATAATTTATCCAGGAACCAATAAGGAATCATAATTCCCTGCTCCTGCATTTGAAGCAGCTCTTCTCTGTCAGCCCACCGGACAGCCTGAACCTCTTCTTCCTGCAAATGAAGTTTTGTCAGATCCACTTCCCGTTCCAACAGATAATAATCGTCAAATCCATCCTCAAAATTGATCGTAAAGTCTGGTCTGGTCTCTGATAAATCCAGTTTTAAACCGATCTCCTCAAGCACTTCCCGCTCTGCCGCCTGACTGCTGCTCTCTCCATGCAAAGCGGAGCCGCCCACCGTGATATCCCACATATTAGACCATCCCTTTTTAAAAGGCTGCCGCTGCTGAATCAACAGCTGATTCTTGCTGTTAAAAATGCAGACATGGACCACCATATGATAATCTCCGTCCTTCATCTTCTCGCCACGTCTATGTAATCTGCCGGTCTTCACCCGATCTTTCGTATAAATATCCCACAATTCTTTTTCTGCATTATCCGCCATGGCAAATTCCTCCCTAATATAGCCCGTCAAGCAGCTCAAAATAATTTTCAAACGTTTTCCGGCAGCATTCCGGATTCCTAATCGTTATCTTCCCTGTTTTCAGACCGACCAGGCTAAAGGCCATCGCCATACGGTGGTCCTCATAGGTTTCCACGCTGCATTCTTCCACCTTTCCGGGCATAATTCTGATTCCGTCACATTCCGGCGCTTCTTCACATTCTATTCCCATGCGGGTAAGTTCTGTCAAAACGGCATGAATTCTATCTGTCTCCTGAAACCGTATATGACCGATATTCCGAATCAGTGTCATCCCCTTGGCAAAGGGCGAGAGCGCCGCCATTGTCATGGTCTGGTCGGAAAAATCTTTCATGGAAACATCCATTCCCGGATACTCTGTAAGACCGCTGCCTGACATCTTCACTCCATCGACTTCGTCCGTAAGCATACAGCCCATGTTTTCCAATACCTGCAAAAATTTAATATCGCCCTGTAAAGAATCCATATGAACATTTTTTACTTTGACATCGGTCTGTAATAACGGTGCCATTGCATAGAAATAACATGCTCCGGACACATCCGGCTCTACCTGATATTGTTCCACCCCAAAAGACTCTGTATGCGGAATCCGATATCCGTTCTTAAGCTTAACCGGTTTGATTCCGAACTGCTCCATCATGGCAAGCGTCATTTTAATATAAGCTCCTTCCGCCCGATCCCCGGAAAGGAGCACCGTCACTCCATCCGGAAGAAGTACTCCGGACATGAGAAGCGCACTGGCAAACTGACTGCTGATTCCGGTATCCACCTGAACCTCTTTCATGGAAACCGACTGTGACTTCATCACAAACGGAAAGTGATCTTCTTCCCCGATGAAAGTAAATTCAACGCCTGCCTGTTTCAAAATATCCAAAAGCGGTTTCATGGGACGTTTACACATCTGCGGCGAAGCCTGAAGTTCATATTCCCCTCCCGCCAGCGCCAGCATAACCGTCAGGAATCTTGCCGCAGTGCCCGCACTTCTCACATTGATCGTGGCATGATGATTGGGAATCTCACCGCCTAAACCCTGAATCACCACATCCTTGGTCTCTTCATCCGCCTCCACTTCAAATCCTAATTTTTCGAGACTGTCAAGAAAAGCTCTGGAATCGTCACTGAACAAAACGCCGTGCAGCGTACATTTGTGCGCGGACAGGGCTGCGATCAGAAGCGCCCGGTTCGTAATGCTCTTTGACCCCGGCACCTGTACTTCTATTTCCTTTATGTGATCTATCTTTTTTACCCGATATTCGCTCATAGTTCTATATTCCTCTTTTCGTTTGCGCTTTCCATTTATCGTACGGACAGGAATTCTTCCCTATAGCCGCGCGCAATTCCACGAAACAGCCGCATGCCCTGCACATAGCGTCCGTAAGTAAATCACACTGCTTACAAGCAGCAAGTCTCTTTTCGTATATTTCCTGATCCGCCTTAATATCGACATCCAGATTTGCAATATAGGCATGCAGATTCGCAAAATAATCCTTCTCATCCATATCCGCAGTCAGACATTTTCTGCAAATCCGCTTTGCCCCGATTCGTTCTTCTTTCCCCATCACTGCACACGGAAACTGATTATACTGCATGCCGGTGCGGTAAAGCTGACTTTCCTGCCGTCCTCCTTAAAATCATTAAATGCAGCTTCTCTCACATTTTCCGGCTCCTCAAAGGTATTATGCGCACACATCGCACCCGTCAAAATTGTGGCTTCGATACGGGAAGGCGCAAGTTCCGCGAACGAGATCTCTACCGGAACATCTTCCGTTACGGACAAATTACCTACCGTTATATTCACCGTGCCATCTTCGCTGACAGATACCGATTCACTGAGCATCGGCATCTGATATTCTTCCTCGCCTACGATCTTATTGCCATCTATATAACTTGCAACCAGCTTCGCATTCTGATGATGTCTGTACATATGGAATACATGATACGTCGGCGTCAGAATCATCTTAGGTCCTTCTGTCAGAATAACGGACTGCAATACATTAACCATCTGTGCAATACATGCCATTTTGACACGATCGCAGTGCTTATTGAAGATATTAAGGGTAATACCCGCTACCAGCGCATCCCGCATAGTATTTTGCTGATATAAGAATCCCGGATTCGTACCCGGCTCCACATCGAACCAGCAGCCCCACTCATCTACCATCATACCGATCTTCTTCTCCGGATCATATTGATCCATAATGGCGCCGTGACGTCTGATCAATTCTTCCATGTAGACCGCCCTGGCAAGAGTCTGATACCAGGTCTTACTGTCAAATTCCGTCGCACTTCCCTTATTTTCCCATACGCCGGGGTGCACATAATAATGCAGCGACAGACCGTTCATAAAGCCCGGATTATCCGCTTCGGGACCGGGAGCCGGTGCCGCCGTACAAGTCTTTAAGACGCCTTCTGTCCAGAAATAGTCCGCCGCATTGGCACCGCAGCATATCTTCCGGATCGGCGCGTCACTGCGATACTGCCTTACGTAAGTCTGATATCTTCTGTACAGATTACCGTAATACTCCGGCGTCATGTTACCACCGCATCCCCAGTTCTCGTTTCCGACACCGAAGTAATCGATTTTCCACGGTTTCTCATGGCCGTTTGCTTTCCGCAGTTCCGCCATAGGAGAAACGCCATCGAATGTGATATATTCTACCCACTCGCTCATCTCCTGCACCGTGCCGCTTCCGACATTACCGTTTACATAGGTCTTACAGCCGAGCTGTTCACACAGTTCAAAGAACTCATGCGTACCGAAGCTGTTATCCTCAACCACACCGCCCCAGTGCGTATTAATCATTTTCTTTCTGTTTTCTTTTGGTCCGATACCGTCTTTCCAATGGTATTCATCCGCAAAACAGCCGCCCGGCCAGCGGAGTACCGGAACCTTAATCTCTTTTAAAGCAGCTACAACATCTTTTCGCATACCGTTTACATTCGGTATGTCAGAATTTTCTCCGACATACAGTCCTTCATAAATACACCTTCCGAGATGCTCCGAAAAATGTCCGTAGATTTCGGGATTAATATGTCCTTTTTCGTTTTTTTCATTAATATACAAAGTTGCCATAGCCTAACCCTCTTCTTTTCTGCTGTTTTGCCGTGTCTTTTCAAATTTTTATCTCTATCTATAAATCATATTGGATAAATGGTAATAAGGCAACTGATTTTTGTGTTATATAACATAAAAAGCACAAAGCAAAGTGTTCCGGACAAACTAACAGCGGTAAACCCTTGATAAGCTTACCGCTGTTTCATCTATATCATTTATTTTGCTATCCGACTGTCAACGAAATCCTGTGGTCAACGCTGTAAACGCCTCTGCACATCCACGGGAAGCTCGTCATATTGTACTTCCTCCCACTCGACCACACCGCGCAACGGCTTCACCGTCAGTTGCAGGAACGCACCCTCTCTCAATTCTCTTGACGTTCCGAAAGTAATATCTGTCCGCCTGCCTTTTTCATCATAAGCCGACAGCGTGTAAGAATAATCCATTCCTCCCCGAAAGTCAATGACACCGTCCCGTGAATTTCCCTGTTCAATCTTGCTGTTGTCAATCTGCACATAATAATAGCCGCTGTCATTTTGGGCAAAAACGTACACAAATAAATTTACCAAACATACAGCAATTACAATAGCAGTTCCGATTCCGATCAATATCTTATTTTTCATTCCAGCCTCCGTTCCGAAGTTTCCCGCAGCATACTGTTTTGCCATTGACTATACTAGCGGCGCTGCCTCTCATGTACATATAATGCCGGGACACTTCTTCTTTTTGTTAATCATGATTTTAACATTGCTACCTTGCGGGAACATTACGGGCGACTTGCATTTACCTTACAAAAATTTCACACACTATGCCACAATGTCAAATGGTAAATTGAATTAAAAAATATAGTTTGTAATGCAGCTGACAAAGGAAACGGATTATAGTATAATCACATCATCAAAGACAGACTGGCAATATAAGCCCGGACAGGTTTTAGGAGAAAACAAATGGACAGGAATGTAACTATTGCTGAAGATACAGAAGGTAAAAAAATTGCAGTGATAAACAGTATCCGCTTTGCCGGAAAACGTTCAGTAAACTGGGATGATGTCAGGAATTACTTAAAGACTTTTGTGGATAAAAATTATAGGATAGAATCTACAGATGATATTATCTACATAGGGAATGACCTGCCAAATGAATATACCGGTTCAGTCTATACTTACAGACTTAAGGGAGCCGCCGCAAAAGCGAAAGCAAATGCCACACAGGGACTGCCGGAAATGCTAAAGATAGCTGTTGGCAGACACTTCCGCGAAAATAACAACGAAAAACACTACAGAAATGCTGCTTTAGGCTGGTATCGGTATGATTCTAGATTTGCCCTGCCTGTTTATGGTGAAAACGGGGTGCTTGAGCGGTATAATGTATTCCATGCCTCTATGCTTGTGCGACATGACGAAAACGGAAAGATGTACTTATATGACGTTATGGACATAAAAAAAGAAACAGGCAACCCGCTTGAACTATAAAAGCTGTACACGACACAAAACCCGCTTCTCTTTGACTATTATTCTATGCTGGTCAGACACTTTTGTCAAGAAACAAAATCTATATATTTTGGAAGATAACCCTCCCCTCTGGCAGATTTTAATATGATAAGTTCACCCTGCCGGCATATAATAGTAAACTTATCCCCAATGAAAAAGTCAAGCCCTTCCAGCCACTGTGCCAGCAAAGAAATTAGCAGTATAGGCTCGTAATCCTTTGTGCTTCCCTTATAAACTGTCAATCTTCTTGCTACTACTGATTCCATATGTCCCTCCTTATAAATATCATACTTTCTCCGCATCCCCGAAATAGAACTTCTCCCGGACACCTCCCGTATAGTCTGCGATCGCGCCTAAGAAACGTTCACCGTACCGCTCATATTTATTCTCACCTACTCCGGACACCTCCAGCATGTCGGTCTTGTTAAGCGGAACCCTTACGCACATATCCACCAGCGTCTTATCTGAAAAAATGATGTACGGCGGCACATTCTCCTCTCTGGCAATCTCTGTCCGAAGCAGACGAAGCTGCTCGAAAAGTTCCAATCCCCTGGAATTCAGAATATCAGACTTGCGCGCCTTCGCCTTACCACTCTTCTTTCGTCTGCTTCCCTCCGTCTCCTGCCCGGACTCTTTCTTTGCCCTTCTCAAAATGACACTTGTGTCACCTTCCATAACTGCGTCCGCCCCGGAAGTAATTTTCAGAATTGCATATTTATCATTGGTCATCAACAGCAGATTCTGCACAAGCATCCGGTTAATAATCTCCTTGATTTCCACTTCCCGCATGCCCCGCAGACTACCGAAAGACTCATACGCCATGACACCGTATTCCCGCAATTTTGCACGATTCTCCCCGGCAAGCATTCCCGCAATCACATTGATCCCGTAGCGCTGACGCACTTCCTTGATGCCGGTGATAATCTTCACCGCCGCCTCCGTCACATCGATCTCCTCATACTCCCGCAGACAGTTCCTGCAATTACCGCAGTGTCCTGCCCCCTGTTCCCCGAAATAGCGGAGTATATATTCCCGCAGACAGTCCGTCGTCAGGCAGTAATAGATCATCATTCGCAGACGTTCCTCATCCCGCTCCGCGATAGCCTCCATTTCCTCCCGCGTATACTCTCCCTTCTGCTCCTTATTCTCCAGCAGAAAACGGTTGATCATGACATCCTGCGCCGAGTAAAGCAGGATACATTCCGCCCGCTCTCCGTCTCTTCCCGCTCTGCCCGCTTCCTGATAATAATTTTCCGGACTCTGGGGCATGTTATAATGAATGACATACCGCACATTGGACTTATCGATTCCCATACCAAACGCATTCGTCGCAATCATGACCGGGCTCTTGTCGTAGATAAAATCCTCCTGATTCTGTCTGCGCTCCTCGCTGCTTAATCCGGCGTGGTATTTCGTCACCGCAATTCCCTCCGCCCGCAGCTTATCATAGAGTGTATCCACATTTTTTCTGGTTGCACAATAAATAATGCCGCTTTCCGCTTCATGTTCCCCTATGTATTGTAATACATATTTGTCTTTACCGGCAGGAGTCTCTACTGCAAAATACAGATTCTTACGGTCAAATCCTGTGACCAGCACATAAGGATCGTTGAGTCCCAGAACGCAGACGATATCCTCTTTCACATTTTCCGTCGCCGTCGCCGTAAATGCGCTGATCACAGGTCTTTTCTCAAGCTTTCTGATAAACTGCACGATCTTCAAATAGCTGGGACGGAAATCCTGTCCCCACTGGGAAATGCAATGTGCCTCATCTACCGTCACCATAGAGATCTCTGCCTGTCTTGCGAACTGCATAAACTCATAAGTCTCCAAGCGCTCCGGCGCAACGTAGATAATCTTGTACTGTCCCGCGGCTGCCAGTCTGAGTGCTTTTGAAATCTGGGATTCGTTCAACGAACTGTTGATATAGGCGGCATGAATGCCTGCCTGATTCAATGCGTGTACCTGATCTTTCATGAGGGAGATAAGCGGCGAAATGACCAATGTGATTCCCGATAAAAGAAGTGCGGGGATTTGATAGCAGATAGATTTTCCGGCACCGGTAGGCATGATTCCCAGTACATCCCGCCCCTGTAAAATGTTGTCGATCAGAGTTCCCTGCCCCTCCCGAAACGCGGAATAGCCGAAATATTTCTTTAGCGTATTTAGTTTGTCCATTCGTGGTCCTTTCTGCGGTTATGTATTTTTCTCAATATAATAGTAATCATATAAATATACGTCAAAATTATATTTCACTCATTATATCTTTTTTACCGGACAGGTTCAATACTCTCCATTCTTTTTTCACAAATTGTAAGTACAAGCCAAATGCTTCCAGATACAAATTAACGGATACAAATTAATGTCCGAACACAAATTAGTCCATTGCAAATATTATGATCGCATAAAGAAAACCGCAGAAAAATCTTCCGCGGCTTTCTTTATGTGCACCGTTTATCTCCGATACACATTCCCTTTTTACAATTATATAATACTACATTTGTTTATCATTGTGTAGTGTATTGCATCGCGCAATTATCGCGTTATAATTAAATTATTCTATAAAATAAAAAGGAGCCTGCACCAATGCCTACAAAACCAAAAATCCTACTCATCGAAGATGACCCCTTGATCCGCGAAGAACTCCAACTCCTCCTCTCCAACGCTGGCTACACCGTAAACACCGTCACTGACTTCGCCGATCCCATCGACCAAGTCCGCTCTCTTTCTCCTGACCTTATCCTACTGGACATCAACCTGCCGGGACAGGACGGCTATACTCTCTGCACCTCCATCCGCAGCTTTTCAGCAACACCCATCCTCTTCATCACAGGGCGAAATACCGCGATGGACGAGCTGCAGGCACTGACGCTCGGCGGAGATGATTATATCACTAAGCCTTACAACATCCCCGTTCTGCTGGCGCGGATCAATCGCCTGTTATGCCGGTGCGGTACGGCATCGGCGGAAACTTGCCATGCAGAATACAAAGGTATCAAACTGAACCTTGTCGCCGGAACCCTTTCCTTCGGGACACAGGAGATCGAGCTGACCAAAACGGAATTGAAGATCATGCACTATTTCTTCACGCACCCGAACGAGATCGTCACCCGCTTAGAACTGGTGGAATATCTATGGGACAATGAAATCCACATCGACGATAACACTCTGAGCGTAAACATCATGCGGATCAGAGAGAAACTTCGCAGTCTCGGAGCTGATGACCTGATACAGACGAAGCGAGGCATGGGGTATAAAATATGAAATTTTCGGACTATATTAATGATAACAAAAAAATCCTGCTTATCTGCCTTGCCGGCGGTCTGCTCTTTTCCGTTCTCCTTTTTTTCTTCGGGCTCGGTACATCCGAACTGCTTCTGCTATGGCTGTGCTTTGCCGGAATTTTCTTTTTTACCATATGGACTGATTATCTGGGTAAGCAAAAGAGAATCCGTTCGCTCCTGTCTACTCTGAATTCCTTAGATCAGAAATACCTGTTAGCGGAAATTGCAGACAAGCCGAAAACGGAACTTGAAAAAGTTTATTTTCGCCTGCTTAAGGCTGCACTGAAAGATATGACAGATGAAATCGCCAACTCCCGGCGGATCAATAACGAATACCGAGATTATATCGAACAGTGGATTCATGAAATCAAAGTTCCTATCACAGGCATTGAACTGATCTGTGAAAACCATAAGACAGATGTCACGCGCAAGATCATAACACAGACGGAGCTGATTGGACAGGAAGTGGAAAAAGTTCTGTTTTATGCCCGTCTCGGCAGCGTGGAAAAAGATTATCTGATCAAAGAAATCGCCCTAAAAGACTGCGTGTTGGAGATTCTTGCCCGCAACAAGCAATTTCTGATTCAGAATAATGTCTGCGTGCATACCGACTCCGTTACGGACACGGTATATTCGGATCAGAAATGGATCTGCTTCATCCTGAACCAGATTATTATTAACAGTATCAAATACCGTAGCGAGCAGCCGCCGGTGATTCAGATTTCATCGAACAACACGGAGAACTACGTCTCCCTGTCTGTTACGGATAACGGCATCGGTATCAAACCTAGTGAAATAAGCCGCGTCTTCGATAAAGGCTTCGTCGGCAGCAACGGAAGAGGCGGGGCAGACGCTACCGGAATCGGCCTGTATCTGTGCAAACAGCTCTGTACCAAGCTGGGAATCGGTATCGATATAGAATCGGAAGTCGGAAAATACACCACTGTTCTGCTGTATTTTCCGAAAAGCAATCATCTGAACATGTAGTCGCCGTATAGCCCATATTAACACATACAGCCATACAAATACCCCTATCCGACTTATGTCTGATAAATTAACCCACCGCCTTCCCGTATCTTACAAAATTGTTAGATAAAATCAAAGAACTTCTATACCAGCCCCGCGAATCCGCATGTAATATACAAATTAAACAAGTTCGATTGCAAGATCACGAGATACCGCACAACTCGGCAAACTCGAAATGCAGTTCAAGGCGGGGACATAGAAACGTAAATTCTCATCCTTTTTCAGCATATCGCATAAGCCGTTAATGCCTTGCTCTGATCAAATAATCACCACAATTTTCAACAGAAAGGCGGCAGCAAAATGACCTCTATACAAAGAACTTCTCCAAATACAACCACAGAGAATTCGAGATCCATCAACCCCAACACACCCACCCCTGTACTCCGCGTGGAGCACATCGAAAAATACTACGGCAGCCGAAGCACCGTCACCAAAGCCCTTGACGACATCAGCTTCCAAGTCCGGCCCGGCGAATACGTCAGCATTATGGGCGCTTCCGGCTCCGGCAAGACTACGCTGCTCAACTGTATCTCCACCATCGACAGCGTAAGCGCCGGACATATTTTCTTAGACGGAAAAGATATTACTTCCATAGATAATAATGACATAGCGGCATTTCGCCGTGACAATCTCGGTTTTGTTTTTCAGGATTTCAACCTATTGGACACACTGACGCTGGAAGAAAACATTGCCCTTCCCCTGACGATCAGCGGTATTTCCCCCAAAGAAATTGATGATCGTGTGTATAAAATCACAGAGAAATTACAGATAAGCGATGCACTGCAGAAATTCCCTTCTCAGGTATCCGGCGGTCAGAAGCAGCGCTGCGCCTTTGCCCGTGCCGTAATCTGTGATCCTAAGCTGGTCATGGCAGATGAACCCACCGGTGCGCTGGACTCCCATTCTTCCCGCATTCTGTTAGAGATCATGTCGGATCTCAATAAAGACCTTGGCGCCACGATCCTCATGGTGACGCACGACGCATTCTGCGCCAGCTACGCAGACCGCATTCTTTTCTTAAAAGACGGGAAGATTTTCAATGAAATACGAAAAGGCGAGAAAACGCGCAGTATATTCTACCATGAGATTCTTGACGTGCTCTCTCTGTTAGGAGGTGACAGACCATGCTGAGAAAATTATCGATCCGCAATGCCAAGCGTCAGTCCAGAGAGTATTCCCTCTATTTTATCACTCTGGCGTGTACGGTTTCATTTATGTATGCCTTCAATACTCTAGTCTTTTCGGATATGCTCGAAACATTTTCCGGTGCAGAGATACTGCCCTACATGATCGTAGCTGCCTCTTTGCTGGTCGTGCTTATCATGGGCTGGATCGTCGGCTATATGACTAATTTTATCCTGAAAAAGCGCAGTCGGGAATTGAGTATCTACATGCTGTCCGGCATACCGAACCGCTCCGTCAGCAGACTTGTTTTCTATGAAAACACGCTGGTCGGTGCTTTCGCATTTGCGCTTGGGCTTCCCGTCGGTATCCTGTTGTCACAGATTCTGGAATCTGTCCTTGACCATATGTTTGGGATAAAGTATACATTCCGCGTTCACTTTTCATGGAACGCCACGGGACTTACACTCCTGTATTTCTTGTCCATCCTCCTTCGCGCGATCCGCAAAAACCGGAAATGGGTGCGCAAAATAAGCGTTCATGACCTGCTGATGTTTGACCGTCAAAATGAAAAGAGTCCGGTAACAGGTAATGCCTCTGCTGCTGTTGTATTGGTCATATCCGTGCTGTCAGGCTGCATGGGCGTATTCCTGATAACGACTCTGCCACTTGGCGACGGCTATGATATTTTGATCGGAATCATCTGCCTTGCACTTTTTTTGATCGGTTTTTTCCAAAGCATTCCTGCCTTCCTTGTCACACACTTTGCAGGGCGTACCGAATGGAAGTACCGTCATAACAGATTGGTGATCTTCCGGGAATTTACGGCGAAGATCCGTTCCACAAGTGCCGTCCTGGGGGTTCTGTCGGTTCTGTTCATGCTGTCTCTGACTTTTATGGGGATAGGCACATCCGTCTACATGATTGCCGATCAGCATGTGGAACAGCGCGTGTTTGATATAATGATCCTGCACCAATCGGAATTGTACGACTTTGCAAGCTATGAAAATGCCTTGCGCAGCAATTTCCCGATCCAGTCATGCCACAGCTACGGCATATATACCGATGAAAAAGATGATTTCCTCACAGTCCGCAACAGAGTAATCACAGACACAGGAAGCGGCGATATATTCCCGTACAAAGAATACAAATACGACACCTATATGCGGCAGAGCGACTATCAGAAGCTGCGTGAAATGCTCGGCTATCATTCCGTATCTCTTGACCCGTCCCTGTGCTATGTCCACTGTATGCCCGCGCTGGAAAAAGATTTCCGAGCCCTGATTCGGGAAAGAGATGATTTAAACCGTGCCGGATATTCTTTTGCGGCGGACGGCATTTTCTGCGAACCCTTCAACCAGATGGAAACTTACGGAAACGGCTGGGATTACTGCGTAATCGTTCCCGACAATGCCGTGAACCGGATGAAAGTCCTGTACAGTCTGCTTGCGGTCATAACAGATGCACCCCTTGACAGCGGTGATCCGAAACGCCTCATGCAGCTCTGCGACGGGCTTGTCCCGCTAGAAAGAAATGTTGCGGTCAGCACATGGATTGACGATATAGATCTAGGAGCCACATCCTTGTTGCAGGATGCAGATTACCTCACCGGCAGGTGGGGTGACCAGGATAATTTAGTAATATATTACTCTATGGCAATCTGCCTGTTTTACCTTGCGCTGATCTTCGAAATCATCGGATCGGCGATCCTCGCAACACAGATTCTCAGTGACAGAGAGAAAACGCGTAAACAGGATCATATTTTGAGCCGGCTTGGAATGAATGAAAAACTGATCACACAATTAAACAACCGTCGGTTCACGCTGATTTTTTTGCTTCCTCTCCTGCCGGCGTTTATGATCAGCGGCAGCTTTGTGTATATCATTGCTTTGAAAATGCGATCGGCGGTTTTCCATCTCAACGCCATGGACAATCACCTGTGGATTATGAGAGCACTTGGTATCTCTTATATTTTCTTTATATTGCTGTACGGCATTTACTATATTGCCGTGCAGGAGGCGTCGATCCGACGCTCCTAACTGCTGCAACTTGTCAATATTTTCTGATAATCCATACTTTCTATATTGTAATTGATAGTTTCTGAAAAAACGGCAGCTGATTGTCTGTTAAGATAATCGCTGCCAAAAGGTAAACAATATTCATTTTTTATGTTATATCTTTCTTAACAAACTTAATGTTTCTTTCAGTTTGTTTCTACTTGGGCAGCAAAAATTTTGCTGCATAATTCTGTATATTCATCATATGAAATTATAGTACCATTCAAAGTATATTTCGTTTCAGACTCAGAATCATTTGGGTCAACAAGCTCCTCACCGAAATTCATTTCTGCAACTAAGTTATCAGCTCCTTCAAATTTTTCCATATGGTAAGCTTCATATCCTGCATTCATGCTGTTACTATACATAATCCATACAGCTCCATTATAATAAGTATAAGAAAGCATTAGACCATTGCCTTCTCCAGCAGCCAATATATATACCTTGTTATTACGCGCATCAAGGTATATTCCGCCATAAGGACCGCTGATAACCAGTTCATCTTCTCCATCATTGTCTAGATCGACTCTCTCTCCAACAGAATATGAGTCCCATTCTTCAGAGCCCATATTTAAATCAGTAATATAAAATGCCGATGTCAAATCTGTGGGGTCAACTGCACCTATTGAGCCATTGATAAATAAATCCAATAGTTCTTCTGCTGTCTTTTCCGAATCCGGATTTTCAACCGGCTGTGCACTGTCTTCTGACTGATTTACAGAAGATTCCATTGCATTTATGGTTTCATCTCCTTTTGTTTCTGAATCTGTATTCTCAACTGTCTGCACATTGCTTTCCTGTTGATTTACAGATGCTTCCTCCGCATTTATGATTTCCTCTTCCTTTATCTCTGAATCTGTACTCTCACTCGTCTGTATATCGCTTTCCTGCTGATTTGCAGCAAATTCGTCTTCTTTTGCCTGGCCACAAGCGGCAATACACAAAGTCATTAGAAAATCACATACCAATATGCTTATCTTTTTATGCGTGTTCATATACATACCTCCCAGAAAGTCATTACTAAATTTTTTGTTGAATTATACAATTTTATTATTTTATCACATATACATACACAACTCCATTAAAATTTTCTTAATCTACCAACGCATTTAGACACCAAAATAAAAGGAACATGGAATTTCTCTTTTAATGCGAACGGCATCGGTTATATGCAGAATCAGGTGATCATCAATGACGGACGAATCAGCGAATCTGCCGAAACCGTGACGATGACGTTGTACGCAGTTGAGATTCCCAAAGAAAGCGGACGCATGAATGATGGCTATGTACAGCTTGGGGAACCCTTCGATGTGAAACTGCGCTGATTGGTTCATCAATTACTCCATTATTTGATTCATTAATTGTTTCATTAATCATTTGAAAAAGTATTTTAGGCGCTAAAAGTTGGTCTATACTCTTAGCGCCTGATTTTTCTATTATGCACGTTGTCAATCTCAGCATATATTCGTAAAATATTCAAATCGATTCATCTCGAATAAACTTTCCCAACCTCTCACCCGGTTCTTCTCAGAGCCTGCATAATTACATGATTAATCCTCATACAACAATATAGTCAGATTGTTCGTGCCGAAAGTTCTGCTGAAAGTAACATCCTGTGCCTGTTTCACAATCATTTCTATGCCTAAACTGTCGTCCTCCAGCACTTTACCCTTTTGCAGCGCCTCCGCTTTCTTCTCCTTATAATACGTGATGGGATCAAACAGCCTGCCCGCACACCGCATATGTAGGATGATCTCCTTATCCATCCGCATAATCCGGACATCCGCATACTGCCCCTCACGATCGGAAAGGCAATGCTCAAATATGATGAGCAGCATTTCCTCCACCGCCAGCCCGATGGTCATGGATATCTTGGACGACATCTCTTTTTCTTTACAAAAAAGAGTGATTTTCTCCGAGGCATCCGCGGCGGCCGCTGCCGTATTCTCCACTGTAAATGCCAAATACCTCTCCTCTTCCTCATAGCGGTCATCCAGTATGAGCATTCCCTTAAGATGTTCGTTTCTCTCACACTGCGTGCAAACCACAGCCATGTTCACAAGAAGCGTCACACCCTCCGCTACTGCAAATGACAGCCAGATCAAACCCGGGAGCTGAATATAGGAAAAGCAAAGCGCCGACAACACCAGCACCGCAAAGCCTCTCAAAAAAGTGAGTATGTTCGCCAGTCCTATCTTTTCTGTCGTAAAGTAATAAAAAATATAAACATTATTCATCATCCCCGGCAAAAAGCTGACCGCGAACATAATTACTGCCGGGACGAGCTGCGGCAGATCCGTCACGCCAAGCGCAGACCCGATCAGACGGGCAGACAGACAGATGACTGCCGTCATAATGATAATTACACCGATTCCTTTACGCACCGCTTCTCGCACTACCGTCCTAATGCTGATGTTATCTTTTTCACCATAAAACACTCCGATCAGTGGCGTAATCGTCTGGGCAATGCCGGATATCACGGAATTCGAGAAATTATTGATGGTTCCGATCACCGCAAACACCGTCAGCCCTTCCTCGGAAAGTGCCCGCAGAATAATGTAATTTAACACCACCGTCCGGAAAATATTGCACAGATTATTCAGCGCCATGGAACTTCCCGTCTTCACAATCTGCACGACACTATCCCCCACGCGCTTCACTTTCCCGAAGGTAAATCCCGACTGCCTCCCCAACAAGAGGAACAACCCAAAAAGATTCCCGCAGAGTGTACTTAAGACAAAAGAAAGCGCCACGCCGCCCATACCCAGATCCAACACACCCACAAACATAACATTAAACAGCAGATCAAGCACAAACATCATAAGGAACATATAAGTTCCCTGCCTGGGACGGCCGTCCACCTTAAGAAAATTGAACGGATAATACATGAGGGAGACGGATGTGCCGCCAAGCAGCAGTATCTGGCCATATTCCCGCACATACGGCTCTGTACTCGGGGTCGTGCCTAACACGCGGACAAGCTGTGGAAACAGTGTCAACCCGATAACAGTTACCAATACCGAAAGGGCAATCGTCAGCCAGAGAGCAAGGGTAATATAGGAATCCGCCTGATCTTTTTCATTTTTACCGATACATACGGAGGCATTGGTAGACGCACCTACATTGATCAACGCTCCCAACGTGGCAAAAGTAAAATAGATCGGGTTTACGATATTCAGCGCGGCAAGTCCTCCCGCTCCTATGCAATTACCCACGATCACGCTGTTGGCAACGATCGTGACTGTGGTGCCGATCAGCGCAATTACAGAGGGCGCCATATACTTCTGCACGGCCGTCCGCACAAACGCGTCGTTGGTTTCGAAATATCCAGCGCTGTC
>JAAUZX010000085.1 GCA_014804365.1 Lachnospiraceae bacterium
TTTGATATACCATTTGAGGAAACATTAAAGAGGCATCAAACAAAGCCGAATTGCCATTCATTCGGTGAGGATGAAATGCGAGAATGGTGGCGTGAAAAAGATTTTTCAAATGTATTGAACGAAGTCTCTATTACATATGAAAAAGATATGGAAAGTATTGTTGCAGATATTTATAAAACTGTTTTAAATGGATAACTTCCAATTGAACAAGCAGCTAAATATAATTAAGAGGCGAAGTAATCAATTATGGAGAGACGCTTAATGGATAACAGTATAACTAATTATTATAATACATATGATGAGGATGGGAGACTGTTTCGAGATTACAGTCATCAAGTTGAATGGCTGACAACTATGCATTATTTTGATGAAATAATACCTGCATATAGTAAGATTTTTGACGGTTGCGCAGGAACCGGAAATTATGCATTCAAATTAGCGGAACAGGGGCACAGCGTGGTTGCGAGTGATATTGTGCCTCATAATGTAGATATTATGTTAAAAAAACAAGAGAACACTCCAATATTAAAAGATATATTTGTCGGAGATATTTGTGCTTGTAATCACTATAGCGACAATTATTTTGATGTAGTGCTATGCATGGGCGCATTTTATCATTTAGATGAAAAAATGCGTTATAAGGCAATGGAACAATGCTTAAGATTATTAAAAAATGGAGGCATTTTGGTTATATCTTATATTAATCTAATAACGGTATTACATATGAACTTAATGTCTGGGTTGGAAAATATAAGTGAAATATTGAAATGTTACAGCATGAAAAGCTTGGGCGATTCTTTTGTATATATGATGCCGGAGGAAATTGAAACAATGGCAGAGAAATGTAAGTTAAAGATACTTCATCATATAACATCCGATGGAAATCCACTGGTAAGGGGTGCGAATTTCAACGAAGCAAAAAAAGAAGATTTCGAGAAATATATGGAATTGCATTTGAGCATGTGCGAAAATAATAGTTTTATAGGATGTGGACTTCATGGACTTGTTTTCTTGACCAACATATGAATTCTGGTTTATTTATGATTACAATGAATTAAGTGCAGGTAGTGTTGTTACAAAAGTTATTCCCCTAAATTGTGTTGCAGTGGAGAACCCTTGCAGGGTAATCAGAAAAATAAATGTGTAAGTAAAATCGGGATTGTGGAGGTTGAGATGTATAAGGCGATTGTGTTTGATTTAGGCGGGACCCTAATGGAATATGTGGGAATGCCACTGAATTGGAGCGAGTATTATATTTGCGGATTTGAGAAAGTGAATGAAATTTTGAGATTAAACTTATCAGAAAATGACTTGCGGGAATCTGCGAATAAATTAAAATCATATAACCCTCGCATCAGTAAGAGAGAATATGAAATAAGGCCGGAGGTTATTTTTAATGACGTTATAGCAAACTGGGGAGAAACGCCCGATATAAACAAAGTAATAGAAATATTTTTTGAAGGCTTGAATTTAAAGGCAAAGATATATGAATATTCCATAGAATTATTAAAGAAATGTCGAAATTCGGGATTCAAAACAGCTTGTTTAACAGACCTGCCGAATGGAATGCCAGACTATATATTCAAACCTGCAATAGAAAGACTTCTTCCCTATTTTGATTTATATGTATCATCACAAATATGTGGCGCGAGAAAACCCAATAAAGGTGGAATATGCTACATAGTAGATGTATTTGAAATTCGGGAAGCAGAGATATTATTTGTCGGCGATGAAGAAAAAGATTTTATAACAGCTTTGAATGCTGGATGTGATTTTATTTATATTAGTGATTTCCTAAAAAATGAAAAGAGTAAAAATTTTTTTTTAGAGGGTAATCAAACTGAATCACTTGGATTTTGTAAGTCTGATGGATGTATGGTAATGAATTTGCAGTAATTGTGAAATCAACAATGACAGTAGTTTTCAATCTCACACGGCTATGAATTTTACAGAGGCAAATAGAATTATCTGTTTTACAAAGAAGTTGTAATATTTGCCGGGAGGTTGATTAGAACCGCGGAAGCGGAAAGGAGAAATATGACAGTAAATAAAATAAAAATTAACAATATCCCAGCTGTCGTGTGGGGAGAAAAGGCAGACAAAGTGTATTTATTTGTACATGGGAAAATGTCTTCAAAAGAGTCTGCAGAAGTATTTGCAGAAATTGCGGAGGAAAAGGGATATCAGACAATAAGTTTTGATTTGCCGGGGCATGGAGAACGTGTAGATGAGGATGAGCGATGCGATATTTGGAATGGAGTGCGCGACCTTGCAATAGTAAGAGATTATGTTTTTGCGAATTGGAAAGAAATATCATTGTATGCGTGCAGCCTAGGGGCATATTTTAGTTTAAATACTTATAATACAGAGAATATAAAGAAATGCCTTTTCCAATCGCCTATTTTAGATATGGAATATTTGATAAAACAAATGATGGTGTGGTTCGCTGTATCAGAAGAGCGACTTGCGCAGGAAAAAGAGGTGGAAACTCCTATTGATGTTATGACATGGGATTACTATCAATATGTAAAAGCACATCCGATACAGAAATGGAATATTCCGACAAATATTCTTTTTGGTGGGAAAGATAATTTACAGTCATTGGAGGTTGTAAAAAATTTTTCTGATAAATTTAATTGTTTACTTACGGTAGCAGAAAATAGTGAGCATCCATTTATGGGAGAAGGAGACGGTCAGATTGTAGACATGTGGTTACGGCAAAATGTATAAGACAGACTCATATTGATGGTCAGACGCCGATCTTATTTGATAATATCAGCGAATACGACAGAAAACAATTTGTTTCACATTTATATATTGTTTATTGAGGAACTGGATAAATTCCGATGCGTTGAAGAGGTCAGTATGTTCTTAACCTGTATAGGACAAAGTCGGTTAATGGAACAATTTACCGGGTTGTTGTTTGGGCATTATTCGGAGGATGTTTCGCTGCTGTTGTATGAAGTGCTGGAAAGGTTTGGTAAAAATACAGCATTCCGGTTGCTTATTGTGATGATTTCGGTCATGGCTCCAACCATGCGGTTTTTTCTATTGGAAGAAAAGCGGTTTTAGACACTGCGAATAAAACATTAGTATTTCAATAATTGAGATCTGCAACTCGCGAATTTCTTGTCACAGATCGGCTGGCGTTATGCAAAACTGGAGAAAATAAAGCTGAATAAGGAATATCCTCTTTTTATAATGCACTTATAGAACGTTGTTCATTTTAATATTTAAAAATTTAATTGGCTTATCAGCAAATGACATGAAGAGTATCAAAAAGCTCAAAAGGGAATTATTGATAACTTGATGAATCGAAATAAGGGATTGGTAGAATATGAATGCAATCGAAAAGGAACTTAGAAAAATTGAGAATGCAGAAAACCGTATGCGGATTCGTAACGAAAAGAACGCAAGGCCTGCTTGGAAAAGGAAGCTGGAGGAGAGGGTGCCGGAAAAGGTCATAGACGGATTGCAGAAGGCATTTGCAAAGGCATTTTATCTAATCTTTGAAAAAGGTGTGGGCGTGATAGAAAAAACCTATGACAAGCAAACGCTGGAAAAGAAATTCTTAATTCGGGATTATGCGTTTGAATTGATGGGCGGGAGCAAAGAGATCCGTCGATTAAAAACAGATGCCGCAGGAAAACTAGCAGCGGTTACACTGGGCTCGGCCGTTGAGGGGATCGGGCTTGGTGTGCTTGGTATCGGAATGCCGGATATCGTAATATGGTTGGGGATTCTTCTACGCAGTATTTATGAGACGGCATTGGAGTATGGATACAATTACGAATCATTGGAAGAGAAATTTTTTATATTGAAAATGATGGAGGCATCTATGCAAAGCGGAGAAGTCTGGGTTTCGGTCAACGAGGATGTAGACGCTTATCTTTGTCAGAATGCACATGTAATTCCAACGGAGAAAGAACTTGAAGAGCAGATCGGGAAGACCGCCTCAGCTTTTGCGACAGATATGCTTGTTATGAAATTTATCCAAGGTATTCCCATTGTCGGAATGATTGGAGGAGGAGCAAATCCGATATATTATCAGAAGGTGATGAGATATGTACAGCTAAAGTACAGAAAAAGATATTTGTTGTCCAAGAATCATTGATCGTACAGTTTTCCTGATAGGAGACATTCGTATGTTAAATGTGTTACAGACTGAAAATGGAATGATAGATTTTCATATATTCCGATATTACAGGACTATTTAATGGAATAGCATGAGGTGCCGCAAAAGAAAGCAGGAGCTAACGGGATGATTTCATGAGAAAAACAAAAAGTGATGGAGGACGCTATGAATATCTTTTTACTGAGACATGGTGAAACAGACTGGAATCAGGTGGGACGGTTACAGGGGCATACGGATATTCCGTTGAATCAAAACGGAAGATTACAGATCAGTCATGCCGCACAAATTCTTGCGGATTTATATCCGGATATCGATTTGGTAATCACAAGTCCTTTATCAAGGGCGCGTGAAAGCGCGGAAATTGTTTCTGACAGACTGGCATATGAGAGAAAGGATATCATTGTGGAACCGTTGCTTATAGAACGCGGCTTTGGTGAAGGTGAAGGGTTAACGATTGCGGAGAGAAAAGAAAAGTATCCGGATGATATTTATCCCGGAATGGAATCGCTTAATGATCTGTTGGAAAGGGCGCGTTCAGCGTTTGAACGGATCATAGTATCGTTTGCTGATAAGGAAAATATTCTTGTGGCAGCCCACGGTGCTATACTGTATGCAATGGTGACGGCAATAACGGACGGACAGATCGCATATGGCGGAGAAAAAGTTAAATTTGAACCGGGGAGTCTACATTTAATAAGGTATATAAACGGAACGATTGAAGTGGCGGAATACAGTGAAGAAAAATCAGCATTTTATTAAGTGAGGTGTTGGATTTTGGATAATAAAGTTAACGAGTATGCTTTACATATCCGGGAGTTTCTTATAAATCAAGTAGATTTTTTGGATGGAGAAGTTCAGAAATTTGTTCCTACTAATAATATAGAACATACTGGCGTTGTTGCTATGAATGTTAGGTGGAAAAGCGGTGTACATTTTATTTTTTACCAGACCTTATGGCGTGGATACTATTATGCCACGCGTAATAACGAGCAGATTTCCAATACCTTTCATGTTAGAAAATGTAATGATGATTTGGCAATCTCTATCCAAAGGTTAATAAATGATATCAATAATGGTCGGTATGATAATAAGAATACACCTCGTGAACTCCATTTAAAATATGTTCAGGAAAAGGGCTTGACCGGATATATGAATAATACGAAGTGGAATAAAATTTTTGATATCGTTCGCACTATTGAAGAAGAGACCGGCAAGGAAATTTCTATCATGTATAAGTATATTTCTGATATTGAAGATCCGGTCTATTTCTGGTCTATCAGAGGGGATGAATATTTACATATAAGCATGTATAAATACATCGAGTGGTTGAAGATTCAGCCGATTGTTTGCGATAGTGAGTATCAAGGACGTCTCATCGAGCCTAAGTATACATATTACGACTGTACTTCTTTGCTCCTGGAGAAAATGAATGCTGCTAATTTGCATTACGAATATTTGCAAGATGAAGAAGTCTATATAATTTACGGGTATCGATGAAGAAATAGTTTTTACAAGACCGTTATCTTGAAGAGCATTTTGATATAGATACCATTATTAGAATTAGAAAAATCTGTAGATGTAATGACGGAAAATCAATCGCTAACAAACATTTAAAAAATTTAAACAGGGCAAAAAAAGAAGATTTTGAGAAATGTATGGAATTGCATTTGAGCATGTGCGAAAATAAAAGTTTTAGGGTGCAGACTTCATGGACTTGTTTTCTTGACCAATATATGAATTACGGTTTATTTATAGGAAACCGTGAATTCTCTTGAAAACGCGCAGATGAAATTTGAGGTGATAAGTTTGAAAAATGAGCTGGAAAAATGTTTAGCAGGCGAGTGGTACGATTGTCATAATCCTATATTTTTAGAATACAAGGATACGGCAAGGCGTCTATTAAAGAAGTATAATTCATTAGAATACAGCCAAAAGAAAGAAAAGAACGAAGTGCTGAAAAAGCTATTTAACAGCATTGGAGAAAATGTATCAGTCGGTTTGCCGTTTATTTGTGATTATGGCTGCAATATCAGTATGGGTAATAATGTGTCCATAAATATGAACTGCACATTTGTGGATTGTAATAAAATTACAATCGGGAATAATGTTTTGATCGCTTCAAATGTTCAAATCTATACAGCAACACATCCGGTTGAACTTGCTGATCGGCTGACACCGAACTGGAGTATGGAAAGTGGTGAGTATTTCTGCCGTACCTATGCTTTGCCTGTAACTATAGAGGATGGTTGCTGGATTGGCGGTGGGGTAATTATTCTGCCCGGGGTGACGATTGGCGAAGGCACTGTAATAGGTGCCGGTAGTGTTGTTACAAAAGATATTCCCCCGAATTGTGTTGCAGTGGGAAATCCTTGCAGGGTAATCAGAAAAATAAATGAGTAAGTAAAAACGGGAGTTAAGTAACATTAAAGACATTACATTTGAACAGGCATGGAAAGCAAGCGGATTTAGCAGTAATATGGAAGACTATTTCAAAGAAGAGGATGCAAGATTCGTGGCTCTGAAATAGGTGATTCCGATTCTATATATAGGCGAGGGCAATTGAATCCCTCACTTATATATTTAGAATCAGAATGAAGGATGCGCTTATCAGAATATCCGTTTGAAACCATAAAAAGGGCTATAAGGTTTAGTTAACACAGTATAATGACTCTTCTGGGTGTTGTCTGTGGAGGAATACTTCTTGTTGTCGTCGTATAATAGACAAGTAATGTCTGATTACCAAGACTGCATGAAGTATTCTGTCCGTTGATTGTTTCGATGCTTGTATTTCTGGCGATATTAAGCTGCAGGGAATTGTCTGCGGCAACCAAGTTGCGGTTAAACTCATTTATCATTACCTGTTCGTCCCTGCCAAGCACAGTGATAATCTGCGCTCTGTACTGAGGCGGAAAGATTAACGGTACAGGAAGCGAAGCGTCATAAAATGCAGCCACACGAAGTCCTGACCGAAGCTGTCTGCTGTCAATAATCCGCGTTTCTGACGTTATCATGAAGTTCACAATACCATTCTCTGTACGAAGTGACATCATTTGACTGCAACAGTCATTTCCTCTTGCCATATTGATGATAGTACCGATTATCGGTTTAAAATTACGATATGCCATAAAATCTTATCCTTCTACAAAAACTTACTTTTATTTTAACATATGTTCCCACGAGAAAGGAGTGATTGATTCTTCTGGGAAAACACTTATAATGAATTTATGAGGAGAAAGATAACAACCATAAAAACGAAGCCGCTTATTTTATTAATTGTGCCAGAAAAATATACACGGATTTGCATTGTTAAAATATAGGAGAAGATTATGCGAGAAAGCAAAACAATGTCGTTGTTAATAATTATAATAAATGTAATTGGAGTCATTTGTCTAATTTATTATGCCGTTCCGTGCCTTGTTCATGACACTACGATAGTATATCCTAATGCAATGTTACCGGCTGAAGCATGGGATCGTGCAGGTATGATATTGACATTTGGATTTATACCGCTTTTAGTTGCGAATGTTTTAAACTTTCTATTCGTGAGAATAAAGCAAAAACTTATAAGATTTCTTCTTTTTATTCCCAGCGCGGTATGTTTTGTCTTAGTGGTAAGCTACTGGACGACAGCTTTGGCATGGAGAGGATAAGGGAGAATGCAAAGATATCCTATTTTTCGGTATATCCGGAAAGATGGGCAAATCATCTGGGAGAGTTGGTGACTAAGGAAAACTCTATTGGTGAACCATTATAAATGATAATGTTCAATTCCGGTTTGTCATAAATGTGCTTCTAACCATTTTGCTACTCCGTCAGCATTATTACTTTCAATGATTCCCGTAGCAATTTCCTTTAATTCGTCAATTGCGTTTTGGGTTGCATATGCTTCATCGGCCATTTGAAACATGGAAATATCATTTGCCGAATCGCCAAATACAATTACCTTTTGGCAGCCGCATAACTGCTTTACTTTTTGAATTGCTGATGCCTTTGTTGCATTCCCCGGACATAGTTCTAACCAATATTCCGGTCTGTATTTATCCTGTTGAAAAACACAATTAATTCCCTCTATATGTTTTACACGTTCATAAAGGGGCTGTAATTCATTTTTGGGAGCAATAAATGTAAAGTAACAGGTTTTCCCTTCGTACAATTTATCTTCTGTATCAACTATATGAATACGTCTGTCAGTAGAATGGTTGTGCAAATAATCCTGAAAGCCTTCATTCATTCTTCCTGCCAGGCATAATCTTACTTCATTCGAGCCAAAATAAGCAGTTGCGAATCCCGGGATGGTGGTGTCAGCTAAAGCCTGTCTTATGTGTTGCAATTCTTCTCCAAACATCGAAATTTCGATTTCTTCCATGGACTGAGGATTGGCAAGAATTGTTCCATTGCGGATAATGACAGGCAGATTAAAGGAAATATTTCCTGTAATTCTAGAAGCAGAACTAAGCGATCTTGCGGTTGCATATGTAAGCAATATACCCTGGGAAAGCAGACGATTCAATATGGCAACACTTTCATTTGAAATTATTTTATCATCCCGCATTAAAGTTCCATCTAAATCAGTAACATACAATGTTTTCATAATAGAATTATTTCACCCTTTCCGCAATCATAATATCCATACAATGCTGATGTGGGATTCCACCGCTATTGCAGTTAAAAATGATTTCTTCTGTCTTATGTTTGTGCATTCTCCCATTTTGACACTGCCTGAAAAGAAACATTTAACTTATCCGCCAAGGTTTGTTACGTACAGCCTAAAGCCTTTCTTTTACTCATAATCATTGATCCAATATTCATATAAACATCTCCTTGTTTTAAAAGATAAACATATTTCAATCCTTGTTTCTATTGATTCCATTTTAATATAGATAATTGAAATAATCCATAACCGTGTCAGTTAGTTCATCTTATAAATTCAACCTTTGCTGAAAGATAGTGGAAAAATGATATGCAGTGATTTTCATCCGTTTACAAAGATATCAGATATATTGGATTTTGAACAACCGGCTATGAGTTATTTTTCAACAGATGTTTTTGATGGTGAAATGGCACATGCCCGCTTTTTTGAAAAAGATATCCGGGAGCAGATGCCCAAGTGCAGTTACAGGAAGTATACAATTAGTGAAATTATTAATTCCGTCATAAACAACGGTTTTGTTTTAAGAAAATTTGACGAGCATCCTGCATGGACAAACAGCAAGATACCGGGAGAGTTTACTATTATAGCAAGTAAGGGATAAATTATGGTTTGGAGATAAACAGAGCACTAAACAGAAAGCAAAATCGAAGGTTTAATGAGGTATGAATATGGAAAATGAACGATATATGAAAAAACTGATTGTACTTAGAGGGAATTATGTATGCCAATTGGTATAAACCATTATTTGAATTGGCTATTCAATTATATGGTACAAAGATATATGCATACTATTTTGATATACCATTTGAGGAAACATTAAAGAGGCATCAAACAAAGCCGAATTGCCATTCATTCGGTGAGGATGAAATGCGAGAATGGTGGCGTGAAAA
>JAAUZX010000086.1 GCA_014804365.1 Lachnospiraceae bacterium
GTGACAGTGTGGTAAGGCACAGCATGGTGGCGGTAGTAAGTTAGAAATATATATCATAACAGGAGGAAGAAATTATGAGTAAAATTATCGGAATTGACTTAGGAACAACAAACAGCTGCGTGGCAGTTATGGAAGGTGGTAAACCCACCGTTATCGCCAATACGGAAGGTGCAAGAACAACACCTTCGGTCGTAGCATTTACCAAGACGGGAGAGCGGCTTGTAGGTGAGCCGGCGAAGCGTCAGGCGGTAACCAATGCCGACAAGACGATTGCCTCTATCAAGAGAGACATGGGTACGGACAGAGGACGCACGATCGATGAGAAGAAGTATTCACCGCAGCAGATTTCCGCTATGATCCTGCAGAAATTAAAAGCCGATGCGGAGAGTTATCTGGGAGAGAATGTGACGGAAGCAGTTATTACCGTTCCGGCATATTTCAATGACGCGCAGAGACAGGCAACCAAGGATGCAGGTAAGATCGCCGGTCTGGATGTAAAGCGTATCATCAACGAGCCTACGGCAGCAGCCCTTGCTTACGGCCTGGACAATGAGAAAGAGCAGAAGATCATGGTATACGATCTGGGCGGCGGTACCTTTGATGTATCCATTATCGAGATCGGTGACGGCGTCATCGAAGTGCTTTCCACTAATGGCGATACACATCTGGGCGGTGATGATTTCGACCAGAAGGTAATCGACTGGATGCTGGCTGAGTTCAAGGCACAGGAAGGCGTGGACTTATCCAATGATAAGATGGCACTCCAAAGATTAAAAGAAGCGGCTGAGAAAGCGAAGAAAGAACTTTCTTCTGCAACCACAACGAATATCAACCTTCCGTTTATTACAGCGACGGCTGAAGGACCAAAACATTTTGACATGAATCTTACCAGAGCGAAGTTCGATGAACTGACGCATGATTTAGTAGAGAAGACGGCAATTCCGGTGCAGAATGCCATGAAGGATGCCGGTTTGACCAATTCCGATCTCGGTCAGGTATTATTGGTAGGTGGTTCCACACGTATTCCTGCCGTACAGGATAAAGTAAAACAGCTGACAGGCAAAGATCCCAGTAAGTCCTTAAACCCTGACGAGTGTGTAGCGCTGGGCGCTTCCATTCAGGGCGGTAAGCTGGCAGGCGATGCCGGTGCAGGCGAGATCTTATTGCTGGATGTTACACCCTTGTCATTATCTATCGAGACGATGGGCGGCGTAGCGACCAGACTGATCGAGAGAAATACAACCATTCCGACCAAGAAGAGTCAGGTATTCTCTACTGCAGCGGATAACCAGACGGCAGTGGATATCAATGTCGTACAGGGTGAGAGACAGTTCGCGAAGGATAATAAGTCCCTCGGACAGTTCAGACTGGATGGTATCCCGCCGGCAATGCGCGGTGTTCCGCAGATTGAAGTTACTTTCGATATCGATGCCAACGGTATTGTTAATGTTTCTGCGAAAGACCTCGGCACAGGTAAAGAACAGCATATTACGATCACGGCAGGTTCCAATATGTCCGATGACGAGATCGACAGAGCAGTGAAGGAAGCTGCAGAGTACGAGGCACAGGATAAGAAGAGAAAAGAAGCGATCGATACAAGAAACGAGGCTGATTCCTTTGTATTCCAGACAGAGAAGGCACTCTCCGAAGTGGGCGATAAGCTCGACGCATCCGAGAAGTCCGGTGTGGAAGCAGATTTACAGGCAGTGAAGGATATCTTAGAGAAGACAAAAGATCAGGAGATGTCTGACAGCCAGATCGACGAACTGAAAGCGGCGAAAGAGAAGCTGACTAATTCCGCACAGGCGTTGTTTACAAAAATGTATGAGAATATGCAGCAGGCACAGGGCGGCCCCGATATGGGCAATATGGGCGGCGCGGCAGACGATAGCGCACAGTCCGGTGCGGCAGACGATGTGGTAGACGGGGACTACAGAGAGGTCTAAGAGCAAGGATAGGCTTGGAGGATTATAAGTATGGCAGAACAGAAACGAGATTATTATGAGGTGCTCGGCATAGATAAGAATGCCGATGACGCCGCAATCAAAAAAGCATACAGAGTTCTTGCTAAGAAGTATCATCCTGATATGAATCCCGGCGATGCGGAAGCTGAGAAGAAATTCAAAGAGGCCTCCGAGGCTTATGCAATCTTGAGTGATCCTGAAAAGAGACGGCAGTATGACCAATATGGTCATGCTGCTTTCGATGGTGCAGGCGGCCCCGGCGGATTCGGTGGCTTTGATTTTAACAGTGCCGATTTCGGAGATATTTTCGGAGATATCTTCGGAGATATTTTCGGAGGCGGGCGACGCAGCGGCAGGAGCAACGGACCCATGAAGGGTGCCAATATCCGTACTACTGTCCGTATTTCTTTTGAAGAAGCGGTTTTTGGCGTAGACAAGGAGCTTGAGCTGCAGCTTAAGGATGAATGTACCGCGTGTCATGGAACCGGAGCAAAACCCGGCACCAGTCCCGAGACATGTACGAAGTGCGGCGGCAAGGGGCAGGTAGTTTTCACGCAGCAGTCTTTCTTCGGAACTGTCAGAAATGTCCAGACTTGTCCGGACTGCCACGGAACCGGTAAGGTGATCAAGGATAAATGCCCTGACTGTAGAGGAACGGGGTATATTGCCAATAAGAAGAAAATTCAAGTGACTATTCCGGCGGGTATTGACAACGGACAGTGCGTTCGTATCCGCGACAAGGGTGAGCCGGGCACTAACGGCGGCCCCAGAGGAGATCTGCTGGTAGAGGTTGTGGTGGCCAGACATCCGATCTTTCAGAGACAGGATGAAAACATATATTCTACCGTACCCATGTCTTTTGCAACTGCGGCGCTGGGTGGTGAGATCGTGATAGATACAGTGGACGGCAAAGTAATTTATGATGTTAAAGCGGGCACGCAGACGGATACAAAGGTGCGTCTCAAAGGCAAAGGCGTTCCATCTCTGCGCAATAAGAATATCCGCGGCGATCACTATGTCACGCTGGTGGTACAGGTACCCGATAAGCTGTCCCATGAGGCGAGGGAACTGCTGAAGAAGTTTGACGAGCAGACGGGCGATACGTTGAATGCGGCTAAGAATATATCTTCCGGCAAAGTGGAAGAACCTGTCAATAAGGGCAAGAAAAAATTCAGAAAGTAACACAAAAAATAAAGTGATTTGAATGCAGGACACACTCTCGGTGAATGGGAGTGTGTTTTTTTGGAAATTTTTTCGGTTTCTTTTAAAAGTTCGATGTGCTATGATATATATACATTTTTGAGTTTGCGAAGCGAATCTCGCAAAGTTAATCGCGAAGCGATTTGCTTTTTGTTGGCCGTGGCTGGTATTAAGAGGGAAAATAATATGAAAAAAATCCGAAGAAAAAACAGAGCAGTATTATCCTTGATTTTGGCAGCGCTTCTGGCGGTGGAACCGGCCGGGGCGGCGATGACCGTGGAAGCGAGTGAGAATCCTGTTCCTGCGTTGCAGACGGAAACCGGCGTTGATGATGCCGGAGATCGCGCGGTAGCAGATTCCGCAAATTCGGAAGAAGATGGTACGGCAGCAGACATCGGCAATACGGAGGAGAATGGCACGGAGCAGGATTCCGGAAGTACAGAATCGGATGGCACAGATACAAGTTCTGACGACACAGAGGAAGACAATGGGACAACGGATTCCGGCAGCACGAGTGATGACGATGCAGGAGCGAATTCCGATAATACAGATGCTGACGGCACAGGAGCAGATTCAGAACATCCGGACGAGAGTGACGGGGACGAGGATTCCGCCAATAGCGACGGAATAGAGAATGGCGCGGACGATACTGAGGACCCGGACAAAGACTCAGCGGAGAATACAGCGGACGACGAAGAAGATACCGAGAATACGGAAGAAACAGAAGATGAAGAGGCCGATACGGTTGAAGATGAACGTTTGGAAGGGTTTGATCAGATGCCCTCAAATTACCGGCTTACCTCAGAACAGATGGAGAGCAAGCGGGATCTGGCTTCTCATTTGAATGAGATCAGTGCCTTTGAGGAAGGCGCTGATTATGTAGACGGGCAGGTCATAACTTTTGCGCAGACACAGGAGGAAGCAGAGCAGATTGCCGATGCATATCACGCCAGGATCGTGGCGTTTGAATATGGCGTTTTAACGCTGGAACTAGACAGACAGGACACGGTCAGTAAAGCGATGCGGGTAGCAGCCAATGAAGAAATTAATCTGCCGGCAGTGTGGCCGAATTACTATCGTTATGCATACGGAGAGATTACGGCGGATGAGACTGATCTCTCGGACGAGATCCCGGAGGATATGCTGGCAGACAGTGAGCAGGATACTTATTTCGGACAGGATGGCGCGCAGGAAGATACAATAGAACAGGGTGATTTTATAGAAATAGATACGGAAGAGTACGAAATGGAAGGTGCGGCCGACGGAATAGAAGGCGCAGAGCAGACGGAAGCTTCTTATATGGAAGCCTTGGCTTACAGCGATCCCTATTTGAAATCCACGAATTCTTATTATCAGTATCATCATACGATTATCGGCTCGTCCTATGCATGGGCGGCAGGCTACACCGGTAAGGGAATCAAAGTTGCGGTTCTGGATACCGGCGTGGCAAACCATACGGACGTGTCGGCTACGAGCATATACGGTCCCGGCACCAGCGACAGCCATGGACACGGTACGCATGTGGCCGGTATAATCGGTGCCAAGGCGAACGGTCAACAGGGAGTGGGCGTGGCGCCCGGCGTGACATTGTACAGCGGCAATGTGCTGCCTGACGGTACGGGAACGGACGATGACATTATCAAAGCAATCAAGGCAGCGCAGGCGAAGAATGTGGATATCATCAATATGAGTCTGGGAGGACTCGGGTATAGCGGCGTATTCCAGGAGACGGTTAATGATGCATATGAGCATGGGATCGCGATCTTTTCCGCATCGGGTAATGACGGTGGGGCAAACTATAACTATCCTGCCAGCTATGATCATGTGATCAGCGTAGCTGCTACAGATGCAGGCAATGAGCGGGCATACTTCTCTAATTACGGCAATAAAGTGGATTTAAGCGCGCCGGGCGTCTTCATCTGGTCTACAGGCAAAGACGGCAGTAGCTATGTGCGCATGAGCGGTACATCCATGGCCTGTCCTGTTGCGGCAGGTGAGGCGGCGGTTATCTTATCCGGCAATGCGAGTGTGCGTGGTAAGACAGGTAAGGCAAGAGTGAATGCCTTAGAGAGCGCGATGAAGGCGAATGCGATAAAGGCCGGGTCAGGAATGGGAGCAGGCATTACGAGTCTGCCTAAAGCATTGAAACTGAGTACGGCGGTCACGAAGCCCGCAACTCCGACGATTTCCTTTGCACCGGATAATAAAGCGGCGGCGCAGACCGTGAAAGTGACGATTAAGGCACAGGGCGAAGTAACCGTTTATTATACAACCAATGGTAAGACACCGACATATAAGAACGGTTTGGCCGGTAACGGTGCGGTGCAGTATACGCAGCCGTTTGATATTAAGAATCAGGCTAAGGCAACCGTCAAGGCCATTGCGGTCAATGAGAATGGAGTAGCAAGTGCGGTCAGATCCTCGTCCTATACATTGAAACCCTATGTCAGCAGCATTACCATATCCGGTGTGCAGCAGATCGCCAAAGGCAAGAGCGTGCAGATGAAAGCGGAAATTCTGCCGGCGTATGCGACCAACAAGAAAGTGACATGGGAACTGTATACGGCCGACAATAAGAAGATCGATGCGAAACTTGCAAAGGAGACAGGAGTAAGTATTACGTCTGCTGGTAAAGTCACTGCGACTAAAAACGCAAAGACCGGCAACTATACGATCAAGGTAACGGCGAAAGATAACGGCGCTAAGAGCGTGACATATAAAATAACCGTGATCGATACCGTAAAGATCGACACCGTTAAATTTGTGGACAAGGGCAAAAATACGGTGCTTAAGAATGTGCCGCTTACACTGCCTGCACAGCCTACGGACGGCAGCCGTAATCTGGGCGAGAGTCTGGAATGGAAGTGCAAGGACGGTGCGAAGGCAACGTTGGCAGATTTCAAATGGAGCAGCAGCAATGCGGCAGTTGCCAAGGTCGATACCAAGGGTGTCGTGACACCGCTTAAAGCGGGCAAAGTGACGATCACGGCATTGGCGAATGATTCCAGCGGTAAGAAAGCCACTTGCACTATAACGATTAAGCAGCTTGCCAATAAAATTACAATATCGGGCAGTGCTAAAGTAGCGGCAGGGACGAGCCAGACATATAAAGCGACGGTGACACCTGATTATACCAGCAATAAGAAAGTGACATGGAAACTGTCAGATGCCGCCGGAGAAGTGACTGCGAAACGCGGTAAGGAGATCGGGGTAAGCATCAATTCGACAAGTGGCAAATTGACGACAACTGCCAAGGCCGCCGCAGGCAAATATACAATCTCTGCGGTTGCGGCAGACGGCAGTGGGGAGAGTGAATCGAAATCGGTCGAAGTTACGAAAGGAAAAATTACCGGTATTACGTGGGATAATAAAGCATATAAAAGTGTGTCTATATTCAGAAAGCAGCAGGTCAGCGGAACGAAGACAACGACGACTGTATCAGCAACGATAAAGGGAACGGACGGGGCGGATCTGAGCGCTTATACGGTAACGAACAGCAATCCCGGTATCGCTTCGGTGAGCGCGAAACAATTGGGAGCCAAAATCACACTGACGATCAAAGCGACCGGCAAGGCAGCAGGAAGAACCAATATCACGATCGCAGCAGCCGACGGATCAGGCAAAAAACTGACTTGTACGGCTACCGTCAATAATCCAGTCTCCGGCATCGTGATTGCACCCTCAGCAGGCAGAAGCCAGTATGTGGCCACAGGTAAGAACCTACAGCTTAAGGCAGTTGTGGAAACCGAGAATGGAAAAGTGTCGAACAAGGGCGTAACTTGGGAGCTGTATAACGCAAAGGGAACTAAGATCGATGAGAACCTGTCAAAGACGACCGGCATGAAGATCACGGCGGCCGGCAAGGTGACGGCTACGTCAAAGGCAACGACCGGATCTTATACGGTTAAGGCTACGGCGAAAGACGGCAGTGGTGTGACTAAGACATATGCGATATCTGTTGCAGCTCCTGCTACCTACATAAGACTGTACCAGAGAAACGGCAAGCCTATGTATACGACGGTTCGATATCTTCTTGATCAAAATTCGCTTTATACTGCGCAGCTGACCACAGACGCAAAGCAGGGTTCCATTGCTGTATCTTCCTCAAATCCGGCGGTGGTATCGGTGTCTGTTCCAGCCAGCGGTATGCTGGAGATCGCATCATGCAAGAAAGGGACTGCGGTAGTTACACTGACGGCTATGGACGGCAGTGGGAAGCAGGTGAAGTATTCTTTTGTGGTAAGGTAAGTTTAAAAAAATTTTAAGATCTCTAATTATACAGTTACGACGCATTTTAGCGGACTTTGATTCTTCATTTTTTAATCTTAAAATTTTTTGTGGACTATTATTCACAGACCAAATGTGCTATGATAGTAGCATGGTTTTGTATGCATGGGGAGGTGAAGCATTGAGAGCAAAAAAGGCAGTTGCCACAATCGGTTTTATTCTGCTTTCTATTGCAGGACTCTGCGGTTGTGGTAAGGAACGTAACCTTGTTGAGTTATCGGAATTGGAAAGTAATAATACGGAACGGGAGATAGTAATACTTCCGCTTCCTGAAGGTAATGTTTCTGCTATGGTTGACGCTGAGGAAATCAATTCAGAAGAAAGCGATTCCGAGGGAACAACACAGTTAACTGCATTGGCGGAAGATTTGGAGGAAGCGGAGAAGATTGCAGATCTGTATGGCATTGAACTTGACAGTTATTCCTACGGAGTGGCGACCTATATAACTGACAAGGATGTGCAGGAGCTCATTATCATGGGTGAAGAGAATGATTATCCCACATTAGCTCCTAATTATAAGAGTAAGCTCTATACGATAGAGTAAACACATGACCAAGAAGGATAAGAGAGAGAAAGGGGAAGAAATGAAAAAAACAAAGGTATTATCATTATTGCTGGCAGGTTCTCTATTGTTTCATAGTGCAGGGATCGAAGTGCTGGCGACTTCGGTCTCAGATCCTGTTCCCGAGGCTCAATTAGTCGATACGTTGGATGGGGCGGCCTCTGGTGATGAGACAGACGGAGAAGCATCCGAACAGACTACCGAGACAGAAGAAGGGCAGAATCCTGAACAATCTTCTGAGCCGGAGAGCGAAGAGGAGAAAACAGAGGATTCCTCTGGAACAGTAGAAGTTCCTGAAGAACCTTCAGATAGCGGAGAAGAAACAGGAGATCCTTCTGGAGAAACGGAAGAACCTGATATATCTTCGGATGAGGAGAATAAGGAGCCTGCAGAAGATCTTGATGAAGATGAGGTGCCTGCAGACGAATCATTAGATCTTGAAGATACGATATCAGAAAATACGATATCGGAGAATGCGCTTCCGGAAGAAGAACTTGAGAAAGAGGACTCCGAAGAAGACGCTTTTGCGATTTTCCCGGGATTAGGTGATAGCTATACACTGTCCTCAGAGCAGATGGCAGATAAAAGAGAATTATCGATTCATGTGGGTGATATTGTAAGTACATATGGTAAAAATGCCGAGGACTATCCGGATGCGGATGGACTTTACGAACTTGGTGAGGTAGTGTATCTGGCGGAAACAGAAGCGGAAGCTGAACAGGTGGCTGAAGCCTTTGGCGGAAATATAGACAGCTATTCTTATGGAGTAGCAGTAATCAGTCTGCCCAAGAGTGCAACAGTAGCCATGGCAGTGGCAGCTGCTGCAGATCCGGCTGTCAAATTGCCCGCCGTATGGCCTAACTACTATAACTATCTCTACAATGATATGAACGAGATGAAGGCAGTGGCAGCACCCAGTGACCCTGGATTTGCAGAGCAGTGGCAGCATGATTATATAGGTACCCGGTATGCATGGGCTGCGGGCTATAAAGGTCAGAAGGTGAAAGTAGCTGTGATTGATTCGGGGTTACAAACAAACCATGAGGATTTAGCAGCAAATGCTATTGAAGGGAAAAACTTTGTTGGCGGTGCGGCTGGAACAGCGTATAATACTGACAATGGCAGCCATGGTACTCATGTGGCTGGTATCATTGCGGCAGATGATAACGGCAAAGGCGGCGTAGGAATTGCACCGGATGCTCAGGTGAGAGGGTATTGTGTATTTCCGGCCGGTGACGATTCAAGTGCAGATAGCGCGGATATCATGCGTGCCATCAACGCAGCTGTAGAGGATGGTAATCATATTATTAATATGAGTTTGGGCGGCCCCATGTACAGCGGAGACTATGAGAAGACAGTCAAAGCAGCATACAATAAAGGTGTAGCGATTTTTGCGGCTTCTGGTAATGAAGATACAAACAGTTATGCTTTCCCGGCCGCTTATAGTGGTGCGATTTCCGTGGGTGCGGTAGACCAGAATGGTGCAAAAGCTTCTTTTTCTAATTATGGCAGCACCGTAAAACTTGCCTTTCCGGGAATGCACATTTACTCTACGATTCCTACCAATAGTTATGGCTATATGAATGGTACCAGTCAGGCATCTCCTGCAGCTGCAGGTACGGCGGCAGTAATTCTTTCCGCCAATGAATCGATTCGTAATAAAACCGGTAAGGCCAGAGTGGATGCGCTTCTCTCTGCAATGAAGTCCTCCACTACTAAGAGCTCCAGCTCCGGTATGGGAGCAGGTACTACTTGGCTGCCGGGTGTATTGAAAATTGCTTCGGACATGACCGCACCGGATGCACCGGTTATTGCGATCAATGAAACAGCGAAAACCGGTACGACTTATGAGGCAGAGAGTGTAACGGCCACACTCTCAACACAAACTGCCGTAGATGTGGAGATCTGGTATACAATAGACGGCAAAAATCCTACTTATAAGAATGGTGAGGTTATAAACGGTAATAAATATACGGCACCAATTACACTGACAGGTGCGAAGAAGGTGACCATCAAGGCTATTGCCTTGAACCCGATCACAGGTAAGGTGAGCAAGGTTGCTTCTAAGTCATGCACTTTAGCACCGATTCCTACCGGCGTGACATTGGATTCTAAAACAGGGATTTCACGCGTTGCTCCGGGTAAGAGCTTGGCTTTAACTGCTTCTGTCACACCTGCCTATGCAGTTTCTACAAAAGTACAGTGGTCTGTGGGTGCTGCAGAGAAGGAAGCAGGAATCACAGTTTCAAATGGCACCGTGAAAACAAAAGGAACCACCCCCGTAGGAACGTATACTGTTACTGCCACAGCTGTAGGAGCGGATGGCAAGACTTTTAATGGTGTTTCTTCAAAACCATATAAGTTTGAAGTAATTAGCGGATCGATCATTAAAACGATTGCTTTTAAGGACGAAGGCAAAAGCTTAAAAGCGCAGACTTTGGATATCGGTAAAACTCTGGAGCTGATATCTTACCTTAATGTGACCACACAAGATGGTTCTGCGCATGGTGCCAACGACGTAATTTGGTCTAGCAGTAACAGCAAGGTAGCTACGGTCAAGGATGGCGTTGTTACTGCTGTTGCCCCCGGTAAAGCTGTAATTAAAGCAATCTCAAATGATGGTTTTAATAAGAGTGCATCTTGCAATGTAACCGTAAACCAGCCTGTTACGAGAATCACATTAAGCGGACCGCAAAAAGTGGCTGTCGGTAAAGCGATTACGCTCAAAGCGACAGTTACACCGGCAAACGCCACCAACCAAAAGCTTACTTGGAAAGTGGAAGGAAATGATAAGGTAACGGTAGCAAACGGTAAGGTGACTGCGAAGAGCGGTGCAACAGGAACATGTACTGTGACAGCCACGGCTGTAGACGGTTCCAACATTTCTTCCGCAGCCTATCCTATTACGATTGTATCAGGAAAGATTACAAAGATTACGCTTTCTAATACGAATATGGTACTCTTCAGTAAGAAAGTGAATACAAAGACACCTATTACAGAAAAGTTGGTTTCTACAGTAGATGGTGAGACCGGAGCAGACACGACTTTGATAGAATGGACTAGCAGTGCGCCCTCTATAGTTAGTGTAGACAAAAACGGTAATATCACTGCAAAAGCACCAGGTAAGGCTACGATTACTTGCGCAGCCACTGATGGCAGCAATAAGAAGGCGGCTTGCACAGTGAAAGTTAACGTGCCAATGTCCAAATTAAGTATAGGAACCACAGACAGTTTTGGAAATTTCTATAATGATGAAGGTATATATGCGGGTTATGTTGCGCAAGGTAAGAGTGTAAAAATGTCTGCTAAATGTGGCACTAACTATGGTACACCTACTAATAAGAAAGTAACCTGGAAGAGTAGCAATCCCGAGGTTGCCACTGTGGATAAAAACGGGAAAGTAACTGCTGTTAAAACGGCGGCCATAGGCTCTGAAGCTGTTATTACAGCTACTGCTGAAGATGGCAGCGAAGTGGTTTCCAATGAGTATACTGTTATGGTTTCGCCGCTGTTTAAATATTTTATCTTTGATGGTTATGAGGTGGTGGGAATAACAGCCGATGGTGCTGGGTATTTGCCTTCTTATTATACAGTTAGCGTGTCCGGCGGCAAGAACCCAGGGCTTAATAAAATGACTGTTCCTGAGAAGCGGGCAGATGGAACAACAATCTGGCATTATTTACTTTATCCGATTCCGGGTAAGGTGACGACAACCAAGCCATATTCCAGTCCGACTTTATATACGAGTGATTTGCAGAAAATGACAGTTACCGTGAAGTTGCGGGATGGATCAGGCCTAAAAGCAAAAAAGACTGTCTGGGCTGCACGCTTTGATGGTGGAAAGGTCGGATATTATGATTAATAAGTAAAAAAAGCAGTCGGCTTTAGCCGACTGTTTTTTTAAAGAAATTGCTCAATACTTTGGTTTCATAGTAAATTTGTCGAGATGTTTATCAATTCATGAGCATTATTTATAATTCCACAATAGAGTGAGACATGAATTCTTTGCGGTTTGTTGCGTTACAAATTTGATGTGTTGTTGGGGTGATGTCAGTCGCTTGCCATGGTTAGGGTGTTTGACTTGTCAACCCAATATGCTATTATGTCAATATGCGAGACAAGTATTATATTTTGTACCGGAAAGGGGACTTAATGAAAAAGAAGATGTTGATAACAGTAATAATAATTACGGCGGTTATTATTGTGATATTGGCGGGGTGGTATGTAATGTTCGTTCATTTTGGAAGAGGTCAGGCATTTCCTTTTTTAAAAACAGTAGAAATGGAAGAGGATCAAATGCAGTCATTGCAAATAGCAGAAAATCCTCTCCTGGCGAATGTCGCTACACAGAAAGAAGCGAAGGAAATTGCAGAGCAGTATGGAATAATATTGGTATCGTATGAAAATGGGATAGCTGTATATCAAACCGAAGAAGACCCATATGACGTAATCGTCAGAGGACAGGAAAATGGTTACTATGAATTATCCATTAATTATATCAGAAGAGTAGAAGAGGATGTACTGAAAGAAACAAAGCAAACCGGGCAAGTGGAACAGTAGCAGACAGAATTGATGAAGAAAGGCGAAGAAATTACACAGAGGCTTGTGAAAAAGTATACCCATATTATTTTGGCACGCAATACACAAGAGGTATGCGATGAAACTATGAAGTTGGAATGATAAATATACCGCTGAGGGAGATTACACATTATGGAAAACCAGTCAAAATGTAATATGCGAACAGCACAGAAACAAAGAAGAGAAGCGTTGCTGCTGGAGGGAAAAACCGGAAAGACAGTAAAGGATACACTCCCCGACACATCGTATCTTTGGTCTGGTGAGGCAGAAGCGATGTATTCGAAAGGTGCGCGTGATTTTTTAAAAACTTCTTTGGCGTATAGTATTATATGTGGGCATCAGGACATAGATGGTAGGTCGTAGATACATATTTTTTGGTTACTTTTCATACCCACGCCGGATTTGGGCATAACAATCTGCCGGGGCTATAGTATTATACTTTAGTACCGGCTTCCTTTTTTACTTTGGGCGGTCGTCTGCGGCCATATATCTCAGAAATTTTCTGATATACATTTTCTTCATCCGCACGTAACAGATATACCACGCTCAGACCGTCACAGATATAACACAGGCTTTCTTGGCTGCGCAGGTGCCATATGGAAAAAATGGTGGTTCGGAAAAAAGAAAAACAGACGAAAAAGGACCGTGGGATAACATATCCACAATTCGGCGCCTTTCGTCTATTTTGGGTGTATAAAAGTTTTTGTAATTCAGCAATATGTCCAGATCTGGCGTGGGTGTGAAAAGTAACGAATGAAGTTTTCGCTACTTGATTAAATTCAGTTGACAGTTGTAATAAAAAACAGAATGTGCTACAATCTTTTCAAGCAAAGATTTAATCTAAGATTCTTATGACATCTTAACGGATCTCTTTTATGATCCGTGTCCATGCAGAGTGATCTCTGCGAGAACTCCTTGCTTACAACTAAATAATTGCAGGGAGGGAATAGAAGCAACAATGGAAAAGCGCCTCTCTGCCCACAGAGAAAGAGAGGAAATGCTATGCAGAAGAAAGAAACAGGAAAAGCGAATCAGAAAACCAAGGTACAGAATACAGCACAGAGGGTAGAAAGACATGCTGGATATACAGCGCCTATGCAGGCGTATGGCGTAGCGGATGATTTTCAGAATATATTTCCGGAGGAATATCAGCTTAACTTAAGTGATTTTGCACTGTTTTTGTCAGTTATGAAAATAAAAGAAGCCTATGAAGACGTGTTGGGAATCATATTAGATGAACCTCATCTGAAATTGAAGGAAGTCAAAGTGGAACAAGTTGTTCTGAACAAGTCCGGCAAGCGTGCAATACGCCTTGATGCATGGGCACAGGACTGGCAGGACAGACGATATGATATGGAAATGCAAAATGATACAGATGGAGATAGCGTTCGCAAACGTTCCAGATTTTACCAGAGCATGCTGGATACCCCAGTTTTAAAATCGGGAAAGAAAACACGATACAAGTATCTGCCGTCCACAACTATCATTTTCATTACACAGGAAGATATTTTCGGAAAAGATCTGGCGATGTATACATTCAGTGAACGGTGTAAGGAGATACCGGAATTATCTCTGGAAGACGGTACAAGCAAGATATTTCTGAATATGACAAGCAAAAACGGTAGACCGGAGCTGATCAGCCTGCTGCAATACATGAAACATACTACACTGGATAATGAGGATGTGACGGTAAGAGACGAGCGGATTCTGGATCTGGACAGGATTGTCGGCGAAGTGAAGCAATCGGAAGAATGGGAGGCCGTTAAGATGAATATTCTTGAGATTGGCATAGAAAAAGGTATAGAAAAAGGTATAGAAAAAGGTATAGAAAAAGGTATAGAAAAAGGCAGTCTGCTGACGCTGGTCAAAAATGTGGAGTCGGCAATGAAAAATATGAATACAGATCAACAGAAGGCGTGTGAAGTTCTTGGTGTATCAGTGGAAGAGTATGAAAGCGCAAAGCGACAGATTGCGGCATGGAAGAAATAATAATGTAACTATACTGTAAGGGCCTTTGCCACAGATGACAGTGAGCAGATAGGAACCAGACGTTATATGTTTTCGCGTCAATCACGTCCAATAATTGATCCGCAAAAATACAGGAGGAGAAGTTATTATATACACCCTTCCAATTTTCGGTTATAATAAAATTGTTTATCATCCGCATACTAATTTATGTGCAACATAATATGACAAAAGAACGTATAACGTGGAAGAGGGGGAAAGATGATTCATAAGAAAATAGCCTTATTAATGGCGATGACATTATGTGTAACTGCTTGCTTAAGCGGTTGCGGCAAGAAAGCAGAGCCTGCACCGTTGCCGGAGTTGGAAGTGGTGGAGGAGCCAGAACCCGAGCCGGAACCGGAAGAGGAGATCGTGGAAGAACCTGAACCCACGACGGCTTATCCCGTGATCGAAGAGAGAACCGTGGTAAACGGTGAGATGCAGAGTTACCTGACCGGTCAGTGGACAAGCACAGAGCAGGCGAACAGAAGACCGATTGCGGTCATGATTCCGAATAACAGGCCGGCGATGCCGCAGTATGGATTATCGAGGGCCGGTATTATATATGAGGCACCGGTAGAAGGGCGCATTACGAGACTGATGGCTGTATTTGAGGATTTTGACGATCTGGAGCGGATCGGACCGGTGCGAAGCAGCCGTGACTATTTCGTCTATGTGGCGATGGGATATGAAGCGATCTACTGCAACTGGGGATTGGCAAAGCCGTATGTGGAGGAATTGATCAACAGGCCGAACTATTATAATGTCAGTGCGGCGGTGAGCGGTATCCATAATCCCGCCGACGAGGCGTTCTTTAGAGTGAAGCGTCCGGGATACGCTCAGGAATTTACCGGATATCTCAAGATAGACGGTCTGTTTAAGGCAGTGGATCGTCTCGGATACGACTGGAATTATGATGAGGCCTATGTACCGCCTTTCCTGTTTGCGGCGGATGATGTGCGGGCGGATTATGCGGAGAATGAGGATGCGCGGATCATCTATCCGGGCGGTAAGACAGGTAATAATTCCGGCGGATACGGAGCGTATAATCCATATTTTGAATATCATGAGGACGATCAGCTCTACTATCGTTATCAGGACGGGGGCAAACAGATCGATGAGCTTAACAATGAGCAGCTTGCAGTCAGCAATGTGATATTCCAGTACTGCCACGGAGAGGTCAGGGATGATCACGATTATCTTGCATTCGGTGTACACGGAGAGGGCGATGCGATCGTCTTCACGAATGGTAAGGCGATTCCGTGCAAATGGATGCGATACGACGGAGATTTCACGCCGGCGAAGTATTACGACGAAGACGGAGAAGAGATTATCTTTAATCAGGGTAAGACGTGGGTATGCAATATCTGGCAGGAATATGGCGAATGCGTGCAGTACGGCGCGGACGATGACAGTCTGATCACACCGGATGTACCGTCGGTTAAATCCGCCGGTCAGACCAAAGAACAATAAAAACATGCGGCATCCGACCGGGGCAGACCGGCACGGATGCTGCATTTAGTCTGTATAGGATATACGCTTTGTCGTAGTGCACAATAGCAGTGCAGAAAAGAGGTAAAACATGAAATGGACGAAGTTCAGGATTAAAACAATAACGGAGGCGGAGGATATCATTATCAGTACGCTCTATGACATTGGTCTGGAGGGTGCGCAGATTGAGGATAAGATACCCCTTACAGCGCTTGAGAAAGAGCAGATGTTTGTGGATATCCTGCCGGATGGACCGGAGGATGACGGCATCGCATATCTCAGTTTCTTCGTGGAGCAGAAGGAAGACGGCAGTCTGGAAGTAAACGGTATGTCCGCTGACAGGGATGCCGTGGAGGCACAGATACGGCAGGAGCTTGAAGAGCTGCGTTTCTTCATGGAGATCGGGGAGGGCAGTATCACCGTGTCGGAGACGGAGGACATTGACTGGATCAATAACTGGAAACAATATTTTCACCAGTTTTACATAGACGATCTTCTGGTGATTCCGTCATGGGAAGAGGTAAAAGAAGAGGACAGGAATAAGAAGATACTGCATATCGATCCGGGAACCGCTTTCGGTACCGGCATGCATGAGACGACACAGCTGTGTATCCGGCAGATTAAGAAATATCTTACGCCTGAGACAGAACTTCTTGACGTAGGGACCGGCAGCGGTATTCTGGCGATTCTTGCGCTTATGTATGGTGCGAAACATGCAGTCGGTACGGATTTAGATCCCTGTGCGGCGGAGGCAGTGGCGCAGAATATGGAAGCAAACGGGATTGCCGAAGAAGCTTTTCGGATGATGATCGGCAATATCATCACGGACAAGGAAGTACAGGAACAGGTAGGTTACGAGTGCTATGACATCGTAGTTGCCAATATTCTCGCGGATGTGCTGGTACCGCTCACTCCGGTTATCGTCCATCAGATGAAAAAGGGCGGCATATACATCACGTCTGGCATTATTGACACGAAAGAACAGACCGTCAGGGAGGCAGTGGAAGCGGCAGGGCTGGAGATTCTCGAGGTGACATATCAGGGTGAGTGGGTCTGCGTTACGGCACGCAAGAACGGGTAAGATAATGATTAAAACAGTACGACAGAATAAGATAGTAAAATGGAGCAATATCGCAGGTCTTCTGGCGATCATATGGATGTGTGTGATCTTCTACTTCTCTGCGCAGACCAAAGAAGAATCCAGTGTAGTCAGCGAAGGGTTCAGCTACCGTATAGTCAGCTCCACCGGACTGCTTTTTCACCTGCATATAGACGAGGAGAAGCTGAGGGAGATTGCGGACGCTATTGAGCGTTTTGTGAGAAAAGGCGCACATATGACAGAATTTGCAATACTGGCATTATTGCTGTACGGATGGCTGTGCAGATGGCAGCTTTCCCGTCTGCGCAAGGCAGCGGCAGCGGCAATATTGGCGGTATTGTATGCATGCAGCGATGAACTGCATCAAGTGTTTGTAGCGGGGCGTGCCGGGAGGTTCAGCGATGTGCTCATAGACAGTGCGGGTGTTGTGCTGGGAATGGCGGTTTTTCTATTGATATTGAGATTGATCGAACGGCTGCGAAAACGGCGCGGATGGGGAAAGCGAGGATAAGAATCAATGTACCGATTTTTTGTAGAACCGTCCCAGATACAGGATAAGAGAATCGTGATAACGGGCAGGGATGTCAACCATATCAAGAACGTGCTTCGCATGAAGGTCGGGGAAGAGATCGCGGTCAGCAACGGGATCGATAGCAGGGAATATCGCTGCGGAATCGAAGAATATACGGAGGACGAAGTGATCTGCACTCTTCGTTTTATCAAGGAGGACGGCGTGGAACTGCCGTCTAAAATATATCTTTTTCAGGGGCTGCCTAAGGCGGATAAGATGGAGCTGGTGATTCAGAAGGCGGTGGAGCTGGGGGTATATGAGGTGATTCCCGTGGCCGCAAAACGCTGTGTGGTAAAGCTGGATGATAAAAAGGCTGCAGCGAAGATAAGCAGGTGGCAGAGCATCGCGGAAGCGGCGGCGAAGCAGAGTAAACGCAGTGTGATTCCTACTGTACACGATGTTATGAGCATGGGAGAAGCGATTGCATATGCGAAGGATATGGATGTCCGTCTGATTCCTTACGAACTGGCGGAAGATATGGGTCACACGAAGGCTTTGATTGAGGCAGTCTCTGCCGGTAGCAGTATTGCGGTGTTCATCGGACCCGAGGGCGGATTTGAGGAGAGTGAGGTGCAGGCGGCAGTTTCTGCTGGTATAGAGCCGATTACGCTGGGTAGACGCATTCTTCGGACGGAAACAGCAGGAATGACAGTGCTGTCATGGCTGATGTATCAATTGGAATCTTAGCATCATATTATAAGGTATGAAGCAGCACTCCGTTTTATGATATGATTTTCAGAGTGGAACGAAAAATTTTGTCCCCTAACGATAAGCTAAGAAAGGAATGGCAAACATGGAAGCATATTTAGACAATTCTGCGACAACCGTCTGTTTTGAGGAAGTCGCACATCTTATGCATAAGATCATGTGTGAGGATTACGGGAATCCTTCCAGCATGCACCACAAAGGAGTAGAAGCAGAGAAATACTTAAGAGATGCGACAAAGGCACTGGCGGATCTGCTGAAAGCAGATGAGAAAGAGATTCTGTTTACCTCCGGCGGTACGGAGTCCGATAATATTGCGCTGATCGGTACGGCGATGGCAAATCATAGAAGAGGAAGACATCTGATCACGACCAGGATCGAACATCCGGCAGTACTGCAGACAATGGCGTATCTGGAGAATCAGGGATTTCAGGTGACATATCTGCCTGTAGATCATGAGGGAAAAATATCGTTAGAAGATTTAGGGCGTGCGATCAGACCGGACACGATTCTTGTATCGATTATGCATACAAACAATGAGATCGGGAGCGTGCAGCCTATTGCGGAAGCGGGAGAATTGATCAAGCGTATGAATCCGCAGACGCTTTTCCACGTGGATGCGGTACAGGGATTCGGTAAGTTTCGTATTTATCCGGCGAAAGCGCATGTGGATATGTTGTCCGTGAGCGGACACAAGATTCACGGCCCGAAGGGCGTTGGCTTCCTTTATATAAGAAAAGGAGCCAGGGTCAACCCGATCATCTACGGCGGCGGCCAGCAGAAGGGAATGCGCTCTGGAACAGAGAATGTTCCGGGAATCGCAGGCCTGGCCATGGCGGCGGAACTGGTCTATCAGAATCTGGATCAGGATATGGATAGAATGTACGGGCTGCGGGATATGTTGATAGAAGGAATAAGTGATATAGAAGATGTGAGAGTCAACGGCTGTCCGGGCAGAGAGGGCGCAGCGCATATCGTGAGCCTGTCGGTGCGGGGTGTGCGAAGCGAAGTGTTGCTCCACGCGCTGGAGGAGAGAGATATCTATGTGTCTGCCGGAAGCGCCTGCTCTTCCAATAAACCGCAGACGTCGGCGACACTTAAGGCGATCGGTGTGGAACGGGAACTGCTGGATTCCACGATACGTTTCAGCTTTTCCGTCTTTACAACTGCAGAGGAAATCCAGTATACTATACAAGCATTGCATGAATTGATTCCGGCGCTCAGGCGGTATTCCAGAAGATAAGCGTGTGCAGGAATCACCTGGTGATATCATGGGAGGAAGTACTATGTTTACGGCTTTTTTGATAAAATATGCAGAGATCGGTGTGAAAGGTAAAAACCGTTACCTGTTTGAAAATGCACTGGTACAGCAGATTAAGTACGCTTTAAAGAAATGTGACGGCGAGTTTGCCGTGCGCAAGACGGATGGACGCATCTATGTGGATGCGGTTTCCGAATTTGATTATGACGAGACGGTGGCGGCATTACAGAAAGTGTTCGGCATATCCGGAATCTGCCCGATGATTTATGTGGAAGATGAGGGATTTGAGAAGCTGGGTGAAACGGTGGTTGAATATATCGGCCATGTGTATTCCGACAGGAATAAGACTTTTAAGGTGGCGGCGAGGCGTGCCAGAAAGAATTATCCGCTTAATTCTATGGAGATGAATGTGGAGCTGGGCGGTGTGATTCTCGATGCCTATCCGGAGATGCGCGTGGATGTGCATAAGCCTGATATTATGTTGAATGTGGAGGTTCGTGACAAAATCTATATTTATTCGGAAATTATTCCAGGGCCGGGAGGCATGCCGGTGGGCACAGGCGGCAAAGCCATGCTGCTTTTGTCCGGCGGCATTGATTCGCCGGTGGCCGGATGGATGATTGCCAAGCGCGGTGTCAAGATCGATGCAGTATATTTTCATGCGCCGCCGTATACGAGCGAGCGGGCGAAGCAGAAGGTGGTGGATCTGGCGGCTAAGGTGGCGGCTTATACGGGGCCGATCTATCTGCACGTGATTAATTTTACGGATATTCAGTTATATATCTATGATAAATGTCCTCATGATGAGCTGACGATCATTATGAGGCGCTATATGATGCGCATAGCAGAGCATATTGCCAAAGAGACGGAATGTTTAGGACTGATCACAGGAGAGAGCATTGGACAGGTGGCCTCCCAGACGATGCACAGCCTGATGGCTACTAACGAGGTATGCGAGCTGCCGGTTTACAGACCGCTGATCGGATTCGATAAGATGGAGATCGTGGATATCTCCGAGAAGATCGACACCTACGAGACGTCGATTCAGCCCTACGAGGACTGCTGCACGATCTTCGTGGCGAAACATCCGGTAACGAAGCCGAATCTGAAAATTATCAGAAAGCATGAGCATAATCTGGATGAGAAGATTAATGAATTGGTGCAGAAGGCGCTGGACGAGGATGAAGTAATCATTGTTAGATGAAAAAAGGAGAATGCCTGTTTTGGCATTCTCCTGAATCTTGTGTCGGGTATTGCTTACATAATATATGGTTTTAATGTAGCGAGGACTTCCTCGGTACCTTCTTCAGTATGAATATTCAAGTCGATCGGCTTGGATAAGTCTAAGCTGAAAATACCCATGATAGATTTCGCGTCAATAACATATCTGCCGGATACGAGATCGAAGTCATAATCAAATTTTGTAATATCGTTTACAAAAGATTTAACCTTATCAATAGAATTTAAAGAAATCTGTACTGTTTTCATTTAAGCATTACCTCCTTTAGATTTTTATATCTGTTGCTATAATACTAAGGGTTGAACGAGTAAAAGTCAATGCTAAAACAATACAAAAAATGCGGAGATTACTATGAAAAGTGTAGCATTACATAATTTGGGCTGTAAGGTGAATGCATACGAAATGGACGTTATGCAACAAAGATTACAGGAAAAGGGGTACAAAATTGTATCATTTGATAAGGCAGCCGATATTTATATTATTAATACGTGCACAGTGACCAATATTGCAGACAGGAAAAGCCGGCAGATGATTCATCGCGCTAAGAAAAGTAATCCGAATGCTGTGGTGGTAGCGGTGGGATGTTATGTGCAGACCGGGGAGGAGACCGTAAAGCAGGATGCGGCAATTGATCTTGCAATCGGAAACAACCGCAAGAAGGATCTGGTTTCCATTTTGGAGGAATATCTGGACAAGCGGGAGAATGGGAATGCAGGCATGGGAGCGGTAAGTGAGACGGTTGTGACAGATATCATTGATATCAACCATACGGATGAATACGAGGAAATGACACTGACACGGACAGCGGAGCACACCAGAGCTTACATTAAGATTCAGGACGGGTGCAATCAGTTCTGCTCTTATTGTATCATTCCTTATGCCAGAGGCAGGGTCAGAAGCCGTAGAGAGGAAGACATTCTGAACGAAGTGCAGGGGATCGTGGCGGCAGGCTGGCAGGAGATCGTGCTGACGGGTATACACATCAGTTCCTACGGAGTCGACAGAGGAACTCCGGAACTGCTTAAGCTTCTGATGAAGCTGCATGACATAGAAGGACTGAAACGTATACGGCTTGGTTCTCTGGAACCGCGCATCGTGACGGAAGAGTTTGCGAGGCAGATCAGCGCGCTGCCTAAAATATGTCCCCATTTTCATCTGTCTATGCAAAGCGGCTGTGATTCGGTGCTGCAGAGAATGAATAGACACTATACCAGTGGGGAATACTTTCGGACAACAGAAGCGCTCAGGAAGTATTACGGAGATCCGGCGATTACAACGGACGTGATCGTGGGATTCCCGGGAGAGACGCAGGAGGAATTTCGGGAAACGGAAGCATTCGTGCGCAGAGTCAATTTTTACGAGATGCATATTTTTAAATATTCCAGGCGGCAGGGAACACGGGCGGCAGCGATGGACGGGCAGCTTACGGAAGCCGAGAAGAGCAGGCGCAGCATGATCCTGTCAGAAGCGGAGCGGGAAATGTCCCATGATTACCGGACAGGCTGGCTGGGCAGGGAAGCGGAAGTCCTGTTTGAGGAAAAGAAAGAAAAAAACGGCAAAATCTACTGGGTCGGACATACACCGCAGTATATAAAAGCGGCAAAGGAGGCTGCCGGTACGGAAAATCTGGGGAACCAGATCCAAAGAGGAACCATCGCAGGGTTTCTGGAGGAAGACATCATGCTTCTAAAATGATTGAATTTTGTGCGGCGATAGAGTATTATGGTAATAATAGGGGTAATATTAACTGACAATGGATAAGGGCGTGAAACAATGCAGGATTTAGAAAACACACAATTTTTTACGGTAGAGACGGAACCGGAGACGGGAGTTAAACTTGTACTTTCTACGGTGTATGAGGCACTGACGGAGAAAGGATACAATCCGGTCAATCAGATCGTGGGCTATATTATGTCCGGCGATCCCACCTATATTACGAGTCACAAGAGTGCGCGCAGCCTGATCATGAAGGTGGAGCGTGATGAACTGGTAGAAGAGATGCTTGTGGAATACATTAAGAATTCTCTGCATAAGTGATGGCGGGCGAACATATGAGAATCATGGGTTTGGACTATGGGTCTAAAACAGTGGGCGTGGCAATCAGCGACCCGCTGCTTATTACTGCACAGGGAATTGAGATCATCAGACGGAAAGATGAGAATAAACTACGACAGACGCTTGCGAGGATTGAGGAACTGATTGTAGAGTATGAGGTGTCTGAGATCGTGCTGGGTCTGCCGAAGAATATGAACGATACGATAGGCGACAGGGCGGAGCTGTCTTTAGAATTTAAGGACAAGCTCGAGAGAAGAACAGGACTGTCCGTTACGATGTGGGACGAGAGACTTACCACGGTAGCGGCGGATAAGGCGATGATGGAGGCCGGCATACGCAGGGAACATCGTAAGGAATATGTGGACAAGATCGCTGCGGTTTTTATCCTGCAGGGATATCTGGATTATCGCGCAAGTCATTTGCAGGATGGCGCAAACGAGGAGAAAGAGTAAGTGGAAAAGATTGTATTTACGGCGCAGGGAGAAGAAGCTGTTGAATTCTACGTATTGGAGCAGACCAGACTGGGCGGGATCAACTATATTCTGGTGACGGATTCTGAGGACGGAGACGCGGAGGCATTAATCCTTCGGGATATTTCCACAGATGGAGAGGCGGAAGCCATATACGAGATTGTGACAGAGGATGAGGAACTGAATGCAGTGGCAGCTGTATTTGAAAATATGTTAGATGACGTGAAATTAATGTAATGAGTACCGGTCATGGCGATGGCAGGGAATGATGATGGGTCAGACCGATGTGCATCGCTTTTTATCGGGAAGAGAATGGAGGAAAATATTTGAAAAAAATTGAACAGGGGAAAGCAGCTTCTAAGCTGAAAGTGATCCCATTAGGCGGTTTAGAGCAGATTGGGCTTAATATTACTGCCTTTGAGTATGAAGACAGCATTATTGTAGTGGATTGCGGGCTGTCGTTTCCCGAAGATGAGATGCTGGGAATAGATCTCGTGATTCCGGATATCACTTATCTGAAAGAGCATGCGGATAAGGTAAAGGGATTTGTTATCACCCACGGGCACGAGGATCATATCGGCGCTCTGCCCTATGTTCTGAAGGAACTGAACGTGCCGATCTATGCGACGCGGCTGACTATGGGAATTATCGAAAATAAACTGGCCGAGCATGATTTGACGGCTAAGACGAAGCGCAAAGTTGTGAAGTTCGGCCAGTCCATTAATCTGGGACAGTTTCGGATAGAATTTATCAGGACGAATCACAGTATCGTGGATGCTGCGGCACTGGCGATCTATTCGCCTGCAGGCGTTGTAGTGCACACCGGCGACTTTAAAGTGGATTATACACCAGTATTCGGAGATGCCATTGATCTGCAGCGGTTTGCTGAGATCGGCAGGAAGGGTGTGCTGGCGCTCATGTGTGATTCCACTAACGCGGAGCGGCTTGGATTTACACCTTCCGAGAAGACGGTGGGCAGAACGTTTGACAGTTTGTTTGCGGAGCACAAGGATACGAGGATTATTATTGCGACTTTTGCATCGAATGTGGACCGTGTACAGCAGATTATTAATTCTGCCTACAAGTTTGGCAGAAAAGTTGTGGTGGAAGGCAGGAGCATGGTTAATATCATTGATACTGCTTCCACACTGGGGTGTCTGCACATTCCGGAGAACACGTTGATTGACATAGAACAATTAAAGAATTATCCTAATGACAAGACGGTCATCATCACGACCGGAAGCCAGGGAGAGAGTATGGCGGCGCTTAGTCGTATGGCAAGTGACAATCATAAGAAGATATCTATTCTGCCCGGCGACACGGTCATCTTCTCATCCCATCCGATACCGGGCAATGAGAAGGCGGTCACGAATGTCATCAATGAGCTGCAGATGAAGGGCGCAGACGTGATTTTTCAGGATGTACATGTATCCGGACATGCCTGTCAGGAGGAGATCAAGTTGATCTATAGTCTGGTGAAGCCGAAGTATGCAGTGCCGATTCACGGGGAGTATAAGCATCGGAAGGCCCAGGCGAAGATCGCGGATGAACTGGGGATTCCGAAGGATCATATCTTTATGATACAGTCCGGTGACGTGCTGGAGATGGATGAGGAGAATGCACAGATCGCCGGTAAGGTGCCTGTGGGCGCCATTCTGGTGGACGGCTTGGGTGTCGGTGATGTGGGCAATGTGGTTCTGCGTGACAGACAGCATCTGGCGGAGGACGGTATCCTGATCGTCGTGCTGGCACTGGATTCTTACAGCGATCAGCTTGTATCCGGTCCGGATATCGTGTCAAGAGGATTTGTCTATGTCAAGGAATCCGATGAGCTTCTGGATGAGGCACGGCTTCTGGTAAATGATGCGGTACAGGGCTGTCTGGACAAAGGCAAAACCGATTGGGGCAGGTTAAAGTCTACGATCAAGGATGTGCTGAGTGAATTTGTGTGGAAGAAGACTAAACGCCGGCCGATGATCCTGCCTATTATCATGGAAGTGTAACACTTCAAGATGCACACATGCAGACAAGCTGCATGGCGCGTGTACGCTCAGCGCAGCAAGTGCGCAGAGCTGATTTTTAGACTCTCTTTTCATACTTAAGGAGGAATGACGACATGTCAGACAGCGAAATTATGGAAGCTGCTAAGAAGTTTGCGGCAATCATTCAGGAGACCGATACTTATAAGGAATATTATAATCAGAGGGAAAAGTTAAAGAAACAGCCTGAACTGTATGACAAAGTCAATGAGTTTCGACAGAAGAATTTCGATCTGCAGAATGAGTCGGACAGTGAAGATCTGTTTGACCGGATGGAAGCGTTTGATCAGGAGTATGCGAAATTCCGGGAGAACCCGCTGGTGGATGATTTTCTGAGGGCGGAGCTCGCTTTTTGCAGAATGATGCAGGACGTTGAAATATTGCTTGCGGCAGAGATCGACTTTGAATGACGGTCAGAATGGAGAAAGTTATGAATTGGAAGTATTTTGTGGGAGGAACGCTCCAACTGATTATTAAAGCAGTTGCGCTTGTGTTTATCATTACGTATATTCTCCGCATATCGACGGCAGCATATGACTATGGCTATCGTGTATTTGCGGAACCGCCGATCTCGGTGGGAGAGGGCAGGACGATCAGCGTCTTTATAGATGATAAGGAATCCGCGAAAGAAGTAGGAGAGATGTTACAGGACAAAGGGCTGATTCGTGATGCGAATCTGTTTATGATTCAGGAACTTCTGTCCGAGCACCGGGGAAAGATTAAGCCGGGGATCTATGACTTGAACACTTCCATGACAGCGCAGGAGATGTTGGCCGTGATTGCGCCGGACGAGGAAGAAGAGAGTGAAGATTAGAAAGGTATGGGTATTAGTGTGAGAAGGACGGTATTACAATGATAACAGACGAGCGCATGAGCGCGTTTATCGATTCTTTGGATGCCGGCAATACTCCTTTCTTAAATGAAATAGAGAGTGAAGCGAAGAAAACCAATGTTCCCATCATCCGCACGCAGGTGCAGAGCCTGATCAGGCTGTTGCTTGCGATGCAGAAGCCGAAGTCGATTCTGGAGGTGGGATGTGCCATTGGTTTTTCTGCTTTACTTATGAGTGAGTATGCGCCGGCTGACTGCCATATTACGACGATAGAGAACTATGAGAAAAGGATTCCCGTGGCACGGGAAAACTTCAGACGCGCCGGCAGGGAAGACCGGATCACGCTGCTGGAAGGAGATGCGGCGGATATTCTGAAAGAACTGGATGGCTCTTATGACCTGATCTTCATGGATGCGGCCAAGGGGCAGTATATTCACTTCCTGCCGGATGTCTTAAGACTGCTTTCTCCGGGAGGAATCCTGCTGTCGGATAATGTGCTGCAGGACGGAGACATCATAGAGTCGCGTTTTGCGGTGACACGGAGAAACCGCACCATACACAGCCGCATGAGAGAATATTTATATGAATTAAAGCATCATCCCGAGCTGGAGACGGTGATTCTGCCGGTGGGGGACGGGGTGACAATCAGCGTACGAAGGACATGAAGTTGCACTAAGGCCGTAGCGAGCATGACTTAGTGTAGCGGCGTGTACCTGAAAGGATAGAAACAGCATGAAAAAACCTGAGTTATTGATTCCGGCGAGCAGCTTGGAAGTGTTAAAAACAGCGGTTATATTCGGAGCGGACGCGGTTTATATCGGCGGCGAAGCCTTCGGTCTGCGTGCTAAGGCGAAGAACTTTACGCCGGAGGAAATGGCGGAGGGAATTGCTTTTGCCCATGAGCACGGCGTGAGGGTGCATGTGACCGCGAATATTCTGGCGCACAACTACGACTTGGAAGGTGCCGAAGCTTATTTCCGTGAGTTAAAAGAGATGAAGCCCGATGCGCTGATCATTGCTGATCCCGGAATGTTTATGCTGGCGCGGGAGATCTGCCCGGAAATTGATATTCATGTATCCACGCAGGCGAATAATACTAATTATTTGACTTATCAATTCTGGCAAAAGCTGGGCGCAAAACGCGTTGTGTCTGCCAGAGAATTATCTTTGCGGGAAATCAGGGAGATCAGGGAACATATTTCTGATGATCTGGAGATCGAGAGCTTCATTCACGGAGCGATGTGCATTTCCTATTCGGGAAGATGTCTCCTGAGCAGCTACTTTACGGGCAGAGATGCCAATCATGGGGCTTGTACCCATCCATGCCGCTGGAAGTATGCGTTGGTGGAGGAGACACGTCCGGGAGAGTATCTGCCTGTCTATGAGAATGAACGGGGAACCTATATTTTTAATTCCAAGGACTTATGTATGATAGAGTATATTCCTGAAATGATCGCCGCAGGGATCGACAGCTTTAAGATAGAAGGACGGATGAAGACAGCGCTCTATGTGGCGACGGTGGCGCGCACGTACCGCAAAGCTATCGACGATTATCTGGAGTCGGAGCAAAAATACCGCGCCAATATGGACTGGTATCTGGCGGAAATCTCCAAGTGTACTTACAGGCAGTTTACGACAGGGTTCTATTTCGGAAAACCTGATGAAAATACCCAGATCTATGATAATAATACTTATGTGAACGAATATACTTATCTTGGTATCGTGGGAAGTCTGAGGCCGGTGCCGAAGGGCGGAACAAATCTATGTGCCCGCATCGAACAACGCAACAAGTTCTGCGTGGGCGATTCCATCGAGATAATGAAACCCGATGGAACCAATGTGCCCGTTCAGGTTCTTGCCATGTATGACGAACAGGGACAGCCTGTGGTATCCTGCCCGCATTCTAAGCAGGTGATAGATGTGCTGCTTTCCGATACCCCGCAGGTGTATGATATACTGCGGGCAGCTAATGTGGGGAGTGAAACAGACAGCTGAACAAATTATATCGTGTTCATTCCTTTGTGTACTTGGCTCCCTTATATTATGGATTGCTTCATCTGTAATATTTTATTGAAAATAGTAATAGGGTACATCTGTGATTAATTTTTAATAATTTCCTCTTGCATTTTCATAAAAAGTAATGTATCTTATAAAAAGAATCGCTGATTGAAACGGTTCGACATAGTGGTATCATGAACGATGGTGTTCCAAAAGGCTTATTTTTGGAACACTTTTTTGCGCGTATCAGCAGAGTCGGAAGCTTTCCACAGCAGGCGTCGTGCTCGCACGTAAGCGTGCTGCGGAAGGCTTACGACGAGCAACGCGAATGAGTAAGACGAAGTCTTACGAATCTGCTGATACACACAGCGCGATACCCACAAGCTGGAATGGAGGAGATGAAAAAATGAGTGAAGTATTTAATGTGGAAGAGATTTTTGCAAAGAACGTATTTACACTCAGCAAGATGCAGGAACGTCTGACGAGGAATGCGTACAAAGAAGTGGTAAAGGTTATGAATGAAGGCGGCGAGCTGTCCATGAATACAGCGAATATGGTCGCTAAGGCTATGAAGGACTGGGCGGTAGAGAACGGCGCAACACACTATACGCACTGGTTCCAGCCGCTTACGGGTATCACGGCGGAGAAGCATGACGCTTTCGTATCTCATCCTGACGATATAGGAAGAATGTTGACGGAGTTCTCCGGTAAGGAGCTGATTAAGGGCGAACCGGATGCATCTTCATTTCCGTCCGGTGGTCTGCGTGCTACGTTCGAGGCGAGAGGATATACCGCTTGGGATATTACGTCTCCGGCGTTCCTGAAAGAATCCGGCTGCGGCATGATCCTGTGTATCCCGACGGCATTCTGCTCTTACACCGGCGAGGCGCTGGATAAGAAAACACCGCTCTTACGTTCCATGGAAGCGCTCAGTGAGCAGGCGCTGCGTATCGTGCGGCTGTTCGGCAACACGGAAGCAACGAAGGTGACGGCTTCTGTAGGACCGGAGCAGGAATATTTCCTAGTAGATAAAGACTTATTTATGAAGAGAACTGACCTGATGTTTGCAGGACGTACCCTGTTCGGCGCGCCGGCACCGAAGGGTCAGGAGATGGAGGATCACTATTTCGGCGTTATCAGAGAGCGTGTGGGCGCATACATGAAGGACCTGAACGAGGAGTTGTGGAAGCTGGGTGTAACCGCTAAGACACAGCACAACGAGGTGGCTCCCGCACAGCACGAGCTGGCTCCCATCTATGAGACGGCTAATATCGCGGTAGATCATAACCAGTTGGTTATGGAGGCGATGAAGAGGGTTGCGATTCGCCATGGTATGAGATGCCTGCTGCATGAGAAGCCCTATGCAGGCGTGAACGGTTCCGGTAAACATGATAACTGGTCGATCACTACGGATAACGGTGTGAACCTTCTGGATCCGGGCGATACGCCTAACGATAACATCCAGTTCCTTCTGGTGCTGGCCTGCATCATGAAAGCGGTAGATACCCATGCAGATCTGCTCAGACAGTCGGCTTCCGACGTGGGTAACGATCACAGACTCGGTGCAAATGAGGCTCCTCCGGCGATTATCTCTATCTTCTTAGGCGAGCAGCTTGAGGATGTGGTTACCCAGCTGATTGAGACCGGTGAGGCAACCAGCGTAAAAGAGGGCGGCAAGCTTCTGACGGGTGTTAAGACATTACCTGATTTTCAGAAGGATGCAACGGACAGAAACAGAACATCACCTTTTGCATTTACGGGAAATAAGTTCGAGTTCCGTATGGTGGGCTCTGCCGATTCCATTGCCAGCCCGAATACGACATTGAATGCCATCGTGGCGGAAGCTTTCTGCGAAGCCGCTGACAGACTGGAGAAAGCCGACAATCTGGAGCTTGCGATCCACGATCTGATCAAGGAGTATATGACTGCACACCAGAGAATTATCTTCAACGGTGACGGTTATTCCGAGGCTTGGGTAGAGGAAGCGGAGAGAAGAGGATTGCCGAATATCAAGTCCATGATTGAGGCGGCAAGTACGCTTACCACAGATAAGGCAGTGAAGCTCTTTGAGAAGTTCGGTATCTTCACGAAAGTGGAATTGGAGTCCCGTGAGGAGATCATTTACGAGACTTATGCGAAGACCATCAACATCGAGGCTCTTGCCATGATCGATATGGCCGGTAAGCAGATTATCCCGGCAGTTGTTAAGTATTCTAAATCTCTTGCGGATACCGTAAATGCGGTGAAAGCAGCAGGAGTTGACGCTTCTACACAGACGGAAATCTTGCGGGAAGTGAGTGAGAAGCTGGCAGCTATGCAGACGGCTCTTCATAAACTCGAGAAAGCTGAGAAAGAAGCCTCTGCAATGGAAGATGTGAAGGCACAGGCGTTCTTCTACAAGGATACGGTTAGAGCGATTATGGATGAGTTACGTGCACCGGCGGATGAACTGGAAATGATCGTCGATAAGGAAATCTGGCCGATTCCTACATATGGTGAGTTGATGTTTGAGATCTAAGGTATAGTTGCAATGCCGGAAAGATATTTGCGAGAATATGCTTTTCATCGTTGAATAAAAAAAGAAATAAAAAGAAAAGGCCTGAATGAAGGAAATGTATGTTTTCAAATTCAGGTTTTTCTTTTTTGTTTTTGCATGATTTCTTTTGACGCCTTTTCCATTGCTTTTAAAATGAAAAACGAATATACTGAAAACATAGGAAAAATAATAGTATGAGGCCGCACTGATGCAGAAAGGAAAGAAGCATGGTAAGACCGGTAGGAATAGGACATCAGGATTTTGAAAAAGTCAGAACAAGCAACAATTTTTATATAGATAAAACCAAATTTATTATGGAGTGGTGGGAGGCAAATGATGATGTAACGCTGATCACCCGCCCGAGACGTTTCGGTAAAACTTTAAATATGAGTATGCTGGAGAAATTTTTTTCCGTCAATTATGCAGGGCGCGGGGACTTATTTGAGGGACTTAAGGTCTGGGAACACGAGAAATATCGGCAGATTCAGGGAACATGGCCGGTGATTTTTCTTAGTTTTGCTAAAGTCAAAGAGACTTCATATTTAAATGCCAGAAGAAGAATCTGTCAGATCATTACGGATTTATATAATCAGTTTTATTTTTTGCTGGACAGCGATAAATTGAATGATGGCGAGAAGGAACGCTTCCGTAATGTCTCAGCGGAGATGGAAGAATATATTGCGGCAGATTCCCTGAACGTGTTATCCGATTACCTGATGCGCTATTATGGCAAGAAGGTGATCATTCTTCTGGACGAGTATGACACGCCGATGCAGGAAGCCTACATGAACGGATATTGGAAAGAAATTGTGGCATTTACCAGAAATCTGTTTAACGCTTCGTTCAAAACGAATCCATATCTGGAGCGGGCTGTTATGACGGGGATTACGCGGGTGAGTAAGGAGTCTGTTTTTTCTGATCTGAATAATCTGCGTGTGGTGACGGCAACTTCAAACCAATATGCGGATTGTTTCGGGTTTACGGAAGAAGAAGTGTTTACCGCGCTGGAAGAGTATGACATGGCGGATCGTAAACAGCAGGTTAAGGAATGGTACGACGGCTTTATATTCGGAGATAAAAAGGATGTTTATAATCCGTGGTCGATCATTAATTTTCTTGCAGAAAAACGGGTGGGAACTTACTGGGCGAATTCGAGCAGCAACAGTCTGGTAGGACAATTGATTCGGGAAGGCAGTCCGGAGATCAAGATGACAATGGAGAAGCTGCTGCATGGGGAGGCGTTTCATACGATACTTGACGAGCAGATTGTCTTTAACCAGTTAGGTCAAGGAGATGGCGCAGTGTGGAGTCTGCTGCTGGCAAGCGGATATCTGAAAGTGCTGCATTATGAGTTTGACGTAGCGCGCAGGAAAGCGGAGTTTGATTTGAAACTGACCAATCTGGAAGTGCAGGCTATGTTCGAGCAGATGATTGAAGGCTGGTTCGGAGGCTGCCATGGAGTTAACAACGCCTTTTTGCGGGCGATGATGGCGGACGATGTCAAGTCAATGAACGGCTACATGAATAAAATGACGAGGGAGATCTTCAGCTATTTCGATACAGGTAGCAAACCTTCCGGGGAAGAGCCGGAACGCTTCTACCATGGATTTGTACTGGGACTGCTGGTAGAGCTGGCTGACAGGTATGTGGTCACCTCCAACCGTGAGAGCGGTTTCGGCAGATATGATGTGATGTTAGAGCCGAGACAGGCGGGTGACAAAGCAGTCATATTGGAGTTCAAGGTACAGGAGGAAGGCGAAAAGGAACTGTCGGATACGGTGGAGGAAGCGCTGCGGCAGATCAGGGACAAGGATTATAGGGCGGCGCTTATTGCAAAGGGAATTCCGGCGGAACGGATTAAGGCGTACGGGTTTGCTTTTTGTGGAAAGAAAGTGTTGATTGGCGGAGAGGGTGCATGATCAGGAGGAACGCTTGAAATACTGGGCAGAATTTTTGTGAAAAATTTTTACAAAAATTTATAAAAACACTTGCAAAAAGCAATAATATCCTATATAATCGTTAATTGTTGATGGGCTATCGCCAAACGGTAAGGCAACGGACTCTGACTCCGTCATTTCAAGGTTCGAATCCTTGTAGCCCAGTTGATAGGCTCGGCTGAGAGATCAGCCGAGTTGTTTTATTTGAGAAGTTCGCGATTGAGAGAAGCTTGATCAAGGAAAGAAGGGTAGACATTGTATACATTTGAAAGCCGAGTTCGATATAGCGAAGTGGGTGTGGACGGTAATATGACACTTGAATCGCTTCTGGATTATTTCCAGGATTGTTCCATATTTCATTCGGAAGATATCGGAGTGGGAGTGGATTATTTTAATGAACTGAATCAGGCGTGGCTCTTATCTGCGTGGCAGATCTGCGTCAACAGATATCCGCACCTATGTGAGCGGATCGTGATCGGTACGGCACCCTACGAGTTCCGGGGATTTGTGGGCTACCGTAACTTTGAGATGAAAACGGAGTCGGGGGAAGTGCTTGCTTATGCTAACTCGATCTGGAGTCTTATGGATACGGTGAATATGAAACCGGCTAAACCCAATGAGAAGCTGCTGAAGGTGTATGTGTTGGAAGATAGATATCCCATGGAGTATGCACCCCGTAAGATTAATGTGCCTGCGGACGGAAAGGAGAGGGAACCTTTTAGGGTATTGGCACATCATCTTGATACGAACAATCATGTCAATAACGGACAGTACGTGCGCATGGCGATGGAGTATATTCCGAAGGACTTTGCTGTCGGACAACTTCGCGTGGAATATAAGAGCCAGGCCGTGCTTAATGATATGATCTGTCCCGTGACGGCGGTGAATGAGGACGGTACGTTACATACGGTATCGCTGAACAAAGAAGACGGCAAACCTTATTGTATTGTGGAAATATCAGGACAGAGATGAGTGAAGGCGTTTGTGTCAGAAAGAGCATGGAGGAGCAAGTATGATTCGATTGGGAGAGATCCAGACTTTGCAGATCGTAAAGAAAGTGGAGTTCGGCGTATATCTGAGTGATGGTTTGGACGGCGAAGACAAAGTGCTTCTTCCGAAGAAACAGACGCCGGAGCAGGCGCGGACGGGTGATGAGGTGGAGGTGTTTGTCTACCGTGATTCTAAGGATCGTCTGATTGCCACTACTCATATGCCGAAGCTGACGTTGCACGACGTGGCAAGACTGCGGGTCGCGCAGACTAGTGCGGTGGGTGCGTTCTTAGACTGGGGGCTTGAGAAGGATCTGCTGCTTCCATATAAAGAACAGACCCGGAAAGTGGCGGCGGGAGAGACATGCCTTGCGGCGCTTTATATTGATAAGAGCAACAGGTTGTGTGCGACCATGAACGTGTATCCCTATCTGTCCATGGAGAGCCCGTATGCTAAAGAGGACAGAGTCAGCGGAACGGTCTATGAGATCAGCGATAATTTCGGCGCATTTGTGGCAGTGGACGATAAGTATTCAGGGCTGATTCCGAAGAAAGAGCTGTATGGCGAGATACGGATCGGGGATGTGGTGCAGGCGCGTGTCACCGGTGTGAAGGAGGATGGCAAGCTGAATCTGAGCGTCCGGGAGAAAGCATACTTACAGATCGATAAGGATGCGCAGCGGGTTATGGAGGCTATCGACAGCTTTGACGGCGCGCTCCCGTTTACAGACAAGGCATCGCCCGAAGTGATTCGTCGTGAGATGCAGATGAGCAAGAACGAGTTCAAACGTGCGGTAGGACATCTGCTTAAGGAAGGAAAGATTCAGATTACGGAGAGGGCAATCCGTTCTATATAAGTATTGCAAGATAATATGCGCGTCGAATGTACTGTGCAGGAAAATAAAAAATCTCAATCCTCTTATCAGGGTTGAGATTTTTAATACCGTTAATTCTTTGAAAAGTCAAAGTCCTATACGGAAATATCAATATTGGCACCGATGTGCGGATTTACGGATAACTCCATAGCGGCGGCATCCATCATACCTACAATTTGGTCGCCGGTGGAGGAAGCCAGATCGAGAGATTTGCTCAACATGGCTACACCGTATGCGCTCTCTGTGTTGACCTGTGCCATGGCCATAGATAATGCTGCAATATCCATAATGATCCTCCTGCTCCTGAAACGTTTCTTTCGAAATCAGCTGTAGCAGACTCCGAAAATACATAAAACGATCCTGTGCTATATTTGTTTAAATTATAGCACAGGATTATTAGTTTGACGAGAGTTTTTTTGCATTTCCTGTAGGTAGCATGTAGACATGCGCGAAATTATGCAGAATGCATAATTTCTGTGCATCTTCGTAACTGTGAAGAACGGGGTTCTGAACAGTTACAATATTTGTATAAAATGTCTAAACAGATAAAACATGAAAAAGTATTATTTACATTAAAAAATACACAAAAAAATCATGATTAGAGGTAGATTTTTTTGTAAATATAGATTAAAATGGATACTGGATGTTGTATTTCGATGAATTTAGCGTTTTATTGCGTTGTGTAATTTGCTAAAAGAATAACAAGGGGTGGGCTATGATTTCAAATCAGATTTTACAAAATACGATTGAAGGATTAAAGTCAATCGCCAGAGTAGAACTGTGCGTCATGGATATCGACGGGAAGGCGGTTGCGATGACGGCGGACGAGATGGAACAGTGCGGCAGACCGGCGGCGGAATTTGCCAAATCACCGGCTGATTCTCAGGAGATACAGGGATATCAGTATTTTAAAATATTTGACGAGCAGCAGCTTGAATACATTCTGATCGCGGGGGGCGTCGGTGAGGATGTATACATGGTGGGTAAAATGGTCGCTTTTCAGATCCAGAATCTTCTGGTAGCGTATAAGGAGCGGTTCGACAAGGATAATTTTATTAAGAACCTGCTCCTGGACAATCTGCTTCTGGTGGATATCTACAGCCGGGCGAAGAAGCTGCATATCCAGACCGATGTAAAGAGGGTTGCACTGATCATCGAGACAGAGAATACTAAAGACAGCAATGTGCTGGAGATGATGCGCACTTATTTCGGAAGCAACAGTAAGGACTTCATTACTGCGGTAGATGAGAATAATGTGATTGTGGTCAAGGATCTGTCCGAGGGCGACAGCGTGAAGGAGATCGAAAAGACGGCGGACAGCATTGCGGCATTTTTGAAAAAGGAAAATATGAAGAATGTCAGAATCGCTTACGGGACGACCGTCAATGAGATCAAGGAGGCAAGCCGCTCTTATAAGGAAGCGAAGATGGCGCTGGATGTAGGCAAGATCTTCTTTGGAGAGCGTGATGTCATCGCCTACAGTGAGCTGGGAATCGGCCGATTGATTTATCAGCTGCCTATTCCGCTGTGCAAGATGTTTATCAAGGAGATCTTCGATGGCAAGAGTCCGGACGATTTCGACGAGGAGACGCTGACGACGATCAACAAGTTCTTTGAAAATTCGTTGAATGTATCGGAGACATCCAGACAGCTTTTCATTCATAGGAATACGCTGGTATACCGTCTGGATAAGCTGCAGAAGAGTACAGGGCTGGATCTGCGCGTGTTTGAGGATGCGATCACCTTTAAGATCGCGCTGATGGTTGTGAAATATATGAAATATATGGAGAGCTTCGAATATTAAGAATGACGGTTGATTTGTGAAGCAAATTTATTTTTTAACATAGGTGGTGGACAAGTGGCAGTAAAGAGAAAGAAGAGAAGTACAGCAGCAGAGAATGAGATCATTACCCTGACAAATGTCTGTAAGGCGTATTCTACCGGGGCACCGGCGCTCAAGGATGTTAATCTTCACATTAACAGAGGGGAATTCGTGTTTATCGTCGGGGACAGCGGATCGGGTAAATCGACTCTGATCAAACTGCTTCTTCGGGAGCTGACGATCACGAGTGGTTACATTAATGTTATGGGATATGATCTGTCCAAGATCAAACACAGGAAGATTCCGAAGTTCAGAAGGAATCTGGGCGTTGTGTTTCAGGATTTCAGACTCCTGAAGGATCGTAATGTGTATGAGAATGTTGCCTTTGCACAGAGGATTATACAGAAGTCCAATAAAGAGATTAAGAAGAATGTGCCGAGTATTCTGGCAATCGTAGGGCTTGCGGGCAAGTATAAGGCGAAACCGAAGCAGCTGTCCGGTGGTGAGCAGCAGAGAGTGGCGCTTGCGAGGGCACTGGTTAATAAGCCGACTGTCCTGTTGGCGGATGAGCCTACGGGAAATCTTGATCCAAAAAATTCATGGGAAATCATGAAGCTGTTGGAACAGATCAATGAGAATGGCACTACCGTCATCGTCGTAACACACAACAGGGAGATCGTCAATGCGATGCAGAAGCGTGTTGTCACATTGAAGAGGGGTGTTATCATAAGCGACGAGGAAAAGGGAGGATACATCGATGAGGATTAACAGTTTTTTCTACACACTCAGACAAGGTGTCCGTAACCTTTTCAGAAATAAGTGGTTTACACTTGCGTCGATCGCGACGATCAGCGCCTGTCTGTTTCTGTTCGGACTTTTTTATGCGATTGTCATGAACTTCCAGCATATTGTGAAGAGTGCGCAGGAAGGCGTTGCAGTGTATGTATTCTTTGATGACGGGCTGGAGGATAGCAGGATACAGCAGATCGGGGAGATGATTCTAAAACGTCCGGAAGTGTCCCGGGTTGACTTTGTGTCCGCCGAAGAGGCATGGGAGTCTTTCAAGGCAGACTATCTGGGAGGTTACGAGGATGGTTTTACGGAGAATCCGTTGGAGAATTCCGCGCAGTACGAAGTTTATCTGAGTGATGTGTCTATGCAGTCTGCGCTGGTAACATACTTAGAATCGGTGGACGGTGTCAGGATGGTCAACCGTTCCGAGCTTGTAGCGACTACGCTGACGGGAGTGAATGCGCTGATCGCATATGTATCTGTAGGCATTATAGCAATTCTGTTTGCAGTATCTGTCTTCCTGATCAGTAATACGGTTATGATCGGCATCTCGGTCCGTAAGGAAGAGATCAATATTATGAAATATATCGGCGCTACTGATTTCTTTGTCAGATCTCCTTTCGTGATCGAGGGCATGATGATCGGACTCGTCGGGGCGGCGATTCCCCTGGGGATCATATATACGTTATATAATATTGTGATGGAATATATCACGACCAGATTTTCGATGTTGTCTTCGCTGCTCAGCTTTTTAAAGGTAGAGGAGATCTTTCATGTATTGACACCGGTTTCTCTGGGAATCGGTGTGGGAATCGGTTTTCTGGGAAGTATCATTACGGTAAGGAAACATTTGAGAGTATAGGGTGCGGCGAGCACAGGGATGCCTATGAGACATTGGAAGAAAGCAGTATGCGTGCTTCTGGGAATTGCTATTATGTTCACATATGTTGAACCGGCACGGGCGGTCACGAATGAGAGCATTCGGGAGAAAGAGGATCAGATCAAGAAAGCGAAGGAAGAGGTTTCTAATCTGAAATCCAGTCTGACGGATGTGGAGGCGCTGAAGAAGGAACTGGAGCGATCGAAGAACGATCTGACGGCTTATGTGACACAATTGGACAGCGAATTGAGCAGCATACAGGAGAAGATTGAGGAATATAATACACGGATTACGGAAAAAGAAGCTCAGATCGTGGTGACCACTGAGGAACTGAACGAAGCGATCAAACAGCAGGAAGAACAGTACAAGGCGATGAAGAAGCGGATCCGGTTTATGTATGAGAAGGGTGACACTTTTTATCTGGAGATGCTGTTCTCGTCAGCGGGTTTCGCTGATATGATGAATAAGGCCGACTATATCGAGGCACTGTCGCGGTATGACAGGAATAAGCTCGAGGAGTATGTGCAGACCAGGGAAATGGTGGAGCTGTGTAAGGAAGAGCTGGAGACGGAGAAGGAACTGCTGGATGAGGCGAAGATTGCCGTGGAAGCGGAGGAAGCAAATATCAGTTCACTTATTGAGGAGAAGGAAGCACAGATCAGATCGGTATCCGGCGATATCTCCAATAAGGAAGCGGCGATTAAGGAATATGAGGAAATGATCGCGCAGGAGAATGCGGAGATCGCAGCTTTGGAGAAGGCGGTAGCTGAGGAAAAGGCGAGACTGGAGGCAGAGAACGCGCAGGCGAGGATCTATAACGGCGGCATGTTTACGTGGCCTTGTCCAGGGTATAAGCGAATATCGGACGAATACGGAAATCGGATTCATCCGATTCTGGGAACACAGCAGTTCCATAACGGTGTAGATATGGCAGCGTCCAGCGGTACGGCGATACTGGCAGCTTATGACGGTGATGTGATTGCGGCAACGTACAGCAGTTCCATGGGTAATTATATTATGATCGATCATGGAAGCGGATTGTATACCATATATATGCATTGTTCCGCATTGTATGTATCTAAGGGGCAGACGGTTACGAAAGGACAGAATATTGCCGCGGTAGGCAGTACGGGACGATCCACGGGACCTCATCTTCATTTTAGTGTGCGATTAAACGGGAGCTATGTCAGTCCCTGGAATTATTTAAAATAAGATCATGAGATATGGAGAGGATCAATTTGAATCATAGCGGAGACAATAACTACTATAACAATGATTACAGCCAGAGGAACATGAACCAAAGTGCAAACAGCCCCTATTATCAGCAGCCGGCATCGGTGCCGCCACAGTATCCTTATCCTCCGGCGGGAGGTCAGAATAATAAAGGCGGCGGCGTATTTCTGCTGGGGCTTTTGGTGGGTGTAATCATTACCGCGTTGGTAGGAAGCTGTGCATATGTAGGAACGAGGCTGTATCATCTGGCGGGCAGCCGCTCGGCGAAGACGACCAGTGCGGATGGCAGCACAGGAAACAGTCTGGTAAACGACGACACTTTAGAGAAGCTGGAAGCTTTGGAGGAAGTGATCGACAAGTATTATTATAAAGATGAAGACATTGACATCGAAGAAATGACGGAGGGAATGTATTCCGGTCTGGTGGATTCTCTGGGTGATCCTTATTCGGTTTATTACACTGCGGAAGAGTGGAAGCAACTGATGGCAGATACAGAGGGGATATATTATGGAATCGGCGCTTATCTGCAGTTAGATACCGCCACCGGATTGGCGAAGATCAACGGCGTAATTGCAAACACTCCGGCAGAGGAAGCAGGCCTGCGGGAGAATGATCTCATATATCAGGTTGACGGAGAGGTGATTCAGGGACTGGAATTGTCGGAGATCGTGTCCAGAATAAAGGGCGAGGAAGGCACTACCGTTCATTTGACTGTTGTCCGGGATGGAGAGTTGGATTATCTGGAGATTGACGTGGAGAGACGCAAGATCGAATCTCCCACCGTCAAATATGAGATGTATGATAACGGAGTAGGGTATATTCAGATCACAGAGTTTGACGACGTGACAACGGATCAGTTTACGGAGGCGCTGGCAATAGTCAAAGGTTCCGGGGTAAAAGGATTGATTCTGGATCTGCGCAGTAACCCGGGAGGAAGCCTTCCGGTAGTGGTAGATATCGCCAGATCGATTCTGCCGAAAGGATTGATCGTATATACGGAAGATAAATACGGCAAGAGGGATGAGTATACCTGTGACGGTAAGAAAGAGTTGGATATTCCGATGGTGGTGCTGATTAACGGTAATTCGGCAAGCGCATCTGAGATACTTGCGGGAGCCATCAAGGACTATGATAAAGGGACACTGATTGGCACGACTACATTCGGCAAGGGCATTGTGCAGCGTGTTCTGCCGCTTACGGATGGAACAGCGCTGAAGCTGACAATCAGTTCCTACTATACGCCGAAAGGAAATAATATCCACGGAATCGGCATTGATCCCGATATTGAGTGTGAATTTGACAGCGAGGCGTATTATGAGAGAGGTGTGGATAACCAGTTAGAGCGTGCGAAACAGGAGATCGAGCGGATGATCAAATAGAGCGTGGCGCTGACAGCGTAGACCGCGGATTGACAGCATGGACATAGAGGAATGATGTATGAATATCGTATTGTTATCGGGCGGATCAGGCAAACGTCTGTGGCCGCTTTCCAATGATACCCGTTCCAAGCAGTTTATTAAAATTTTTAAGACTGAAGATGGGGAATATGAATCCATGGTACAACGGGTGTACCGTCAGATCAGATCGGTTGATAAAGGTGCCGATATTACCATTGCGACATCGAAGTCGCAGGTGTCGGCGATACACAATCAGTTGGGTGAGAACGTAGGTGTCAGCGTGGAACCATGCAGAAGGGACACTTTTCCGGCAATCGCTCTTGCGGCGGCATATCTGCATGATGTAAGAGGGATATCGGAGCAGGAGGCGGTGGTGGTCTGTCCGGTAGATCCTTATGTGGAAGAAGACTATTTTGAAGCGCTTCGCAAACTGAGTGAACGTGCAGAGATCGGGAATGCCAATCTGGTGCTTATGGGGATAGAACCTACTTATCCCAGCGCTAAATACGGATATATCATTCCGGAGAGCAAGGATAATATCAGCAGAGTATCCGTGTTCAAGGAGAAACCGACTGAAGAGACAGCTAAGGAATATATTGCGCAGGGCGCGCTCTGGAACAGTGGCGTATTTGCTTTCAGACTGGAGTATGTGCTGCGGCGCGCCCATGAATTGATTGAATTTACAGACTATCGGGATCTTTTCGCCAAGTATGATTCACTGACAAAGATCAGTTTTGACTATGCGGTAGTAGAGCATGAGCAGCATATCGAAGTGATGCGCTTTGCAGGCATGTGGAAAGATATGGGGACATGGAATACGCTGACAGAAGCGATGGAGAGCGACCATATCGGTAAGGCGATCCTGAACGAGCGATGCGAGAACGTGCATGTGGTAAATGAACTTAATGTTCCCGTGCTGTGTATGGGTCTGAAAGATGTGGTCGTGTCAGCCAGCCCGGAGGGGATTCTTGTGTCAGACAAGAATCAGTCGAGTTATATTAAGCCGTATGTAGACGAAATCAACCAGCAGATCATGTTTGCGGAGAAGTCATGGGGCAGTTTTCAAGTCATTGATATCGAGGAAGGCAGCATGACGATCAAGGTTACCCTGAATCCCGGACACGGCATGAATTATCATAGCCATGCGCTGCGCGATGAAGTCTGGACGGTGATTAGCGGTCGGGGCAGGACGATCGTGGACGGCGTGGAGCGCAGTGTCGGTGCGGGCGATGTGATACAGATGCCTGCGGGGGTGCCGCATACGATTCTGGCAGACACGAAGCTGCAGGTAATCGAGGTGCAGATCGGTTCGGAGATCAGTGTGCATGATAAGAAGAAGATGGCATTGTGAGATAGTGGAAGCGGATAGTTTGAGTTGCGTGTTTAGATGAACAAACAGTGCGGGAGTTAATCTCCCGCATTTTTTTCGTGGTGCATGTTGACAGCGATTGCAATAGCGGTAGCGACAACGAATATTACAAGATATCCTGTTAAGCCCGGTAGCGAGTCGGCCAAGGGAGTATCAAATAAAGCAAATCGAAAAATTATAGTTAATGCAAAAGCAACGAGATAAACAACTGTACAACTCAAAAGACAGTAGCGTCTGAGTTCCTTTTTCTTTGCTTCGGATAAAAATGCTTGTTGTTGTTTTTCCAGCATTTCGGTGCGGATGGTTAATTCATCTACTTCGCTCTCTTTTAGCAGATAGTCGGTGGAAACATTAAAAAGTTTACTTATTTCGACTAACCGTTCTAATTCGGGTATGGATTCCCCGGATTCCCATTTTGAAACAGACTGCCGGGATACACCTAGTTTCTCGGCGAGCTGCTCCTGGGACAGCCCGTGAGCCTTTCTCATTTCATAAATTTTGTTTGACAGATTCATTATTCTATTTCCTCCTTTTTTAGCAGGTCAGGCGTGCTGGCCTATCGGGTTTTATTAAGTATATCAATCGAAGTGGTTGCATACTATCAATCACACTGTTTAAACTATCAACCGTGGGTTGCATTATGAAACATTATACTACAGTGAAACTTGTTTTGGCTGTAAGATATGGTATATTTACAGAAGGGAACAAATGTTCTGAAAATACTGTACAAATTTAAATGGGTATGCTATAATCAAAACTGCTTTGGCGTGATTATATACGTATGGGTTTGATGATTATAATTATCCGAGTTAAAAGACGTATTAAATTGTGAGGTGATCTTGGGCGTATGGATTTCAAACTGCACAGCGAATACCAACCCACCGGCGACCAGCCGCAGGCCATAGAGGCTCTTGTGAAGGGATTCAAGGAAGGCAGACAATTCCAGACATTGCTGGGAGTCACCGGTTCCGGTAAGACTTTTACTATGGCAAATATCATACAGCAGCTCCAGAAGCCTACGCTGGTAATAGCGCATAATAAGACTCTTGCGGGGCAGTTGTACGGTGAATTTAAGGAGTTTTTCCCGGAAAATGCGGTGGAGTATTTCGTGTCCTACTACGACTATTATCAGCCGGAGGCATATGTGCCTTCCACCGATACTTATATCGCAAAAGATTCCTCTATTAATGATGAAATCGACAAGCTGAGGCTGTCCGCCACAGCTTCCCTGACGGAACGTAAGGACGTGGTGGTGGTGGCAAGTGTTTCCTGTATCTATGGTTTGGGAAGCCCGGAGGAATATGCGGGAATGAGTATGTCCCTGCGGCCTGGTATGTGTAAGGACCGCGATGATGTGATTCGGGGACTGATCGATATGCAATATGATCGGAATGACATGGACTTAGACCGCTGCTGCTTTAGGGTGCGGGGTGATGTGGTAGAGGTTTATCCGGCTCAGGGCGGTGACTATCTGATTCGTATTGAGTTCTTCGGCGATGAGATCGACCGGATCGCGCAGACGGATCCGCTGACGGGACAGGTGCATGCGACGCTGGAGCATGTGATGATTTATCCGGCCTCTCATTATGTGGTGGCACAGGAGAAGATTCAGACTGCCTGTAAGGAGATTGAGAAAGAGCTGGAGGCCCGGGTAAAATATTTTAAGGGTGAGGACAAACTGTTGGAGGCGCAGCGTATCTCGGAGCGCACGAACTTTGATATCGAGATGCTCAGAGAAACCGGCTTTTGTTCCGGTATCGAGAATTATTCACGCCATCTGAACGGCATGGCGGAGGGAGAGCCGCCTTTTACGCTGCTTGATTATTTTAACGATGATTTTCTCATTATTATTGATGAGTCCCATATGACGATCCCGCAGATTCGCGGTATGTATGCGGGGGACAGATCCCGCAAGAACACGCTGGTGGATTACGGGTTCCGTCTGCCCTCGGCGCTGGATAACAGGCCGCTCAATTTCGGAGAATTTGAGCAGCATATCGATCAGATGCTTTTCGTATCCGCTACGCCGTCCGAATACGAGGCGGCGCATGAACTGTTTCGAACAGAGCAGATTATCAGACCTACCGGACTGCTGGACCCGGAAGTGGATGTGCGGCCGGTGGAGGGTCAGATTGACGATCTGATTTCAGAGATCAATAAAGAGGTGGCGAATCATCATAAAGTCCTGGTGACCACCCTCACAAAGCGGATGGCGGAAGACCTGACGAGTTATATGAACGATGTGGGTATTCGTGTGAAGTATCTGCACTCCGATGTGGACACGCTGGAACGCGCAGAGATCATTCGCGATATGCGGCTTGATGTGTTTGATGTGCTGGTAGGCATTAATCTGCTGCGTGAGGGATTGGATATTCCCGAGATTTCTCTTGTAGCTATTCTGGACGCTGACAAGGAAGGGTTCCTGCGTTCGGAAACGTCCTTGATCCAGACCATAGGGCGTGCGGCGCGTAACGCGGAAGGGCATGTCATCATGTATGCCGACAATATGACGGATTCCATGCGGGCTGCCATCACAGAGACGAACCGCAGACGAGAGATACAGCAGCGGTATAATGAGGAGCATGGCATCACGCCGCAGACGATTCAGAAGGCGGTCCGGGATTTGATCAGTATTTCCAAGACCATTGCGAAAGAAGAACTGCGGTTTGAGAAAGATCCGGAATCCATGAGTCGTCAGGAGTTAGAGAAGCTGATCAAGGATGTGGAGAAGCAGATGAAGAAAGCGGCGGCGGATTTAAACTTCGAGGCGGCGGCCGAGCTGCGTGACAGGATGACGGAATTGAAAGGGAAGCTACGGGACTTTGATAAGTGATAGGAGTATGCGGACGGGGACGCTCAGGCGGAAGTATAATCCTGCGTCACCGCGCGTTCACTCCACAAAATGCGTAAAATAAAGAAATATAGTGAACTATAGAGAAAGAGAGACACATGGAGGTAACTATGACAGACACGATAAAGATGCGCCCAAGAGAGTATATCAAGATCAGGGGAGCAAATGAACATAATTTGAAAAATTTGAACGTGGATATTCCGCGAAATGAGTTCGTGGTGCTTACAGGTCTGTCGGGATCGGGAAAGTCATCTCTTGCATTTGATACAATTTATGCGGAAGGACAGCGAAGATACATGGAGTCCCTGTCATCTTACGCGAGACAGTTCCTCGGACAGATGGAGAAACCGAATGTTGAGAGGATAGAAGGGCTGTCTCCGGCGATTTCCATTGACCAGAAATCTACTAACAGAAATCCACGTTCCACGGTGGGAACAGTGACCGAGATTTATGATTATTTCAGACTGCTGTATGCGAGGATCGGTATTCCCCACTGTCCGAAGTGCGGCAGGGAGATCAGGAAACAGACGGTAGATCAGATTGTAGATCAGATTCTGACTATGCCGGAGGGAACGAAGATCCAGCTGCTTGCGCCTGTGGTGCGGGGCAGGAAAGGTGAACATGCCAAGGTATTTGAGCGTGCCAAGAGGAGCGGTTATGTGCGTGTGCGTGTGGACGGTAATTTATACGATCTGTCCGAAGAGATTCCGATGGAGAAGAATATCAAGCACAACATAGAGATCATAGTGGACCGTCTTGTAGTAAAGGAAGGAATCGAGAGACGTCTGACGGATTCGATTGAAAATGTTTTTGCGCTGGCTGAAGGACAGATGATGCTGGATGCGATCGACGGCGAGACCGTGAATTTCAGCCAGAATTTTGCATGCCCGGATTGCGGAATCAGCATTGGGGAGATTGAGCCTAGAAGCTTTTCATTTAATAATCCTTTCGGCGCCTGTCCGGAATGTTTCGGACTCGGTTATAAGATGGAATTTGATATTGATCTGATGATTCCGGACAAGAGCTTAAGCCTGCATGAAGGTGCAATCTGTTCTATGGGCTGGCAGTCCAGCGGAGATGAGGGAAGTTTTACGAATGCAATCCTACAGGCGCTTGCCAAAGAATATAAATTCAGTATGGATACACCATATGAGCAGCTTCCGCAGAAAGTGCAGGATGTTATCTGCTATGGTACTGACGGCAGGAAGGTGGAAGTGTATTATGAAGGACAGCGCGGCAAGGGAGTCTACCCGATTGCGTTCGAGGGTCTGATCAAAAATATGGAACGGAAATATCGCGAAACAGGTTCTGATCTGATCAAGCAGGAATATGAGAGCTATATGCGCATTACCCCGTGTAAAGAATGTAAGGGAATGCGTCTGAAAAAGGAATCTCTTGCGGTGACCGTCTGCGATAAGAATATCTATGAGATCACTTCAATATCAATTAAGAACCTGCATGCTTTTATCGGAGAAATGAAACTGACGAAGCAACAGGAATTAATCGGGAAACGAATATTGAAAGAGATTCGCGCCCGTGTCGGATTTCTGATGGAAGTTGGGCTGGAATATCTGTCCCTTTCCAGAGCTACGGGAAGTTTGTCCGGCGGGGAGGCGCAGCGAATCCGACTGGCGACTCAGATCGGCTCCGGGCTGGTAGGCGTCTGCTATATTCTGGATGAGCCAAGCATCGGCCTACACCAGAGGGATAACGATAAGCTGATTGCGGCGCTTAAGAATTTGAAAGATTTGGGTAATACGCTGATCGTGGTTGAGCATGATGAAGATACGATGCTGGCGGCGGATCACGTGGTGGATATCGGACCCGGCGCGGGATCGCATGGCGGTGAGGTGATAGCACAGGGCACGGCGGAAGAGATCATGCAGGTGGAGGAATCTATCACGGGACAGTATCTGAGCGGCAAACTGCAAATTCCGGTTCCGGAGCAGAGAAGAAAACCTACCGGCTATTTGACTGTTAAAGGCGCTGAGGAAAATAATCTGAAGAAAATAGATGTAAAGTTTCCGTTGGGAATTATGACTTGTGTGACGGGCGTGTCAGGTTCTGGCAAGAGCTCTCTGGTGAATGAGATACTTTATAAACATCTTGCGCGTGATCTGAACAGGGCACGCTACATTCCCGGAAAACATACCAGGATTGAAGGAATTGATCAACTGGATAAGGTGATCGATATCGATCAGTCTCCCATCGGCAGAACTCCCAGATCAAATCCGGCTACCTATACAGGTGTATTTGACCAGATCAGGGATCTCTTTGCTTCGACACAGGATGCCAAGGCAAGAGGATATAAGAAAGGACGTTTTAGCTTCAATGTAAAGGGCGGACGCTGTGAAGCCTGCGGCGGTGACGGGATTATTAAGATCGAAATGCATTTTCTGCCGGATGTCTATGTGCCCTGTGAGGTATGCGGCGGCAAACGATATAACAGAGAGACACTGGAAGTAAAATACAAAGGGAAGAGCATATTTGATGTTCTGGATATGACGGTGGAAGAGGCAGTGCCTTTCTTTGAGAATCTTCCTTCCATCCGCCGCAAGATAGAGACGCTGTATGATGTGGGATTATCCTATGTAAAACTCGGGCAGCCTTCCACGACACTGTCCGGCGGTGAGGCGCAGCGTATCAAGCTGGCTACGGAACTCAGCAAACGCAGTACGGGGAAGACCATCTATATTCTGGACGAGCCCACTACAGGACTGCATTTTGCGGATGTGCATAAGCTGGTTGATATTCTCCACAAACTGGCGGAGGGCGGCAACACGGTGGTGGTGATCGAGCATAATCTGGATGTGATTAAAACTGCTGACTACATCATAGATATGGGACCGGAAGGCGGCGACGGCGGCGGAACTGTCATTGCCCACGGCACGCCGGAGCAGATCGCCAAGAATCCCGATTCCTATACAGGCATTTATGTGAAGAAAATGCTGGAAAGAGCGAAGAAACGGTAGGAATATTTTCCCACCGGTTAGGGGTTTAGAAAAACAGAAAACGAGCCGATAACAATACAGTAAGGCACGGATGCCAAAAACAGAACGGAAGGAACCGTTCTGCTTTTGGTGTTTTTCATTTTTTTCAAAAAAAATCATAAAAGCCTTTGAAAAACCATTTCTTTAGGTTATAATATATCCAGCGTATTGCGCTTTTTTCTGAAAGAAACGGAAGAATATTCGAAAAATCGAGGATTTTGGGCGCAGAACCGTATTGATGTTTAGTTTGACGGCAATTGGAAATTATTATAGAGAGACCACGGGAAAGGGGATCGAAGGGAAATGCAGTACACAGATATCGGGATAGATTTGGGAACAGCCAGCATATTGGTATACATCAGAGGCAAAGGCGTTGTATTGAAGGAGCCCTCTGTTGTAGCTTTCGATAGAGACACAAATAAAATCAAGGCCATCGGCGAAGATGCCAGACTGATGCTCGGAAGGACGCCGGGTAACATTGTTGCAGTAAGGCCGTTGCGTCAGGGCGTAATCTCCGACTATCAGGTGACGGAGAAGATGATGAAATATTTTATCCAGAAAGCTCTGGGTAAGAAGACGTTCCGGAAACCCCGTATAGCTGTATGCGTGCCCAGTGGTGTTACGGAAGTAGAGAAGAAAGCGGTTGAAGACGCGACTTATCAGGCAGGAGCCAGAGAAGTGTCAATTATTGAGGAGCCTATTGCGGCAGCGATTGGCGCCGGCATAGATATCTCTAAGCCGTGCGGTAACATGATCGTGGATATTGGCGGCGGAACATCGGATATAGCCGTTATTTCATTGGGCGGCACGGTGGTCAGCGCGTCTATCAAGATCGCCGGGGATGATTTTGACGAGGCGATCGTGCGTTATATGCGTAAGAAACATAATCTGTTGATCGGTGAGCGGACGGCGGAGGACTTAAAGATTAAGATCGGTTCGGCGTTCAAGCGACCGGAAGTTGACTATATGGATGTCAGAGGCCGTAATCTGGTAACCGGTCTGCCGCGCACAGTTAAGGTGTCCTCGGAGGAGACCGAGGAGGCGCTGCATGAGACGACTGTGCAGATCGTGGAGACGATCCACAGTGTTTTAGAGAAAACACCTCCGGAATTGGCAGCTGATATTGCAGACAGAGGAATCGTTCTTACCGGCGGCGGCAGTCTGCTGCGGGGATTGGAAGATTTGATCGCGGCGAAGACAGGCATTAATACGATGACGGCGGAAGACCCGATGACGGCAGTTGCTGTCGGCACAGGCAAATATGTAGAATTCCTTGCAGGATACCGCGAGGAGTAAGAGAGGCAGGATACTTATGCTTAAAGGATTGTATACAGCGTATACGGGAATGATTAACGAGCAGCACAGAATGGATGTTTTGACCAACAATCTGGCGAATGCTGACACCAACGGTTATAAGAAAGAGGGAGCCACAAGTCAGGCGTTTAATACCATGCTTGCTTATAAGATCAAAGATTTATCCGAGGCGGGGAATCTGCCCAAGGGACTCGGGATAGGCAAACGTCTGGATGAAGAACTGGTGGATAATCCGAATAGATGGGTGGAGCGAACCGGCTTAAATCTGGGTGTCAAGATCGGAGAAAATTATACGGATTATTCGGAAGGACCGATGAAGGTAACGGGCAATACATTTGACTTTGCGCTGACAGACAGAGGTTTCTTTCTTATAGAGTACACGAACAAGGCGGATGTTACTTCAGTGAAGTACACGCGAGATGGTAACTTTACCATGAATGCACAGGGATATCTTGTGACGCAGGACGGAGATTTTGTTCTGGATGAGGACAGACGCCGGATCAGACTGGACCCGAATGATACGGAGATCGGCACCAATGTATACGGAGAGATCTTTCAGAGCGGTGACCGGGTAGCTAAAATTGGTGTGGTAGACTTTGAAGATTATGATATGCTGGAGCATTTCGGGGAGAACTTTTTCCAGATCGTAGACAGCGACGAGGTAAAGAATGCGGAGGCTGTATATAATAGAGCCAGATCTTATACCATGATGGCACAGAGGGCATTAGACCGGGCCAGAGCGCAGAATGCGGCGGATATAGATGAGAAAGAAGCGGCACTGCAGGCAGCGCAGAACAGAGAGGCGGAGGCCGAGCAGGCTTTAGAGGCGGCACGCGGCGAAGACGATGCGGCGAAGCGGAGACTCGAACAGGAATCTACGGCGCAGATCAGAGCCGGATACTTGGAGACCGCGAATATTTCTGTTGTGACAGAGATGGTTAATATGATAGCGATACAGAGACAGTATGACAGCAACCAGAAAGTAATTACTACATACGATGACACACTGGAGACGGCAGTTAGTCAATTAGGTAAAGTCAGATAAAGCTTAAGACGAATAAATTAAGACAGAGCAAAACATAGGAGGCGCAAATATGGTTAGAAGTTTATGGTCGGCAGCGACCGGAATGAATGCACAACAGACGAATCTGGATACGATAGCCAATAATCTGGCAAACGTAAACTCGGTAGGTTATAAAGCGCAGGTTGCACAGTTTAAATCGCTCTTGTATCAGAATCTGCAGGCGGTAACTACAACCGCGAACGGAGATCCGAAGCCGACATCTTCTCAGATCGGACTGGGTGTCCGCACATCGTCCATCAACTCTCTGTTCACGCAGGGCAGTCTGCTGGATTCCGACAGCGACACTGCTTTTGCGATTGAGGGTCATGGATTCTTCGCATTGCGTGGGGAAGACGGTGTCACTTATTATACCAGAAATGGTGATTTTACATGGGCATTGGGCGCAAATCAGGGTATGATGCTGACGAATGCAGACGGTCTTCCGGTATTAGATTCTACGGGACGTGCGATTGAGCTGCCGAGAACCTATATTGCAAGTAAACTTTCTATGACAGAGGATGGACAGATCTGCTATCCCGATGAGCAGAATAATCCGCAGCCTATCGGCAGAACGATTGGTACGTTCCAGTTCAGCAATCCGGGCGGATTGAACAGGGTTGGTGATACGTTGTTTGCGGTGACAGAGGCCAGCGGTCCTGCGATCAATGAAGATACGAATCCTAACGTAGCAAAGAGTCGTATCGTACAGGGATATCTGGAAGGCTCTAATGTACAGGTGGCTAATGAGATGGTAAACATGATCATCACACAGCGCGCATATGAGATGAACTCCAAGGCGATCACAACCTCCGATTCCATGATGGAGACAGCGAATAATCTGAAACGCTGATAACAGGGAAGGATGGATAACATGGATTTAACAGGATTAGGAAATTATACGGATTATATGACAGATACAAACAGAATAGCGGCGGAGAATCTGCAGAGTCATCTGGAGAATACTGCGAAGGCGCAGGGAGAAGACGATGATGCGCTCTTAGATGCCTGTAAACAGTTTGAGGCGTATCTCTGGGAACAGGTCTATAAAGAGATGGAGAAGACTACCAAGTTCTTCAGTGATGATGACGATGAGGAAGAAGGCTATGGTTCTAACATGGTAGACTGCTTTAAGGATCAGGCCATTCAGCAGATTGCCGAGCAGACAGCTTCCCAGAAGTCTAATTCTTTGGCGCACATGTTGTACGAACAGGCGAAGCGCAATTACGGCATATAGAAAATATGAATGAGGGCGGGCTGCTTATTCAAGGCAGCCCGTTGTTGCGTAGTACGGTCCGATGACAGAAAGTATCGTGGACAGATGGAGAAAATCAAAGGATTTATAGAACATATCATATATCGCAATCCGGATAACGGCTATACGGTATTAAACCTGATCGCTGACGGGGAAGAGATTACGTGCGTCGGTTTTTTTAAGACAATGGATCAGGGAGAGACGATTGAGGCCGAAGGAAGCTGTACAACCCATCCCATTTACGGTGAGCAGTTTAAGATAGAACGGTATGAGATTGTTCCGCCGGAGGATGTGGTGAGCATAGAGAGATATCTGGGATCCGGCGCTGTCAAAGGCGTGGGAGAGGCGCTGGCGGCAAGGATCGTGAAGCGGTTTGGAGCGGACACATACCGTATTATTGAAGAAGAGCCGGAACGGCTGGCTGAAGTCAAGGGAATCAGTGAGCGTAAGGCGCGGGAGATCGCCGTTACGGTGTATGAGAAGCGGGACGCCAGAGAAGCAATGACGTTTCTGCAGAAATACGGAATCTCCAACACACTGGCGATTCGCATCTACGAGTCTTATGGTGCGCAGTTGTACGGTATTTTAAAGGAAAATCCTTATCGGCTTGCGGAAGATATTCACGGTATTGGTTTTCGAATTGCGGATGAAATTGCGGCGAAGATCGGTATTCACACGGATTCGGATTATCGGATCAGAAGCGGACTGCTCTATACGCTTATGCTGGCAGGAGGAGAGGGACACTGTTATCTGCCGCAGAGCGTACTGCTGCGCAAGGCGGGTGAACTGCTGGGACTGGACGGAGCTGTTATGGAACCGCAGATCGGTAATCTGGCGATGGACAAGAAACTTGTCGTGAAGAGACCCGCAGAAGGCGAAGAAGAATGTAAAGTCTACGGATCGACTTATTATTATGCGGAATTAAGCTGTGCCAAGATGCTGCACGACTTGAATATTTCTATAGAAAATGAGATTCTGCCCTCGGAAGAGAATGCGATCAGAACGAAGATCGACAGGATAGAGGAGGAACTTGGCATTGGGCTGGATGTGCTGCAGAAGCAGGCTGTGCTGGAAAGTGTAAAAAACGGTCTTTTTATCCTGTCGGGAGGTCCTGGAACGGGTAAGACTACTACGATCAATGTGATGATACGTTACTTTATGGCCGAGGGCATGGATATCTATCTCGCGGCGCCTACCGGAAGAGCTGCAAAGCGTATGACGGA
>JAAUZX010000087.1 GCA_014804365.1 Lachnospiraceae bacterium
ACGCAGTATGAGGGAGCCTGTATAAAGCCTTTGTCAATTTTGCAGAAGCACGCCGTTTAAAACGAAATGGCCGCTCCGCCGGAGCGGAACGGTCGTTCCGTTTTTGCGAAATTTGCATATCAAAATGAATTGTTTATTCCATTTGTGTCATCTTATGTGGAAAGTGGTGGAAATCCGTATTATTATTTTACTCAACTTTCCCACCAAAAAAACTGGCGTAGAAACTTGAATTTTCAGGCAAAATAATGCAATAAATTGGTGCCTTGACATAAAAACAGCACCAAATCTTTGGTATAATAAGATCACCACAATCAAAACCATACCAAGAAGAGGTGCTGATCTTATGATAAATCAAATGGGCCAAAATGAAAATACCCTGAATCAGTTTTCTAATGCGTTTAAGGAACTCCAGCTTGGAAAACTGCTCCGCAAAACTAATATCACTAAGAACTGTGGTGTCCCTGCGTATGAAGTATTTCAGTTCCTGCTGCTTTTAGTATTCCAGGGCAAAAATCTTTTCCGCTTCCTGAATTCCAAACGCAGGCAGCAGGCTGTTTCCAAGAATACCTACTACCGTTTTTTGAATGACGCTTCTTTTAACTGGACAAGGTTTCTGCTGCTTCTTGCCGCAAAGGTAACCGGCGTATTCAGCACCCTTACCAGACGGGAACGTGTTAAAGTGCTTGTCCTTGATGATTCCGTGGTCAGGCGCAGCCGCAGTAAGGCAGTGGAACTCCTCGCACGGGTATACGACCATGTGGAACATAAATACCAGAAAGGTTTTACCCTGCTTACACTCGGATGGTCTGACGGCTACAGTTTTGTCCCTGTTGGGTTTAACCTGCTTTCCTCGGCAAAGAAGAGCAACTGTTACCAGGAAATCTCTGATAAGGTCGACCGCCGTACCAATGGATACAAGTCCCGTAAAGAAAGCCTTATGGCAAAGCCGGATGCCGACCTCCTTTTAATCCGGCGGGCATTAAATGCAGGTATCAAAGCGGATTATGTCCTCATGGATACATGGTTCACCACTGAGCCGGTGATAAAATCCATCCTTGCGGAAGGGCTTGGTGTGATCGGCATGGTAAAGCAGCTTACACAGCGGTACAATTATAAAGGGATGTCCTGTACCCTGCCGGAATTAAAGAAATATGTCCGCTTTGACGGGGTGGGAAATATCTTTGGTTCCCTCTGCGTCACCACAAAAGGCGGGATTCCGGTAAAGATCGTGTTTGTACGGAACCGCAATAAAAAAAGTGAATGCCTTTATCTGCTGAGTACCGACTGCAGCCTGCCGGATACGGAGATTGTACGCATTTATGGAAACAGATGGTCAATCGAATGCTTTTTCAAAGCATCGAAATCTTTTTTGAAACTCGGCACTGAATTTCAGAGCCGCACCTATGATGCCATGGTGAGCCACACAGCGATCGTATTCACCAGATATACCATACTGGAATGGATACGGCGCAATGAAAATGATGAGAAAACCTATGGCGAATTGTTCTTCATGTTATGTGAAGATATCCAGGACATGGATTTCACAAATGCGTTGCAGAGTCTTATGGCTCTGTTTGTGGAACATATATCTACTTTATCAGCAGATATCAAAGCCTGTATTAAAAGTAAAGTGACCGAATGGATGAACTCTCAGGCCGCATTTATACAGGCTTTGTTTGGAAATATCTGCTGGGAAAGTTGAGTTATTTTAATAATATCGGAAGATTGAATGTATTCCCATATCCACCGATGATGCTTTTATAGAGTCGGTGGGTACAGTATTGATTCGGATTTTGGGGATATCATCTGTATTTATGACTTAAGCTTCTAAGCTTTTTTTGATTTTATCGGATTAAATTTCTTGTCAAAAATGTTTCCGGATAAGAGAAAATATGCGGTAGTGTTAAAAATAAAGTGTATTGAATCTTTTCAATCCATAATAATCAGTATTATTGCAATTAATCAAAATCCAAAATTGATCAAAAAAAGTTATATTGTCTTTAATATAATCATATAAATACTCTAGCCTTTCATTTGAAATCAAATTGTAACTTCTATAATCCTTACTTTTATAACGTGGTAAAAACGATTTATAAGTACTAATATACCCTAATTTATAACAATATTTTTGTTCCACCATTTTTATCATATTATTTCTGGATTTTTCTAAAATTATTTTAATTCTATCAATATCATTACAATTATTTACTTCTCTTAAAAATTTTGTTGGTATATTATCATTAACACTACAATTAAGACACTTTTTCAGGCTATTAAAAAAGAGATTTACTACATTAACTACCAATTTATTTTTATCTTTAAACAAACTTTTTTCAATAATATATCCTACTATTAAATTTTGTCCCAGCCTACCACTACACGCCTCCCTAAACTCAGTCGGATAAATATGAATAATAAGGACATACTTCATTCGAACTATTACCCTTACTAAATTATTTTTAATGATCTTATTAGGTAATGTATTATAAACCATTTCTCTTATTATTCCTATATCTAATTTTAGTGATTTACTAGTATAAAATACTATATCTTGCTCTTCCTTATATGGCAACACAATAAATGGCTCAATTCCATACAATATCATGGCTTATCTTCTCCTATATTCATTTTATAATTTCATTAATGAGTTCATTAAATTTCCATGATTTTAATGCACTTCCAAAAATTAATACATCTGCATTTCCTTTTAATTCATCAAAATCTTTGGCTTGTTTATATTTTACCTCAATATCAGAATAACTATTTGCAAAAAGAACCTCATTGGAATATAACAAATCACATTTATTAAAGAATACAATCACTTTTTTTACATGTTGTATTGATTTGCTTGTTTTTAACATTGTGATTAATGCTACTGCTTTACTTATTTGACTATTAACCAAATCCCACTCAAAAAGTGTATCCTTATTTTGTTTAGCGGAATTTAACTTTGTAAATGATATGACATATACAACAACCTTTTTTTCACTTTTTCGTATTCCAAATTTATTAATAGCATCTACCATTCCCCCATAACTATCTCCGGGATTATCATATAAATCCGTATATATATCTTTATTTTTGTATGGTATTCGATTCCCTCGCTTTTTTTCTTTTCCTTTAGTCGGAGTTGCATCCATTAATAATTCTCCTTCTGATATATTAGGAGAATATAAACGTTGTACTAATGTTGATTTTCCAGATGATTTTCCACCCATAAATATTACATCAACTTTTCTTTTTGATATTATTTTTCTTAGGATTTTTACAAATGTCCCTATTCCAATAACTGAAACAAAAAAATATAATGAAATTTCACCTACTTTACTAAACAATAATTCTATTATTTTAGAGAATAAAATAAAATATGAAGGTATTGAATAATTGGAATCACCACTGCGCCATATGCCAATCTCATTTTTAGTAGCATAATTTTGAAATTCCAATTCTTCTATGCTTGCTTCTGTTTCATTTGCTATTTTAGCTAATCCATGTACTAACAAATATTTTCTAATTTTATCAGTACTATAAATTTCATCTTTTGATATTAAATATCCATGGTTAGGTAACGTATATAATTCCAAATTCTCTAAATCAAGTTCTCCTTCATACCATTCTTGTCGATAAAAAACCGTTGAAATTATTTTACCTTCATCATTAACATCAAATGAGATATAGTTGTTACCACCGGCAGGATAGGACACTAAATTATAAATCTTTTCAAGATTAGATAGACAATAAGCCGTAACTATTAAAAAAACTATATAAATCCAAACTGCTAAAGCCATTCCCATAAATTTTCTCATTAATTTTTCTCTCCTCTAAAAACATCCAAATATATAAAAAAATGTTATTAATATCTATATTACTACATTTTTCGATAAAAACAATGTAATAATTACATTTTATACTATATTTTTAAAATATTATTAAACAAAAATTCACTCTTTTCCTCCCCGAATTTAAAAACCCCACAAGCTCAGCATTTTTAGGGAAACACTGATTAATTCAAGCATTTCCTCATGGAGAGTAGTAAAATATAGGTATCAACTGAAAGGTGGATACCTATGAATCAAATAACACTTGCTGACATGAAATATTCCAATCGAAAAAAAGGAAACCAAACGAGAGGAGTTTCTTGATTCCATGGAAGAAATACCTTAGTGTGTTTCTGGAGGACAGAGAAGTCCCACTTGACAACAATGCGGCAGAACAGACCATTCGTCCGTTCTGTATTGATGCAGAGTGCAAAAAGTGACTTTTTAAACCAGGCCGCTCTTTGGAGCGGCTGTTAAAGTGAATGTACCCACTATGAGGCGTTTACAAAGTTTGTGAAAAAGTGGATCGTTAATATATTTCAACTAAAGAGCAGTTAAGGATACTGCTTGGGTATATGGATCAATTGCTTGTGTATCCCTATACCATTTCTAATATAGGACATTTTATATCGACTTGAGCCGCAGACGGCATATTATTATTGTAATCCTGGATTAAAACCGATGAAGGATTCTATGAACGTATGGAGTAGTAGATTGGGTAATATTCATTCTCCTCAATTAAAATGATATGGGGACATTCGGTTAGAGTGGAAAATTTGTATGGAAACACTGAATCTTTTTGATGCCGTGGTCATTAAGGAATTTCTCAAGGAGCTGTGTGAAAATTACATATTTGACAAATATAGATTGATTTTTTATAACGAGACATATATCTTTTTTGTTAAAAATGTGATAGGAGGATCCTATTATGTCGTCTCGGGGCAGTCGAAATATAAATTTGCCGGTTTTAAAAAGAACGGATTGAAAAACGTAGATATGACCGCTTTTTCCCGTAGAAACTTGATTATTGGAAAAAATGGTTCTGGAAAAACACGTTTTTTTAAAGTTCTAGAGCAGGAGAAGAAACAAGATAAAACAAAAAAGGAAACTGTAATCACATTGTATTTCCCTGAAATTCAGGCATTCTATAATTCGGGATAATCCAAGCAGCAGGAAGAGGATTTCGCAACATCTTCTCAGCCGATATATCCATTTGATTTGCTATTGGAACATGCAGAAAATTTTTATGATTTCTTGAAAGTTATGGAAAATGAAAAAGCAGATACAAAGGATGAACAGTTTTTCAAGCTGCTGGATTCCATTAAGAATAGAATGGGTGGCAGACCGTTAAAGATGTTGGATTATGGAGCCGGAAAATGTAGAATTTGGGAATGTATGCAGCTATTGCCGGATGCAGACTCAAGGAGAAGCCAGTTACTTTATACTGCATATGAGCCGTATTTGGAGGACGATTTTTATGGAGCATTTAAATTGTATACGGATTTTTCTGATATTTGCAAAGAACAACAATTTCACGTAATTGTTCTGATGAACGTTCTACATGAAATGGAAATAACTCAATGGAAACAAACATTTCAAAATATAAAGAGCGTACTGGCTGACGATGGCATACTGATTTTTATAGAAGGATTATCATTGGCAAAAGGAGAATAACCGTATGGTAACAATGGATATCTGGTTCTTCAGGATGAACAAGTGAAATTGCTATTTGGTGATCCGCATATTATAAATATGAGTGTGGCTCCAAAGAAAAATCAAACTGCTGGGTAGTGACCAAAGCACAGGTTGGAAATTTTACAAAGGAGACAATAAGCAAGAATGTTACTTCTTTAGAGGACAGTAGATGTGATTAGTTTGAATACATAAATGAGTTTCTTCTATGGCAGGAGATTAATATTTAGATCCAGTATGCTCTGAAGTGCATAATTGCTCATCTGTACAAGAGGGATATTAAAGCACTCGTCAAATAGTAATGCAACCGCAAAGAGGTTAACCTCATATTCATTTTTCAAGTTTTTGTCTTTATAACTATGCTTGTATTTATGATTAAAAACGGCGTGCCCCAGTTCATGGGCGCATAGGATTTTTCTGGAGGTGTCATCATATTTATTGTTTATGAAAATGGTCTTGGTTCCATTTTCGCATCTGTAAGTGTTTGCTTTGAGAGAGCGGATATCCGCCTCTACGAAGAGCACTTCATACCGAAGCTGACGGGCAATTTCTATTGCATCTGTAGTCTCAAAGATGTTACGCAGCAATCGGGCATATAGAATAATATTTTCTTTTGTCATTACCAACAGCCTCCTATACCTTTAGTATAGAGTACGACCGAAAGGTTGTCAATATATAGTATATTCATAATGAAAGAGACACAATATACAGAGCGATAAATCAAAAGATAGGCTTGTTTTAACTTCAAGAAGTTAAATGCCAATTTAACCTAAATTAACCTACAAACAGTATAAACTGCACAAAACACAGTTTGACATCCCAACCTCAACAGTGTATACTCAATTCATAACAATCAAATCTATGTGAAAATCTATCCATAGCAATATGGGATCATTGGCATATCGCCGATATTTTCACGAGGTAAAGTACTTACAGATCAAGGACGAGCGGTTAATCAAACAGAAAGAAAAGAGATAAATAAACGAAATATCGAATACTTATATCCAAATAAACAAATGTTTGCATTGACCGGAACAGGAAAGAGAGGTATACTGAATGAACAAGGAGATGATAACTGTGACTAACGGAGAAATGTTTTCGGCGATTATGGCACGCCTGGATTCTATGGAGGCTGGTCTGAATAAGAGGATAGACGGACTCGAAGTCAGAATAGGCAGACTCGAGGAAAGAATGGACGGCCTTGAGGCCAGAATGGACAAACTCGAGGAAAGAATGGACAGCCTTGAGGGCAGAGTGGATAGCCTCGAAGCCCGAATAGACAAAATGGAATCCGATAACGCCATGGAATTCAAGGCAATAAGAATAGAGATGGATGTAGCTTATAAAATGTTAAGCCGGGATATCGCCAGCGTGAATGATAAGGTAGACCGATTCCTGCATACGAAGGACATTGAGGGATATGAAAGCATGAGAATACAGGTTGATCTGTTGACGCAGGGATATCAGGAGCTGAAGGCAAGAATCAGCTAAGACCTCACCCACGCCAGAGCCTCCGCAAACGCCTCCACAGAAATCTCCCCAGGTCCGTAAGCCGCCTCATTCAACGTCCGAAGCAGCTTTTTGGCAGAACCATTCTCGCCAGTCAGAACCCCATGCGCAACCAGCCATGCGATCTGTTCTTCAAAGCTTTTCAGACTGTACAGTTCCTTCTTCCGGCCGTGAAGCATATCCTGATATTTTATCAGCAGCTTCTCGCTGCGGTTCGCCCGATGATAGCGATACATCCGGAGGATTTTTCCGGCTAAAATCCACACAGGAATCACAAGGATTAACACGACCAGGCAGAATACGAGCCTATACACCGAAGCACTTCCGGTCTTTGCCGTTTCTGTTTCATTGGTCTGTTCGGCGGAAGCGTTGCCGGCGAAGTCCACATCCTGCCCGCTTTGGAATAATCGGGTGAACATATCCCATATACTCGGCCGTCCGTCTTCCGAGTCCGTCACATAGGGCGTGAGCTCTACAGGATACCACCCCAGTTTTTCATCGTATATCTCTACCCATGCGTGGGCGTTGGCATCGGAAGCAGCGTATGATACGACGGAGCTTTGCGGAATCAGAGAAACTCCCTCGTAATAATCGGAAATGTTTAAGTCTGTGGTTTTGGCATCATCTGCAATTTCCGTAGCATCCACGGCATACCCTTCCACATATCGGGCAGGAATCCCCATATAGCGCAGGATCAGTACGGCGGAGGTGGCATAATGGGCACAGTAACCTTTGCGTTTTTCCGTCAGGAAATAATTGACGAAATCTTTTCTCCTCGGTGTGATTCCAGGGCTCAGCGTATAGGGATATTCGTCTTGGAAGTAATCGCGAAGACCGGCAATGATCTCTTCCCGTGAACCGAAGAGTCCGGCTTCTTCGCAGAAGTCGGCGATTGTGGGCAGATTCGTTTCCGGAACATCCAGCCACAGATCACTGGAGAGCGGCGCGGCGTTTCCCTCAGGCAGTCCGGTCAGAAGCGGATAATAGGTATATTCCTGTTGTGCGTTGGGCATGATCGTCTTGCTTATGTCTTCGGAATAGTAGGGCAGATATACGCCGGTCATTGCGGCCACGTTCGTGATCTTCATGAGTCCTTTTGCATAATTGTCCTGATCGGAAGCATAGGCCTCTTTCAGCCGTCTCGCCGTATCCGGATCCCAGCCTTCTGCATAGGCGGTTTTAGCTTCCGAGCTCCAATGGTTTTCATAGGGAATATATTCTGCGCCCACGAAGGTTTTCAGGTAGATTCTGTCAAAAGTATAGGGGACAAATTCCAGATTCAGGTCGGGTTCATAGTCCAGCCGAACGGAATTCACGCCGCCCAGGCGTCCGTTTACGAGTCCGCCGGTTGTGGGATAGAAATTGATCAGCCCCATGATACCGAGGAGATAGAAATTTTCCATCGTGTCCATGGTTTGCAACTTCAGGGCGCTTGTTTTTCTGTCGGCCATATAAGCGCTCTTTGGAAATAAAAAGGAGGTAACGCTCACAACGATGCTGCACAGGAGCGCGACTGCAAGCAGAGTGCCCATGGCGGCTTTGGAAGAGATATTCCCGTAAAATATGTGTTTTTGTGCTGCTTTTCGCAGAAGCTTCGGATGCAGACAATGGCACTGATATCGATTCTGCCTAAAGATGTATACGGTGATAATTCCCATGGTAAACAGGATGACGTAGCCGCCGGCAGGCTCATATTCCAGATAGATCGGTACTAACAGGAAGAGCACGGATGGAATGGCGGCGGCATAATACCTGCCCTTGCGTGAAATCAGCCCGTTTAGGATAATGCAGCCAACGAAGGCAAAATAGCACATGGCTACGGAGACGGACAGAAAGTGGTTCTCCGCCTGTTCCGCAAAGCTGACCTGTGCCTCGGTTCCGAAGAAGGAGGCGGCGTAGGAGGAAATATCGTTCAGGATGCCGTAGAATCCGCTGCTGATGTAGACGCGCATGCCGAGTCCGGTGTACAGGACGAGGATAAAGATCAGGGTATAACCCACATTCTCCCACCAGCCGGCTGCATAGAGAGTGGCACAGTAAAGTGCGGCGAGCAGAGCCGTGAGGAAGAAGGCCCACTTCGCATAAGAAATATGAAAAGCGGACAGCGTGCCGCCCAGGCTTCCGGTGACGATCGCAAACAGAAACAAAGCGCGAACGAGCAGATTGCCCCATCGGCTGTATGGCTCGTCTGCACTGTGGGTGAACAGATCTTCGGACAGTATAATGCCCTCGGACAATTCAATATTCTGTTGGCTCTTTCTCTTCCATATGCTCTTAGCCATTCGTACATATCTCCATCTGTATGGTATCGTCTTCGACTGTCAGACACATGTAACTGTGAAGCTGAGGATAGCAGTTCGCCATATAGCCCTGCAGCAGGGTGCTGCTGCGGGCGGATAGTTCAGTTCGGAAAATATCACAAAAAGCGTTCTCCAGTTCCTCTTCACTTCCGCAGGAGTAGCTGTCAAAGGCGTAAAGACGCTGATTCCAGACAAGCAGCCGGACCTCCATGCGCAGTTTAAGCATTTCCGTGACAATAAGGAAGCCTTCTGACAATAGCTGCTGAACTTTTTCTTTCTCAGGAGGAAGATCCAGGAGCAGTACATGCTCGCTGCCTGAGAGAGAGACGCGCTCTTTGACCATCAGTTCCCGTTGTCTGGCCGAAAGCTTCCAGTGGATGTCCCGCGGACGGTCACCTGGCACATAGGCGCGGATATCGCTGACTTCGCTGTGATCGCTGCCCTTTCGCACGCTTTCTGTAAGTTCCGCCGCACCTGAGTAGGCCTCCGGAAGAGAAAATCGTGTCGGCTCTTCGTGTTTTGGCAGGACGAAGATACATTCCTCCGGATTGCAACTGGCGTGAATTAGGAAAATGCCCAGCAGATCCGAAAGGATATATTTTTTACAGGTGAAAACGATCCGCCCCAGATCGGTCATGGAGACGGTCATCGGAAACCGCTTGGTGCCGCGGGGAGGTATCGACAGCAGAATCTTCTGGTCATTACTGGTCTGTAAAAAGGAATTGCCGACAGTGAGAAGCCATGTGCTGTGCAGCGCGCAGGATAGGCTGCGGTTTGTTGCGCTGACGATGACCTCGACGGGTTCTCCGGGCCTGACGGTTTTATGTGTGACACGGATATCTCCCTCTATGGAATCCGCCAGCCGCCATGTCATATAGAAGGAGCAGGGCACCAGAAGAGTAAGGATGATTCCCATGAGCAGGAAGAAATATCCCCGAAAAGCGAAAAAGAGCAGAATATTAATGATATAAATCAGCAAAAATGCCGCCAGATGTAAGGCGGAGATACTGATTTTCTTGTTTGTAGTATGATTAATTGTGTTCATAAGCAATATTTTAAGTAAAATTCCGGCTCATTTTGAGTTTGTGACGGAGTTTTGTAAAACACGCAGTATCTCACTGGAATTATTGGGCATAGCTCAGTTAATCTTAGGACTTCGTACCGTCTCATGGAGTTTATCGATGGCTGCCTCTACTAAGGTGCCTTCGGCCAAGGCTCTTGCGCTGAGGTGTACGCGGTGTCCGAGTACATCGACCAGCACGCTCTGGACATCATGCGCGGTGATGAAATCCCGCCCGTCAATCATTGCCATGGCCCGTGACATACGCAGAAGGGCGATGGCGGCACGAGGGCTGGCGCCTTGCGCAAAAAGAGGATTGTTCCGTGTCCGTTCCACAAGGGACACCATATATTCATACAAGGAATCGTGGACAAATATTTCCTCGGTTTTCTTTTGCAGATCCTGCAGCTCTTCCAAGGAGAGTATGGGCGAGACGTCGGCGAGCTGCTTCCACACTTCGCCTTTTAACAGCGCTACGGCATCTTCATGTCCGGGATAACCCATAGACAGACGTACGAGAAAACGGTCAAGCTGCGATTCAGGCAGCAGTTGTGTGCCTGACGATCCGGCCGGATTCTGTGTGGCGATTACGATAAAGGGATCCGGCAGCCTGCGGGTCACACCCTCGATACTTACCTGACGTTCCTCCATGACTTCCAGCAGTGCGGACTGTGTTTTCGGGGAAGTCCGGTTGATTTCGTCCGCAAGAAGCAGATTGCAGAAGACCGCGCCCTCCTGAAACTCGAATTCGCCTTTCTGGCTGTGGTACATGGAGAAGCCGAGTAGGTCGCTGGGAAGGACATCCGGCGTAAATTGGACTCTTCTGTAATCTAAGGAGAGTACTCGCGCAAAAGTGGTGGCCAGTGTCGTCTTCCCCACGCCGGGGATATCTTCCATCAGAATATGACCGCCGCCGATAATTGCGGCAAGCACTTTCTCCACAACATTTTCTTTTCCCTTAATGATCCGGTTTACGGCGGCCTGAACCTGATTTAATCTATTGTCCGGCATGGTGCTCCTCCATGGTATAATACGTATAATACAAAGTAAATTCCGTGGTTCTGTTTATGGGTTATCTAAGTCGTCCGCGCAGATGAAAGTTAATATCTACAGAGCCGCGCTTCCGCTCCGCAAAAAGCGTAACGGGCACTAAGTTCGTGAAATACCTCACTAAGTGCCGACGCTTTTTGAGGGGCTCCTTAAGATATTAACTTCCCTCTGCGCTGGGTAATGGCTGTATTTGAACTGCAATATTTCTATGGAAATTTATTCTTATTATACAATAAGTGCCGCTTTGCATACAACCCCTGCATTTGGAACCGAGCGAAAGTGCGTCGTTATGGCAACTGCATACTGTCCGTTGCGTTCGGATTAACAAATTCTAAGTTCGCGCAACGAATCTCGCAAAGTTAATCCTACAACATATTCCAAATCCGCGCAGCAAATCCCGCAAAGTTAATTCCGCAAGAATTTACTTTTTTTAATGATTATTTAATAATTCCTGCGTTACACTGTCCTAAGACCCGGGTAAGCGGTGCTGTATGGCGGTCGGCTTTACAGCACTGTTATCATTCGTAACTGTTCAGAAGGTGCTTCGTAACCGTGAAGAACAGGACTCTGAACAGTTGCTATAATTTTAATTAAGAAAGGGAAAGGACAGATGTTTCTACGCATACTGAAAAAAGATTTAAAACGAAAAAGAACAATGAACGTGATCCTGCTGCTGTTCATCATATTGGCGGCGATGTTTCTGGCAAGCAGCGTGGATAACCTGATTGCAGTGAACGGTGCCATAGATCATTTCATAGAGATCTCCAAGGTGCCGGATTCTCTTGTGGTTGCCCTGACAGATGGGGTGACCGATGAAATCGCTGATTTTCTGCAGGAAAATGAGTGGGTTTCGGAATATGAGGTGATTGACGGCTTTAACCTGCTTAATGAGGACGTGACAATTACGAGTTGTCAGGCGGATTCCGGCAAAAGCGGGTATGAGAGAACGAACACGCTGTTTATTGGGAAGATTCCGGATAACTTTGTGAAAGTTTTCACAACAGAGGACAGTCCTGTTACGCTAAAGCCCGGGGAGATCGCATTTCCGAAGCTGGAGGCGGATAACAATAACCTGCAGGTAGGGGACACAGTCTCCATCCGTGTCGGAGAAGTGGAGCAGGAGTTTCGAATTGCTGCGATCGTTAAGGACGCGGTATTCGGCAGTTCCATGATGGGATTTAAGAGACTGGTTGTCACGGAGGAGGATTATGCCCGCTATGCCGGACAGGAAGGGCTGGTTCATACCGGAATCTATAATGTCAATTATGCCGACAAGGATAAATTTCAAAGCGAGTGGAAAAAACAGAATTTTACCGTGATCAGTGCCATTGACGGGAAAGATACGATCCGCCTGATCTATATCATGGATATGCTGATTGCAGCGATCCTGATCGTGGTGAGTGTCTGTCTGATTCTGCTGTCTTTTCTGGTGCTGCGGTTCACCATCGTATTTACCATGCAGGAGGACTACAAAGAGATCGGCATCATGAAGGCTATCGGATTAAGAGATGCGGGCATCAAAGGGCTGTATCTGATCAAGTATTTTGCCATCTCCGTGGCCGGTGCCCTGATCGGGCTGGTGTGCAGCATACCTTTCGGAAAGGCGATTCTGAAACGGGCGATCGTCAATATCGTAGTGGAGCAGAACGGACAGAATTTTGTCATTAACATTGTCTGTGCGGCGGCTGTGGTCGGCATTGTCCTTCTTTTCTGCTATCTGAGCACTAATAAATTAAAGAAAATATCGGCACTGGAAGCGATCAGAAGCGGTTCCGACGGGGAACGGTACAAGGCGAAGAGTCATTTCAAACTGTGGAAACGCTCCCGGATGCGTCCGGGTCTGTATCTGGCAGTCAATGACATACTGAGCAGCCTAAAAAGGTTCGGTATATTGTTTGTGACATTCTGTCTGGGGATGATGCTGATCCTGCTGCCCTTAAGTGCGGCGAATACCCTGAAAAGCGACGGAATCATCAGCGAGTTTTCCTTAAGTCCGTCGGATGTCTATCTGGATACCGGCAGAGGAGAAACTTACACGGTGGACATGGACAGTCTGTTTCGTGACATGGAAGAGATAGAGGATGTGCTTAGCGAAAAAGGGATGAAGGCACAGATCGGGGCTGATATGGGATATATGCTGCCCTGTTATGCCGATGATCCCGAGAATACGGTAACTTACTATATCTTGCAGGCGGAGGGAAGCTGGGAAAGGCATTATTCGGTCCTTGCGGGCAGAGAACCGGAGCTGGCTAACGAGGTGATGATCACGGAGATTACGGCGGGGGAACTGGGCGTGAGAATCGGAGATACCATTCATTTCAAGACGGCGGAGCAGGCGGAAGAATATATTATCACGGGAACCTATCAGTCCATGATGAATATGGGACAGGGATACCGGGTGAGCCGCAGTGCGAAGCTTGACCCGGTCTATGCCGCGGGAATCCTGTGCATGCAGGTGGAGATCGAAGGGATGGAGAGCGAAGAGGCGTGCGAACAGCTGAAAAATATCTTCCCGGATTACAAGATAATGGATGCCGAAGGATTCCTGGACAGCATGATCGGCGGGATCATCGAGCAGATTGATGCACTGACATACTTTATCGTGGGCACTGTCCTGATCATCAACGGTCTGATCACGGTTCTTCTGATGAAGACGATCATGACCAAGGAACGGGGCGATATCGCGCTTCTTAAGAGTCTCGGTTTCACGGACGGAACGCTTAAGAGCTGGCAGACTGCGAGAGTGCTGTTGATTCTTGTGGTATCCGTGGTAGCCGGAACGGTGTTATCTAATCTCCTTGCGCCTTACATTATCGGTCCGATTTTTGCAATAATGGGTGGCACATCTATCAAACTGGTTACGGGAACGGTGGAGGTGTATGTGATCTATCCGCTGCTGCTTCTTGCCGTGACAGGATTGACGGCGCTTCTCTGCGCGGGCGGTGTGAAGAAAGTGGACTTGAAGGAAGTCAATGATATAGAGTAGCAATTTTAATCATAGGATTTGTGTCTGCGCGCTGCCTGCCACAAACTCATATCTATCCAAAAGCAGCGCAGAAATGAGGAAAATATGAACACATTAACGGTAAAAGACTTGTGTAAGACATACATCATTAACAAAAGGCAGAACAACGTACTTAAGAATATCAATATGGAGATTAGAGAAGGGGAGATGGTGGCCGTTATGGGACCCAGCGGATCGGGGAAATCCACGCTTCTATATACGATCAGCGGCATGGATCATCTGACGGCCGGCAGGGTGGATTTCTTCGGCAAGGATATCAGCGGCTTAAGTGCAGCGCAGATGAGCAGTCTGCGGCTGAATGAGATGGGATTTATTTTCCAGCAGATGTATATGTTAAAAAATCTCACGATTTATGATAATATCATATTGCCTGCCTATCAGGCCAAGAGCGGTAAGAGTAAAGAGCAGAGAAAAGAGATCAACGACCGGGCAAAAGAGTTGATGCACAAGCTGGGGATAAGTGAGATCGCGGAACATGACATCAATGAGGTATCAGGCGGTCAGCTTCAGAGAGCATGCATCTGCCGGAGCCTCATCAACAACCCGAAGATGATCTTTGCGGACGAGCCTACCGGCGCATTAAACCAGCAAAACTCTAAGGAGGTCATGAAGGAATTAAACCGCATCAATGCGGAGGGAACGACCATCATGCTGGTAACCCATGATATGAAAGTAGCGGCGAAGAGTGACAGGGTACTCTATATTGAGGACGGCAGCATTAAAGGTGAGTATACATTCGGCAAGTACAAGGGGCAGGAAGAGAACAGAGAGCGGGAGAAGAAGTTGTCTGTCTGGCTGATGGAGATGGGATTCTGACGACAAAATAGAAATATATTGACTGCATGGGTCATTAGTGGCGGAGCGGAGGCGGATATGACAGACATTCTATTAGTGGAAGACCACGAAGAACTAAATAAGTTAATCCGGGTTTTTCTGGAGCGGGAGGGCTATCAGACGGAGGGCGTCCGCTCCGGAGAGGAAGCCCTTGCTTTTCTGGAAAAAGAAAAGGTGAAGCTGATTATTCTGGACGTTTCACTGCCGGGGATGGACGGCTATGCCGTGTGTGCCCGGATCCGTGAGCGCAGCGGTACGCCGATTCTTTTTCTGAGCGCGAGGGTGGATAAGGAAGACAAAATGAACGGGTTTATGCAGGGGGCGGACGATTATATAGAGAAGCCGGTGGATATGGATATCCTGTGTGCCAAGATCGGCGCCCTCATGCGGAGGGGCTACAGCCTAAAGCAGGAGAATCCGGTGATCGTTTCGGGAGGGCTTGCGATCGATCAGGAAGCAAAACGGGTCTATCTGGACCACAGGGAAATCTCGCTGACAGTCAAGGAATATGAACTACTGCTGTTGCTTGTACAGAATCCGGGAAAGACACTGCATAAAGAGTATCTGTTCAATCGAATCTGGGGAATCGACAGTGACAGCGAATATCAGACGCTGACTGTCCATATTAAGATGCTGCGGGATAAGATTGAGGAGGACCCGAAGAATCCGAGACGGATTCGGACGGTGTGGGGGATAGGGTACAGTTATGAAGAAATATGACAGGATCATGGCGGCGACGCTGCTTCTCTGGCTGATCATTGCCGTGGGTGTATTATATTTCGTAGCCGGAGAGAGCCGGAAGGAAGATATGAACTATAAGGTGGAGATTAATTGGATTATGACTAATTTGGTCAATCAATCCGAAAGCGCCGCAGCCGGGCAAAGCTGGGAAGACCGGGCAGCACAGGTTGACCCAAGCGGTCTGCAGTATGTGAAATCAGTCAGCTTCCTGCCGGCGGAGACTGGAACCGAGGCGGAGCGGCTTCGGGATTTCTTCCGGAATCACAACGGTGTCCACAGCACTGTGTATCCAGTCACGGACGGGAAACGTGTGACAGGATATGTGCGCTTTGACTATGTTACGGACGCAGGCAGCCGGCGTATGCTGTGGGTGGCAATGGGCGGCATGCTTGCGGTTGGGCTTGTGACACTGACTGTACTGTGGTATGTCAGAATGAAGGTGATTAAGCCTTTTCATGTGATCAGCAATATGCCCTATGAAATGGCCAAGGGTAATCTGGCAGTGGAACCGCAGGAGAGTAAGAGCAGGTTTTTCGGGAAGTTCGTATGGGGACTCGGCATGCTGCGGGACGCGCTGCATGATTCGAGGAATAAGGCGCTTGAATTGGAAAAAGAAAAGAAGCTTATGATTCTGTCAGTCTCCCATGATATCAAGATTCCCTTAAGCGCCATTAAGCTGTATGCGAGAGCGCTGCGAGAGGGAATCTGTGAGTCAGAGGCGCAGCGAGACGATATGGCAGTGCAGATCGAGAAACATGCCGGTGAGATCGATGAATTTGTCAAGAAGATCGTAAACACGGCAAGTGAGGAGATCATTGAGATCGAGGTGGCGGATACGGAATTTTATTTACGGGATTATGTGAATAAGATCAAAGAGTATTACGAGCCCAGGTGCAGGCTGATGATGACACAGTTTGACATTGGAGCTTATGAGAATAAACTGCTGAAAGGTGATATGGACCGTGCCTTTGAAGTTGCGGAGAATCTGATGGAGAATGCCTTTAAGTATGGAGACGGGCGCAGGATCAGCCTAACCTTCCGGGAGGAAGACTACTGTCAGATCATAGAGGTATTCAGTACGGGGACGCCGGTTCAGGACAAAGAACTGCATCACTTGTTCGACAGCTTCTATCGTGGGAGCAATGCCCGGGACAGGAGCGGAAACGGGTTGGGGCTTTATATAGGCAGGCAGATCATGCTGAAGATGAAAGGAGATATCTTCGCGCAGAGGACGCAGGACGGAATGAAGTTTTGCCTTGTGTTCCGCACATGATCATAACTGCGCACAAAATGCGAAATATTCCATGCCATCCGCGCTGCACAGAAGGCCGAGCGTCTTATCCTGCTTTGATCCGCAAAAGTTTTATAATAACACCTATGGGGCATATCCAGTGGTACAAGGCGGCATGATGTACGGACAGGGGCAAACTGGAACATTGCCCAATGGCGGCAAGAATACCACAAATGCGGCAATGCAGAATACGGAAGATACGCAGGGGCAGGACAAGCCGGAGAGTGTTACAGAACCGCCAGACAATGATCTGATTGATTTTGACGCATTTTAATAGGTTTATGGGACGGGGCTACGGTAAGGGGCAGGCACAAAAGCCTGCAAAACAAGGGCAAAGAGCAGCCGGAAGGCTGCAAATAAGGACGTAAATGTAGCCGTCTGTTTTGAAACTGGCATATCAGTTTTCGGGCAGGCGGCTTTTTATGTCCAGTGAGGCAACAGAAAGACCACCGCAGCCAAAGCCTTCCGTGCTTGCGGGGAAATATCCCCGCCTGAAAGAGATTGACAGCAGACTCAAAGACCAGAACGAGGCAATTTTTGAGCGTGAGAAAAAGCGGGATAAGCTAAAAAAGGAATTATCCGGATGCACGGGTATCTTCAAGGGTGGCAGACGTAAAGAACTGCAACAGGAGATTGACGGGATTGAAATCCAGATTTCAAATATGAAAAAGCGGCTGTCATCTATCGTGAAAGAATACAAATTTGACTCTGTGTGTAGACGTTTTATAAGGAATTTAAAGCAGCCAAGAGCGAGTATCTTGAGTACAAAGCAGCTTGTGCAGAGTGGGAGAAAACCTACGGAGAAAAAGTGACATTTCTGTATTGATGAAAGTGGGAACCGTGTAGAATTATGTTTGGCATTGAAAGGATATGCAATTATTTAATTTCCTTTAGCTCTGACATGAGCTTTATCCCGTCATGCAATCCCAATTCATGAACCACAGTCGTTGGCGGTTGAAATTGCCCTGTCAACAAAAGATTTCTGTTTCTTGCTTAGTTCTGCCTTGCTCAGCATATCAAAGCCTTGTTCTGTCGTTTCAGTGTTTTTTGATAAGAATCTATGTATAATTACTGTTTATCATATATTAAGA
>JAAUZX010000088.1 GCA_014804365.1 Lachnospiraceae bacterium
AAAAATATTTCTCACTTGAAAAATATAAGTTAAAAATCCGAGAGGAATATTGAGAGAAATATTTTTTTGCAGGCAAATTTGTGTTTATGTCCAAATTTGCGGGCCGAACAAGCGTGGGAGATATATTATGAAGAAAATGTGGTTTATGGTAATATCCGCTTTTACCTTATTATTTTATTTGAAATTGGATAGTATACAGGCCGCTTTTGACTGGGATATTATGGGAGTGGAGATTCTGTCGTTGGAAGAAATAGATATTATGTGTGAAGGAAAGGAAGATGTTTTCCTATATCCGTGCATCACTCTGGAAGATGACAGTATTGCTTATGACAGCAGTCAAAATATGCTGTTGATTCCCCAATCTCTTGAAGAAAAAGATTTTTTGGGCAGGCTTAAGGTGCCTGATGGTAAACTTTATTTTCTGGAAGATGGAGCTTTTGAAAATAAGGCGGAAGCAATCAGTCAAAATAAGGTATTTCGCCTGTTTTGGGCAAGGGATGGTCAGTGCTGGATGTATAATGTTTACTTTACCGGAATGCCGGTGCTTAATCTGACTACAACAGAACAATATGAAGAGGAAAGCCGCGGAACAGTATGGGTCTATGACCAGTACCGTGAGGATGATAACTGCCGGGGGCTGGAGTGTACCTGGCACATAAGGGGAGATACCACCCGAAATTATGAAAAAGCCGGATACAAGCTGGAGCTGACGAACCGAAAGGTATCTTTACTGGGGATGAGGAAAGATGATGACTGGATATTGAATGCACTTTATGATGATGATGGCCTGATCCATAATAAGCTTTCCTATGATGTATGGAATAGAATTGCCGGCAGTAATTATGTAAGAGGCGATGAAGGTATCAATATGGAATATGTGGAAGTGTTTATCGATGATGAATATTGTGGAGTATATGGACTGACAGAAAGAATAGACAAAAAGCAGCTTTCCTTAAATGACAGAGACAAACTATATAAGTGCTGCGGTTCTGATCTTCCGGGAGAAGATGACTTTTACGAAAGCCTTACGGATGAGATGGATCCTGTCTTTGTTATGAAATATCCATCAAAGTTCACTCCGAAAGACTGGGAACCGTTAAAGCAGTGGACGAGCCTTTTTCTGACAGATCAATTTGAAGATTATCTTTCCGGAAAAGAAATTTTGAATATGGAAAATGCAATAGATTACAATATATTTAATCTGCTTACCTGCGGCATGGACAATACAATGAAGAACATTTATTTTTGGGCGGATTATCAACAGGATGGCAGTTATCAGTTTATAAAGATCCCGTGGGATCTGAATATGACATGGGGAAATTCATGGGTCGATGATATATCATATAAATTTAACAAATATCAGATTAAAAATCTTAACAGTCCCGACGGCTGGACTGAGGATATTTATGAATTATTCCTATATGATCCACAGGGGATCGGATATTTAATGAGAAAACGGTGGCAAGAGCTTCGTAATGGAATTATAGATAAAGAGATATTGGCTGAAATGGTAAATTCCCAATATGATTACCTGCATTCATCGGGAGCATACCTTAGAAACGAGGCAAAATGGCCGTCTGAAGAAATATACTGGCAGGACGAATATATTTTTGAATATATTGAAAACAGGATCGACTTTCTGGATGAATATATCGGGCAAATGGGGCAATGAAGTATGGATTACAGGCATGAAATAAAATTTCTGGTATCAGATATGGATTTGGAGATCATCAGGTATCGGCTGCTGCCGATCATGCAGCAGGATATTCATCAAACGGGAGAAAGCTATACGATCAGAAGCCTGTATTTTGATGATTTCCAAAATTCCTGCATGAAAGAAAATGAAGATGGCATCGATAACAGACAAAAGTTCAGAATCAGGATATATAATGAGGAGATCAGTTTCATTAAGCTTGAAAAAAAGATAAAATACCGCGGAATGACCAGAAAGGAAAGTGCATTGATCTCGAAATCAGACGTTCTTACCTACATGGATCGTTCTGTAAAAGTATTCCAAAAAGAAAGCGAAAGGCTGGAGAAAGAGCTGCAAACACAGATACAAACAAAAGGTATGCATGCTGCAAGTATTGTAGAGTACGAGAGAACAGCTTTCGTGGAAGAGCGTGGAAATGTAAGGATCACTTTTGACCGGAATATCAGAGGAAGTACTAAGGTAAATGATTTTTTTAAGAGCAGACTTATGGCAATACCTTTACTGCCTAAAGGGATCCAAGTATTAGAGGTAAAGTATGATGAGCTGCTTCCCGGATATATTTATGAGGTACTTAATATGGGGACGCTTCAAAGATCCTCTTTTTCAAAATACTGTTATTCCAGAGCAATGGAAGCATTAAATTAAAGCTATAGGAAAGGACAAAAGAATGAGTGTCAGCGACGTAATTAATAAATCGGTTTTGGAAGGCTTTTCTTATTCAGATATAACAACAGTAAAGATCATAGTAACACTTTTAGTAACATATCTCATAGCGCTTTACATTTTTTTTGTATATAAAATGGTAACAAAGAGTGAGTTTTACTACAAAAATTTTAATATATCCATGTCTGTTATCTCTGTAATAACATCAGGTATTATACTGGCTATGCAGTCCAGCATTGTGATTTCTTTAGGAATGGTCGGTGCACTGTCCATTGTCAGATTCCGAACGGCAATAAAAGATCCCATGGACCTTTTGTTTTTATTCTGGTCAATCGGAACCGGAATCATATGCGGGGCCGGACTCTATAAAATAGCAATTATCTTAGCAGTGCTTGTTACAATAGGGATCCTGATACTTGATTTGATTCCGGTGAGGATAGGTCCTTATCTGCTCATTATTAATGCTGATAATGCAGAAGTGGAAGATGACATTATGGCTTTGATAAAAGAGACGGGAACAGGTAAAATGAAATCCAGGAACATTACAGCAGCCGGTATGGATCTGATCTTGGAGATCAGAGTTAAAAAGGATAAGGAACTGGTTGACAGAATATCCAGACTGAAGGGAATAACTGCCGTATCACTTATGGCGCATGATGGAGAAGTTACTTCTTCCTAAAAGACGGATTTATGATATAATAGGTCCGGAAGGAGGGATGGGGATGTCTTTATTTAACGGCAGTTTTACCTTGAATGATATTTTTGATCTGCTGGCGTTAGCGGGTCTTATTTATTATCTTGTAAAACGCTTTATCTTGAAACAGCCGCCCGTACCGTCAGGTGCTTTTAAGAAGGTGAATAAAGAAAAATTGCAGGACTGTCTTGCGCTTCTTGATAAAAGCGGAAAAACCCCCGGAAGACCATATATCATGCCGGAAGAGCTGGAGCAGGATCTGTTGAAAAATCTGCATGATCCGGAACTCTTGAGGCGGCTCTTAAAAAGTATTACGACCCATATGGGAATTGAAGGGGATCTTATAAAATTACAGCTTCAGGATGATGCCACACTGGAGTATGCCGGACAGATATCTTCAAAAGGCGCTTTTACTACAATTAAGCTACAGGTTCATGACTACTATAATCTGGATGTCTTGACAGCCGTTCTGGCCCATGAGGTAATGCATCTTTATCTTCACTACAACGGAATTTCTTTTCCCGATACGCTCTCCAATGAGATCCTTACGGATACGGCGGCAGTCTATTTCGGATTTGGCGAATATCTTTACAGAGGATATAAGATCATTGAAGTAAATTTAGGATTTTCTTATCATAAAGTAGGCTATATCCGTCCGGAGGATGTACAGTTTATTCAGAATGAGATACGTATTAAAAATTAAAACGATTGTTAACCTGTATGCTGAAAAGGTTGACAATTGAGAGCGCAGATGTTATCATTGCTTAGGTCCCGAGAATTATTTTTTTACGGAGGAAAAGCGATGACAACAGTTACAGCAGAAAATCAGAAAAGCAGAACCTTTGATATGGTTTATATGGCGGTATTTGCAGCTTTAATGGCAATTTGTTCATGGATATCTATTCCTACTGTGGTGCCCTTTACCATGCAGACCTTTGCGCTGTTTCTGGCAGTAGGCGTACTTGGGGGCAGAAGAGGAAGCCTGACAGTTCTGCTATATATACTTTTAGGGGCAGTCGGTATTCCTGTTTTTGCAGGCTTTCAGGGCGGTATCAGCGTGTTAATGGGCCCATCAGGAGGCTATCTGATAGGATTCCTTTTCACAGCGCTCGCCATGTGGGCAATGGAGAAGCTGCCGGGAAAAAAGACCTGGATACTGGCATTTTCCATGGTGATGGGAATGATCATATACTACGTATTCGGAACGGCATGGTTTATGGTGGTATACACGAAAAATACGGGAGCAGTAGCTTTGGCAACAGTATTGGGCTGGTGTGTGATCCCCTTTATTATTCCGGATTTTGCTAAGATAGCCATAGCGCTTCTGTTAAGCAAAAGGCTGGCTAGGATCATTAAGATTGGAGTAGTCTCGAAAGCTAATGTATAAAAGGCAGCACTTAAGGGCGTTCTTATCCAAGCCATTGCAACATGATGGCTTTTTACCATGGATTTTTATATTCATCGATGCCACGGGAAAGCATGAAACCGCCTAATGAGGAAGTGAAAGGGAAAAATCAGTTTGATGAGAGGAAGATTATTTAAGAAAAAAGCGGTAGTTTTGGTATTGATATTTTCTATGGCGCTGACGATGCTGGGTGCTTGTGGAAGTGGTGTAGAGGAGACGGTATCCAATATGGAGAGTGACGAGATATCAGAGAGTGCCAGCGTGGAAGAAAATATTGAAAGCGAAGAGCTGGAAGCGGATACCGGAATAGAGGATACAGAGGCAGACAGCATTTCAGAAGAGCATTCCGAAGAGGAAGAAATATGGGAGAATAGAGTAAGCGTAACAGGACAGGGATCTCTTGTAGATATTGCATGGAAAGATTATTACGATGAAGTGTATGAAACAATCATTCATTTTTCTTTCAGTGATGGAACCATCGTTGATCATAAATTGGAGGGATGGAGTATTGTAAAAAATATTGAATACAAGGACATTACCGGCGATGGTACAGACGAAGTGATCATATACAGTGAGATTTTGAATAACATACATGATGATTATATTATAATAAATTTCTTCAAAATAGAGGATGATACAGTAACGGAAATTTCACCGTCCACAGATATCCCGGAATTATCAGGGGAAATGGAAATAATAAGTGATCCGTCAGAGGAATATACGATTGTCCTGAGGATGGAATCGTATGGAAAAACGGCTGGTGTTTTATACACAGACACAATCGTGACAGTTGGATACAATAAAGAGAGATGGGAGATCATACAGAAGCATGAGAGACCGGAATGGAAGGCTGCTTATCTGGATTATCTGATAAGAGATATTGTTGACACAGGCAGCTGCCGTTATTGGCTGGTTTGTGTAGATGAAGATGATGTTCCTGAGCTGCTTTATTGTGTAGACGATGCACAAGATGCCGTGTCGGTTCTAACCTATAAAGACGGAGAGGTGAAGGAATTGGGAGATGAAAAGGGCACCGGGGAATATGAAAATGGGATGAAATTTGATGAACTGTGGGGCATATTAGGCAGTCCTGAAGAGGGTTAGATGCGTCTTACCATCACCTCTTTAAGAGGCAGTGCTAAATGTGGGATACAGCGAATTGAGCTTTATTCGGGTATCACTTGTCCGAAATTGCCAGTTGACTTTTGCTGCTGATACAATTCTCTCCGCTTATTTATATAAATATCAACATATCAGCGCACTAGGCATTCTGCAATATTACTATATGGAGGCCGCGTGGCAGCTGTAAAAGTCGCAGGCCATGACAGGCAGATGCTCCTTAAAACAGGCCGGAGGAAGGAAATCTGCGGGGACTGTCAATGGGATGCTATTTGCAGAAAGACTTTTCAAGGAATGCCTTAAGA
>JAAUZX010000089.1 GCA_014804365.1 Lachnospiraceae bacterium
TATTAAAAATATATTAGAGTCTAAGGGGAAATCTTCCCAGGAATAGGGCATATCTTCATAGCAGAAAAAGCAACGCTTTAAAGCGTTGCTTGAAATAACAGTTTATAAGTTTAACCTGGAAAGTTGTAACCTATTGCTTGAAACTTTCTGCTTTTTGTTATATGATAAATTATAATTGTTCGGAATGTGCATCTTCGTAGCTGTGAAGAACAGGGTTCTGAACAGTTACGATAAGTCTATATTTTCGTGAAGGGCTGTTCCCGACGTGTGATATTGCGCCGGACAGAATATCGATATACACAATAGTTTGTGCCTTACGGCTGTATAATTGCAGAATAAGAGAAAGGTATGGTTATAAATATGAGCGAAACGTATGTGGAATGTCTGGTGGCAAGAAAATCCTCGCCGATTTTAAGTTTTCTGAAAATGCTGTTGATCATGCTGACGGTGGTGTTTGTGGTGATCGGTGTGATGTTTATTCCGGGTCTGTTTATTGCGATCGTAACCGGCATACTGGCGTATGTTGTGACTATGAAGGCGGATCTGGAGTATGAGTATCTGTATCTGGACAGAGAGATCAGCATTGATAAGGTTATGGCTAAGAGCAGGAGAAAGAAAGCGGGTTCTTATCCGATAGAAAAGATGGAAATTTTTGCGCCGCTTAATTCTCACAGACTGGATTCCTATAAGAACCGTGAGCTTAAGACGCTGGATTACAGCTCGCGTATTGCCGCGCAGCCGGAGCGGAGATACATGATGGTTTGGAACGGAGATACGAAGATCATTCTGGAGCCCAATGAGGAGATGATCAGGGCGGTTCAAAGCGTTGCGCCGCGTAAGGTATTTACGGATTAAAGAATAGTAATGGGAAAAGTAATACTGTCAGTTATTTAACTGGCAGTATTCTTTACATAAATGTAACGATTTGTTGTACGCAGCTTCTGTTGCGGACAGGAAATGTTACAGGGACACTAATTAATATCACAACACAGGAGGAGAAAAGGATGGGTCAGATTATTGGAGAAGGAATCACTTTTGATGATGTACTGTTGGTACCGAGCTACTCTAAAGTGATTCCGAATCAGGTGGATTTAGCAACATGGCTTACGAAGAAGATCAGACTGAATATTCCGATGATGAGTGCGGGTATGGACACTGTAACCGAGCACAGGATGGCGATCGCTATGGCGAGGCAGGGCGGAATCGGTATTATTCATAAGAACATGTCCATTGAAGCGCAGGCGGAAGAAGTCGATAAAGTCAAACGTTCAGAAAACGGTGTCATAACAGACCCATTCTCATTAACTCCGGATCATACATTAGCCGATGCGGATGCACTTATGGCTAAATTCAGGATTTCCGGCGTTCCCATTACGGAAGGCAGGAAATTGGTCGGTATCATAACCAATCGTGATTTAAAATTCGAGACAGATTTCACAAAGAAAATTAAACAGTCCATGACGTCAGAAGGTCTGATCACCGCCAAAGTAGGTATCACGCTTGATGAGGCAAAGCAGATTCTTGCTAAGGCGAGAAAAGAAAAACTGCCTATCGTAGATGACGATTATAATCTGGCAGGTCTGATTACGATTAAAGATATTGAGAAGACGATCAAATATCCGCAGTCAGCGAAAGACAGCCAGGGACGGTTGTTATGCGGCGCGGGCGTGGGCATTACGGCCAACGTGCTGGAGAGAGTGGAAGCGCTTGTGAATGCCAAGGTGGACGTGATCGTTCTTGATAGCGCGCACGGACATTCAGAGAACGTGCTGCATTGTCTGCGCATGATTAAAGAGAAATTCCCGGATCTGCAGGTGATTGCCGGTAATGTAGCGACCGGAGAGGGCACCAGAGCGTTAATTGAGGCCGGAGCGGATGCGGTAAAGGTCGGTATCGGGCCGGGCTCCATCTGCACCACCCGTGTGGTAGCGGGTATCGGTGTGCCGCAGATCAGCGCGATTATGGATGCTTATTCCGTGGCGAAAGAATATGATATCCCGATCATTGCGGACGGCGGTATCAAGTATTCCGGTGATATGACGAAGGCGATTGCGGCGGGCGGCAATGTCTGTATGATGGGAAGCATGTTTGCAGGCTGTGAGGAGAGTCCGGGTACATACGAACTCTATCAGGGCAGAAAATATAAGGTATACCGTGGAATGGGCTCTATTGCGGCTATGGAAAACGGAAGTAAAGACCGTTATTTCCAGTCCGATGCCAAGAAATTGGTGCCGGAAGGTGTGGAAGGCCGGGTTGCCTACAAGGGCTCCGTGGAGGATACGGTGTTCCAGTTGATGGGCGGTCTCAGGTCCGGCATGGGATATTGCGGTACGGCAACCATTGAAGAATTGAAACAAAACGGCAGATTCGTTAAGATTTCTGCGGCATCCCTTAAGGAGAGCCATCCTCACGATATTCACATTACTAAAGAAGCGCCGAACTACTCCGTGGACGAGTAACGAGGCAGAGCAGCAGATTGCGCATGCCGGAACGGTAAACAGTGCATACGATTATCACATACGGGGAGACAAGAGGAGTTCCAGATGGACGGTTTATATCACACAATTTTAGACCGCAGAGAATTACAGAGGATTCAGAACGATTTCTGTGCAGCGACCGGGATCTATGCATTCTGCGTGGGCAGTGACGGCACTGAACTGACAGATATGTCAGGTAGTGATTGGGACAAAGAGAGACTGACCGGGCAGATACCGAGGGATAAACTGATGTCTCTTTTGCGCAGGGTATCGGAGAGCAGTCTGGAGGATCAGGCGATTGAGGAGACTGAGATTGATGCGTTAAAATATGCCGTAGTCTGTGTGAAGGAAGAGGGAAAGACGGTTCTGGCGTGGCTGGTATATGCGGTGCTGTCCGATGCACCGTCGCAGGAAGGACGTGAGTTTGCACAGGATTTTCGTTACCAGACAACGGGGCGGCAGTTTAATCTGGCCTTGGACCTGCTGCGGGAGATCAGCAGACATATGGTGGGCGATAAGCTTATGGCTGAAGAGGCGAAGGCGGAAAGCCTCAGAAGCCGTTCTTCCAGAGATGAGATGGAGGATGTGCTTAAGCGCATGGCTGCCACAACGCAAATCGTGCAGATGCTGGACAGTGATGCGCCCATTGAGAGCGTTCTGGCAGGTATCCTCACAACAGTGGGAAGTTTCCTGAAGATTGACTGTGCCTATCTATATTCCGTGGGCGAAGCGGCAGCGGGGAAGATGAATGTGATCGCCGAATGGTGTAACGACGGTGTGCTTTCCGGTTATGACCAGACCAGAAATCAGCCGCGCCCCGCATATCTGTATCGGGACAAACCGCTGGTTCTTTCCTCGGCTTCGGGCAGAGAAGGTTATGAGGAGGAGCTGGCTAAGGGAGGTATTAAGGCGCTTGCGGCGTTTCCGATCGAATTGAAAGAACAGATCGGCATGTATGCATGCTTTGAGATGACACGGACATCACGTAATTGGGCTGTGGAAGAAATCAAGTTTTTGAATGATTCTGTCAAAGTGCTGCAGAGTATTATCACGAAAAGAATCCAGAAAAATTCTCTGGCGGGATCATATGCGGCATTGGAAGAGGTGCTGAATAATGTGGGCAGTTCGATTTATGTGAGAGATAAGGAAACGGAGAAAATTCTTTTTGCCAACAGGCGGCTTCGTAATATTTTTCGGGAGGAGCTTGAGCAGAATAAACTGGCAGCAATTTTTGAGAGCCGGGTGCCGAGGGACAGGCAGGAAGGCAGCATGGAAGTATTTACGGAGGATAAGGGCAGCTGGTACGACATTTTTTATAAGAATATCAAATGGGTGGACGGCAGGGACGTTTTCATGTGCTCGATCCATGATGTGACCGAGAAGAAAATGTATCAGAAGAAGATCGAGCGACAGGCGTACACAGACTTTCTGACCGGTCTATTTAACAGACTCTGCTGCGAACGGGATTTGGCCAAGTATGTGGATGCTGCCAAGAACACAGGCACGGAAGGCGCCGTGCTTTATCTGGATCTGGATGATTTTAAGCATATTAACGACAGCCTTGGACATCAGTATGGCGACGTACTGCTCAAATCTATTGCGAACGGCATGAGAAAGGTGGCGGGTATCCAGAATTCCTGCTATCGCATGGGCGGCGATGAGTTTGTTATTATCGTGCCGCCGGATCAGTATGAGACACTCGATCGGATCGTGGAAGGGGTCAAGGCGGTTTTCGCCAGACCATGGTTTTTGAAAAATGCGGATTATTACTGTACGATGAGTATGGGAATCGTGCATTACCCGACGGAGGGCGAGGACGTACAGGAACTGATCAGGAAAGCGGATATCGCCATGTATGAGGCTAAGAAGTCCGGTAAGAACCGCTCAGCCGTCTACAGCAACAGTATTAAGAGCGACTCCGATAAGCGCCTTGACATGGAGAAAAATATGCGCGATGCGGCAATCGACGGGTACAAGGAATTTGAGGTATATTATCAGCCGATCATCGATATTCAGGAGAACGGAAAATGTACCGGCGCGGAAGCGCTGATTCGTTGGAACAGTGTGGAGATGGGATTTATGTCGCCGGCCGATTTTATTCCGCTTGCGGAGTATCTCGGACTGATCAACCCCATTGGAAGTTATGTGTTACAGCAGGCGTGTGAGGCATGTAAAAGTTGGAATGATAACGGGCACCCGGGATATAAAGTGAATGTGAATCTGTCGGTGGTGCAGCTCCTACAGCAGGATATTGTGGAGACAGTGGCGGAGATTATTCAGAAAAGCGGAATCAATCCCCACAATCTGACCTTGGAAGTGACAGAAGGATTGGCCATCGATGATCTGGAGCGGATGAAGGCGATACTGGGACAGATCAAGGAGCTGGGAGTGCGGATCGCACTGGATGATTTCGGAACAGGATATTCTTCACTGAGCCACATCAGGGAACTGCCTTTTGATGTCATTAAAGTAGATCAAAGTTTTGTCAGGGATCTGGCTGAGGATAATTATTCCAAATCTTTTATTAAGATGGTGTCGGATCTGGCGGATGCCATCGGTGTTTCCATCTGCGTGGAAGGCATCGAGACGAAGGAGCAGTATAAGGTGTTAGAAGGCATGAAGGTGAGAATGATACAGGGGTATTATTTTGACAAGCCCATGCCGAGAGCGGCGTTTGACGAGAAATATGCGGCAAGGAGCGCACAGAGTGCGTCTGACAGCCCTGCACAAAAGAAAACAATTCGTTCCGCGGGTAAACGGACGAAGAAAAAATGAGGAGAAAGATATGGAGAAAAAGAATTTGTCGAAGGAGCTTGCGGGTAACGCTTACCCCGGCAGAGGTATCGTGATCGGAAAGTCTGCAGACGGGAAATACGCTGTAACGGCTTATTTTATCATGGGAAGAAGCTCTAACAGCAGGAACCGTGTTTTTGTGGAAGAAGGAGAAGGCATTCGGACACAGGCATATGATCCGTCTAAATTAGAAGATCCCAGTCTGATCATCTATGCGCCGGTCAGAGTGCTGGGCAATAAGACGATCGTGACGAACGGCGACCAGACGGATACGATCTATGAACTTATGGATAAGCAGCAGACTTTTGAACAGGCGCTGCGCACCAGAGAGTTTGAGCCGGATGCGCCTAACTATACGCCCCGCATTTCAGGGATTATGCATTTGGATAACGGCAGGTATAATTACGCAATGTCTATTCTTAAGAGCAATAACGGCGATCCGTCTTCCTGCAACAGATATACGTTTGCTTATGAGAATCCGACGGCGGGTGAGGGACATTTTATCCATACCTATATGGGTGACGGGAATCCGCTGCCGAGTTTTGAGGGTGAGCCCACCTTGGTAGGCATAGAGGGTGATATCGACAGCTTCACGAGGACGGTATGGGAAAACCTGAATGAGGAGAATAAGGTGTCGCTGTTTGTGCGCTTTATTGAGATCGAGAGTGGGGAGTACGAGACACGTATTGTGAATAAAAATAAGCAGGTATAGTCGAATGGTACGCCTAGGCATTGGAATATTATAAATGATGTGAAAGGATTAAGATGATGAACGAATTAGAACTGAAATATGGCTGTAACCCGAATCAGAAACCGTCGCGGATTTATATGGCGGACGGGAGTGAGCTGCCGATCAAGGTGTTGAACGGTAAGCCGGGATATATTAATTTTTTGGATGCTTTTAACGGTTGGCAGCTGGTGAAGGAATTAAAGAAGGCGACGGGACTTCCGGCGGCAACTTCTTTTAAGCATGTTTCCCCGGCGGGAGCGGCGGTGGGTCTGCCGCTGACGGATGTGGAGAAGAAGATTTACTGGGTGGACGATCTGGATATGGAGTTTACACCGCTGGCAAACGCTTATGCGAGGGCGAGAGGTGCGGACAGAATGAGTTCTTTCGGTGATTTTATTTCTCTGTCTGATGTCTGTGACGTGGCAACTGCCAGGATTATCAAAAGAGAAGTGTCTGACGGCGTGATTGCACCGGGGTATGAGCCGGAGGCGTTGGAGATTCTGAAGGCGAAGAAGAAGGGCGGATATAATGTCATCGAGATTGATGAGAATTATGCACCGGCACCCGTTGAGGTGAAGCAGGTATACGGCATCAGCTTCGAGCAGGGCAGGAATGAGTTAAAGATTGACGATGAGTTTTTCAACAATATCGTGACGGAGTCTAAAGACATGCCCGAGCAGGCGAAGATCGATCTGGCGATTGCCATGATTACCTTGAAATATACGCAGTCCAACTCCGTGTGCTATGTGAAGGGCGGACAGGCGATTGGTATCGGCGCAGGGCAGCAGTCGAGGATTCATTGTACCAGACTTGCGGGTTCTAAGGCGGATAACTGGTTCCTGCGTCAGTCTCCCAAGGTATTGGGGCTGCAGTTTGTAGACGGCATCGGCCGTGCGGACAGAGATAATTCCATCGACTTGTATATCGGTGAGGATTATATGGATGTGCTGGCGGATGGGGCATGGCAGAAGATTTTCAAGGTGAAACCGGAAGTGTTCACAAGAGAAGAGAAGCGTGCGTGGCTGGATCAGATGAGCGATGTGGCGCTGGGGTCCGATGCATTCTTCCCCTTTGGCGACAATATCGAGCGGGCGCATAAGAGCGGCGTGAAATATGTGGCGCAGCCGGGCGGTTCCGTGCGGGATGATAATGTGATTGAGACGTGTAATAAGTATGGTATGACGATGTGCTTTACGGGGATTAGGTTGTTCCATCATTAGAAGGTACGGTTTATAACTTGGCTAAAACGTCCGCTCAGAGGGGAGTTAATATCTGCGTCACCGCGCTTCCGCTCCGCAAAAAGCGTAGCGGACACTAGACTCGTGAAATACCTCGTCAAGTGCCGACGCTTTTTGAGGGGTTCCTTCAGATATTAACTTCCCTCTGAGCTTAGGTTGTGACACGGGTGTGAAAAATAGCCAGCGGAATGTTTTTTTGGCAGGTTAGTGGTGGATGAAAATTGATTTTTTATATTAAAAGTGTTATTATTTTAACGATGGGTTTCCAAGATGGAACCGGAGTTCGGGTGATATGATGCCGATGGGCGTGTATCAGAATAATATAACGAGAAAATAAAGGAGTGGAATGGTGAGATGAGCAAGAGTTTTGAGGATCTGTTATCTAAGGTATCCGAGTGTAGTATCAAGAAAGTTGCAGTTGCGGTTGCACAGGACAGCGCCGTGTTGGAAGCGGTAGTTGCGGCGAAGGAGCGTAATATCGCAGAGGCAATTCTGGTTGGCGATGAGGATAAGATCAAGGAGGTAGCCGCTGCAGATAATGTTGATATCAGCGGTTTTGAGATCATTGATGAGAAGGATAACTATACGGCGGCTCTGAAAGCGGTAGAGCTGGTACATCAGGGTAAGGCCGACATGTACATGAAAGGTTTGATCGACACAAAATCATTCTTAAAGAGTGTGTTAGATAAAGAAGTGGGATTAAGAACCGGTAAGGCATTGTCCCATGTGTGTGTATTCGAGGTGGAAGGAATCGATCATCTTCTGTTCCTGACAGACGTTGCATTTATGACATATCCTACGCTGGAAGATAAAGTACATATTATTGAGAACACCGTGGATGTCTGCCATGCATGCGGCATTTCGAATCCTAAGGTAGCGCCTCTTGCGGCGGTAGAGGTTGTAAATCCTAAGATGCCTGTTACCGTTGAAGCGGAAGAACTCACCAAGATGTGCGAGGAAGGTAAGATTACGGGATGTGTTGTAGACGGACCGCTCTCTTTAGACCTTGCGATCGATCCCGAGGCGGCTAAGCATAAGGGCGCAGAGGGCAGAAAGATTGTGGGCGATGCCGATGTGCTTCTGTTCCCCGATATCCATGCCGGCAATCTGGTATACAAGTGTCTGGTACATACGGCAAAAGTTAAGAACGGCAATATCCTGACAGGAACGAAGGCTCCAGTTATTCTGACATCCCGTTCCGATGACTTCGAGACAAAAGTAAATTCTCTGGCGCTCGGCGCAGTTATGGCTGGTGCGATGGCTAAGATGAACTAATTATAAATTTAATAATTTAGGAGGTCAAGCAATATGGCAGTAAAAAGCTTAATTATTAATCCGGGTTCCACATCTACCAAGATCGGTGTATTTGAGGATGAAACTCTACTCTTTGAGGAGACTTTAAGACACTCAACGGAAGAGATTGCACAGTATGCATCCATCGTGGACCAGAAGGATTTCCGTAAGGAAATTATTGTAAATCTCTTAAAAGAGAAAAATTTTGATATTAATTCCTTAAACATGGTCGTAGGACGTGGCGGTATGCTGAAACCTATTCCGGGTGGCACATACGCAGTCAGTGATGATCTGTTGGAGGATCTGAAAATCGGTAAGCAGGGACAGCACGCATCTAATTTAGGCGGCATTCTGGCAAAAGAGATCGGTGATTCGATCGGCGTACCTTCTTATATTGTAGATCCTGTCGTGGTGGACGAGTTAGATGCGATTTCCCGCTATTCAGGCGTGCCGGAGCTTCCGAGGACGAGCGTGTTCCATGCGCTGAACCAGAAGGCAGTAGCGAAGCGTTATGCCAAGGAGCAGGGTAAAGATTACGCTTCTTTGAATCTGGTGGTAGTGCATATGGGCGGCGGCGTATCTGTAGGCGCACACAAACAGGGTAAGGTCGTGGATGTATTCAATGCTCTGGACGGCGACGGCGCATTTTCTCCTGAGAGAGCAGGCGCAGTACCCAGCGGTGCACTCATTAAGATGTGCTTCTCCGGTCAGTATACAGAGAAAGAAGTATATAAGAAGATCTGCGGTAACGGCGGATTCAATGCTTACTGCAACACCAATGATATGCGCGACGTAGATAAGATGGTCGAGGCGGGTGACGCCAAGGCGAAAGAAGTACGAGAGGCTTTCATCAGACAGGTGGCTAAGGACATCGGTTCCATGGCATGTGTGCTTGAGGGTAAAGTAGATCAGATCGTCGTGACCGGTGGTATCGCTTATGATAAGGCTGTCGTAGAGGGTCTGAAGGCACAGGCAGGCTGGATCGCACCGATGACGATCTATCCGGGTGAGGACGAACTGCTTGCACTTGTACAGGGTGGTCTGCGTGTATTAAACGGCGAAGAGCAGGCTATGGTATATTGATCATGCAGGATACATAGCTTGAATGTAGGAGAATGATATACATATACGAAACGTCCGGCAGAGGGTTGTACCTTGCCGGACGTTTTTTGTGTAGACCATTCGTATACTACTTTTTCTGATAAATAATTTTTTTAATTGTACTGCCGGGTAAAATTGCCATACACGCTTTTACAGTTGAATTTACCCACTGAATCTGTTAGAATATACGTTGGTGTTTTATAATACACAGCAAGGGATATACAACAGGGGTGTTTCATTAGGAAAAGCAAGTTGCGTATCTGATACAATATGTATTCGGTACACGGAAATGAGGATATCATGGGCGTAGTTCAGAAAGTGTTTGGAACACACAGCGAAAGAGAGATTAAGCGTATTGAAGGTCTGGTAAAGAAGATTGAAGATCTTCGTCCGACGATGATGGAGATGTCGGACGAGCAGCTGCGTGATAAAACGAAGGAATATAAGAAGAGGCGGGAAGAAGGAGAGACGCTTGACGATCTCCTGCCGGAAGCATATGCAACGGTGAGAGAGGCGGCGAGACGTGTTCTCAATACGGAGCACTATAGAGTTCAGTTGATCGGCGGTATTATTCTGCATCAGGGGCGTATTGCCGAGATGAAGACCGGTGAAGGTAAGACCCAGACCTGTCTTCTGCCTGCATATCTGAATGCATTAGAGGGTAAGGGCGTGCATGTCGTTACCGTCAACGATTATCTGGCGAAGCGTGACGCGGAGTGGATGGGACAGGTGCATGAGTTCCTGGGATTAAAAGTCGGTGTTGTCTTAAATGACATGAAGTCCGAGGAGCGTAGGGAAGCATATAATTGTGATATTACCTATGTGACCAACAATGAGCTTGGCTTTGATTATCTGCGTGATAATATGGTCATCTATAAAGAGCAGCTGGTACTTAGGGATCTGCATTATGCCATTATTGACGAGGTGGACTCCGTACTCATTGATGAGGCGCGTACGCCGCTTATTATTTCCGGTCAGAGCGGTAAATCCACGAAATTATATGAGGCATGTGATATTCTGGCGAAACAGTTGACTCGCGGTGAGGACATGGAAGAATTGTCCAAGATAGATGCCATTATGGGTGTGGAGCGTGAGGAGACGGGCGACTTTATCGTCAACGAGAAGGATAAAGTGGTGAACCTGACTGCGCAGGGCGTTGCCAAGGTGGAACGCTTCTTCCAGATCGAGAACCTTGCCGATCCAGAGAATCTGGAGATTCAGCATAATATTATACTGGCGCTGCGGGCACACAATCTGATGTTCCGCGATCAGGATTATGTGGTAAAGGACGATCAGGTGTTGATTGTCGATGAGTTTACCGGTCGTATCATGCCGGGGCGTCGTTATTCCGACGGTCTGCATCAGGCGATCGAGGCGAAAGAACATGTGAAGGTAAAGCGTGAGAGCAAGACCCTTGCCACCATCACGTTCCAGAACTTTTTTAATAAGTTTGAGAAAAAAGCAGGCATGACCGGTACGGCGCTGACAGAGGAAAAGGAATTCCGCGACATCTACGGCATGGATGTGGTGGAGATCCCGACCAACAGACCGATTGCCCGTGTCGATCATCAGGACAGTGTCTATAAGACGAGAAAAGAGAAACTGCGCGCGATCGTAGGAGCGGTGAAAGAGGCTCACGACAAGGGACAGCCGGTTCTGGTGGGTACGATCAATATTGATGCTTCCGAAGAGTTAAGCAACCTGCTTAGGAAGAACGGTATCGACCATAAAGTTTTGAATGCGAAATTCCATGAGATGGAGGCAGAGATCGTAGCAGACGCCGGTATTCATGGAGCAGTGACCATCGCTACTAACATGGCCGGACGTGGTACGGATATCAAGCTGGACGAGGAATCAAGAGCCGCAGGCGGGTTGATGATCATCGGTACGGAACGGCATGAATCCAGACGTATCGACAATCAGCTGCGCGGACGTTCCGGTCGTCAGGGAGACCCAGGCGAATCCAGATTCTATATTTCACTGGAAGACGATCTGATGAGATTATTCGGTTCCGACAGAATGATCGCGATGTTTAACGCACTGGGCATTCCGGAGGGACAGGAGATCGAGCACAAGGCTTTGACGAAGGCGATCGAATCTGCACAGAAGAAGATAGAGAACAATAACTTCGGTATCAGAAAGAGCCTGCTTGAATACGATCAGGTCATGAACGAGCAGAGAGAGATCATCTACGAAGAGAGAAGGCGCGTCTTAAACGGCGAAAGTATGCGGGATGTGATCTACAAGATGATTACCGACATCACGGAGAATTGTGTGGATATCTGCATTGGTGACGATACGGATTTTGATGAATGGGATTTCAATGAGTTAAATACTCTGCTGCTTCCTACAGTACCGTTAAAACCGCTTAGTCCGAACCGTGTACTGAAGCCGAAGAAAAACAGCTTAAAGCAGCAGTTGAAAGAGGAAGCTGTCAAGCTCTATGAGAACAAGGAAGCAGAATTCCCCGAACCGGAGGCGATCCGGGAGATTGAGCGCGTGATCCTGCTTAAGGTGATCGACAGAAAATGGATGGATCACATTGATGACATGGAGCAGCTTCGTCAGGGCGCAGGCTTACAGGCTTATGGTCAGAAGGATCCGCTGGTGGAATACAAACTGAGCGGTTACGAGATGTTTGATGAGATGACGCAGAATATCAAAGAAGAAACCGTGCGTCTGCTCTTTAACGTCCGTATCGAGCAGAAGGTAGAGAGAGAACAGGTAGCCAAAGTAACCGGCACCAACAAAGACGATACCATCCAGAAGGGACCTGTAAAGCGTATGGAAGCCAAGGTCTACCCCAACGATCCCTGTCCCTGCGGTTCCGGCAAGAAGTACAAGCAGTGTTGCGGACGAAAATAAAAAAACATGAAGTTATACTAAGACTGCAAAGTACGCAGTCTAAGTATAACTAAGTCATGTTTGGAAGAATGCCGCTTGCAGCGTACATTCTTCTGGGGTGACTTTAGCTATAGAAGCGAATATAATATGAAAAGAAAAGGTGGTGACGTTAAGTGGTAGAATTGGATAACATGAAATCCGAACTTCTTAGTTACGAAAGTCCCTTAGCGGAAGTGAGGGATTCACTTTGACTTAGATAACAAGTCAAAGCGGATTGAAGAATTAGAGATGGAAATGCAGGCGCCGGACTTCTGGAATGATCCGGAGAAATCCAACCAGAAGATGCGGGAGTCCAAGGGCTTGAAAGATATCGTGGATACGATGAACTCGCTGAGCAGTCAGTATGACGATATTCTGACACTCATTGAGATGGGGTATGAGGACAATGATCCTGCGATCATACCGGATATAGAGGCGGAACTTAAGGAATTCAAGGAGACCTTTGAGAATATCCGTATCAGCACATTATTATCCGGCGAGTATGACCGAAATAATGCGATATTAAAGCTGAACGCGGGAGCGGGCGGCACGGAGAGCTGCGACTGGTGCAGTATGCTTTACCGCATGTATACGAGATGGGCAGAGCGTAAAGGTTTTGCGCTGGAAGTGTTAGATTATCTCGACGGTGACGAGGCCGGAATCAAGTCGGTGACTTTCCAGATCAACGGTGAGAATGCCTATGGCTATCTGAAATCGGAAAAAGGTGTCCACAGACTGGTGCGTATTTCACCGTTCAATGCACAGGGCAAGCGCCAGACATCTTTCGTATCACTGGATGTTATGCCGGATATTGATGAAGATGTGGATGTGGAAATTAAAGACGAGGATATCCGTATCGATACCTACAGGAGCAGCGGCGCCGGAGGTCAGCATATTAACAAGACTTCCTCGGCGATCAGAATCACCCATTTTCCTACGGGAATCGTGGTCACCTGCCAGAATGAGCGTTCTCAGTTCCAGAATAAAGATAAGGCGATGCAGATGCTGAAGGCGAAGTTGTATATGCTCAGACAGGAGGAAAATGCAGAGAAGCTGTCCGATATCCGGGGAGATGTGAAAGAGATCGGATGGGGTAATCAGATCCGCTCCTATGTCATGCAGCCATATACCATGGTGAAGGATCACAGAACGGAAGAAGAATCCGGAAATGTCAATGCGGTGATGGACGGTGGGATTGATCCTTTTATCAACGCATATCTGCGGTGGATTAATTCAGTATAATAAAATAGTGTCTTTTGGGATTTAGGAAAAGGAAAACCCTGAGCGCGGATTGAAAGATTCGGCTCAGGGTTTTTACATCTGTAGAAATCGTTATTTTTTCTCCCTTACCAGGTCCAAATAGAACTCCGCCAGTGTTGCATTGATATAGGGAAGTACCCACAGCATGGCAATGCCGCAGGAGAGCAGACAGGGAATCAGATAGGGGAGGAAACTGATATAAATATATAACAGTTTGATCCTGCGCCCGCTTGTCAGATGGCGGCTTGTGGCAAGCAGCTCGCGCGGTGTATACTGCGGAAAATCATGCAGCAGAAAAAAGACCTGCCCGTAGAACAGCTTAATGATAACGGGAATAATCAGGGAGAGAACGATGCATGCGATGTAGAGTAGAAGGTCCTGCTTTCCGGGCGAGTCAGGCAGCTGCGAGGCGACAATAAATCTGGGAAGATCGAAGAGGTATATAAAAAGTGCGATCCACGCCTGTATGAGGAGTGCCTTATCCGGATAGAATCTGAAACCGCAGAAGATGTCGTTTACGGTGACGTGCTGTCCGCAGACGATTTTTAAGTAAAAGTAGGCGCTGCCGGAAGAAAACAGTCCGGTCAGAACAGAGACTGCAAAAGAAATCGCAATGTATATACACATTCCGGCAACGGTGGTGGTATCTTCCGCAAAAGCCAGCGCGGCGAATGAGAAAAACATCGTGCTGACCGTCACAAGCAGCCATGCGCCGATGGCAGTTCCGTAGTGTCCGAACATATGCTCTTTAGCGGCTGCTTTAAGCTCCGCGGAAGATCGTAAAGAACTCATTGCATAAACTCCAATCTGTGCGTGCTGCGGATCAGAACGCGGTATCTAAATTCATGCCCCTGTATTTACCGGCGGCATCGGAAGATTTCATTTCTTTTTGGTAAGGGTTTTCCTCATTAAAATATTTAATCTGCGTGGCGGTAGTGCCGCCGGATACATAGGTGCGTCCGCATTCGGGGCAGATGGAGGTGTGTATCGACACATTACAGGATATGACCTTGCCGTTATCCTCAGCAGCTTTCTTATAGGCATTGCTCACGTGCTCCTGCTCATGGCTGCGTACACGGGATGCGGCAGCATTCGGGTCGATGTGGGCGGGAGCCTTAAAGGAGACGTCCTCGTCGGAACCATCCTGATATTTACGTTCTCTGCAGGTTTCACATTCGGCCGGAGACGATTTCTTGCCGGCCTGTTTCTCCGTGGATTCACCGGGATTTTTGATGATTACGTGTTCGCCCTCGGGAGTGTTTTCGGACCCCATGCTGCCTGCGGCTTCAGGGGCAGGGGAACCCGGATTTCTACCGGCAACAGAAGGGGCTACTCCCGTGCCTGTATTTGTATAGGAGCCGTAATTGCCATAAGAACTATAGATTCCGTCAATCATATTGTACCTTCCTCTCATTTTTTTACAAAAAATTACCGATAGAAATTATATGGGTATGGAATTTCTTCACCGTTTAAGATCGCATTGATCATTTCTTCGTAGGTCATACCGTACTGTTCTTTGATCAGTTCGTTCGCTTTCTCTAAGATCTGCGGGTTCGTCCGCATCGCCTGAAAGGTTGTGGCGATGAGGAGGCAGTTAAATACAATGCCGGCTGTGGCACAGAACAGGCCGATCTTAGCTTTGGCAGCAGATCGAAGTGCCCTTCCTCTGGATAAAAGCGCCAGCACAATGCCGATACTTCCGAGGATGAATGTAGGGTAGAGGGTAAAAGAGGCACACAGGATGATGGCAAGAACACCCAGAATCATCGCCGCGGTTGCCAGCGCGTCTCCGTTCGGCTTCGATGGAGGCGGATAGCTTCTGTTTGTATAGGGATTATCCGGTTGTAACTCCATGGGAGGCTCCTTTACTTTGCAGTGCTTGTGCGATCTGCTTATATGTATCGTGTATCGTATGCGTACAGTATACCATATGCATAGAAGAAAAACCAGAGGTTAAAATCAGCACAGAAAACCCGAGGGTAGCAGCGCCCACATGCGGCTTGAAGCATTTTGTGTGCATCATGTTACCATGAGCGGCTATGCTGTGAATTGTAACGCAGTTTTTGTGCAAGTTTCAACGTAAGCGATATTGACCAATTTATGGATTATGTGTAATATAAAGGCAGGAATAAAAGACAAATTATATATATGGCGCACGCCTCTTCGTAACTGTGAAGAACAGGGTTCTGAACAGTTACCTTTATGAAAGAAAAAGGAAGCACAGTGATGATCGGGGGATGAAGTTATGAAAAGAAGATGGAAAGGTATCACGGCTCTGGGACTGTCAGCGCTGATCGGGTGTATGGCACCCGTAAGTACGATGATGGCGGCAGCAGAAGAAACGGAAACTGCGGAAAGCGTACAGGAGACAGAAATTATTGAGCCGGCAGCAGAAGAGGTGCAGGAGACGGAGGTGACCGAGCCGGCGGCAGAAGAGACACAGGAACCGGAGGTGACCGAGCCGGCAGCAGAAGAAGTGCAAGAGTCGGAAGTGACCGAGCCGGCGGCAGAGGAGACACAGGAACCGGAAGTGACCGAGCCGACGACGGAAGAGATACAGGAAACAGAAGAGGCTGAATCGACCAGAGAGGATACACAAGAGCCGGAAAGTGTTGAGGCGGCAGCGGAAATTGCGGGAATTATGCCGCAGGCGGCGGAAACTGCTGCTGAATCGGAAGGACAGGAGCAGTCCGAGAAAGCCGTAGCACCAGTGATTGTAATTCAACTGGATGGTGCAAATCGTGCACAGGCATTGGGCGGTACGATTGAATATAATACATATATTAACAATCGTGATCAGCGTCTCAGGATTTCCGCAAGTCAGGGCAGCGATCCGGTATCACTCTATTATTATCTTGATGTAGCAGCCCGTGTTTCCGATGAGAGTAAGAATGAGGGACAGTTATCCGTTCTCTGGCAGCCGGCTGAACAGGCGACAGGACAGGAGATCAGTCTGGGAAAGGAAGGCGCATATGTGTTGTATGTCATGGCGAAAGCGGCGGATGGGCAGATCTCTTATGCGAGAACGGACGGTATCGTGATCGATACGACGGCACCCGTGATCACAGGAATAGATAATGGCGGCACTTATCCGGAAGGTACGTATTTCGGAGTGACGGATGATAATCTGGAGAGTGTGCTGATGAACGAGCAGCCGGCAGCGCTCTCACAGACAGACGGAATGTATCGGGTGACGGCTGCACAGTATTCTACTTCCTGCGTGATCAGTGCGAAGGATAAGGCAGGAAACGAGACGGTGTACAGCGTCACCGTGGAAAAGAAAGTAGAAGATGACATAAATGTCATATCGAAGACCGGAGACTATTCGTTAAAGGCGGGCACTGCTTATCGGTTAGGCGACGGAAATTGGATGCTGGAGGGTGACAGTACAGTCTATCGCGGTGGCAGCACGTTCTATGTAAGAGAGGACGGCAGCTATCATTTTACGCAACATATGAAATAAGCTGAGAGAGGGAGTGGAGATTCTATGCAAAAGCAGATGTCATCTAAGAAGATCGGCTTGATCTTATGTGTGGCAGCCGCCGTAATTGCAGTGGTGGTTGTACTTCTTATAGCAAACAGACAAGATGAGACTTTCCGTTCCATTATGGTCTATGAGCTGGAGGGAAGCGCTGTGATCGAGCGGGCGGATATCGGAGCCATCGCGGCGGCGGAGAATTTGTATCTGGAATCCGGTGATCGTGTGAGTGTGCAGCAAGACAGCATGATGCGTATGAAGCTGGACGACGATAAGTACATAACGGCGGAAGCCGATACGGTCTTTTCGCTGGAAGCGGAAGGAGACGGGCAGGATTCCAAGACGAGGATTCGGCTGGAGCAGGGGGCAGTTACTAACGAGATTCAGAAGCCTTTAAGCGGGGAGTCACTGTATGAGACATCCACGCCGAATTCCGTCATGGCGGTCAGAGGAACGATATATCGTGCGCAGTTGTCTGACGATGGCGCAGGCGGACAGAATATGCGGTTGTGCTGTTTTGACGGAACGGTGGCGGCGACTCCGATACTTCCCGACGGGTCATACGGGGAAGAGGTGCTGGTTCATGCTGGCAGTGAACTGACCGTATACAGCGATGGGACGGTGGACGGTCCGAAGGAGATTGATTTTGCAACGCTGCCGGAGCAGACGTGGAAGACATTGAGCGATCTTCTGGAAAGCGGCGCGCCTGTTACGGGAATCACAAGCGAAGAACTTGCACAGATTAAACAGGATGCCGAGAAAGCAGTTGGTGAACAGAGCGAGACAGCTGAGCAGACGGAGGATGTGCAGGCAGTTGAAGAGACGCAGGAGCAGGATATAGAGGATCAGGATACGGAAGAGCAGAGTGCGGAAGACCGGCAGGCAGCGGAATCGAAAGGAAAGATTACGAATTCCGAGAGCAAACCTGCAAAGAAACCGGGCGGGAACAATACAGATCAGAGTGAGAATAAACCGGGAAGCGAAGCCGGGCAGAAACCGTCGAAACCGCAGGATACACAGCCTGTACAGGGTAATACATCGGATAATTCCGGAGACGGAAGCGCTGATAACGGTAGCGGTCAGGAAACAGGAGACAACGATTCCGGTGAGAATAACGGGAAGAAACCGGGCGATAACAAAGGTGACAAACCCTCTAAGCCGGAGAAAGAGGTAATCTATACGGTGACCTATAAGTATCAGGGATCCGTATTTGCTACACAGAGCGTGCAGAAAGGGAAGAAGGCCTCTGCGCCGGTATTGTCTCCGGCAGCGGCAGGCACGTGGGATTTTGACTTCAATACAAAGATCAACGCGGATACGACAATTGAGTGGAAGTCCGGAAACTGACCGAACAAGGAGCAAGATGCAGCGGGACAGGGTATTGTCCGGTGCATCAGTAAAGCAGTATGAAAAATCGAAACGGAATGAAGGCGGCGGCGATTACGGCCGCCGTTGTTCTGACATCTTATATATATCTGTACTTCGGTGCAGCAGGGTTGATTGATCAGGGCATATCGGACAGGCTGAATCAGAGGGAGAGTGTTACCAATAAGAAAATCTATATTATAGGGATCGATGATAAGACGCTGGATCGGTATGGTCCTGTCAATACATGGAGCAGAGAGACTCCCGCCGAACTGGTTTCGACATTGAATCATGCGCCGGGCGGTGGTCCGGCAGTGATCGGATTCGATGTGATCTACAGTGAGGAGGCCGATGAAACGGCGGACGATCATTTTGCCGAAGTCTGCGGCGAGACGGGGAATGTGGTCGCTGCCATGAGTTTTTCCTTTAAGGAACAGCCCGAACGGGGAGCGGACGGCAGTATTGTCTACAACCCTTACTATGTGGATCATGTGATAGAACCCTATGACAGCCTGAAGGATCGGGTTATGTGTGGATTTGCCAATACATTTGTGGACGGCGACGGTTACGTGCGCCAGGCGATGGCTTATCTGGACCACGAGGGAGAACGGGTATACAGCCTCTCGTCCCGAGTCTATATGGCGTATCAGCAGAGTCGGGGAGAAGAAGCGGTGCTTCCCGATACTTACGGAAGGAACAATCGGTTTTATTTCTCTTATTCCGGCAAGCCGGGCGGTTACAGCGTGGTCTCCATGGCGGATGTGCTGGACGGCACGGTGGATGCCGCGATATTCCGGGATGCGGTAGTGCTGGTGGGAGCATATGCTGTCGGGATGCAGGACGCTTACATGCCGGCCATTGCTCATAACAGCCAGATGTACGGAGTGGAGATACATGCCAATATCATAGAGGCACTGCTGGAGGGGCGGACACAGCTTCCGATAACACCCTGGGTCTATGCGGCAGCAGGGGCGGTTTTGTGTGGCTTGTTCTATGGGTGCACGAGGAAGCTGCGGCTTCTGTACTCTACGGTATTGCTTGGCGCAGGCATAGCTCTTAATGTTATTGCAACGAGGGGAGTGTACCGACAGGGCAGGATCATGCCTACGGTACTGCTGCCGATTTGTTTGCTCCTCATCTATCTGATTCAGGTAATCAGAGGATATGTGACAGAGATCATGCGCAGGCGGCGTGTACTCAATGTTTTCAAGCAGTATGTAGCGCCTCAGATCGTGGATAAGATCAGTAAGGATAAGGATTTTGAGCTGGTGCTGGGCGGTGAGAACAGGCATGTGGCAGTTCTGTTCGTGGATATTCGCGGTTTTACTACGATGTCGGAGAGTCTGCGGCCGGAGGAAGTGGTGGAGATCTTGAACGAGTATCTGAGCCTTACCACGCAGGCGATTTTTGATCATGGCGGCACCTTGGATAAGTTTGTGGGAGATGCCACGATGGCGGTGTTTAACGCACCTTTTGATCTGGATGATTATATTTACCGTGCAGTTTGCACGGCGTGGGATATGCAGAGCGGAGCGGCGGCGATCGGAGAGAAATGTAAGGAAAGGTTCGGCAAGAGCGTATCCTTCGGAATCGGTATCAACTGCGGGAACGCCGTGGTAGGTAATATCGGATGCGATTTCCGTATGGACTATACGGCGATCGGGGATACCGTCAATACAGCAGCTAGATTGGAAAGCAACGCTGCACCGGGGCAGATTCTGATCAGCGGTGACGCGTATGAGGCGGTGAAAGACCGGGTGGACGCAACACCCATCGGAGAGATTCCGCTGAAAGGTAAGAGCCAAGGAGTGTTCGTATATCAATTAGACGGATTAAAATCATACAATCAGGGAGGAAAATAAGAGAGGAATGGGTAAGCTGTACTTGGTTCCCGACAGAACGGATATGGAACGGGTGTGCAGTCTGGCAGAGGATTACGGCTGTGCATTTGAATATAATGATTTCTATGCTGCAGAGGTTATGGACGACCCGGGGAGACAGGAGGAAATTATCGCATCCTACGGGCAATATCGCGGCAGTTTTATGCAGGATACGATGCACGGCGCTTTTCTGGATGTGACGATACACAGCAGTGATCCGCTGATCCGGGAGGCTTCTATGTTGCGGGTTCGTCAGTCCATGGAGCTCGCGGCGCGGATGAAACTAAGAGGCGTGGTGTTCCATACGGGCCGGCTGGCAAATTTCCGTGTGGCAAGCTATCTGGATAACTGGCGTGAGCAGAACGCTGTTTTCTTTACAGAGCTGGCAAGGCAGTATCCGAGTCAGCAGATCTATATGGAAAATATGTTTGATGAGGCGCCGGACATCTTGGCCGGTCTGGCGGAGCAGATGCGTGATGTGGAGAATTTCGGGATATGTTTCGATTATGCACATGCCATGCTGTCGGGGCGTTCCGGACAGGAATGGATCGAGACGCTGGCACCTTATATCCGGCATATACACATTAATGATAACGATCTGGTCAATGATCTGCATCTGCCTGTGGGAGACGGACGGCTGGATTTTCAGGAATTCGATCGTCTGATCAGACGGTATCGGATAGATGTTCCGGTGCTGGTGGAGGTAAGCGGATACGAGGCGCAGAAAAAATCATTGAAATATATGACACAACACGGGATTTACCCGATGGATGCAAAGGAGAATAATAGTGCATTTACAGTATAAGGATTTTGAGAAAATAATCAATATCGGGATCAGGCTTTCCACGGAAAAGGACAGAAACCGGCTGCTTAGGGCGATTCTGGATAACGGTATGGAGATTACGAATTGTGATGCCAGCACATTATATTTGTATGAGGACGGCAAACTTGTCTTTAAGTTCATGAAGACACTTTCACAAGGGGTTAACCGGGGTATGGACAAGCCCATCGACGATCTGCCGCCGGTGCCCATGAAGGAGGAAAACGTGTGCTCCTACGCGGCGATCCACAGGGAAGTAGTGAACATTCCTGATGTCTATGCGAGCAGCCGGTTTGATTTCTCCGGCCCCAGACAGTATGATAGTCTGACCGGGTACCGGACGCAGTCGCAGCTGGTGGTGCCGCTGGTGAACAATGAGAATGAGCTGATCGGGGTATTGCAGTTGATCAACGCTATGGACGAGGCGCAGAATGTCATTGCTTTTGATGAGCAGTATGAGCTGATCATAAGATCGTTGGGGGCTATGGCGGCGATCGAACTCACGAATCTGTCCTATGTAGAGGCGCTGAAGACACAGATATACTCCTTTGTAGAAGCGCTGACCACCGCACTGGAAGAACGGACACCCTACAATGCACAGCATACCAGAAATGTGGAGCGATATGCCAGCATGCTGGCGGATTATATTAATGATTTACATGCAGAGGGGAAGTGTGAGAAATTCTTTGAGTCCGGATGGAAAGAACAGTTGATGCTTGCAGCACTTATTCATGATATCGGTAAAATGGTGATTCCGCTTAATATTATGAATAAAGCTACCCGACTGGATCAGGAGATCGGCAGAGTGGATGACAGGTTTAAGCTGCTGCACGCGCTCTACGAGGTTGATATGCTGCGTGGCAGGATCACGCAGGAGGAATATGAACAGACGACAGCACAGCTTCGGGAGGATCTGACATTTATCCATGAGATCGATACAATAGATTACGTGAATGATGCGACATATGAGCATATTCAGGAACTTGCGAAGAAACAGCATGTAAGCGAGGACGGATCGACTCTGCCGTATCTGACCGAAAGGGAAGTATCCTGCCTGAGTATTCGAAGCGGGACACTGACGATGGAAGAGCGCAAGGAAATGGAAAATCATGTTGTCATGACTTCTAAGATATTGGATAAGGTTGAGTTCTTCAAAGGATTTTCCATGGTTCCCAAGTGGGTTGGCGCACATCACGAATATCTGGATGGCAGCGGGTATCCGAATCGATTGCAAGGCGATGAGCTTGATTTCGAGACAAGGCTTCTGACTGTTGTGGATATTTATGATGCGCTGGCGGCTACAGACCGACCGTACAAGAAACCGATTCCCAGGGAGAAGGCGATTGAGATTCTGAGGAGCATGGCAGAGAAGAATAAGGTAGATATGCGGCTGGTGGAATGGTTGAATGAGGCACTGATAAAGAGTGAAGGAAATTAATGCGCAAAAAGGAAGCGCAGAAATGAGGAAAACATGGACATTATATTAAAACTGAAAGAAGAACTGAATGTAGAGAAATGGCAGGTGGAAGCTGCCGTGAAATTGATTGATGAGGGAAATACGATTCCTTTTATCTCACGATACAGAAAAGAAGCTACCGGTTCATTAAATGACGAAGTATTACGTGATCTGGACGAACGGCTGACTTATCTGCGTAATCTGGAAGAGAAGAAAGAGCAGGTGCTAAAGAGCATCGAGGAGCAGGGCAAGCTGACCGACGAACTGAGAGAGCGTATTGTGGCGGCGGAGACTATGGTGGTGGTAGAGGATCTGTACCGCCCTTACCGTCCCAAAAGAAAGACCAGAGCCAGCGTGGCGAAGGAGAAGGGATTGGACGGCCTGGCACAGTTTATTCTGGCACAGGAAACCACTGAGCCCATCGAGACGGAGGCACAGAAGTATGTCCATGAAGATGAGGATGAGGCTAAGGCTGTGAAGACGGCGGCAGAGGCAGTTCAGGGCGCGAAGGATATCATAGCCGAGATGATCTCCGATGAGGCGGATTACCGTATCTATATTCGGAACATTACGACGGAGGAAGGCAAACTGATCAGTACTGCCAAAGATGAGAAGGCCGAGAGTGTCTACGAGATGTACTATGATTATGAGGAACCTCTGAAAAAGGTCGCAGGACACAGAACGCTTGCCATCAACCGCGGCGAGAAGGAGAAGTTTCTTGTGGTCAGGGTGGAGGCGCCTGTGGATCGTATCCTCCAGTATCTGCGCACGAAGACGATAATAAATGACAACCCTGTCACAACACCGATTTTGGAGGAAGTGATTGCTGACAGCTATGACAGATTGATCGCCCCCGCCATTGAGCGGGAGATCCGCAACGATCTAACGGAAAAAGCGGAAGACGGTGCAATCAGCGTGTTTGGTAAGAATCTGGAACAGCTTCTTCTGCAGCCGCCCATCGCCGGTAAAGTTGTTTTGGGATGGGACCCTGCATTCCGTACCGGATGTAAGCTGGCGGTGGTGGATGAGACGGGTAAGGTGTTAGACACGAAGGTGATCTATCCCACCGCACCCCAGAATAAAGTAGCGGAAGCCAAAACGGAATTGAAGAGACTGATAAAAAAATATAACGTATCCCTGATTTCTGTGGGCAACGGAACGGCATCCAGAGAGTCCGAGCAGGTAATCGTGGAGTTGTTAAAAGAACTGGATACACCAGTGCAGTATGTCATCGTAAACGAAGCTGGCGCATCCGTCTACTCTGCGAGTAAGCTGGCGACAGAGGAATTCCCGAATTTCGATGTAGGGCAAAGAAGTGCGGCGTCCATAGCCAGAAGACTACAGGATCCGCTGGCAGAGCTGGTGAAGATTGATCCGAAGTCGATCGGTGTGGGACAGTATCAGCATGACATGAATCAGAAGAAATTGAGCGAGGCCTTAGGCGGTGTCGTGGAAGACAGCGTGAATAAGGTGGGCGTGGACTTAAACACGGCTTCAGCTTCTCTCTTAGAGTATGTATCCGGTGTGACGAAGGTGATCGCAAGAAATATCGTGGATTACCGCGAGACTAACGGCAGATTCACGAACAGGGCGCAGCTTCTCAAAGTAGCGAAGCTGGGACCGAAAGCCTATGAACAATGCGCCGGGTTTATGCGCATCACGGACGGCGATAACCCGTTAGATGCCACCAGTGTACACCCGGAATCCTACGAGGCGGCGATGAAACTGTTGGATAAGATGGGTCTGACGATGGAAGACGTGAAGGAGGCGCAGAAGAAAGCAGCGGCACAGAAAGCTGCAGGGAAGAAAGCGCCGGTGAAGGAGAAGAAGAAACCCCAGCCTAAAGTGGTGATACGCAACACCAACACTGCCATGGGTAAGGCGCTGGCGGCAGCAATGGGCGGCATGACATTAGATAATGATAATTCCGACACAGATGTCAGGTCTGGCAAAAATGCCGGAAACGGAAGTGACGGTATTACGGTCAGCGGTCTGGAGAAGAAGATCAAGGATAAGAAGAAGCTCGCGGAAGAACTGGGCATCGGTGAGATCACATTGACAGATATTCTGAAAGAACTGGAGAAGCCGGCCAGAGATCCCCGTGACGATATGCCGGCGCCGATCTTAAGAAGCGATGTGCTCGACATGAAGGACTTAAAACCCGGTATGATCCTTAAAGGAACCGTGCGTAACGTCATTGACTTCGGCGTGTTTGTGGATATCGGCGTGCATCAGGACGGTCTGGTGCATATTTCGCAGATCACGAACAAATTCATCAAACACCCGCTGGAGGCAGTCAGTGTGGGAGATGTGGTAGATGTGCAGGTGCTCACCGTGGACGTGGCGAAGAAGCGGATTGGCTTGACGATGAAAATTAAGCAGAATGCGTGAAAAAATCCTTGACTGTATCTGCGAATATGGATATGATAATGATAGAAGGAAAAGTTTGTCAAAGGATTTACAGAGTGACAACATAAGATACGAGAATGATTATAAGCTGCGGGAAACAAGTATGAGCGGCAGTTGAATATTCGCAGGAAAGGAGACAGGATTATGAGTGCGATGACAGTCAGCGGAAGCGGTAATGATATTTTTAAATCTTATTCACATCTTGCCAGCGGTAAGAGAATCAACTCTGCGGCGGATGATGCGACAGGGCTTGCAATTGCGCAGAAGATGCAGAGAGAAGAGACCGGATTAAGTGTGGGTGCCCAGAATGCGCAGGCAGGAATCGGGGTCTTGAATGTGGCGGACGGTGCGCTTGGAGGAATGACGGATTATTTACAGAGAATCCGTGATCTTGCACTGAGGTCGATGAATGGTTTAAGTTCTGCGGATGATAAGCAGGTGTATCAGAATGAGATCGATCAGCTTAAGCAGGGTATCCAGTCACTGGCGAAGGATACTTCACTGAATGAGCAGAAGCTGTTGGACGGCAGTATGGCGGATATGGATATTGTAACGAATCCGAACGGCGGCGGTATGAAGATCCAGATGGAGAATGCCACATTGGAGGCACTTGGGATCGCGGATCTCGATGTTACATCCGGTAATTTTGATCTGAAAGCCATTGATAAAGCATTGGATATGGTTTCCACAAAAAGAAGCAGTCTGGGAGCGGCAACTAATCGATTGGAGTATACCTACAATTACAATACGGGAGCAGCTTTAGAACAGCTTAGTTCCAGAAGCCGTCTGGAAGATCTGGATTTCCCGAAGGCGATTTCTGAGAAGCAGCAGAAGGAAGTCATGGGTCAGTACAGAATGATGATGCTGCGGCAGCAGATGAACAATAAGAGTATGATCACGGGTATGTTATTCTGATCCGGATCAGGTCGGTATGAACAGCGGTAGGTAATAGGCTACCGTACAATTATGAAATAAAGATGTAACACCCTGAAGAATATGTTTTATACATGTTCGGCGGGGTGTTTTTTTGATTTATTATCTGGAAATTCTTTAGCATATTTCGGGTTGGCGAAGCAAATTGAAGCATATGAAATTAAGAAGTGCGCAGTAAAAAGCACTTGACAGTAACCATAGGTTGATGTATGATAAATCCAACAAGAGTAGTCAATGAACCGTGCATTCGCACATTCGGGCAATTTCTGCCGCTTACTCAAAATTATAAATCAAATAGCGGCAGAGGTAGCAAAGCAGATGTGCTTGTGTTCCTTAGTATCTTATGTAGTGCTTGGATTGCTGTACAGTACAGATATTGAAAAAGGCTGTATGACAAAAGCGGTGCAGGACAGTGGCCTACCTTCTGCCGGAACGAAGAAGGAGGACAATATTTATGGAACACGCAGTAATTGGAGGAGAGGGCATTTTTATGACGATCGAGGGAGGAAAAAAGTATACCATCGCGGATATCGAAGCGCTTCCGGAGGGAGAGCGTGCGGAACTGATAGACGGCGAGATGTTTATGATGGCGACGCCTACATGGGCACATCAGACTCTTCTTGTGGGAATGAGCGCTGATATTAGACAGTATATCAGGGAGCATAAAGGCAGATGTAAAGTAGTGCCCGCACCATTCGGAGTCTATATCAAAGATGATGAGCGAAACTTTGTGGAACCGGATATTTCAGTGATCTGTGACAGAGACAAGCTGGATAATAAGGGCTGCCACGGTGCGCCGGACTGGGTAATCGAGATAGTATCTCCGTCCAGTAAATATATGGATCGTGTGAGAAAACTTGCACTGTATAAAGAAGCAGGGGTACGTGAGTACTGGATCGTAGACCCTATGCAGACAAATGTTACTGTATATGATCTGGAGCATGACATTGATCCAAAAGTCTATTCCTTTATCGACAGGGTAAAAGTGGGAATTTATGAAGATTTCGCAATAGACTTTAACGAATATCTGGAAGAATTGAGGGAGTTTGAAGCGGGTGGAGAGTGAGGAGTTTTTTGTGGAATAAGCAGAAGAAGATTTTGTCAAGGAATTTTGAAAGATAAAGAAGATTATGCTTGACAAAAAACAGTAAAAAATATATTATAATTTCAACAAGAGTAATCAATGAACCGTGCATTCGCACATTCGGGCAATTTCTGCCGCTTACTCAAAATTACAAATCAAATAGCGGCGGAGGTAGCAAAGCAGATGTGCTTGTGTTCCTTAGCATCTTATGTAGTGCTTGGATCGCTGTACAGTATGGATATTGAAAAAGGCTGTATGACAAAAAGCGGTGCAGGACAGTAGACTATCTTCTGCCGGAACGAAGAAGGAGGACAATATTTATGGAACATGTGGCACTTGAAAGGGAGGAGTATTTCATGACGATTGAGGGAGGAAAGGCTAAAGCCGCCAAACAAGTGCTTACGGAAGGAGAAGGTGATACCGACGAGGACAGGAACTTTCCAAAAAGAGGGTTATATACGATCACGGATATCGAAGCACTTCCGGAGGGAGAGCGTGCGGAACTGATCGACGGTGAGATGTTTATGATGGCGGCACCGATGTTAAGACACCAGAAGATACTTATGTGGCTGAGTGCAAAAATTTGGAATTATATAATGGAGCACGGTGGACCATGTGAAGTTCTTCCGGCACCTTTGGCGGTTTATATTAAAGATGATGAACTGAACTATGTGGAACCGGATATTTCCGTAATATGCGATCCGAATAAACTGGACGAGAAAGGCTGTCACGGTGCGCCGGACTGGGTAATCGAGATCGTATCACCGTCAAGTAAGGATATGGATTATGAGAGAAAACGGACACTGTATGAGGAAGCGGGCGTGAGGGAGTATTGGATAGTTGACCCTATGCAGAGCAACGTTAGGGTATATAACTTCGGAGCTATGACCATGGTGGAACAGCATTCCTTTTCCGATCGAGTGAAAGCGGGAATTTATGAAGAGTTGTTTCTTGATTTTAAAGAGGTGGACATCGGTGATCGGGGTAGCGCAGACTGAACGAAAAATTCCCTTGCAATCCTATGGCATCTATTGTATACTTTCTGTTGTGGGAAACCACGGATTTCGGCATTTGCGGTAAGTATGCGGTGCGGTCTAAGCGGTAACCACAGATATTTTAATATCAGAAAAAGTTCTTCGGGGTCGGGTGCAATTCCCTACCGGCGGTATAGTCCGCGACCCGTTACGGCATGGTATATATGTTCTATAGGATATCGCTTGAGAGATCGGATAGCGAGAGAGGAGATGAACATGCTGCTGCGACGGCTGATTTGGTGCGATTCCAAAACCGACAGTAAAGTCTGGATGAGAGAAGAAATGCAGGACGACATGCGGCAGAGCCGTGTGACAGACTGTTTGCTTTGCTTTATTGCCCCGAGACGTATGTTTCGGGGTTTTTTGCGCGAACGAACTTTTTCCGACAAAACTATGGATAGAAGCTGAATGCTTCGGAATGGAGGAAAAATGAGTAACGGATTATTACAAAGTATTGCAGACAATCTGACATTTGTGCTGGTCTGCATAGGGGTAGCGGTAGGACTGTTTGCGATCGCATACGCGGCGGAGAAGTATGTGTATAATCGGGACGGTATCACGGAGCGTATTTTAAGCACCAGAAAGATCACGATGATCGGGCTTTTCTCTGCGCTGGCGGTGGTTTTGCATATATTCGATTTCCCGATTCTGTTTCTGGCACCGGGCTTTTACAAGCTGGATTTCAGTGAGATTCCGGCGCTGGTGGGCACCTTCGCTTTCGGCCCGGTAGCGGGTGTGATGATCGAGTTCTGCAAGATCCTGCTGAAGCTGGTGATCAAAGGCACCAGTACTGCTTTTGTGGGAGATTTGGCCAATTTTGTAATCGGCTGTAGTCTGATTCTGCCGGCATCGATCATCTATATGTTCAAAAAGACGCGTAAAAGAGCGATCCTGTCATGTATTGCCGGATCGGTGATCATGACGATATTCGGAACGGCGTTTAACGGAGTGTATCTGCTTCCGGCGTTTTCAACGTTATTTGGAATGCCCATGGATGCGATTATCGGGGCAGGCGCGGCAATCAACGGGAATATTAACAGTGTTACGACGTTCGTATGTTTCGCGGTAGCGCCCATCAATATCATTAAGAGCGTGGCGGCTTCCGGTGTGACGCTGCTCATCTATAAACCGCTCAGTCCGATCTTGAAAAATGCACAGCTTTCCACGGTGCGCAAAGACAAGATGGCGGTGGAAAAGTAAGGTTTAGCCTTAAATACGCCATGTGGCGGCAACTTTAATTATACGTTGCCTGCCTTACAATATTGTAAGAAATGAAGGGGAAAATGTAAGCCGATTCAATGGATTACATTTTCCTTTTGTTATATATTTGGGAAGCAGTGAATTAAGATAAACTTAAGGTTTCACTATCACGATTTTAAGAATCGGTTGTTATGATACTCCCGTAGAACGGAGCACAGAAGCAAAAGTAGGGCACACTTTCGGGAAACAGAAAATTTTAATAATAGTTTATATATTATCAATATCCTTGAAGAAAATTATATGATAAGGTCGTTACAATATATGGAAAGAAAGTAACTGTTCAGAAGGTGCTTACGCGAGATGTTTTTTGAGTGAAGTGTAAGCGTAAGCCACAGAAACCCCGAGGTAGACATACACGAATAGGATAGGACGGGCTTTTTCGTGACATTCCCGCAGTTAAAAACCTGCCGCAAGCAGCCACATGGCTCGTTGCTCGCGGGAATAAAATGTAATAAACAGGAGGATCAACTATGGAAGCATTGGTTGAGATCCGGGATATGTGTAAGATATACAATCCCGGTGAAAATGAGGTAAAGGCGCTGGATCATGTTAGTCTGACGATTCACGAGAGGGAATTCGTGGCAATCATCGGGCATTCCGGTTCCGGTAAATCTACTCTGATGAATATGCTGGGGTGTCTGGACGTGCCTACCAGCGGCAGTTATTACCTGCACGGGCATGATGTGGCGGGAATGTCGGACGATGAATTGTCGGATATCCGCAATCAGGAGATCGGATTTATTTTTCAGGGATTTAATCTGATTCCGAGTCTGACGGCGCTTGAGAATGTGGAACTGCCGTTGATCTATCGGGGCGTCGGTAAAAGAGAGAGGACAGAGTTATCTGACAGGGCGCTTGACAAAGTGGGGTTAGAGAACCGTAAGGATCATAAGCCTTCAGAGATGTCAGGCGGACAACAACAGAGGGTTGCCATCGCCAGAGCCATAGCACAGGCACCGCCCATTATTCTGGCAGATGAACCTACCGGTAATCTTGACTCCGGTTCCACGAGAGAGATCATGGAAATTCTCAAAGGATTACATGAAGAAGGCAGAACTGTGATATTGATCACTCATGATAATGAGATCGCGGCACAGGCTAAGCGGGTCATTAAAATCATGGACGGCAAGATCGTGGAAGATTATATGAATGAGGTACAGCAGGCTGTCTGAAAAGAACGCAAGAATCGGTAGTGAGAGCTTATATCTGCGAAAAAGATTCAGATGGACAGTAGGAAGCAGAGAGAACCAACAGAACTGCCAAGACGATAGAAAAAACGATGGAGCATGAAGGCCTGATATAGGAATGGCAGAAGAAATAAAATCTGAAAAGAAGGAGCAGGAAGGAACAGAAATGAAAGAAGAATTGAAAACAGCAGACTCCGTTAAAAACAATGTAAACACGGTAAACACTGCGGAGACGGGGAATCAGACGGAACAGGAAGGCAAGAAGCATAAAGCGAAGAAAGAGAAAGCGCCGAAGACACCTATGGATAAGAAGAAAAAGAAGAAGATCATAAGACGCTGCGTTATTGGTGGTGTGGCAGCGGTGATCGTCCTTTTTATAGTCAGCAATTCCATTGCGGCCAAGAATGCGGGCGCCATTGTATACACTACTACGGCGACAGTGGAAAATATAGAGCAGACGTTAAATACCAGCGGCACAGTCAAGAGTGAGGAGACGAAAACCTATTTTGCGCCGGTGGCTGTGCAGATTGGTTCGGTAGACGTGGCGGCAGGAGACAGCGTGAAAAAGGGAGACAGCCTTATTAAGTATGATGCGGATGCGTTGGAAGAGGCGAAGCAGATTGCAGAGTTGAAGCTGCAGGCTAACGAGGGTGGTTACGAAAGCTCCATTCATAAAGATAATAAGTACATAGCGGAGCTGGGAGAGGCTAACGTGAATCTGGCGGTGCTGGAGCAGCAGATCGAAGACAGTGAGAACTATGTCAAGGAGCTGCAGCAGAAGATCAATGATAAGAAGACATGGCTTGCGCATGAGGGCACGTTGCTGCAGGTATCGCTGTTAGACTGGTCGGACAGACCGGATTCGGAGGAGTATCTGAATCTGCAGAAGCTGATACAGTTCAACAGCTATGAGCAGCAGAACAACAAGGATATCCTTGCATGGCAGAAGGAAGTAGACATCTATGAAGAAAAAATCGCTGCCTATAAGGAATACCGTTCTGAAATGAAATCGCAGAAGAGCAGTTCCGAGGGCGGTTACATGGACAGTGGCAGTAGAAGCCAGCTGGAGGCCAATACGCAGATGGAGCGGATTAACGGCCAGGAGACGTTACGTGATATTCAAGAGGTAGAGAACGGTATCCTTGCTGATTTCGACGGTGTTGTCACTGAGATGGAGGCTGTGGAAGGTGCGATCCCGCAGGAGGGAACGAAGTTAATCACGGTGGAGAGCACGGAGAATGTTAAGGTGGAGATTACCGTGTCCAAATATGATCTGGAGAAAATACAGATCGGACAGACGGCCTCTATCGATATCGCGAATAAGAAGTATGAAGGTAAAGTGACCAAGATCAACCGTATGGCGACCACCAATGCCAGCGGTGCAGCGGTAGTAGGTGCGGAGATTGAAATTGAAAATCCGGATTCGGAGATTTATCTGGGGGTAGAGGCCAGAGTGGAGATCAATACGGCATCCGTGCCGGGTGCGGTAGCAGTGCCTGTTGAGGTCATCAATACGGATAAGGACGGAGATTTTGTATTCGTGGCGGAGAACGGTGTGGCGGTGAAGAAACGCATTACGACAGGAATTTCTTCAGACAGCTACAGCGAGATCAAGGAAGGTCTGTCAGAAGGAGAAACGATCATTGTGACAACAGGGCAGGAACTGGAGGAAGGTGCGCCGGTGACTGCAATCCCGCAGCAATAGAAAGAGATGAGGGAAAGGGACAGGTTGGTACAATGGCACAAATATGGGAATATATTAAAATTGCTCTTTTGAATATAAAGAACAATAAGGGAAGGTCCGTTCTTACCATGCTGGGCATTATCATCGGTATTGCTTCCGTGATTCTGATTATATCCATCGGTAACGGAATGAGAAGCCAGATCAACGGCGAGCTGGACAGCATGGCAGGCGGACAGGTAGCGCTCTATACCAATGATTCCGTGGAAGGCAATGACGTGACCTTTACGGATGAAGATTTTGAACTGATTGAAGAGAAAGTAGAACATGTCAAGGGCGTTACGCCGCAGTATTCGATGTGGGCGAATGCGGAAGGACGCAAAGGTAATTTTGAAGCGTTGGTATATGCGGGTAATGAAGCGCTGCAATACTGCGTGGCGAAGGAGCCGATTGCGAAGGGAAGATACTTTACGGAAAGTGATTATCTTGGAGGCAATAAGGTGTGCGTTATTAACGAGACCAGCGCCAGAATGCTCTTCGGCACAACGGATGTGATCGGAATGAATTTCGATGTGACGATCTACAATGTGACGCAGGAGATGTCCATTGTGGGAGTCAGAGAAGACAGTAAATCTACGATGCTCTCCGCACTGAACGGCAGCGGTTATCTGCAGGTGGAAATGCCGATCTCCACGCTGGGATCGAGTTACGGATTCTGGGTGGAAGATTTCCAACAGTTCTATATTGTGGGAGAGAGCGCTGAGTATTCAACGCAGGTGGCGGGAGATTCTCTGCGTCTGATGGAAAATAAGCATAATGTGCGCGGAGAAAACAAGATCATGATGGAGAGCTTCGCGGATGCGCAGTCGCAGATCGACAGTATCTTGAGCGTGATTACGGTCTTTATCTCGTTCGTAGCAGCGATCTCACTTCTGGTAGGCGGAATCGGCGTTATGAATATCATGCTTGTGTCCGTGACGGAGCGCACGAGAGAGATCGGTATCCGCAAGTCGCTGGGTGCAAGGACGAATTCTATTCTTTTACAGTTTCTGGCGGAGGCCGGTATCATTACACTGATCGGCGGATTGATCGGCATAGGACTGGGCAGCCTGGGAGCAGTGGGAGTCTGCAGCATTATGGGATTTCAGGCGCAGGTGAAAGTGACTACGGTGTTGTTTGCGGCGATCTTTTCCTCGGCGGTGGGTATTTTCTTCGGAATCTATCCGGCCAAGAAAGCAGCGAAGTTGAGTCCGATCGAGGCGCTGAGGCATGAGTAAGGTATAAGGGCATTATGCATAATAAAACCCTCAAGTGGCTGCGGAAAATGGATTTTTTAAATGTTTCAGTGGTACATGGTAAGATGTTGAATGAAACATTAAGAAAATCTTTTTCTCCGCAGGATACTTGAGGGTTTTTATGTAGTCAGCCTTGTTACATAGTTTAGGAATCAGAGTTTTTAATGACTACATTCACATCATCTAACCCTGATACATTCACATTGCGATTAACTTTCGCATCATAGGTATCTGCTTTGATGATCTCGGAGAGATCGATACCGGTTGCTTCCTTCATGCTTTCAAATAATTTCGCCATAACTACGGGCACATTGCCGGCAACCTGATTGACACCGGTGCTGTCGCCTTCTCCGCCGCCGATAATAGTGATCTTGTCGATCTGGCCTAACGGCTCAGCAATCTTCGCTGCAATGTCCGGCAGTACCTTGATCATCATCTCGGCTACGGCCGCCTTATTGTATTTCGCGTAAGCTTCTGCTTTTCGCTCCATGGCTTCCGCCTCTGCGATACCTTTAGCCTGAATCGCCGACGCTTCCGCTTCACCCACGGCACGTATACCTTCCGCTTCCTGCTCTTTGGAGAAACGGTCTGCCTCCGCCTGTGCTTTTCTTGCTTCCGCCTCGCGCTGTGCCTCGAACTGCTTCGCTTCCGCCTCCTTCTGTCTCTGGTAGAGGGCAGCGTCCGCTTTCTGCTGGGCGGCATATTTATCCGCATCCGCCTGCTTCTTGACTTCCGCTTCCAGTGCCCGCTCCTTGACGGCAACCTGTTTTTGTTTTAGTTCGATTTCACGTTCCTGCCTTGCGATATCCGCATTTGCCGTAGTTACCTCGATGGTCTTACGCTGTTCCTCTTTCTGAATCTCGTAAGCAGCGTCCGCCATAGCTTTCTTAGTGTCGGATTCCTGCTGTAATTCGGATTTCTTAATCGCCAGTTCGTTCTGTTTCTTAGCGATTTCGGTCTGCGCAGCAACAGCCGCGTCGTTGGATTCTTTATCCGCAGCGGCCTGCGCTACCTTGATATCTCTTTCGCTCTCGGCCCTTGCGATGGCAGCAGTCTTTTTGATCTTAACAATATTATCGATACCCAGATTCTCGATGACATCGTTGCCGTCCACGAAGTTCTGTACGTTGAAGCTGACGATATCAAGTCCCATCGCCGCCAGATCCGGCTCGGCATTTTCTTTTACCAGATTCGCGAATTTCTGCCGGTCGGAGACCATTTCCTCTAACCGCATCTTACCTACGATCTCACGTACATTACCTTCCAGAACCTCTCTGGCAACGCCTGCGATGTACTCCGTATTCTTATTTAAGAAGTTCTCGGCGGCGAGACGCAGTCTGTCCGCTTCACTGCTGATCTTGATGTTGACGGTAGCATCCACATTGATGTTGATGTAGTCCGCTGTCGGAACCGCATTGCTGGTCTTGACATCAATCGGGATCAGCCTCAGGTTCAGCTTATCCAGTCGTTCGAAGAACGGAATGCGTATGCTCGCTTTACCGATGACAATTTTGGATTTCTTCTTGAAACCGGAAATGATGTACGCCATGTCCGGCGGTGCTTTTACATACCCGATGGCCATGAATAAGATGAACAGAACCACCAGTATGATGATTATTATTGCGGGTAACCCTATTACTTTCATTGTAATCCCCTCCTGTATAATTTTACGGCATCATACTGCACAAGCAGCGAAAGAGCTGTTGTTGCGCGATAGACCGCTTACACATACAGTATATCTTATTCCGGGGTAAATTGATATAGAAATCCACAGAAAATTTGACAGAAAAAGACAAAAAAGGTAGGGTTCGCAGATAACTTTTAAACTGTAACAATGCGAGTTTTACCGTTCACAGCACCACTGTAAAACAACTGCCTCCGCCCACCGCGTCACTCACCTGAATATTTCCACCATGAGCCTTCACGATCTCATAAGCAATCGATAATCCCAGCCCGAAGTGATCCTTCGTGCTTCGGGATTTCTCTACACGATAAAATCGGTCAAAGATTTTCTTCTTATCTTCATCTGAGATACCAATGCCAGTGTCTGAAACAGATATATGAAAGCGCTCTTTGTGTTTCGAGACTGCCAGAGTGATCTTGCCGTGCTCCGGCGTATAACTGATGGCATTATGTATCAGAATGGAAATGACCTGGCTGATGCGTTCCGGATCTGCCTGGCATACAGGCAGTGCGCCTTCCGGAAGTTCTATGGACAGGGAAATGGATTTTTCCTGTGCCAGCGGCTGAAAGGCTTCGTAGGAGTTCATGAGTAACGTATCCAGTTCCGTAGGCTCCATTCGGATGGGGAAACGCTGGTTATCAGATTGGGAGAGGGTAAGCATGTCGCTCACAAGGGAGGACACACGCAGACCTTCCTGACAGATAGTTTTCAGGAAACCGTCCCGACGTTCCGGCGGAGCGCTTTTACAGCATTCGGCAGCGGACAGAATCACGGATAGGGGGGTGCGGAGTTCATGGGAAGCAGAAGCAATAAAAAGCGCCTGCTTTTTCTGGTTTTCTACGATGGGTTTCAACAGTTTTCCGGTGAAAAACCAAGAGAAAATGCCCAGAAGCAGTACAGCCGCGACATCGATCAGCAAAAAGCGCAGACGTTGTTCCCGTATTTGGTTTTCTAAATTCAGCAGGGAGGATAGAACGATGACCTCCAGAGTGGAATCAGGGCTGCCCATACTGATCACACTTCCGTAATATTTGGTTTCCGTGGAAGGGGAAGTAAATTCATATTCGCAATGCGTGATCGTGGTGAAAACGCCTGTACGTGTGGAAACTTCAAGGTCGGATTGATTGGCGTAAGCGTCGCGGCTCTCCTGAAGAAGGAGGTCTCTGGAAGTGTTTTCTTTCGAATCATTTAACTGATTAAAAAGAAACGGCGTTCCGTTATCCAGCACAAAGAAGAGATAGTTGCCCTGCGCTTCCATTTTGGACAGCCATTCCATAGAGATAACGGTCTGTTGTTCAAGATTAGTGGAAATCGTGTTTATATCATTTTTAAACGCCTGGAACTGATTCCTGTACAGTCCTGTTTCCGATACATATAAATAAAAGAAGGACATGATGATCATGATAATAGCGGTGATTCCCGTGCACAGCAACGTCAGCCGCAGATGTACTTTCTGAAACATGGTGCCCTCCTTCGTGTCATAATATTATGCATCTTGTTCACAGCCGTGGTTTCTATGGTCTTATTGCAACTTCATGTGCTTTGTAAACAATACCCGACACCCCGTATCGTTTTGATCTGCAGGGCGCTCCCCGTGATTTGAAGCCTTCTGCGCAGAAAGTGGATATAGTTATCCAGATTGCCTTCTTCCACGTCGCTGTCAGGGCCCCAGACTTTTAAGAGGATCGTAGTTCTTTGCAGGGTTTTCCCGATAGAGTGTACGAAGATCTCCATAAGCGCCGCTTCTTTCTTGGATAGTGTGCAGCTTCCCGACGGACCGGTGAGGATACATTCCGATGCCTGCCACGAGATATCTGCAACAGAGAAAGTGTCGTTGACCGTGAGGGTGTGAGGCCTTCTGGTGACACAGCGGATGCGGGCCATCAGTTCCTCGAAGGCAAAAGGTTTTACGAGGTAATCATCGGCACCCAGATCCAGTCCTGTTACTTTGTCAGAGAGTGTGCCCAGAGCGGTGATGAGAATGACAGGAGTAGAGATGCCTTTACAGCGAAGTGATGTCAGGACGTCGGTGCCTTCCATGCCTGGAAGCATTCTGTCAAGCAGGATCACGTCGTATATATTCTGTTCCCCATAGAAAAGAGCCTCTTCCCCATCAAAGCAGGAATCTACGGTGAAATGTTCTGTTTCCAGTTGGTAAGTCAATGTATCATTCAGATGTCGGTCGTCTTCTGCGAGTAGGATTCTCATGGGCGTGTCCTTTCGTAGTATTATACGGGTAATTGCTTGACAGACTTCGAGTTCGCGAAACGAATCTCGTAAACGAACTGGTTTGATTTTTATTTTACCATAAGAATCTATATTTAATCTCTAAAAAAATGAGAAAAGTAGATACAATAGATATTTGGAAATAAACTATGCAATATATAGACAAAGTGTGTTATAATTCTATTAATCTTATAGTTTTTTCAATAATACTAATTATGTATTAAATTGGGGAGGAAGTGCATTATGAAAACAATATTGTTTTCAGGCACCCATGGTGTTGGAAAAGGTTTCTTTTTAGGTAAGATAAAAGAATATATGAAACACTACAATGTATATTCGGCCAGTGCATTAATTGAGAAATATAAAGCTTCAACAGATGCTGGATATAAGAGAGTCAGCAATGTGAATAGTAATCAAGATACCTTGATTCGGGCGATAAAAGAAGTAAAAAGCGGTAGTGATAAAGACTTAATTCTTGATGGGCATATATGTGTTTTTAATAAGGAAGGAAAAGTAGAGCGTATCCCAGAATACTTTTTTGATGAAGCACAGATAACGGGAATTGTACTTTTGCAAGATGATCCTAAAGTGATTTGCGATAGGATAAATCAAAGAGATACATATAAAATGAGCATACTGGATATAGAACTTATGCAAGATGAAGAACAAAAATATGTAAAAGAATTAGAAACAAAATTTCAGATAAGGTATGCGATAATAACACATGAATGTACAGGAAAGCAATTTGGAGAGATATTAAGGAAAATTGGAGGAGAATGTTGTGAATAATATTGTGCATAAATTATTTGAAGAAATAGATTTACAAGACTCTTTTTTTCAGTCATTGCGAGATGATTATCCGGGATTTGATGATTGGTTTAGAAAAAAGAGTAGACAAGATGCATTTGTACAGTACGAGAATCATAAGATTATTGGCTTTTTATATTTAAAAGTAGAGAAACAGCTTGTCGATGATGTAACCCCTAATATTTGTGCAAATAAAATTTTAAAAGTAGGGACATTTAAAATTGAGGCACATGGTACTAAGATGGGAGAACAGTTCATCAAAATAATTATGGATTATGCAGCAAATGAGAATGTAGATGTTTGTTATGTCACAATCTATGAAAAACATAAATCGCTTATTGACTTAGTTCAACAGTTCGGATTCGAATTTTATGGTGTAAAGGGGGAGGGTAAATTTCAAGAAAATGTGTATTTAAAGCAGATGAAGAGAATTACTGGTGACATTAATATAGACTTTCCGCTTATTGATATTAGTAATGCAAAGAAATATTTGCTAAGTATCTACCCTAAATATCATTCTATTATGTTTCCAGATTCTATTTTAACGACTGAGAATAAGAATATAATTACAGATGTATCATATACGAATTCTATCCATAAGATATATGTATGTACGATGGAACAAGTGGACGAATTAAAGTATGGAGATATTGTAGTTCTTTACAGAACAGCGGAGAACGGAAGAAGTGCAGAATATTCTGCTGTTGCAACGTCTGTTTGTGTTGTAGAAGATGTGAAAAAGCAGAATGAATTTAGTTCTTTTGATGACTTTTATAAATATGCAAGCAAATATAGTGTATTTGATCAACGTGACTTACATTATTGGTATAATAAAGGTGGTTGTAAGGCTATAAAAATGACCTATAATGCAGCGATGAAAAAGAGAATAGTGCGACATGATTTAATTGAACAAATTGGTTTGGAACGGAGTAAATATTGGGGATTTTTTGAATTGACAGATGAACAATTTCAAAAAATAGTTCGAATGGGAAATGTCAATAAAACATTGATAAATAAGAACTGATGTTCGTAAAAATAATTGCAATGATATATTAGTTGAGGTATAATATGTTACAAAAAGATAACTGAAATGGAGTGGAAAGCATGTGCTCAATACTATTATCAATTAATCCTAACCATGTAGAGAATATATTAAATGGAACCAAAAAATATGAATTTAGAAAAAAGGCATGCAAGAGACATGTAGACAAAATATTAATATATTCTACAACTCCAATTATGCGAGTAGTGGGAGAAGCAGAGATTGAAGATGTTCTCATTGATAATCCGGAAATGATTTGGATGAAAACAGAGAAAAGATCAGGAATAGATAAAGCCTTTTTTGATCAGTATTATGCAGATAAGGATCAGGCTGTGGCGTACAAACTAAAAAATGTCAAAAAGTATAGAGAGCCAAGAGAATTGAAAGACTATGGTATAAGTAACGCTCCACAGTCTTTTCAATACATAGAAGAAGCATAAAGAAGGTAAATGGATAAAAAGAATTGCATAACGCAGTTCTTTTTTATCTTTAAAAAACGATAAGGAATTATATCCGTAAATCACAGAAACTGCTTTGTTTTCCCAGCAAGATACAAAGGAACATTGATAATATCCACGTCCTGTCTGTAACTACGTTCGGAAAAACGCAGGGCATGTTTGTGGCAGCTTTCGGCGATATACTTCTTAAAAGATGGCGCTGATTTATTTTCGCCGCCTTTGACTTCAACGGGAATAATTTCTGTGCCATATTGAAGGACAAAGTCAATCCTACTGTTTTTATCAGAAAAGTACCGGGGTTCAACCTCAAACTGACCGCGAAGCTGCTGCAATACATAATTTTCAATTAGGGGTCCCTTAAACTGATAATCTTTTTTTAAAAGGATGGCGCGGTTGTCAATGCCGGCCATATGTTTGAGAAGCCCGGTGTCAAATACAAACAGTTTAAATTGTTCCTGTTTGTCAAAAGCAGACAGCGGATGTTCCGGTTTAGAGATATTGTAGACACGGTTTAGCATTCCGGCCGAGACAAGCCACTCAATCGCTTCTTCGAAATCACGAGCCCTGCCACCTTCACGGACAGCGCCATACATAAATTTTTCGTTAGGTTTGGCAAGCTGTGCTACGATGCTTCTGAAGACCATGAGGATACGTCCGTTGTTGACTTTACCATTGTGTTTGGAAAAGTCATTTTCATAAACCGTGATCAGTTCATGCTGAATCTGAGAGATTCTGGCGGGGTCTTTATATTTGATCCATGAAGCAACACACTCCGGCATACCGCCTATGATGAGATAGTTATGGTAGCTCTCCAGTAAGCGATGGTGAAAAATTTCTTCAATCTGCTGCTCTTTCCGGATGCTTTCATAGTAAGCATATAAAGCCGGATCAACTGCAGCAAGAAATTCATCAAAGGTCAGCGGGTAGATATCAAGAAGGTTGATCATGCCGACAGGATATGACTTCGGTGCAGCCAGTAAAGTGCCGAGTAGGCTGCCTGCGGCGATTACATGATAGTCATTAGCTTTTTCGTTGAAATATTTAAGGGTATTTAACGCTTCAGGGCATTCCTGAATTTCATCAAAAATGATTAATGTATCTTCAGGCATGATTTTTTCACCGGTGATCAGGGACAACAGTTCGATAATACGATGCGGATTTTTGTTCGTCTCAAAGATGGATTTGAGTTCATCTTCTTCATCGAAATTAAAGTAGACGAAGTTCTTGTAGTAGTTTTTTCCAAATTCTTTCATCAGCCAAGTCTTGCCGACCTGTCGCGCACCCTTTAATATCATAGGTTTGCGTTCGGGATCAGATTTCCAATTTATCAGAGCGTGCATTGCATTACGTTTCAAGCAGATCACCGTCCTTTCTGTGTGTTTAAATATAGTACATCACGTTTTTCTGCGTTTTTCAAGATATATTTAACACATTTTTCTGAAAAATATCGGACAAAAAACACATTTTTATTAATATTGTTATCTGCAAAGAAAACTATAATGGTAATTTGCAGTAATTTAAAGAAATTTATTTCTCAGTTTTTTAGAGATTATTTAGAGAAAGGCTTGGTATGATGATAACAGTTAAAGTGACACAGGATGATCATGTGTGGCACGGATATGGGATTTGATTAAAGAAATTATTAAGGCGGATTGTGAAGAAGAAAGTAAAGAAGTGCAGAAAAAGAAATTAGATTATGAATTAGATCTATAAAAGAAAAGAGTCAAGAGGAGTAGAAAAGGGTTTATGAAAAAATTTCGGAAAGGTCAATTGAAGAGAATATTTGCAGCAGGCATGTCGCTTGCAATATTTGTCTCTCTTCTCGGAGGCTGCGGAAACAGCGGTCAGCAGACGGCCGGTAACGGCAGTGGGAACAGGACGGATGATATAATGGCGGATGGCGGCGGTCAGGCAGGTGAACAGCAATCAGACAGCACGGCCATGGGGCGCTATCTGGAAGAGGCTGCAGATCTGTCGGAAAGTTTGTCGGGATACCGCAATGCGATATTTAAGTTAGAAGACGGAGGTGTGGTGCTCACAGATCCGGTGAAAAACATGAGGGTTTCGAAAGATCATGGTGTTACGTGGGAAAATGACGGGAATACATGGTTGAGTGAGATATTGGACAGAGGCGGATTTATTGACGATTATGCCGTGGGCGCAGACGGCACGGTAGGCATTCTGTATACGTACATGGAATCGGAAGATGAGACGGCTGCGGATGAGTCCGCGGGAACGGATTCAGAAGAAGAGAAACCATGGTGGGCTTCAGAGAAGAGGGAAATGCTCATCGTAAAGCCGGACGGAACAGAAATGCCGGCAGTATTTACGGTAATGAATGAAGACATGTACCCTTCACATATATGGATATCCGAACACGGAAGAGTCTTTGTGGGAACGCAGGGATCGGATCTGTATGAGATTTTAGAGGATGGCAGCAGCAAAGTCTTTCTCACCTTGGAAGATTCTCCTCAGATCATACAATTTCAGGGAAGCAGGATGATTATTGACGGCTATGGCTACGACAGTCTGTTGATCTATGATATGGAGAGCAGCGAGTTCATCGAGGATAATGTACTCGACACTTTTGTGAATGAAAATTATGGGGATAGAGCTTTTAACGGTGGGAGCTGGTATGATCTGTATTTCTTTCCGGGAGAGGACAATATTCTCTATCTGGCGGGTGAAAAAGGGGTGCACCGTCATGTGATCGGCGGAAACGCTATGGAGCAGATCGTAGATGCTAACCTTACAACATTCGGCAATCCGACTTATCGGCTATTGGGGATGGTCGCGTTGGAGAATAATGAGTTTATGGCTATCTTTACAGATGCGCGTCTGGTTCGTTTCATTTATGATCCGACAGTACCTACGGTGCCGGGGCAGACGATCAAGGCATACAGCTTGAAAGAGAACAATACGCTTCGGAGAGCTATTTCGATTTATCAGATTGAGAATCCGGATGTTTACGTGGAATATGAGATCGGCATGGAGGACAATACCGGCGTTACGAGGGATGATGCTCTGAAAAAACTGAATACGGAGATCATAGCGGGAGACGGGCCGGATCTGCTTATCCTGGATGATATGCCGGTGGATTCTTATATAGAGAAAGGGATGCTTGCGGATATTGCTCCGCTGATGGACAGTATGAATGGAGAAGGAAAACTCTTCGAGCATGCTGTGGACGCATACAGGCAGGAAGGTAAGATTTACGTGGTTCCATGCGAGATCAGTCTTCCCATTATGGAGGGTGCCCCGAATTATGTATCCGATATTAATGATTTAGAAGGCATTGCCGATGCGGTGGAGAGACTCAGAAAGGATCACCCGGGAGTGGATCTGCTGCAGATTTGTTCGCCCAAAGGCGTGATGAAACAGTTTGCAATGGTCTGTGCACCTGCATGGCTGACAGAGAGCGGAGAACTGAATCGTGAGATGATTTCTGACTTTCTGACGCAGACGAAGCGAATCTATGATGCACAGATGGAAGGTCTATCGGATGAGATGATACGACAGTATGAAGAAAAAAATGAAGAGCATATTCAGTATTACGGAGAAATGCTGGAGGAATCTGATTGGTTTGGACGCGGCACGGAAGAGGTGTATTATGTGACGGGTGAAAGGCAGATTATGACAGGGGTGCTCGGAGGCGCATATACCTATGCGGAAATAACTTCAGTGCAGAAAACAACCGGATTTGAGGACAATGTGATCCTTCCTATGTCCGGACAGTGTAGGAATGTGTTCTGGGTGGATACATTGGCAGGAATCAGTGCGGTTTCCACACAGATTGACAGGGCGGAAGGCTTGCTGAAAGTGCTTTTGGGAGATGAAGATATATCAGGCATGGGATTTCCAATCAACCGGACAGCTTTTGAGAGTTCACTTTTTCCGGCTGATTTTGTCTCGACTGATACTGCGTACAGCCAATTGGGCTTTGAATATGAGGACGGCAGTAGTTTTTATTGGAATATATATTGGTACGGCGAACAGCAGGCGGATATCCTAAAGGGATGGATGCAGGCAGCAGATACGCCGTATGTGCGAAACAAGGTGCTGGAAGAAGCGGTGTATACCGCAGGGACATCCTACATACAGGGAGAAACAAGTCTGGAGGAGGCGGTGTCAGCGGTAGAGAAGAGTATGGCAATCTATATGGCGGAGTAACAAGACATGAAGTTATACTAAGACACCAAAGTACGGTGCCTAAGTATAACTAAGTCATGTCTGGAAGAATGCCGCTGGCGCGAGCATTCTTCCGGGGCTGAGAAGTAATTATTAGGTCGTGCTTATGGAATGCCGCTTGACAGCGGGTGTTCTCCGTGGGCTGAGAAGTAGTATGAGTATGGAGAAAATGGAGATGAAAAGAATGATTCGTATGAGAAAATATGTAGGAAAGCAGATATTTTCAGCGGCGCTTGGTGTGATGCTGTTAGCGGGGTGTCTGGCGGGTTGCGGGAATGGCGGAGCAGCCGGAGACGGACAGGATGGCGCGCAGGGCGGCGGTACAGGCGGACAGAGTACACAGCTGTATGAGGAAGGAACTCCCATGGGACGTTACGTGGAGAAAACGGGAGAATTTGGGGACGGTGCCGGGCTTTCCGACATTAGCAACCGTCTTTTTAAGCTGAATAATGGACAGATGGTCATTGCTGACGCCTTTAGGCCTTTTGTGATTTCCAAGGATGGCGGGCAGAGATGGTATACGGATAAGCGAGCATGGAACACCAGAATGGTGGAAAACGGCGACTATATTATGAGTGCGGCAGTGGGCGGTGATAATACGGTGGCGGTAATCTATCAGGCGGCAGAATCAGACGCGGCAAGTGATGAGACGGCAGATTCGGGCGCAGCAGGTGATGAGGCAGCGGATTCAGACGCAGCAAGTACTGAGGCGGAAGATCCGGAGAGTGATACGCAGGGTGAAGAAACAGATAACGATACAGAGACAAACTCACAGGATGAAGCAGGACCGCTTTTGAATCCGCAGCTTCTCATCATTAAGCCAGATAAAACAGAGATGCCGGTGGAGGTTGACCTGACGGAAGAGGATGAACGTCTGAAGGGTGCATATATATCGGATGACGGCAGGATCTTTGTCACCACGCAGAGCGCAAATATCTATGAAATTCTGGAAGACGGAACAAGCGTCCTGTTTCTCAGGGCGGAGGAGAATTCACCGGACCTGATACAGGTTCATGGCGGGATGATGTTCATGGACGGATGGGATTATGAGTCGCCGCTGATCTATGACATGGAACAGAAGCAGTATATAGAAGACGAGGTCTTAGCGGATTTTGTGAAGGAAAACTATGGCGACAGAAATTGTTTCAGCGGTAACTGGTATGATATGTTTTTCTTTCTGGATCAGGAAGGTGCTTTGTATATTGCAGGAGAAAAAGGACTCTACCGTCATGTAGTGGGCGGCAGTGCTATGGAGCAGATCATAGACGGAAACTTAAGTATTTTCAGTAATCCGTCCTATGCAATAGAAGGTATGATCGCATTGGAGAACAATGAGTTTATGGCATTGTTTTCGGGCGAAAAGCTGGTACATTTTGTTTATGATGCGGATATTCCAACTGTACCTGTGATACAGATTAACGTTTACAGTCTGGAAGACAATGCAACGATGAGGCAGGCAATTAACCAGTATCAGACTGAAAATCCGGAGATCTATGTGAAGTATGAGGTTGGTACGGGCGGTGGTAATTCCGTCACGAGGGAAGACGCGTTGAAGAGTCTCAATACCAAGATTCTGGCGGGAGAGGGTCCGGACGTATTTATTCTGGATGACATGCCTGTGGATTCTTATATAGAAAAAGGGGTGTTGCGCGACTTAAGTCCGATCTTTGACAATATGAGCGGTGGAGATGAGCTTTTTGGTAATATTGTGGACGCGTTCAGAACCAATGAGGGGATTTATATGATGCCCTGTGAGGTTCGGCTTCCGGTGATAGTCAGCAGGAAATCTGAAATAGCAGGAATCAAAAACTTATCGGATATTGCAGATGTGGTTGAGAAGCTTAGAAAGGATCATCCGGAAGGCGATCTGCTCAAACTGTATACGGAAAAAGGAATCATGCGGATGTTTTCCCCGGTATGCGAACCCGTGTGGATGACGGAAGGTGGAGAAGTGGATCGGGAAATGATTGCGGAATTCCTGCAGCAGACGAAGAGAATCTACGATGCACAGATGGACGGCATAGCGGAGCGGGTGTTGGAGGCGTACGAGGCTGACTGGAACACTTTTGCAGAAGAAGAATTTGGTGCACCGTGGGACGAAACGGACACGATGAGAATATCCATGGATTGCCTCAGGTTTACAGGCGGCATGAATGAGGCTGTGTGGGGATACATCAACAGATTTTGGAGCTACGCGGAGATGGTTTCCGTTTCGAGGGTTCAGGGATATGAAAATAGTGGATGGGTGCCCATGAACGGACAGTGTGAAGATGTTTTCTTTGCAAAGACATTGCTTGGAATCAGTGCGGCGTCAAAGCAGACTGAGGCGGCGGAAGATTTTGTGAAGGCATTATTCGGGAAGGAAAATCAGGGAAATCTGTATGAAGGACTGCCGGTCAACAAGGCGGCTATGCAGGCGGGGTTTGCCTCCGAGGCAGGAGACGGCGTAGATGAACGGTGGGGTGGTCTTGCCACAGACAATTATGAGGGAAACATGATTTCCCTGTCTGTCTACTGTCCAAACCAGTCACAGGTTGCGGAATTGCAGGCTTATATGGAATCCGTGAAGACTCCGTATATGGAGAATACGGTTTTGGAGGACGCGGTGTACGAAGAAGGCATCGCTTATATGCAGGGGAGGAAGAGTCTGGATGAGGCGTTAGATTCTGTTGAGAAGAAGATGGCGATTTATCTGGCGGAGTAGTTTATAGATCTTAATTTTAAGAAAGGGAAGTGTATGAAAGCAAAAAAAGCAGCAAACAAATTATTATCAATTCTGTTGTTATGTGCTATGTTGCTGACATTACTTAGCGGCTGTGGGGCTGAAGAAGAAGTTTCGGAAAACAGCGGCGGAAATGAGCAGAATCCACAAAGTACACAGTCGTCTGCAGGGGTTACGGCAATGGGACGTTATGTGGAAGAAACTGCGAATTTACCGAATGAGGTTTTTAGAGCGAAATTGTCTCGATTAGAGGACGAGAGTTTAGTCATATGTGAGTCCTATTCCCCGTTGTATATTTCAAAGGATAATGGAGTGACATGGGAGACAGACGAGAGCATAACAGGCAGCGGAATATGGGAAAACAAAAGCTGGGTTTTTGATATGGCAACCGGGGCTGATCATACGATGGCCACTATTTATGATGATTATGAGAATGTTTATGAACAGGGCGAATTAAATCCCAGACTTTGTCTTGTCAAACCTGACGGTGCTGAGGTTACCATAGATATTCCCGTTAGGGCAGAGGATCGGAATCCGGCCGGTGTGTGGATATCGGATACAGGAAGGATTTTTGTGAACACAGACGGTTCCAATATTTATGAAGCCTGGGAGAACGGTAACATTGAACTGTTTCTGGAGCTTGATCCCACTTATCATCCATATTTGATACAGTGTCAGCAGAACCTTATGGTAATAGATGGAGGCAGCTATAGTGAGCTCCTTATTTATGATATGGAGAAGAAGCAATACATCGAGGATGAAGTTTTAAAGGAGTTTGTGAATGAAAATTATGCAGACAGGACGATTGAAGAAGGATATGGTATGTATTTCTTCCTGGAAGAACAGGGAGTTATTTACCTAGCAGGACAAGAGGGGCTGCACCGCCATGTAATAGGCGGCAGTGCCATGGAACAGGTCATAGACGGAAAACTTACTACCTTCAATGATCCTTCTAACCAGGTGTTGGGTATGATTAAACTTGAAAATGATGACTTTGTGACGCTATTTAGCGATGGCAGATTGGTTCGCTATGTTTATAATCCGGATATCCCTACTGTACCAAATGAGAAACTTAAAGTATACAGCCTACAGAACAACGATACGATACGTCAGGCAATTTCTTTGTATCAGATAAAAAATCCGGAGGTTTGGGTAGAATATGAGATCGGTATGGAAGATGGAGTTTCTGTCACAAGAGATGATGTGCTGAAAAAACTGAATACCAAGATCATGGCCGGTGACGGTCCCGATATATTAGTATTGGACAATATGCCGCTTGATTCCTATATCGAAAAGGGGCTGCTTCTTGATATGGGCCCGATTCTTTATAATTTAAGCGGTGAAGAAGCGCTGTTTACGAATATTATGGATGCCATGAAAACAGAGGACAAACTATATGTAATGCCTATCGAAATACAGATTCCGGTACTGTATGGAGATAA
>JAAUZX010000090.1 GCA_014804365.1 Lachnospiraceae bacterium
ATTTTCTTCCCCCGTTGATATAAATGTTATAAAACAATTATATCAAAATGTCCCAAAAAAGAGAATGGAATTATCCCATTCTCCTTAACATTTTTGTAACTTTATAAGTTTATCCTGCCCTCTTACACTTACCGCTGGCAAGTTGTATTCTATATTTTCAGATTAAAGCCAAAATATCGAACGGCATTCCGGTAAGAAATATCCTTCACAAGTTTTTCAAGCGACTTTTCGTCATTCGGATATTCCCCGTTCTCCACCCATCCTCCGATCAAATCACAGAGTATCCTGCGGAAATACTCATGTCTTGTATAGGATAAAAAACTCCGTGAATCTGTCAGCATTCCGACAAAGTTTCCCAGAAGTCCCAGATTAGCTAAGGATGTCAACTGATCGATCATTCCCTGTTTATTGTCATTAAACCACCATGCACTTCCCTGCTGGATCTTCCCTGCACATTCCTCATTCTGGAAACAGCCTATAATGGTACCAATCGCCGCATTATCCGCCGGATTCAGACTATACAGAATCGTTTTGGGTAGTGCATCCTTCTCCTGTAATGCATTTAGCAGGTCTGCTAACTGGGCAGAGGGCGTATAATTATTGATACAATCTATCCCGGCATCGGCGCCCAGGCAGCGGTATACCCGCTTATTATTGTCCCGTTTTACGCCGAAATGAAGCTGCATAGCCCAGCCTAATCGTCTGTACTCTTTTCCAGCATACACAAGAAATGCTGTCTTGTATTTTAATTCTTCTTCGTAAGACACTTCCCCGCCTGTCATTGCCCTTTCGAAAATATCCTCTATCTCTTCATCGGATATCGGTACATACATAGCATAATCAAGGCTGTGATCGGATATCCGGCACCCCATTTTATCAAAAAAATCCATTCGTTTAGTAAGGGCAGTTTTCAGCTCATTAAAAGTCGAGATTTCCATATCCGCCACCCTTCCAAGGCGTTCTATATAGCCCGCAAAATTCGGTGACGTTATCTTCATGGCAGCTTCCGGTCTCCATGCAGGCAGAACCTGCACATCAAAACTCTTATCTTCCACGATCTGTTTATGCCATTTCAGGTCATCCGCCGGATCATCAGTAGTACACAGCAGCGTCACACCTGACTGTCTGATCAGGCTTCTCGCGCTGAACTGCGCCGTTTGCAGTTTATCGTTACAGATATCCCACACATCCTGCGCTGTTTCCCCGTTCAGCACTCCGTCATATCCGAAATATCTCTGCAACTCCAGATGGCTCCAGTGGTACAGGGGATTCCCGATCGCCTTTTCCAGTGTCTCGGACCACTTCTGAAATTTCTCCCGGTCAGAAGCATTTCCAGTGATATATTCTTCCCCTATCCCATTGGAACGCATCTGCCTCCACTTGTAATGATCACCGCCCAGCCAAAGCTGTGTGATATTCTCAAATCTCTTATCTTCCGCGATTTCCTGTGGGCTGATATGGCAGTGGTAATCCAGAATCGGCATTTTTGCAGCATACTCGTGATACAGCTTCTGCGCTGTTTCAGTTGACAGCAGGAAATTTTGATCCATAAATTTTTTCATGTTGCAACGCCCTCCGTCAGACTACCTCTGCACACGTCCGGAAGCATCTCCGTCCGCCAGTTTCAAGACCTCATCCATCGACACCATATTGAAGTCTCCCTCAATGGAATGCTTCAGGCAGGAGGCCGCCACCGCAAATTCAACAGTCCTTTGCGCGTCATATCCATTTAAGCAGGCTGCAATCAGACCGGCGCCAAAGCTGTCCCCGCCGCCCACGCGGTCAACGATGTGCATTTTATATTTCTTGCTGAAAAAATAATCATTCCCATCGTACAGCATCGCCGACCAGAGATTATCATTTGCAGAGAGTGACTCCCGCAGGGTGATTGCTACCTTTTCAAACCCGAAACGGTCTGCCAGATGTTTTGCAACACTCTTATATCCTTCATGGTTCACCTCGCCCGCATAAACATCCGTATTCTCCGCTCTTATACCGAATACATCCGCTGCATCTTCCTCATTTGCAATGCATACATCTACATACTTGCAGAGTTCACCCATGACCTGTCCTGCCTTTTCCCTGCTCCATAGCTTATTCCTGTAATTTAAGTCACAGGATATCTTTATACCTGCTTCCTTGGCAGCCTTACACGCCTCAAGGCAGATCTGTGCTACATTGTCATTCAGTGCAGGGGTAATCCCTGTAAAATGAAACCACTCCGCCTCTTCAAAAATCGCTTTCCAATCAAAATCATCTTTCGATGCCATGGCAATGGAAGAGCCGGCACGGTCGTAAATAACCTTTGAAGGTCTCTGGGACGCCCCTTTTTCAAGAAAATAGATACCGATTCTGTCTCCTCCGCGCACAATCCCGGATGTATCCACTCCGAATCTTCTTAAAGAATTTACTGCGCCCTGTCCGATCTCATGTGCCGGAAGCTTTGTGACAAAGCAGGCATTAAAACCGAAATTTGCAAGGGATACCGCCACGTTTGCCTCCCCACCGCCATAAGTCGCGCCGAAGCTTTCCGCCTGCACAAAACGATAATATCCTTCCGGTGCCAGCCTTAACATGATCTCACCGAATGTAACAACTTTTTTTCCCATATTCTGCTTCATTTTCATCCTCATACCTTTCCGCAGTCTGCCGGATTTGTGCCGCAGACACAAATTTGCGTCATTTATTTCTGATATCAGATACCAGTCTTACTGCTTCAGCAGTCAGTTTCTTTACTACATCAAATTCTTCGTTTCTGATCAGATCCGCTTTTACCATCCAGCTTCCTCCACATGCCACAATTCTGTCGTAAGACAGATATTTCTCAAGATTGGCTGCGTTAATACCACCGGTAGGCATAAACTTAATATCCGTATAAGGCGCTGCCAGAGCTTTGATCGTGTCAATACCGCCGAACTGCTCTGCCGGGAAAAATTTGATAACCTCCAGTCCGCGTTTTACTGCCTGTGCCACTTCCGATGGCGTAATACATCCCGGGAATACCGAAATACTTCTCTCAATACAGTAATCCACGATCTCCGGATCAAATCCCGGACTGACAATAAACTTAGCTCCTGCATCTATGGCACGGTCGGCCTGCTCTATGGTAAGCACCGTCCCTGCCCCGACAAACATTTCAGGAAATTCCTTTACCATGCTCCTGATCGATTCTTCTGCAGCTTCTGTCCGGAATGTAACTTCCGCACAGGGAAGCCCTCCTTCACACAATGCCTCTGCCAAGGGCCGGGCATCTTTTGCATCATTCAGTACAACTACCGGAACCACTCCCAGTTCCTGTATCATTTCCAGCTCACTCATCATTTTTGCCGTTCCTTTCAAATTCACAAATATATTGCAAATAATTTATCAAACTTTTCCACTCTTCCTCATACATATTTTTCCAATGTTTTGCGGACTACTCCCCGTCCTGCAATCAGTTCCTTGAAATAGCCGCATACCTTATCGGCCATACCCGCCTCATACAGATCCACACCAAATATCTTGGCATTTTCCATGATCGGTCTTAGGATATCTTCCACATCCGTATCTCCAAGTCTGATTCTTTCTATCTGCGGACAAAGTTCCTCAAGCAGAGGATCCGGGCTCAGTTCAAATGGCCGTCCTTCGTCATCTACCGCCATCAGATATCTCATCCATCCCGCAAACACGAGCGGGATCATCTGCAGATCGTCTGTCTTTAAATTTTCATCTGCTGCATAAGCCTTAATCGTCTCCCCAAACCGGATCGCCAGTTTCTGGGATGTGTCTGTTGCGATCCTTTGTGGTGTGTCCGGCATAAACGGATTCGGCACACGCACCTTAAGTACCGTATCAATGAATTCCCTCGGGCTTAAGATTCCCGGATCGACTACCACCGGAAGCCCTTCCTTGTAACCTACTGTCTCCACCAGCTTTACGAGTTCCCTGTCCTTCATCTCATCAGAGATTTTCCGATATCCAAGCAGACAGCCGAATATCGCAAGGCAGGTATGCAGCGGATTTAAGCAGGTACATACCTTCATTTTTTCTACTTTATCCACCGTTGCACGGTCTGTAAAGATAATGCCGCCCTGTGTCAGATCCGGTCGCCCGTTCGGGAAATCATCTTCGATGACCAGATATTCCGTTTCTTCCGCATTAACAAATGGTGCAACATATGTATTTTTAGTGGTAATCACCGGTTCCAGCTCTTCCACGCCGTCTTCTCTCAAAACAGCCTCTACGGAAGCATCCGGTCTGGGCGTGATCTTATCGATCATACTCCATGTGAAAGATACTTTTCCGGAATCAATATATTCCATAAATCCGGCATCCGCCTTTCCGTTTTCCGTCCATGCTCTTGCAAATGCCGAGACTGCCGCATATAATTTATCCCCGTTATGGGAGCAGTTATCCGTGCTTACCATGGCGATGGGTTTCTCTCCCGCACAGTATCTTGCATAGAGCAGAGAAGCAACCTTTCCCATGTAGCTTGCCGGTCTCTCCGGTCCCGCCGTAAAATCTGCCGCCACATCCGGCAGCCGTTCTCCTTTTCCGTCGGTCAGACTGTAACCTTTTTCCGTGATGGTAAAGGTAGCCATCTGCAGGGAATCCTTTCCAAAGATCTCTTTCAGTCTTCCGTATGCCTTATCATTACCTGAATCTAAAGGCAGCGCCTCCGCCACGCTTCCTATCACTTTTTTGTCGATCGTCCCATCTGCTTTCAGCGTCACTGCAATCCCCAGATTATCGTGTGTATCATACATCTTTTCCACGATTTCATAATCGAAACCTTCCGCAACAATAATACCTCTGTCCAGCGTTCCGTCATTCAGCATTTTCTCTGCGATCGCGGCATGAAAGGCACGGAACAGATTACCTGCACCGAAGTGAACCCAGAACGGGTTTGCTTTTGTTGCCTCTCTCATCTTGCCGATGTCGTACCGGGGAAGACTATATCCCTTTTCTTCCCATTGTTTCCTATCCGATATTCCTTGTAAATCAACTTTCATCACACGCTCCATTTCTGCGCACATCCTTATGCATCATTAATTTGTTCCAAATGCACACAAGCCATATTTTCTATTTTCCTGCTACTGACGATTTTTCAATTGCTTCCCACAGACCGTTAAGATAAGCTGCGCCAAGCGCACGGTCATAAAGCCCATATCCGGGCATTGCGACCTCATCCCAGATCATACGCCCGTGGTCCGGACGAATGGGTCCGGTAAACCCGATATCATACAGGGCTTTCATGATTTCATACATATCGAAACTTCCGTCGGCGGAAAGATGGGCTGCTTCTTCAAAGTTGTCGGGTGTGATAAACTTTAAATTCCGCACATGGGCGAAATGAATTCTTCCCTTCAAAGAGCGTATCATATCAGGAAGATCATTCTCCAGATTTGTACCATACGAACCGGAACAGAATGTCACACCATTATGCGGGTTATCCACCATTTTCATCATACGGAGAATATTTTCCTTATTGATGATAATGCGTGGAAGTCCGAATACGCTCCATGCCGGATCATCCGGATGGATCGCCATGTTGATATCGTATTTATCACAGACCGGCATGATCCTTTCCAGAAAATATTTCAGGTTCTCAAATAATTTTTCATCATCAATATCTTTGTACATCTCAAACAGCTCTTTTACATGAGCCATGCGCTCCGGCTCCCACCCCGGCATTACCGTTCCGTTCATATCCCCAGCAATAGACTCAAACATCTTCTCCGGATCAATGGCGTCCACAGCTTCCTGTGTATATGCGAGCACTGTTGACCCGTCCGGTCTTACGCGCGCCAATTCCGTACGCGTCCAGTCGAATACCGGCATGAAATTGTAACATACCAGATGAATATCTTCCTGTCCCAGATTCTCAAGGGTTTTGATATAATTCTCGATATACTGTTCCCTCTCCGGTACGCCGGTTTTGATCGCATCATGAATGTTGACGCTCTCTATGCCCGCAATATGCAATCCTGATGCCTCCACCTCATCGATCAATCCGCGTATCCGCTCTCTGCTCCACACCTCTCCCGGGCTCGTATCATACAATGTTGTAATGACTCCTTTTACACCCGGTATCTGGCGGATCTGTCTCAATGTTACCGTGTCAAACTTGAAGCCGTACCATCTTAGTGTCATCTCCATGTCTATGTCCTCCGTTAATCGGTTTTGTTTTCTAAGCCTGCAGATAAAATTTCTGCAGAACATGAAATGCCATCTTCTTATATTTCTTATCCGCAGAACACAGCCCCTTCCGATTATAATAATTCTGAATATAGCTGGTTCTTCTCGGACATCGGAAATCATATAAGATCCAAGGTGTCATTCCCTTGATGTAATCGATCTTTCGTAATACTTCGATCTGCCGCTCATATACATACGCCTGACATTCCTCCGTCCCCTTATCTGTCACGGTTCCGTGATGACCTGCCAGAGCATCTGCCCCGAATTCCGTAATAATAACCGGCTTCTCCGGTCTGCTGTTTGCCATAAGCTGCGGAAGCTTCTCGAAATCAGGTGTATACCAGCCGCAATATTCATTGATACCGATCACATCCAGATACTCAATCAAGCGATCTGCTATCACATTTTTCTCGCCGTCAACAAGACATGCGGCCGACACCAGGCGGTTTCCGCCTTCTTTGTGTGCACATCCGGCAAGGCTGCTCATAAACTTTAACCGTTCGTCCGTATCGGCATTCTCATTACCTACAGACCATATAATCACACTTGCCCGATTCCAGTCACGTCTCATCAATTCCCTCATCTGATTTTCGGCATCCTCGTAAGTCTTGTCTCTTTCAAACCGGATTGCCCAATACACGGGAATTTCCTCCCAGAGAAGCATCCCCATCTCATCTGCAAGCTTTGCCATTCTTTCGCTGTGCGGATAATGTGCAACCCTCATGAAATTACATCCAAGTTCCTTTGCCAGCAGAATATTCTCTGTTCTTTCTGCGTCTGTCAATGCCTTTCCGTTTTCTACACTTTCCTCATGACAGCTGATTCCACGCAGGAACACAGGGCTGCCATTTAGAATAATCTCACCCTTCTCTACTTTAATTTCACGAAATCCTACCCTGTCACTGACAGAATCATCCATATATGATACTGTTACATCATATAATCTGGGCTTATCCGGTGACCATAACTCAGGCCCTGCTTCTATAACAAGAGTCCCTGCTCCGTCCACAACGGAAATCTGCGATTTGATCCCTAACTCTTCAATGCACAGCCCGGCTTCCCCTGAAAGTTCCTCTGACAGCTTCACTTCTGCCTGTATTTTGCTAAATGTTCCGTCGGGAACAAGCGCGATCTGAAAATCTTTAATATAGACCTTCGGAAGATAGATCAACTCAATATCCCTGTATACTCCCCCATAGTTAAACCAGTCCGTATTCTCGGTCGGAACCTGCGTTTCCCTTCTGGTGCTGTCAACGACGAGCATGATTCTGTTGTCTGCTTTCAAAACATCAGTAATATCAAAATAACCGGGTGTAGAACCGCCTCTGTGCATTCCCACATAGGTTCTGTTTACAAACACACGACACAGATAATTTGCAGCTCCCACTTTCAGGACCACTCTTTCCTCTCTGTTTCCGCAATGAGAGAATTTTCTGGTAAATACCATGCTGCCGTCATATAGTAAAAATCTTTCATCCAAAGTATTCCAGCAGCGAGGCAGAGACATCACCGGCCACTCGTCAAAAGAATAATCCAGCGGAAGCGTATAGCCGTTTTCATCAAACTGTCTTTCTTTGAACCACTGCTGCCTTAAACATGTATCATACTGATCCACGGCATACTGCCATTCCCCATTCAATAAAACCTTCTTCCTTCCGGAATCAAATATCATGGTATCTGCTGTTGCCTGTTTCCCCTCATACTGTTGTGTATAATCCTCCAAATGAATATCTGACATATATATTTTCGGTTTTTCCATGCTCTTTTCCTCCACATTAAACAATACTGACTTCTACTCTATATGTTTTCCCGTCCTGATAAGGCAGAACTGCCTTTTCAAATAATCGTCCATCCACAGATACAGCGGCTTCTTCACCACGTTTAATCGTTATATCATAAACTGCATTCCGGTATCGTCTTCTACACTTTACCTGATCCCACCCGGACGAAAGTAACGGATGAATACGCAATCCCCACACGGTACTTTCCACTCCCAGCAGCTCCTCCATTAACAACATCTGCATCCATGCGGCGGTGCCCGTGCCATAATGCTGGCTGGAACGCCCGAAATTATCGGATTCCCTTAAACCATAATAATAATTTGCCAGATAAATCGGAAGCTGTAAACTCCGGGAAGGCATATTCTCAGGATTCGTCGGAAGCGTTCTCCACAAAGTCTCATAGAAACCTTCCGCATCACCTTCCTTCGCTTGTGCAAACGCCATAAACATAGAAGCATGACAATATACCGATCCGTTTTCCGTAGTGCCGGATTTCTTCACGCTGATACGTCCCCAGTGCGGATTCCATTCCCGAAACGGCGGATCGAGTATGATCGGACCAAATGGTGTTGCAAGCTGCCCGAATGCCTCCTCCAGAAGTCTCATTCTTTCCTCATCCGCAATTCCTGCCAGAACAGCCCATGACTGCGTATTCAGAAACAATCTGTCATGACTGTCTCCGAGTATCGTTCCGTCATCGTGGATGGCTGCCGCATACCATTTACCGCCCCATGCATGTTCATTCAGCGCATTTTTCATGCGTTCTGCCGATACCGTCAACTCATTTGTTTTCTCCGGATCGCTTTCCAGATAAATAAGTATTTTTCGTGTCGCATACACCAATGCCATAGAAAGCCATACCGACTCTCCTTTGCCTTCCCTGCCGACGCCGTTGATCGGATCATTCCAATCCCCGTCGCCCATCAGACACAGTCCATGTATCCCCACACTTTGGTACAAATAATGCAGTGCTTTCAGCAAATGCTCTAAGACCGTCCCATCGCCTCCGTCCAGATAAGGAACCTTCTTATATAACACATTCTCTTCACCCCTTTGCCGGGCATATATTTCAGTACAGATAACCAGCCAGACCGGTGCGTCTGTGTGGTTTAACAGACACAGCCCTCTTGGTGGTGCGCCTGTCGTATCGTGCCACTGCCGGAGCGATCCATCCCTTTTCTGTAACCGCATCACATCTAAAATATATTTCTCCGCCTCTTTCGGGGCAAACATGGCATACCCCATTGCATCCTGAAGCTGATTTCTGACCGGACAATAAGAACTCCCGCGATTCTGTCTGGTCAACAATGTGATCTGCTTTTTCAACCAGTAATTCCCGAATGCGTTCAGATTCTCATCCGGTGTCTCCATAAAGAAACGCTCCTCCGTTTCCTTCCATGCCTTTTGCAGAATCGACCGCTCCTCCTCCACATAGACACCACCGAACTTTCTCTTCTGCTCAAAAATCTGCTCCTTCGTCACCGCAGCGCCCGCCTCCAGAAAGAGTACTACTTTTTCATTCGGTCTTATCACGAAGTTATGGCACAGGGCTCCGCAAAAATCTTCCGCTTCTCCCTTTTTTCCGCTCAGCACGCCTTCTTTGACTCCCTGTGGAATATGGGTTTCACCGAAACTTCCGAAGAAACGCCGTCTGCTCATATCACAGGAGTCCGGCTCACGATCCGAAAACAGATAGAAATATGCCGCCTCCTTCTCCACTTTCTCCTTCTCCTCATACAACGCATGATACGGAAAGGCATATTTGATGATCACCTGCTCCTCCTCGTCATATACGCATTCACCGCCCATGACTCCGTGATCATAAAATCCGAATACGGTATATAACGAAATCTCCCGCTCTTCCTTACTTTGATTCCGCAAGGATAAAGACCACAGCTCCTTATTCCCGACGGCCGGCACCATCACTTCTATCGTAGTCTCTATTCCCTCACAGACAGAATGCAGTGTCGTGCTCCACAAACCGTGCTCACAGGAATAAGAATCATAGTCTTTTCCTAACGGAAGAAAATTCGGATTCCATATCTTTCCCGATTTTCTATCTGCGAGATAAAAATACCTCTCCTGACAGATACATGGTGTCCTGTTATATCCGTTTACCAACTGCCCGCTTCCCTGCAGCGTCTGATCCATTTCCAGATAATATGTATCGTTATATAAGAAATTCTTCCATGGGGCAGGTGTGTGCGGAGTCACAATCTCATACTTCTTTCCGCCCTCCGTAAAATGTCCATATTCCATCTTCTTTACCTCTCCATCTACATTTTGACAGCGCCTTCTGTCACCCCGGCAATTACCCACTTACTGGTACATACATAAACGATAATGACCGGAATAATTGCAAGACTCGCGCCTGCCAATAGAAGTCCCCATTCCGTTGCCGCTTCTCCGGCGGAATCTTTAAGCGCAATTACCGCAACTACCAGCGGCTGAATCTTTGTATTTGTAAATGTCATAACATACGGCCAGAAGAAATCATTCCAGATCCGATTAAAAAAGATGACTGAAAAGGTTCCGATCATCGGCTTCGCCAGCGGAATCCCCATATAGAAGAACCGTTGAAATATATTACATCCGTCCAGTTCTGACGCCTCGTTAATCTCTTTTCCCTGGCTTCTGAAATATGCTTCAAAGACAAATACCTCTGCACCTGCGGTTATGATCGTACCCAATATGATAGACAGTCTGGTTCCGGTTATCCCTAACGAACGCATGACCTCAAGCTTCGGATATAAAGTCATGGGGCCTAAAGATACAAACATCGTAGCCATGATCAGAAACCGGATAAGCTTTTTCCCCGGAAAATCCTGACACGCCATGCAATATCCCAAAACACAGATATTAAACATGGATATTACGGTTCCGACTGTAGAATACATCACACTGTTTCCGAGATACCCGACAAAATTTGCTTCCTTAAACGCCCTTGTATAGTTATTCCAGACAACCTCTTTCGGAAAAAAAGTACTTTCCGTTAAGAGTTCGGATACCGGTTTTAACGATCCCATAATGCTGAATATAATAGGGAACAGAACAATGATACTCACGATGATCAAAAAAATGTAGATCAATATCTGCCCTGCTGATTTTTTAAATTTAGTATTCATAATTCACACCTCAGTCATACTGCATTTTTTCTGTTACCACGTTGTAAATCGCCGTGATAATACCTACGATAACTGCAGAAACTACTGCAACCGCAGCGCCCATTCCATATTGTGCCGTTGTGCCGCTCGGGAAGAACAGATTATAAATATACATAAAAGTCAACTCTGTTGTATGATTAGGTCCGCCTTTGGTCATAACGAAATAGGAGCCCATTGCCTTTAAGCATCCCACAAGTGAAAGCATAATGATCACCTGTCCCATTCTTGCCATCATAGGGATCGTAATATAGCGAAGTCTCTGAAAATCAGTTGCTCCGTCTATGCTGGCACTCTCATACACATCCTTCGGAATATTGGTCAGACCCGCAATAAAAAATAACATATTCAGTCCGAAGTAGATCCACGCATCCGCAAGTATACCTACGATAAACGCGCTCTTTGTATTGGCAAGAAAATTATAGTACTGCGGAACCGCCCCTATATTTGACAGATACTTTGTCAAAATTCCATTGTATGGATTCAGCATAATGGTGAATACCATAAAAATTGCAAAACTCGGCAGGATCTGCGGCATATAGAACAATGTTTTGAAAAAAGTACGTCCCTTGATCTTGTCGGTGACAAATAAGGCACAAAAAAAGGCAAGAGGAATCTCGATCAAAGTTTTTATCACTGCATATGTCAATGTCCTGCCCCATGAAGACCAATACACCGCATAGGGATTCCCTGCCTCACTAAAAATCGCTTTAAAGTCAAAAAGTTTCTTAAAATTGCTCAGTCCCACAAAAATCGGTATCGTCGTACCGTCGTAATTATACAGACAGTACTTTAATGCCCATATGATCGGATAAACGCCCATTACCAAAAACAAAATCATTGTGGGCGCCAGAAGAATGTACGTAGGTACATTCCTTCTGGCTTTTTTTGCCACACCTTTGAGATGACTTTGTTTACCGGCAGCATTTTTCTCGTATGCTTTCTTTCCAGTTTTCATATACATCTCTTCCTTATTTTATTATATCCTATTCTCTGTTTCTACTGCAATGCCTTCCACTCATCGGCTGTCAGATACTTAATATTTTCAGGATCGATCGCCTGTTTCGGATCAAAATTCTCGATAGACATGATCTTTCCCTGGAATCCGATCTTAACATCAGATACTTCCGCCTTCTGTTCGTCCATCTTGGCCTGCTCATACAAGCCATTATTATAACGTGCAGACAATTCCTCTAATGTTGCTCCGGCATCCATGCCCGGATTACTGATCAGCGTTGCCAGTGTGGTTGCTTCATTATCACCTGAAATCTGTACACTCAGGTTCACGTTAGATACCGGCACCATATCCTCTGACGGATTATAGCTCACCCACTGTGTATATTCAGATGCCGGTTTATTAGCAGCTTCCTCTAACGCCCACGGCAGAATAGACATATCCGTTGCCTTTGATAACATTTCCGACTGATAGTCTTCACCAAGCATGAACTCAACAAATTTTGCGGCAGCCTCCTTATGTTCACTTGTGGAAGAAAGCATATAGTTTGCTGAATCACGCAGGCACAGTGCGCCTTTATTCTCTCCGCCCATAGCTGAAGGCCAATCAAAAACGTCCCAATCGCAGCTTGCTTCAAATTGATCGTTAATTGCTGCGCAATCCCATGAAACAGAAGGTAAAATGCCGATTTTTCCTGCTGCGAACTGTGCGCGGACACCATCATTATCAAGTGTCTCTGCTCCGGGGAAAGTAATTCCTTCTGCGATCATCTGTCTGAATAAATTAATATACGGTTCCATATATGTGAAATCATAGGCATTCTTCCGGAAATCATATCCCATCTTGTAATATCCTTCGTATGCACCGATCGGCTCCGTGATAAAAGCCACTGCCGATCCGGAAGGTGCACTGCTGAGTCCGAATCCGTAATACTCTCCATTGCCTGCCTCAGTGATCTTCTTTGCGCACTCATATACTTCATCCCATGTTTTCGGTGTTTCCGTAATTCCTGCCGCTTCAAACAGCTCTTTATTGTATGCCATCTTGTAAGTTTTGGCTCCCCATACAAATGCGTATGTATTCAATTCGCCGTCAACTTCCACTTTATAGGTATACGGGTCGATCTTCTCTTTAAAATCAGCGGATAAATAATTATCCCACGGCTCAATCCATCCGTTACTCAGAGCCTCCGTCACATCCTGTACGCCATGAAGAATATCCGGTGCCTGTCCCGATTGGATTGCGGTTTTTAATGCCGTCTGCCACTCTCCTGTTTTCAACACCACTTCTACAGTAATATTGTCTTCATTCGTCTCGTTAAATTTCTCCACCATTGGTTCAATGGCTGTCATGGATCCCGATGTCCATGTAAAATACTGAATCGTCACCGGCTCTTTATTGCTGCCGCTGTCTGAACTCTCCGTATCGGCGTTTCCTCCCTGATTTGAAGTACTTCCTGCCTGTTTCGCTTCAGCGCTGCCTCCCGTACTTCCACACCCTGATAATACGGACATCGTCATCGCTGCTGTACAGATCACAGCCAGCACCTTATTCATTATGTTCTTTTTCACTTTTGGTTCCTCCTTGTTTTTTGATAATTTCATTCTAAACAAAGACAGCGAAAAAAACTTATGACCCATGTGTAAAAACTTCCGCCGCTTATTAATACCATTTATTGCTTTTCTTCCTGATACTTCTTGTATACCTTAGAGAAATATCTCCCGTCTTTGTAGCCCAGCTCCTGTGCGATCTGATTTAAGTTATACTGTTCTGTCTTCATCAATTCTGCCGCCCGCTCCATCTTGATCCTCACCACATAATCTTTGAAGTTCTCCCCATGCTCCTTAAACAGAAAACTCAGATAATTAGGACTGACGAACACGGCATCCGCCACCGTGATCAATGACACATCGCCGGACATATTCTGTTTCACATACTTCTCGGCTTTCTCAATGATACCTTCATTCCGCAGAATACGGTTATTGTTGATCCTGTCCGCAATATCATACAGAACTCTGCTTACCTTTCTCTCCAGTTCCTGCAGCGTCGATAATTTCTTTCTTCTTCCCATATCCGCTATCAATTCTTCAAGCTCCGTAAAAAAATCATCCTCAAATACGGAACCGTCTTCCTTCAGAAAAATCAACAGATAGGTAAGAAACATTTTAATCGTTTCAATAATAAAGTCCTGTCCCTTGGACACATAATTCTCCAGAGCTTCAAAATACTTCCTAAGCTCTCTATCCGTTCCCGTACCATCACCTATCTTGATACACAAAAGCAGATCTTCCTGCTGTGCAAAGAAAAGACCTTCCCCATGCTCGTCCTTTGCCATATCACCGATATAAACAGTGCTCATATTTCCCATAAAAAAACGGAAATTCAGTGCTTTTTCCGCTTCTCGGTAGGCTTTGGGCAGATATAAAATATTATTTATCATCCTTCCGATCCCAAAACTCACTGATTCTTCCCGCAGCTCTTTCATTTCTCTCTGAATACGCTCCGCTTTCCCCTGTAAATACGTCACAGTGTCCTTCTTGGAAATATCCGCAGAATAATTTAATACGATCACAACCCGGTCTTTTAAATCATCAAATACAATACACCGATATTCATTTCCGATTATTTCCTCACAGAGTTCGCGCAACTGGAGCTGGGATATCCGGAACAGGTCTTCTTCTTCAGGTTTATGATCCAGTTCTGCGATCATCACCGCTATATTTTCTGCATCAACAGCCACTTGGAGATAATCCATCTGCTGCCTTATTCTCTTTTCGTCTCGCTCTCGACCGTTCAGCAGTTGGTTCATAAAGTGTTCCCGTAAGATCGGAATACTCTTTTCCAGCTTTATCTTTAAAAGTTCCTCATCCGCTTTCTTCTTCCGCTCCGCCAGTATTTCTTCCTTTACCCGCAGCACTACCTCTAGCAGTTTTTCCATACGGGCAGGCTTCAATAAATAGTCACAGGCATGGTACTCCATTGCTTTCTTCACATATTCAAACTCTTCATGTCCGGACAATAAAATCACCCTGATATCCGAATACTGCTCATATACGGTTCTCGTCAGCTCAATTCCGTCCATGACCGGCATAACAACATCAGTGAGAATGATATCCGGTTTCTCCCTTTGTATCTGCTGCAATGCAGCCTGTCCGTTTTCTGCCGCCCCTACAATCTGAATATCATACTCTTCCCAGTTTCCTACCTTACAGATTCCCTCCCGAAGAATCTTCTCATCCTCAACGACTAACATTTTCATCATCTGTATGTCCACCCCTTTCCTCAACTTTACCTTCGGAAAAATTCATCGGAAAACAAATCCGCACCTTTGTTCCCTCCGTAATTTCTGTGTCAAACCAGACGCCGTATGATTCTCCTGCATAGAGTTGAATTCTCGCCTTTACATTTTCTATTGCATATCCATAATTCCCATCACCCTGTGCCCGGTTGCGGTTGATCTCCTCCCGCTTCTCTATGGGCATTCCACATCCGTTATCCGCAATATCAATGATGATATCTTCCTCTTCTCTAAACACACGGATATCGATCTTCCCTTTTTCCGTCATACCTTCAAATCCATGCAGCAGTGAATTTTCTACAAAGGGCTGCAGGATCAGTTTCGGAACGCTGTATTTAACAAGCGTCTGATCTATTGAGATCCGGTAGTCAAATGTGTCATCCATCCGCCTTTTCTGGATCTCCAGATATTTTTTGACATGTTCTGCCTCTCTCTCCACTGTAGTAATATCTTCTCCCTTATTTAAACTCAGCCGGAAGAAATCCGCCAGATCCGCTATCAGATTTGCCGAACTGTCATTTCCCTCCATCTTATCCATCCAGTAGACCATATCCAGCGTATTATATAAGAAATGCGGATTGATCTGTGCCTGAAGCGCTTTTAATTCTTCGATCTGCTTCTGCTTTTCTGCCTGTTTCACTTCCTCGATCAAATTTGCTGTTTTCTGTACCATGGCTGCAAATCTTCTTCCTAAATAAGCAACTTCATCATTATATTTTGGCACAAAGGTAACGACCATATTATTATCCACAACCTCGTCCATCGATTTCGCCAGCGTCCGTATCGGTGTCACGACAGTGCGGGAAATAAACGACGCAATACCGATAACAATGACGACTGAAATAACGAAAATAAACACTGCAGCAGTTTGTATCTGTTTCGCCTGCCTATATAAAATATTCATATCATACAGATAAACAATACTCCAATCCACAAGATCAATCTTGCGAATGTTGATTCCCACACGCCCCTCTATTAGCTCTCCCTCAAAGATTCCTGAAGTGTTGCCCCTAATCTCATCAGTCAATGCATCAACATCTTCCTCTGTAAGCCAGTCAATACTTCCTTCGGAAACGACTACATCTCCCTGATCATCAAAAATCATCACACTGGTCTGACGCTTGACCGCTTCCTTATGAATCTGTTTCTGCAGCCACGACTTCTTCAACCGAAAAATTAATACGCTGTAGTCTTCATTCTCTTCCGAAAGATATCCGACATCAGGATTTACGGAATTTTCTCCGTTCGTGTAATAGAATGATCTCACAATACTGAAATATTCCTTGTCCGGTTCAAAGTCTCCATATAGGATCCTGTTCTTATTCTCCATGCATACATCATAATAAACGGACTTCTGAAACTGTGCCCAGTCATATTCCGGTCTGTATTCACTGGAATAAACTTCGCCATTTTGGAACAGATAGATGTCGTCGAGCTGCGTGCTGTTCCTTATCTTAATATCCATAAAATAGTTTGTAAGTTCACTGCTCAATTCTACCTTCTGAACAGGCGTCTTCATCCCTGATACACTGTTTCTGTACAAATCAATAAATTGATTGTCCGAAAAAATGTTGATAAACTCTCCATTGATTCCTTTAACCTGCGTACTGATATCTTTTTCCAAATATTCAAGCGAATCGCTTAGAATCGCCATCTCCTTTTTTTTCAGCAGATTCACCGTAAAGTGATAGGAATATAACGTAATTCCTCCCACCAATATAACTGCAAACAATGTATACAATACTATCATTCTCATTCTCAGTGAGGTATTCATAAAAAATCTTTTCAGTATCATCGGCTTCCCTCTCTTTATCTGTGTGATATATTAATTTTAACACTATCATTGCCGCTGTTGTAATTTTTCTGTGACAATGCGCTGAAATAGCAGACCATATTCCCATAATATAAAACCCTGTTAGGAAAAACTTATCTAAAATGTATAAAAACTCATTCATCTTCTTAATCAGCCTGCCCCTGCCGAGCGCACACAATCGAGTAGGAGGTAGGCGATTATTTCGCCTACCGACCTCTCACTCCACCGTGCGTACCGTTCGGTACAATATATCGAGTTACACTCTTCATTACCCGTTCTACCGCCTGTTGAACAAACCGGTCTACTACGGTTGGTACTCCAAGATTTCTTACTCCGCCGTCAGGTTTTGGTATCTCCACCCTGCGGACTGGTTGCGGTTTGTACTTCCTTGTCCGCAACTGTTCTCTGATACTTTCGCCGTTTTCCGAAAGGTAATCGCCAAGCTCTTCTACGTTCATGCCATCCACACCTGCCGCATTTACTCGTACTTCCGGCATCCTTTTGGACTTCAATGCTTTTAGCCGCCTTATCCTTATTTCCGAGCCTTATATGCGGTTCCTGTCCGTCAGGTCAGAGGTTTGCCTTCAGATTCCGTCTCACGGCGGACACCCTTGCTGTTCGGCTATGTGCTTCGTCGTTGCCTGCGCGCACTCGGGACTTTCAGCCGTTAGAGTTTGCCCATGCTGGGCGAACTAAAGATACCCCATGCACCACTACCGGCACATGGGGTATCCCCTCATCCACTAACCAGACAATTACTGATCAAATCTATATGCTCCCACGTTGTCTCCGCATTTGATCTTGACCAGGAATTCTTCATTAAGATTCGGTGCCTACACCGAAGCGCGGCAACCCTATTTTTATTAATGCTTTACTGCTTTATGAACAGCTAATGTCTTACCTGCATTACTTTTAGCACCTTTGCTTGAGGCGTTAGAAGCAAGAGTTTTAGCCGCTTTACCAACTTTACCGCCATGATGTACTGCCATACTATTTCCCTCCTTTGCATTTTTTAACAACTCTTGTAAAAGAATAATTCTATTACATTAATTTTATCCTACCGCTTTCTTACGTTTTATATATTCTTCATATGTACCTTCCGGCAGATACAACCCATCTTCATACATCTTTTCCCACAAATTAATTGCTTTTTTTTGAGTTATTATTCCTAATTCTTCCGCTTTTACCAATACATCTGCTGTAGTCCATAAAGTAATTCCATAATTTTCTACGTATCGACCGACATCTTTTAAGTTGTTACTTGCCAGACAAGCGGCTTCATCTTCCGCATAAAGCAACATGCTTATAGCCGCTGACTCACCCTGCCCCATACTTTCCTTTAATTCTTTATACTTTATTCCCATATCGGAAAACGGGTCAATATCTCTAATATATACATTTCCGGAACCACTCACTTTATCTTTCTTATTATTTAACTGCATGAGCGGTGTTTGCAGACGTTCCCTTGTTCTAGTACTATATCCCAGTTCCTCTATTACTGCTTGCGGAACCACTATATCCATTCCCAATTTTGCAAATAATCTCGTCACAATTCCAAATTGATTTCTCCACAAAAAACTTGACAAAAAATCTGTATCGGAAATGACAATTTCATTTTTTTCGGCAGTATTGTTCATCTTGTCACGCTGATCAGTCATATATAAGTGCCTCCTTAATCATTTTACTCCATCGCTCATCACAAAATCCTTCAAGAGCAAATTGTTTATAAAGGCTATCTGAAATGCGTTCTTCTTTATGAGCACGTTCAAGAAGCTGACTGTATTGACCATATGATTTCTCCATTTCTTCCTCAGGAGATTTCATATACAAGGACATATCTGTTCCCGTATCCTTAATAATATCTATAATATTTGAATTTATTAATTTATGATAAACAAGATCATTAATTTTCCCTTCCTGATGCAGTCTGTATACAACTGCCTGAAAGCTCATACGGAATAATTGACTTAATCTTACAATCTGTTCCAGCGTCCATTCTTTCACTTCATATTTTTCAGCAAACCATTCTAATGCGTCACAAGGAAGTAAAAAGTAAGATGCAAAGCGATCCGCCTCTTTTTCAGAATCTGTTATAGTTCCCTTTTTACAAATAACTCCCTGCCCTCGATGCTCAATTTCAATATGATATAATTCATGCGCAACGGTAAACCGCTGTCTCCCCAAAGACATCATAGAATTTACGGCAATTATTTTAGAATCGCCATCAATAACGCACATCCCACTAATATTCTCTGTCATGGGCAGTCTGATAAAAGTATAACATTCCTGCGCAAGCAACAGGCCTATCACATCAATCGGCTCTGTACTCCCATAACCATTTATTCTTCTCAGTTTGACAGCTTCCGTCTGTAGTTGTAAATCATCTTTCATTACAATATCACTCACTCTCTAAACTAACTTTAATCCGTCTCAAATTCAATGCAATCTGCTGTACCTTTGAAACTACTTCAATATCATCCAATGTTAGATCTTTTGCCCGATAAGCTACTGCAAGAGGACGATATTCCTGTTCCTCCAAAACAGCATCTGCCTCACAGCCGAATAAACTGCATGCCTTTTCAATCAATGCCATTCCAAGGCTTCTTTCGCCAACTTCAAATTTTGCAATCAAAGAGCGGTCTACCTGAAGAAATTTTGCAATCTGCTCTTGAGTAAAATCATTTTGCTTTCTAATTTCTTTAAAACGCCTCCCGGCATTTACCAGCATTTCATTTCTCTCTTTGTCTGCCATATGAATTTCCTCCGATTATATAAGCATCTTTTGTTATCTTAATATACAACGCAATTGTCACATTGTCAATATTAATATGTTTAAAAAATGTGACAAATTATATGCATTACTTTTCACATTCAAACCAATCAGCCACTGCCATAGCATTTAACTTTGACATCATTTCTCCGCAAATCTCAAGTATTTCACCCTAAATTTATTTCTGCAGTTTCCCTTACTACAGATTTGCAAATATTCTACTCCAGCATCAGCATAATACAGAGACAAAACTCCCCATCCTTTAGTGTAATGTCTATATCGCCGGCATATTTCCCCGCCATTCTGCGGATATTGGACAGGCCGTATCCATGTCCTTCCACTTTTTCCTTTGACGTGACCGGAAGCCCGCTTTCCGCATCCCATTGTAAACTGCCCGTAAAACTGTTGCAGATTTCCATGATATAAACATTCTTCCTGCGGTATGACTCTATGGATATTTGTTTCACCTTTTCTTTTTCCGTATTTTCTATTGCATTCTGCAAAGCATTGTTTAATATTACGCTCATGTCAAAGACATTGATATTAGAATCCACAGGGTAATGAAATTCCGAACGGAAAGAAATTCCCCTTTCCCCTGCTTCCTTTCTGAACTCCTGTAAAATCACTTCTGTTACCGGATTTCCGCTTTCTATCCCGCCCGTCATATGAGAAAGTTCTGTCTTTAATTCTTCACCGTATGCTTTGGCCTCCTCCGCATTATTTCCTTCATAAAGCCTTTCCAACGTGAGGATATGGTTGGTCATATCATGCCTGACACTGCGGATATTCTGATAAAGGTCTTCCACCTGCTCGATATGCCGTCTGATACTGTCAATCTGTACAGCAAGAAACTCCGCCTGCCGGTTCTCTTCCTGCTTTGCCTTAATTTCTTGGTACAATACAATAAACACAACAATCAAAACAACAGTTGCTGCATAAAACAGCAAGATCAATATATCATAATCCTCCTTCTTTCTCCCAGCTTCTACAATATAGACCATACGGTGGCTCCCTATGATTACAAATGCCATCATTCCCATGAGCGATGGCAGCACCAGCATAAGCAGTTCCCTTTTTTCCAGATCCGCACTCTTATTTCTATAGACCTTTATAATCTGCCGGATTCCAATAGCGGTAAATACAAACTCCAGCGTCAGATAAAAAACAGTTACCCCTGCATACAAAGTAATCCACGCAGGATCATCCGGATGGCTCTGCATATAATCCGTATGTTCAGCAAAAGCGTATAAGTTGTCATATAGAATTTCCGCCATGGCAGCGCAAAGCCAGCTTACGGAAAAAAACATGATCACAAGAAATGCCTTCTGTCTGTAATTTCTACGATCGATACAACAGATCAAAAAGAACATGATAAAACTTCCTATGCGATATGCCCTAAAAAGATCCATGGGCTGCGGCGTAACATACAGCAGCATTATTATCAAAAGATGGATAGCTCCCACATAAAATGCAAATTTCTTCGTTTTCTCAGCAGATACATAGATATCTTCTAAGCCACACATATCATTAGGCATAACTCCGCAGAACATAAACGGCTTTACCAGACGGTAAAAAAAATATCCCCTGATCAATATCTCCATCACCACATACATCTCATGAACTACAGTATATCCCACCCTCTATTCCTTCCCCTTCCTCTGATTGAATCTTAAATAACATTTGACAAAATTCTGATAATTCTGCTTTGACATGGGCACCTGCGCATTTTCTAAATAAATGGTTCTCGCGTCATACTTCCTGATAAAATTGAGATTTATAAGATATGCCCTATGGGAACGGTAGAAATCATCCCCTGCTTTTTTCTCCAGTTCTTTCATTTTCCCATAGAATTCTATGTCCGCCTCCATTGTGTGGATGATTATTTTCCGGTTGAACACTTCTGCATATACGACGTCTTCCATAGGGATGGTAATATGCTTGCCTTTTGTGGTTACCATCAGGCTCGGCATTTCCTTTTTTACGCCCATACGTTCCATCTTTCTTTCCCGAAACTGCCTGACTGCATTGTGTAAGACTTCCGCAAATTTCTCATCTTCAAACGGCTTAACAAGATAATGAAACGCTCCGACATCAAACGACCGGAATACATAATCTCCTGTTACGGTCACAAAAATAATTATCATATGCCTATTCAGTTTACGGAGCTCTCCGGCAGTTTCCAGTCCGTCCATTTCCGGCATCTGTATGTCAAGAAACAGGATGTCCGGAAGATGTAATGCCGCCAATACTTCCTGTCCGGACCCGTAAGATACAATATCTTCCGCCGGATAAAGCTTCTTTACTTTATCAATGATCATCTCCCTGATTTCTTTCCGGTCATCACATACACCAATCTGCACAATTTCACCCCCTGCAAAACATATGATATATTTATATCGGATTTGAACCCGGTTTTCATCAATAGCTTGTCGCAGACAGACTATTTTATGTTGTGAGAAAAAATCCCGCCATGACTCCTTTACGGAATCATGACGGGTTTTTCTTTATTTACAGCACATTTTCGCACTGCTTATTATGTTTTGTTACATACATCATCTGAGATACTATCTAGTGCCCAATATCATCGGTTTCGCGTTAATCTTAAAGCTTACAGTCTTGGTGCCGCCGTACTCGCCGATACCGTGTATGGTCACTTTTGCCGTGCCTTTCTTGGTATTGTTGGAGTACCCTGTGATCTCGAAGTTGGATTTATCTATTGCCACCCACTCTCCGTTCTCTTTCATTTCAACGGTGATGTCGTTATAATTGAGTTTCACCTCTGCACCCGTATATATCTGCGGTTCAATCTTAACTTTGGCTGCAGCAATATTCTTATCATTGGCAACAACTCTGAACGTCGCGGATACTTTTCCGGAATAGTTATTGCCTTTGGCTTCCGCTGTAACTTTTATGACGGAACCGACTGCCGGAACTCCCGTGATCACATTGCCTTCCTCGTCAGTATATGCCGTCGCCTTATCGACTGTGAAATCTGTCTTGTTCTTCAGCTTCTTGCCGTTTAAGTCGGTGATTACCGGGATCACGGTATTGTACTTTTTCGCATTCTTTTCCAGAATATCTCCCGCAACGGCATTATCTTCCAGTTTACTGAGATCTCTCGGTATAATCGTGAACGGAATATCCTTGATCGTTCCCTTATAATTACCTTTGCCCTTGATCGAGACGCTGGCATCGCCAACCGCCGTATTCTTCTTATAAGACAGCGTGTAATCTTTGCCCTGCTCCAGCTCCTGTGTGACAACGCCGTTTACCTTAAAGCGTGCATTCACATTCTCATCGGTAAGCTTGCTGCCGCCTTTTGCATAAGAGATCTGATCCTTGATCTCATTGTCTACTCCGAAGGCAAACAGATCGTCCACGTTGGTTAAAATATCAAAAGCCGTGATCTTAAAGGTCTTCTTGACTTTACCGGTGTAACCGTTGATACCAGTCACTACGACAGTGGCCGTACCTACATTCATGTTTTTCTGATACTCCACGGAATACTGCGGATAATCTTTTTCTTCCATGTCGGCAACCTGTACTTCTGGCTTCTGTTCTGCTCCCGTATAAACAAGTCCTGCTTTCGGCACATCTTTCAATGATACTTTGTTTGCCTTTAAAGCGGTTCCCGTGATCTTGAAGGAAGCCGTCTTTTCACCAACATACTTTTTACCGCTTCCCTTGACGGTAATTGTCGCCGTCTCGCCGGCCTCCGTATGTTTTGTATCATAGATTACTTCGTAGTCCCAGCTCTCCTGCGGCTGGCTGTCGTCTTTGCGGATCAGCGTCTCCTTACCGTAAGTCACGGTGACATTCGGTGTCTGTACCTTGCCTTTCCGTGTAATTTCATCCCACTCGTATGGCTGCGCCAGGATCGTATTGATTTTTACCTTGCTCATCAGCACTGTCTCTGCCTTATCGGCAAGTATCATCTGAATCTCTTTGCTTCCCGTGAAATTCTTACTGTTCGGATTTGACTGCAATTTAACTTTGTAAGTGCCCGGTGTCTTACCGTCTGTTTCGGGATTCTCGTAAGCAACCGTATAATCCGTTTTCAGCTTCAACGCTTTGCCATTATATTTTACTACCGGCTTCGGCTGTATCTGTTTTGCATTATTTGCCGCCACTACCCCGTACAGATCAGCGATCTCCAAAGTGCTGATATCCACTTTATCGATGAAAAAGCTCTGTTGGAGAGACTGTGAATAGTTTCCTTTTCCTTTCACGGTAACCACTGCCTCACCCTCGTTGATATTCTGCTTATAAGTCACCGTATAGTCGGTCTTTTCTTTCAGCTGTCTCCTACCGTCGTAAACCAGAATACCCGGCTTAATTGCCTTGCCCGTGTAGGTAATATGGTCTGCACCGTCCTCGTCCGTTGTAAACATGGACGCATCCGCCCATTTGATCCATAGTCCATGGGGTGCTTCATCCAAATCTGCATAGGCTTTCTCCAAAGCCGCCCTTGCACGGTCGATATCCGCCTGCGTTGCATCCGGATCGTTCACCACACGCTCTGCCTCTTTCAGCGCCTCCTGGAATGCCGCCCAGCTTTCGTCGGTATAATCGCCCTGTTCTATCTTACCGTATTTATCCACAAGATCTTTCAACTTACTGTTATCCACAGGACCGGTGTATTCCGCAAGTCCTTTGTAAGCCGTCTGAAGCACTTCATAAGCCTGATCGACCTCTTCCTGTGTCGCTTCCGTCTCAGCCAGAACTTCTTTAGCCTTTTCCAGAGCCTGCGTGAACTTTTCCCAACTATCATATGTATAATTGCCCTGTTCTGTCAGCTTGCTGCACTGCTCTACCAGCCCGCTCAGTTTATTTTTGTCAACAGTTCCCGCCGGAACTTCCAGCCCGTTATAAGCAGCCCGCAGCTGATCCATAGCACTGTCGATCTCTTCTACCGTCACATCGCTCTTATCGGCAATTGACTTAGCAGCTGCCAGCGCATCGGTAAATTTCTTCCAGCTTTCATCCGTATAGTTGCCCTGTTCCAGATTTTCATATGCTGCGATCAGGTCTTTCAGTGCCTGCAGTTTTCTATTTAAAAGCTCATTCTTGTCATATACAGTATCCGGATCTTTTGCCTCACCCTTAACAAGAACCATGGCTGAGATCGGCGCTACTTTCACCTGTCCGGCTGTTCCTGTTACTGTTACGGAATCAAGGGTCTCAATGCCTGCCTTCTGATCGTTGATACAGATATTCCATGTTCCTTCGGCAACACCGTAATTGTTATACAGATTGATCGCCTGCTCGGAATCCGTGGCATTGAAGATCACCACGATACCGTCAGAGACTTCACTTGCTATTGTGTCCTTGCCGCCTATCACGAACATGACTACTTCGTTGGTGATCCAATTGTATTTCACATTCTTCGTTACGTCTGCCGCCGATGTCAGACGCAGTGCAGCATGGTTCTTACGGAACGCGATAAGTCCTTTATAGTAGTCCCTTACATTCCTGTATGCTTCTTTATCAAGATCCCCCCACTTAATGCTGTTGACCGAATCAGGAAGATTATAGCTGTTATGCTCCACACCGTGATTATCCGGAGTTGGATTCACACTTGGCTTCGTCCTAAGAATCTCCTCGCCCGCATGGATCAGCGGGATTCCCTCCGCCGTCATATAAATTGCCGCAGCAAGGTTGTTCATCCGGATTCGATCTTTTTCCGAAGCATCCGATCTGGAAACACTGATTTTATCCCACAACGTATAGTTGTCATGGCAGGATGCATAATTTATGGTCTGCGTCGGGCTCTTACACCATGAAGTTGCTGCCATAAAGCAAGCCGCGATTTTCTCCTCCAGTCCGATTGCGCCATTTACAAATCCGGTATTCGCCACGTTAAAGTTGTCACCCTTGATGGCATCCCGAATGGTATCGCTAAAGTAAGCAAAATTCGGTGTCTTCGCAGAATTTGCCTGTGTTGCCATGGTAATGTTCGGCTTGCTGACCGCAGAATTCATCGTCCAGCCTTCCCCATAAAATACTGCGTCGGGATGTTTCTGATGTACCGTATCCACCACTTCATTAATGGTATCAACATCCAACAATCCTACCAAGTCAAACCGGAATCCGTCGATATGGTATTCATCCGCCCAGTAATTAACGGAATCCACGATATACTTTTTCACCATCGCCCGTTCGGAAGCGGTGTCATTTCCGCAGCCGGAAGCATTGGAATAACTACCGTCCGCATTTGTTCTTGAGAAATACTGCGGAACCAGCTGGTTAAAGCAGAATTCATCTGCATTATATACATGGTTATACACAACGTCCATAATGACATTAATGTCATTATCATGCAGTGTCTTAACCATCTGCTTCATTTCTTTTACTCGTGTTGCCCCATTGTAAGGATCCGTTGAGTAAGATCCCTCCGGCACATTGTAGTTCACCGGATCATATCCCCAGTTATACTGCTCCTCATCCAGTCTCGTCTCATCTACCGAGCCGTAATCATAGGAAGGAAGCAGGTGGATATGGGTTACACCCAGATCCACCAGATAATCCAGCCCTGTGGTCTGCCCGGTAGTATTTGTTGTCCCTTTCTCTGTCAAACCAAGGAACTTGCCTTTGTGCTCCGCCGAGATGCCAGAGGATTTGTCGATAGAGAAATCTCTCACATGAAGCTCATAAATGACAGAATCATTATAGCTCATGCCCTGATTCGGTCCGCTGTCATTTGCCCAGCCTGCCGGATCGGTAGAATCCAGATCAATGACCATCGCCCGGTCTCCGTTTACACCGGTGGTTCTTGCATAGGGATCACAGGCTTCTGCAGATTTACCATCCTGCACCGCCGTATAAGTATAGTAGGTGCCGTTTAAGTCTCCTGTCTTCACGGCGGTCCAGATGCCCTTCTCACCCTTTGTCATATCAATGGATTCGATCTTGTCATCTGTTCCTTTCGTCCCTGATTTATATAAATTAACTTCTACCTTGTCTGCCGTAGGTGCCCAAACCTTAAAGGTAGTCTTCTCTTTGCTCCATGTTGCTCCGAGATCATTGCCCTCATAAGTGAACTGACCTTCAAACTCATCGGAAGAATAAACCGAGGGCATCGCCACCGGATAATCATATCCGTCGAAGGCAAGGATATATTTCTTCGCCATTGCCTCCATTGATGACAAATCTTCTCCAAGAGTCAATGTATACTCTTTCTTATTTCCACTTACACTTACTTTGCTCACCGGAATTGCTTTTCCGTTTGCACCTTTCAGTGTAAATACCTCGTCAGGTTTTCCGATAACAGACATTCCGGTAACAACCTTAATTGTATTATTCGTCCTGTTATATGTTACCGAAAGGATCTTTGCGCCCAAAAGCACATCATCTCCCAACACTCTCTTGCCTCCACTTACGCCGGATTCCACATAATAATCAACGGTTCCGGAAAGTACATCCGTCAAATCGATCTTCTGGTCATCCTCCAAATCCTTCTCCGCCCAGTCTTTTCCTTCCACGCTCTTGCGGATAATATAATTGAAATAGGTGATTTCTCTGCCTTTCAAGGTAAATGTAACCACTTTCTCCCCGTTTTCTCCGGTCGCGTCAAACTCATATCCTTTGCCTTCCATTCCGTCTGCCCATGCCCATACATTCCATCCTGTATAGTCGCTGTTTTTTCTCGTATAATGCAGACGCAGCGTGATCTCGTTCTTATCTTCCACAACCTTAACCGTAAAGGTTACGCTAAGTTCAGAATTGTCTGCCGCCGTGGCTGTCAGAGTGATCTCATCTCCGTCAAACGCCTGATTGACTGTGATCTTGCAGCCTTCACCGTCAAGAGTCACACCTTCTACTGCTTCCATGCTGTAGGTTACATCGACTGCCGTTTTGCTTCCGTCTTCCGCCACATGGGTAAGCTGATAAGGAAGAGCAGATACTTTACCCGCCTCATCGGTTCCCTTTGCAATGGTAAGCTCCGGAGCTACCAGAACATCTGCATAACTGCCCGCTGCCAATACGATAGTTCCGCCGTCAGCCGCTGCCGGAACATTAACGGTAACAGTACCGTCCGAATCAACCGTATATGTCTGTCCTCCATACAGATCCTTATATCCTGTGATTCCGTTACTGTCTACCGAAATCTTAATCTCCTTGGCTTCAGATCCGATATTCATTCCGACATAGACTGTCTCTCCGTTGTAACTCCTAGAGACTACGTCATATCCGTCCGCATTCGAACTGTCAACAACCTTTCTGTCACCCTTCGCAAAGACCTCAGAATACTGCTCACGAATACCGAGCATCTTCTTATAGTGAGCATACGTCTTGTTGCTGCCGGACTCTACCTCACTCCAATTAAAATCGTACCGGTTTGTCTGATAGGGATAATTATTCTCACCCGTCTGACCAATCTCTTCTCCGTAATAAATGACAGGCTGTCCCTTAGCCGTAATCTGCAGGGTAGCCGCAACCATAGTAGCTGCGTCAGCCGCATCAGCCGCCATTCCGGATTTTGTCAGATTCCACTTAAATCCATTCTCATCATGACTGCTTAAGAACTGTCCTGTCAGATAAGTATTATTAAGCGCTGCGTTTCTCTCCGTCAGACTTTGTTCCACACCAGATATATTTCCTTTGACAAAGGATGCTGCCCAATCATTGAAGTTAAAGTCCAGCAGGGAATCCATCTGTCCGCTTCCCAACGTACCGCCGTTATTCGACGCATATCCTGCATCGAAGTACTCGCCGATCATCTTAAATTTCGGATTGGCTTTGGTCAACTCGTTTTTGAAAGCCATCCATGTAGTGTTGTCAACATGCTTTACCGTATCTACGCGGAAATAGTCAATACCTTTCTCCAGCCAGTTCACCTGCCACTCTATGATCTGTTTTCTGACTTCCGGATTCTCCGTCAGGAAATCGGGCAGATCTGCCTGTCCGCCGCCATGAACAAAGTCATTCTGATCAGCAACAGTTTCTCTGAGCATACCCGGGAAATTATCTTCCGCGCCGTATCCCGCATGGTTTACTACAACGTCAACCATGATCTTCATGCCTTTTGCATGTGCCGCACCAATCAACGCCTGAAACTCCTCATCCGTACCGAGAGCCGGATTCAGCTTGGTAAAATCACTTGCCCAGTAACCGTGGTAAGCCGCGTTATAGGGTACATCACCCGTGCCGTCACCTACCGTAACACCCTTGATGTTTTCTACAATAGGCGTGATCCAGATCGTATTGACGCCTAGATCCTCTAAGTAATCCAGTTTCTCCTTAACACCTGCGAAGTCGCCGCCATGGTACAGACCTTCATCTCCTTTATCGAAGGTCTCTGATCCGTTTGCTGCATTATTGGAGTTATTACCATCAAAGAACCGGTCGGTCACCATGAAATAGATTACTGCCTCATCCCAGTCAAAATCATTCTCATCAGCCGATTTCTCCGTCACCACCACGGTCACTTTACCCGTAGCCTTTGAACCGTTATTTCCAGTTACCGTAATCGGAAGCTCATAGCTTCCCGGCGCTGTATCCTCTGTCACTGACAGGGAAATCTCCATCAGTTCGGGATCGATCTTCAGTTGATCGCTCATACCGAGAGCAGAAGCGTCCACATACGCTTCGCTCACAAGTCTTGCCCCGTCTTCACTGCCGTTTACAGTAATTGAAAGGACATTGTTACGAGTATAGTCCATGGAGTCATAACACAAAGCTGCCTCCACTGTTTCCACATCTCCGAACATCGGCTTTTTATCATAGATGCCCTGTCCGTAAATATACCAAAGCTCTGCTCCTGTACTGCTGCTACCCGCCAGCTGATAGGACCGGTCAATATCCTTTCCCCCGTCCCAGCTTCCGGCAGTCTGTCTTCCGATAATCCCCAGATTCCTATAAGGAACGGAAAAAGTCGTGGTCAGCCACCTGATACCGTTATCAGTTTCTCCGCTCTCATATGTATAAACATGATCCGTCTTCGCATATTTAATGCCCAGCTCCCAGACATACAGATCCGGGGTTTCCGCTGTCTGATCCGCATTATTCGGATCATAATAGTGTACCGTATAGTTGTATGTGGTATCGCCTGGAACGTAGACCAGACTGTTCGTGTTTTTAACGTTACCGTCATCGTCCTTTTCTTCCACATATAATGGGTTAGACGGGTCTGTGATCCAGTCAGAACTTTCATTCTGGGTACCTTCAGCATATTTCACAACAAACTTGTACTGGTACTCGCCGTGCTCCAGCGTCTCTTCGCATGTGAAAACGCCATCTTCGTTTGACATTTTAGTGGCAGAATCACTCCAGCCGTTCATTGTTCCTGCCAGATAGACGGAACTTGCCCATTCATTCTTGTATCGGAAGGTGACTTTGTTTCCATTCACTTCCGGACTTTCTACACTTTCTACTGAAGAAAAAGAATAGGCGGCTTCATAGACTTCGTTACCATCCTGCCACTTCTTTTCAACCCATGTCCAGAGTTCATATGTCGTCCCAGAAGGAAACGTAACATAGGTATTAGAAGTCTGTGTACCGCTACCATTGTTGATGATATAGCAAAATTGAGCCATTGTCGGCGCAGATAAGCTGACCGTATACCATCCATTTTCTTCTGTAAGCTTACTTCCCGGCCATCCGCCGGCTATCGGAGTTTCATTTTCACCCACAAAAGAATACACATAAACCGAATCCCAATTCAGGTCATTACGAACATGCAGTGTGATTTGCCCACCATTATCCGCCTTATCATCAATGATTTCATCCGGCTCTTGTCCCTCAGCACTGCCGCCTTCATCGTCAAGAACCCCGTCGTCCTCTTCCGATTCACCTTCAACGTCGTCCGTATCCGTGCCATCGCCTGCGATGCCATTGTCATCGGATGACTCATCATCTCCGGCACCTGTACCATTACCGCTGCCATTCCCGTTATTGTCATCCGGTGTTGTAGTACCCGTGCCGTCATCTTCCGAAGCTCCTCCGTCGCTATCCGAAGCTGCGCCATCATCCGTACCTGCACCGTTGTTCTCATCACTGCCCGGCGCTGTGTCACCATCGGTACTGCTGTCATTTGAGTCTGCGTCGCCTGCTGCGTCACTGCCGCCTACGTCATTACTCTCACTAGTATAGACGGTTTTACCCCCCCCCCCACTTCATTTTCGGCTGCCAGAGAAGTTATTGCAAACCCCGGTACAGTCGATACACTTGAAGCGACTATGGCAAACGCCAGCAGCCAACTGAAGACACTGTTTGCCATTCTGTGCTTCTTTCGAAAGAATTTCCTTTCTCTCTCCATCGTTTTTCCTTCCTTTCTTTTTAGTCCTTTACCATTTCCATAGATAATACATCTCAGTTCATCTTATATAATAACACTTTATCACTTCGTCTATTTTCCTACAAGTATGCATAGCGAAATTATACGAAAATTTTTATTCTCTATTTTTGTGCAGTATATACAAACCGTTGGTATATAATGGCAAAATCACCTACAGATGTATAAAAATATCGAACAAGTTCGATTGCGAGATATTGCTTATGAGATGCTACGCCTCTCCGCAAACTCGTGCATAAACGAGAAATATCCTGTAAAATAAAAAAGCAGATTCAAGCCCCGCCAAAATTTCCGTGACCCAAATCTGCTTTTCCTTATTAATCCTTATTCAATACTGATTCAGACAATCCAATCAGCCTTTAGTAGAATACATGAAATATTTCATACCGAATACGGTCGCAAAGATACCGTCTACGTTAGATTTCTGCATGTAAACATCATTGTAGTAGTAAAGCGGGATAACTGCCCATGTTTCCATCAGCATATCCTCAGCTTCATGCATCAGATCAACACGTGCCGCGAAATCTGTCGTGTTACGAACTTCGGTGATCATCGCGTCATAGTCACCCCATGCAGGAGCTGCCGCACCGCTTCCCTTACCAAGCTGCATATCGTTATTACCGGAATCAGATGTAAAAATCTCCAGCATGTTGACCGGATCATTGTAGTCAGCTAACCAGCCCTCACGTGCCAGTGTGAAATTACCCTGCTTACGGTCTTCCAAGAATACGTTCCAGTCCTCAGACTGAATATCCATGCTGATTCCGACGATTGCCAGATCCTGCTGGATAGACTCTGCGATGGCGATATGGCCTGTACCGTCGTTTGTCAGGTACGTAATAGAGATACCGGGGTCGATGGAGTAGGTACCATCGCCGTTATCTGTCAGCGTATAACCTGCTTCTTCCAGTAAAGCTACCGCTTCTTCCAGCATGCCGGCACCGGATGCCTCTGCATCATAGTAGGAAGTATCCGCCTGCTTGAACTCGCCGCCGTTACCGTCAGCCATACCAAGCGGAACAAAGGAATCTGCCGGAACCTGACCAGTCTGACCTACATTCTCAACGATAAATCCACGGTCGATCAGTATACACATTGCATGACGCATCTTAGCTGCCTCTTCAACAGTCTTGCCGTCGAATACTGAATCATTTACATTGAAACCGATATAGTAAGTTCCAAGATTATCCAGAATACCAAACTCAGGATTAATACCGTTTAAAGAAGAAATCTCATCATTCGGAACGGTATCGATATAGTCCAGATCTCCGCTGTTATAAGCAGCGTAGATTGCTGTATCGTCCGCACTCAGCATGAAGTGCAGCTCGTCCATGGTCACGTTAGCCGCATCGTAGTAGTTGGGGTTCTTTACATAAACCATGCTCTCATTGTGATTCCATGACTGCAATGTGTAAGCGCCGTTACATACGAAACCGGCTTCCTGTGCCCACTTACCGGGAACAGTTCCGTCCGGGTTAGCAGCTTCCACACTTGCCTGATGAACAGGGAAGAAAGTCGGGAACGCCATTAAGTCATTGAAATACGGGCAGGGACTGTTCAGAGTAATTACCATCGTATAATCGTCGGGTGTCTCGATCGCAAGCGCGTCACCGTTACGTGCGATTACATCAAAAAGGTATGCGTAATCAGCTGCGGTCTCCTCTGCGATAACACGATTCCAGCTATACACGAAATCCTGTGCATTTAAATCGTCGCCATTGCTCCATTTTGACTCTTTCAGATTCACTGTGTAAACACAGCCGTCATCAGATACTTCCGGCATTGCTGTAGCAAGCTGCGGAATCAGCTCGCCGTTCTGGTCGTAGGTATATAACCCGGCAAAAGAATTTACTGCAAGACAGCCGCCGTCAACAGAACTGTTGAGCGCAGGGTCAAGGTAATCCGGCTCAGAAGCAAGGTTGATATTCAAAATACCTGAACCTCCTGAGGACTCGCCACCATTTGAATTGTCTGTCGCATCTGTGGAAGAGTCATCAGAATCTCCCTCTGTAGTAGCTGCATTGTCTGTTCCGCTGTTGTCCGTACTGTTTGCGGCATTATCGGAACCACAGGCTGTAAGGCCCACGATCATACTTGCAGCAAGTAAGACCGCTACTAGTTTCTTTTTCATAACCATTCCTCCTATAAAAATATTAATATCTATTTTCACCCAAACGGGAGAAAACCTTATTTATTGAAGCAGGCAACAAAATGACCGTTGCCTCTGTCCGTCAACTGCGGCATCTCTTTGGCGCACTGCTCTGTGGCATAGCGGCATCTGGTGCGGAACGGACAGCCGGTAGGCATATTAAGCGGACTCGGCACATCTCCCTCCAGAACGATACGTTTACTCTTCCTTGCCGTCTCCGGATCTGGAATCGGAACTGCCGACAGTAAGCTTAACGTGTAGGGGTGGATGGGATTCTCATTCAACTCATCCGCATCCGCAAGTTCCATCATCTTTCCGAGATACATAACCGCGATACGGTCAGAAATATGATGCACAACGAGAAGGTCATGGGCAATAAAAAGGTAAGCAACGCCCAGTTTCTCCTGCAATTCTTCAAACATATTGACAACCTGTGCCTGAATCGATACGTCAAGTGCCGATACCGGCTCGTCGCACACGATAAATTTCGGATTTACGGCTAACGCCCTTGCAATGCCGATACGCTGTCTCTGTCCGCCGGAGAACTCATGCGCATAACGCATGGCATGTTCCGCGTTCAGCCCCACCAGTTCCATCAGACCCAGAATCTTCTCGCGACGCTCGTTCCTGTTTTGATACAGCTTATGGACATCAAGCGGCTCTCCGATGATATCTTCCACCGTCATACGCGGATTTAAGGAAGAATAAGGGTCCTGAAAGACCATCTGCATCTGCTTGCGGTAAGGAAGCATGTTGACATCAACCTTATTACCGATAACAGGTTTGCCGTCCGCCCCCAAAACCACCTTTCCGTTCTCGTCGTACTGCTCACCGCTGTCAAAGAGCACGTCTCCGTCAAACACGATCCGCCCTGCGGTGGGCTGGTAAAGACGCAGAAGTGTTCTCCCCACAGTCGTCTTACCGCATCCGGATTCTCCCACAAGCCCTAACGTCTCGCCCGGTTTTACGGAAAATGAAATATCGTCAACTGCCTTGAGAGGAATCGTCTTAAATCCTCTTCGCACTGGGAAGTACTGTTTTAAGTGTTCTACCTTCAGCAGATATTTTTCGTTTTCACTCATACCCGTTCTCCTTCCTGTGCTTCATATAATTCCTTTATATTCATCCAGCAGCTGGCAATATGTGTCTCACCGACGCGGAATTCCTCCGGTTTCTCTTTCAGGCAAATCTTCATGGCCGCGTCGCAACGCGGACAAAACGCGCAGCCCTCGGGCATCTGTAATAAATTGATCGGCGTACCGCCAATGGGAACCAACTTCTCGTTCATGTTATCCGCTTTCGGTATGGAACGCAGAAGCCCTTTGGTATACTCATGCGCCGGGTGATAGAAGATGGCGTCCGCCGTACCGCGCTCGCAAACGCGCCCGCCGTACATGACCAGAATCTCATCGCACATACTCGCGATAACGCCCAAATCATGCGTTACCATGATAATCGTCATACCCAGTTTTTTCTGTAAATCCTGCATCAGTTCCAGAATCTGCGCCTGAATAGTTACATCCAGTGCCGTCGTCGGTTCGTCCGCAATCAAAATATCCGGCTCGCAGGCAAGCGCCATGGCAATCATGACACGCTGTCTCATACCGCCCGACAGCTCGTGGGGATGCTGTTTCATACGGCTCTCCGGCTCATTTACGCCGACCAGCGTCAGCATCTCTATCGCCCGCTCTTTCGCCTGCTTCTTATTGTTATCCGTATGCAGAAGGATCGCTTCCGTAAGCTGGCTTCCGATCGTAAAGACCGGATTCAGGCTTGTCATCGGATCCTGGAAAATGATGGAACATTTCGCGCCGCGGAATTTCTGCATCTGTTTCTTATTCCATTTCGTGATGTCCTCGCCGTGAAATCTCACTTCGCCGCCGGTAATTCTTCCGGTCTCCGCCAGAATCTGCATAATGGAATACGCGGTAACGGATTTACCGGAGCCGGACTCGCCAACTATACCGAGCGTCTTTCCAGCTTCGAGATTGAAGGAAATACCGTTGACCGCCTGTACTTCCCCGTTGTCGGTAAAAAAGCTTGTATGTAAATCTTTTACTTCCAAAATATAGTTATTTTCTTGGCCCATATGCTTATCTCCTTAATTCAATTTAGAGTCGAAGGCATCACGCAGACCATCGCCCAATAAGTTCAATGCCAATACGATCAGACAGATCGTGACTGCCGGTACGATCAGCCTGTGCGGATAAGACTGCATGCCGGCTCTCGCATCGTTCGCAAGGCTTCCAAGAGATGTGAGCGGTGCAGATACGCCGAGACCAAGGAAACTTAAGTAGCTCTCGGTAAAAATCGCACTTGGCACCTGAAGCGCCGTCGTGATAATAATGACGGAAAGGCAGTTCGGCAAAATATGTCTTCTCAAAATCCTGCCGTTCTTTGTACCGATACATCTGGCTGCCAGCACGTATTCATTATTTTTGATCGTAAGAATCTGACCTCGAATCAATCTGGCCATGCTGACCCAATAGAGCAGACCGAACACGATAAAGATAGAAATCATATTCGTTCCGAGGCTTTCCAGCACGGTGCCCGCGATAAAAGGCGCCAGTGTCTGGTTTAACACCACCGATAACAGAATGATGATCAACATATCCGGCAGAGAATAAATAATATCCACGATCCGCATCATAATAAGGTCGATCCTGCCTCCGAAATATCCGGCAATGGAACCATAGAGCAGACCGATTATCAGAACCATGATGGATGCCACAATACCGACAGAAAGACTTACCCTCGTTCCGTAGATTACTCTGATAAAATAATCCCTGCTCAGACTGTCTGTCCCCAGAATATGCGGGAAGAGCTTCTCCCCGGTCCTCTCCATATACTGCGTCTCCAGTTTGGAATATGTAAACGGTGCGAGATTGGACGCCGATTTGTCACGGACACCGTCCACCGAAATAATCTCGTAATACTTATAAGGAACAATATGTGGTGCAACAATAATCGTTACAATAATTAACAGCAATATAACGATGCTTGCCATCGCCAGCGGATTCTTGCGCAGACGTCTCATACCATCCTTAAAAAAGGTAGTGGATTCTCCCATGACATCCTGCTGCTTCTTCTCCTCGTCCGTGGCTTCCTCAAACTGCGCGGGATTAAATTTACTCAAATCCACCTGTGCAGATAAAAACTGTTTCTTCTTCAATACTTCATTTCCGTTCCCCTGCATTCCTGTTCGTCCTTTCTTTCTGTCTCTATTCGAATGTAATTCTCGGGTCGATGAGTTTATACGCGATATCGGTCAGCAGATTCGCAACTACCATCAAAATAGCAAGAAAGATCGTCGTCGCCATAATCATCGTATAATCGCGGTTCGTGATACTCGTCACGAAAGAAGACCCAAGACCGCCGATCGTGAAAATATTCTCTACAACCATGGAACCTGTCAGAATATAGGCAACCATCGGTCCGATATATGTAACGACCGGAATCAGCGCGTTTCTGAGTGCATGCTTGAAAATTACTTTCCATGCGGGAACTCCCTTTGCTCTCGCCGTACGAATATAATCCTGATTGAGCGCGTCCAACATACTGGTTTTGGTCAGACGCGTGATATATGCCATCGGATAAAGGCTTAACGCGATAATCGGCAGGACATAATTCGGTTTGCTCGATGACCATACCGGAACCCAACCGAGTTTCAGACAGAACACCAGAAGCAGCAGAGTCGCCAGAATAAAGGACGGCATGGCAGTTCCCAGTGTCGTCAAGAAGACTATAAGCCTGTCCGGCCACTTGTTCCGCGTCAACGCCGCAACGCTCCCCAAAATCAATCCAATAATAATCGCCACCACAGCGGCCATACCTCCCAGTCTTGCAGACACCTTGAAGCGTGAGGAAATCTCTCCCCATATATCACGTCCGCTGTGCAAAGAGATACCCCAGTCACCGTGTATTAAATTATTCATATAAAGAACATACTGCTGTCCAAGCGGTTTATCCAGATTGTAACGCTCCTCCAATACTCTCTGCGCCTCCGCGCTCGTAGCTTTTTCCTTGTTGAACGGTCCGCCAGGGATAATGTTCATGACAAAGAAAGTGATTGCGCTGACAATCAGGATCGAAACGATTGCCAAAATAATGCGTTTAATAGTATACTTTACCATTTGTACTACCATGCTCCTTTCCAAGCCGCAACTTATATTGGTTCCTATGTAATTATGACATATTTTCCGCTTTTTTGCTTTACCACATTAAACCAAAATAACATATATAAAGAGAGAAACCATAGAGTTCACCATGTTAAACCCCATCGTTTCTCTACACAATGCATACATTTTATCAAAAAAACCATTCAACTGTCAATGCTCTTCACATTTTTTTCATGAATTTCAAAATGAAACTTACTTCGCCCACGAAAGCGCCTCCTCCAGACTTCCCGCACCCAGAATATTCAGCATGAATTTCGTATATTCCTTCCCCTGATCCGTGTCGATGTTTTTGTATACGTCACAGATATACTTGGGCGTGTGATCCATTTCATAGATACCGAATGAAAGTCCCTGTTTAACTTCTTCCAGCGCATCGGTCTGCCTGTTCATGATGAATGCATCCACATAAGGGTTGTCCTCAATGATATAATAGCAGTACGCAAAAGCAGCCGCCTGCAGTTTTTCGCCGGATGCGGAAGTAAAACCAAGTTCCGTGACTGTAATACTCCGTACATTTCCGTTCCGGTCAAGATATTCTTCCTGACTTAAGAAATCCGTCACCGTGCTTAAATTCATCAGCGTAAGGACAGGAGCATCCGGCGTCTTGTCATAATTCTCCGTCCAGTAGTTTACTTTGGTGAGTGGATTCGGGTACGGATGGATCGCCAGCCCCCAATCGTAATTTCCTTTCTGCCCGGCCATCTCATTAACCGCCGCCACGACCTCCTTCGCATTGAAGTATTTCTCGTCATTTCCTCTGTTGCTGTTCCAGTCGTGATCTATGCTGAAATACACTTTGGCATCGGCATAGTTACTCTTCGCCGCATAATAGAAGATACGCAGCGCCTTCTCAAATTCGGAAGCGTATACCATAATGTCATCCGTGTCCATATAATTCCAGACTTTATATTGATTGATTTCATTGGCAATGACCCAGCTCGACACAAGTTCGTGCTCCTTGCTGGAATAGCGCTCCGTCAGAAAAGAGGCTATCGCTTCCAAACAACGGATTCCCTCCTCATCGGCGGTATTAAAAGCATAGTAATATGCGCCCGCCTCTTTATTGTCTGACAACGGATGGATCAATTCCGGATACGTTTCATTCCAATCATTTAAGATGATTGCCGTGGAATTCATCCCCTGGCCTGTCAGGTAAGAAAAAAGGTAGTCATAGCCGTTTATGGCAGCACCGTTAAACAGATATGTCTTTCCCTGATATTCGTAAGAGATCGTGGGAAAAGTCTGATCCGTGGTTTCTCCCATAATAATGGAAAGGGGAATATTGTAAATCGCGTACTGCACCCCTAAATCCGTCAGTAGTGAAGTCTCCAGCATCTGCGGGTCTAAGAGCAGTCCTTTTTTGGACTTAGGCTGGGGGCAGTCTTCTATCGTATCCGCCAGCATTTCCGGATTGCTGATGCAGATACCCGCGGACAGAGGCATATATTCTCCGTTCAGAAGCAGGGCCGGAACGAACTGTTTAAAAAGATATTCATCCTGATATGCACACTCCAGTCTGCACTCTGTGGATTTTCTCTGACTCGCGATCGGTTCCCGCTTAAGCTCTTCGGTAAAGGTACATTCTTCAAATGTTTCAAAGGCAAACAGATAGATCATGGCATCATCGCTCTTCGGAATATCCGGCATGGTGAGCGTAAGCGCCAGCGTTTCCTTATCGCTCTGCAGGGAACAGTCCGTAATCTTACCGTATAGTGCAAGCTGCAGCCGTGACATGGTAACGTTTCCTTCCGTCAGTTCTCTCTCGATCTCTTCTTCCGTTTTTCCCGACTGCCACGATACGCTGTCAGAGACCGTAGGTGTCTTCTCCCCGCATCCCGATAACAGGAGCAGAAAACCGGAAAGAAGCAGTACAACAAATACATATGGATTATAGCTGGATTTCATCATTTTTCCGGTATCCAAAGGTCTTCCTCCTGCTGTTCATGCCGGATAACCGAAACGGTCGTCTCCGGCTGCGTATCTACGTCGTCTGATACTTGAATGTCACCGCTCTTTAGACCGGCGATCACATGTAAATAGTCACTCATTTCAGCCGTCTGAAAGCGCCATGCATCACCATACACGGGCAGACGGACGCATTTTTCTTTCGCGCCGTAGGAGTTCACGCTGCCCGCAATTTCTCCAGGCCAGCTCCTTCCGTTGGCAAAAAACTCATCCAGCGCGTCGATCACGGAAGAATCAATCCCTTTCATGGCGGAAGTTAAGAATAGTTCGGAAATACCGCTCTGGTCTACGTCCGCCCCGATCAACTTTCCGCCGCAGGACTCCGCTGACAACAATACCGACTGATACAACGAACCGCCGCAGGCGAATATAACCTCCGTACCCGCCTCGTACCACTCGCGGGAAGTCTCCTCAATCTGTTCATCGGGCAGAAAAGTACCCGCATACCAATACTCCACGCTGATATCATCACTGTTGTCCAAATGGGCTGCCGCCGCATCGATTCCCTGCAGATAACCGTATCCATACCGCTCCACAGAGGGAAGCTGTTCCCCTCCGATAAATCCCAGCTTGGTGTAGCCATCCAAAACCGCCATATATCCGGCCAGATATCCTGCCTCCTCCTCCCGGTACGTAATACAGTGGACATTGGGTGCAATGGCAACCGCATTGCCCTCGGCATCTTTAGGCACGCCGTCTAACAACAGGAAAAACACATCGTCGTATTCATTCTGCATCCGTCCAACGGTCTCTTCAAAATGGCTGCCGGCACATATGACAAGTGCCGCATCATTCTGGATCGCCGTGGTTACGGCTTTCTCATAGGATTCCTGCGTGTCATCGTCGGCACTGTAGTAGGAATAAGAGACCTCCGCTGCATCGGCATAGGTCTGCGCACCGTTAAGCGCCGCCTGGTTGAAACCGCTGTCCACGGCGGAACTTGCATCGATCACTAACGCAACCTGTCCGCCTGCGATCTGACAATTACTCACCGTAGTCTGTTCCGGTTCCATCTCCGGTTCTTTCTCAGACGTATTGTCTTCCTGCGCCGGGCTCTCAGTCGCTACGGGTTCCTCTGTAATCTCATCGTTTTTCCCACAGCCTACGGATAACATACCGACTGCTGCAGCCAGACCGAAAATTATTAATCGTTTTCTCATATTCCACCTCTTCTTCTATCATAAATCTATCGTTGATAGAAAACTCACGCCGGAACCTTTCATTCCTTTCGTACATCAAACGGCGGTATAAAACTCTCCCGCGCCGTATCTCCATCCTGAATGTAAGCATTCGTGATTCCCAGATCTATGGCATAATCCACTACGGACTCATACTCTCTTTTCGTCACTTTTCTGCCTAGCTCACCATACTCCGGGTGATCCCGCAGTCTGTCAAAAGGAGTGTACTGGTTCATCAGACTGATATATACGCTGTCACCGTATGTCTCATAGACATAGCGCAGCACCTCCCTCGCATTCTTCTTGTGTCCGGGTAAGAGCAGGTGTCTGACGATCACACCTCTTTGCATCATACCGGTTTCATCAAAGAGAGGCATATTCTCATCGCTTTCCTTGTATGTTATGTTAACCATTTCATCAAGTGCTTCTCTCGCTGCATCGGGATAATCCGGCGCTGCGGAATACTTCGCCGCAAGGGCCGGATCCATATACTTGAAGTCCGTCAGGAAAATATCTACAATACCCGTCAGGCTCTTTATGACCTCACGCTTGGCATAACCACTGCAGTTATATACAACAGGAAGCACAAGTCCCTGTTCTTTTGCCATAAGGACAGCCCGCACCACACCGGGCACATAATGATCAGGCGTGACCAGATTGATGTTGGCGGCTCCCTGCTTTTGCAGTTCCAGAAAGATCTGCGCAAGCCGCTCTACGGAAACCGCTTTTCCTCTTCCGCCCGCCGCGATCTCGTAATTCTGACAGTAGACGCAGCGCAGGTTACATCCGGAGAAAAACACCGTTCCGGAACCTTTTTTCCCAGAGATACACGGTTCCTCCCACATATGCAGCGCCGCCCTCGCGATGAAGATCCGGTCGTCCGAGCGGCAGTAGCCCGTCTGCCCTTCTTCCCGACGGACATTACACTCCCTTGGACACAGATTGCAGGGACTTATACTTAATTTATCCATTTATATAGCCATGCCCCTTTCTCAGGCTGTGTAATTTGTGCCGGGAAGCGCTCTTACCGATCATCGCGATCCATTCATCGGGATTACCTGATCTGATACACTGACCGCAGCGCAAACTCCGTGGCATCTCCTTCCAGGATCTCCACCCGCTTCGTGCCGGGATTCATGTCAAAATAGTTATCGGACAGTTTCACATCTCCATCCACACCCCGGATCTCCACACTCTTCGCATATGCCTGCGCATTAATTAACAAGCTGTTCCCCTCTCTCGTATAGGACAGCTTCGGATCTTCAAACTTAAAATGCTTCGGCGCCGTAAACAGGCTGGTACCTTCCGATACAACCTGTCCTTCTACTTCCAAAGCATAACTTATGTAAACTTCCAATTCGCTAAATGATGAGAAATCATGTCGCTCAATCCACGTGCCGCTAAGCGGTTCCACTCTGACCCGCTCTTCACCTACCAGCAGAATCTCACCCTTGGCCGTGCGGAGCTGCCACGTCACCAAACCGCTCACCGGTTCAAACGTCTCATTTGCCACATGCAGTCTCGCCGACTTCACAATGGGTGCCGGCTGTGAGACACAGAAGGGTCTCTCACTCAGTTCCCCTGTTTCTTCACAGGAGATCATGATCGGTGCAAAAGCCCGCTTTTCGGCATAATGCAACGCTTTCCAGCGGCCGTAATAATCAATGCTCGCCCAGGATGCCACCGGCCAGATATCATTGAGCTGCCATACGATCGTGCCCATGCACCTACCCCGGTGTCTGCGAAAATGCTCGATTCCGTAGCGGATCGCATCCGCCTGCAGAAGCTGAGACGCATACAACAGTGTGTCGAAATCTGTCGGATAGAGGTACGTCGCAGACAGATATGTCATGATCTTACCGTTCGCCGCCACATTCCGCTGATGCATCTCCATGACTCTGGAAAAGATATTGCGGTCCTCGGGTTCAGTGAAGGTCTCCACAGTCTTTAAGCACGGGAAAGACTGGAATCCAAACTCAGAAACGTAGCGGAATCTGAATTTACGGTACTCCGTAAATGGTTTATTTCCATGCCATACATCCCAATAATGTGTATCTCCTCTGTTTTCATCCCACGGATTGTCAAAATTCCCTCCGGAAGACGGAGATGACGGCCAGTAAAGTGTCCCCGGATCTTCCTCTTCCAGAATCTTCGGAATGATATACTCAAACAGCTTAATATAGTCACATTTCTGTTTCTCTGACGGCTTCCACGCCTTATCCAGCGTCTGGGTCTCTATCTCGTTATTGCCGCACCATAGCCCCAGACAGGCATGATGTCTGATTCTTCTTATATTATCACGGATCTCCATGCTGACATTGCGCTCAAAATCGTCATCCAACTCATAAGCTGCGCAGGCAAACATGAAATCCTGCCATACGACCAATCCCAGTTCGTCGCACAGATCATAAAACCAGTCATCCGGATAATATCCGCCGCCCCATACCCGGATACAGTTGTAATGCGCCTGCGCCGCATCCTGCAGCAGTTTCTTCGTGCGCTCCGGCGTCACTCTGGACAAAATATTATCCTCCGGAATATAGTCTGCCCCCATGGCAAAGATCTTAACACCGTTCACCTCATGGGCAAAGCACTCTCCCCACTCGTCCTGCTGTGTGTTGACTGTCATGGTGCGCAGACCGATCCTGCGGCTCCACACATCCAGCACCGTTCCCTGATCGTCTAACAGCGTCACTTCCGCCCGATAGAGCGGCTGCTTGCCGTAACCGTTAGGCCACCAGCGCTTCGGGTCATGCACGGTGATCGTATCCCAGCTGTCCCTTGTTTCTTCGCCCTTATCTGCCGTAACCGTCTCCGCATATGCCTCCGACACACTTGCGCCCGCACGCTGCCCGGAGGACTTCTCCGCAATCAGCATACCCTTGTCGTCATAGAGCGCCGTCCTGATTTCATAGCTGTCATCCGACATTTCCGGTACAAAGTTTTCAATGGTGACATTATACTTTATGTCAACCGATCCCGTGTGAATATCCACGCCCTTCGGTGTGACGTCCACTGCATTCCCATAGAGCCAGTCTTGTGTTATGTAAACCTGTTCCAATCTAGCCATCCTGCCGGATAAAACGGAGACTTCCCTGAAAATCCCCATATCAGGCAGCCTCGGACCCCAATCCCATCCAAACATGCAGTGTGCCTTGCGCAGATGAGGAAACCCTTTCATACACTCTCCAGAACCGCCGGTATATACTTTCTCATTCTCTTTTGCAATGTATTTCGTCGGAGACACGAACTCCACGCGTAGCGTATTTTCACCAACCTTGGCAATTTCTTCGATATCAAACTCCCAAACGCGGTGCATATTGTCGGTTTGTCCCAAAAGTCTGTCATTAAGGTAGACTTCTGTAAGCGTATCAATTCCGTCAAAACGTAACAGCAGGAAATCGCCCAGAAGCTGCTCTTTTTCAATAGTAAACGTGGTCTGGAAACAAAAATCATTTTCCATCAGACGCAACGCCTCCAGCTCGTTCATCCTGTCATAAGGATCAGGCATAAACCCCTTTTCCAGCAAAGTGCCATAGACGGAACCCGGAATCCGCATATCAATCCATTCTTCCGGTATGTCATAGACATTTTCCCCCACGATCGTCATCCGCCAATTCTTGTCGAGTATCATTTTATCCATACAATCTGTCTCCGTTCTTCGTACTAAATATGAATGCATTTACTGTTTTGACATAACCAATACCCAGCGCAGATGAAAGTGAATATCTTAAGAAGCCCCTTAAAAAGCGTCGGCACATAGTGAGGTTATGAGTTGCTCTGCAACTCAACGAACTTAGTGTCCGCTACGCTTTTTACGGAGCGAAAGCGCGGCTTCGTAGATATTCACTTTCATCTGTGCGTGCGATTTACATAACTTAGAAGCAGTAACATTGTACACTTATTACATCATAGCGGAATTCCCCCCATTTGTCATCTTAATTATTTCTGTATATCCGTGCCCTCCGAAACAGGCACAGATCTTCCGTTGCTTCCTGACCGAAATCATGCTAAAGTATGAAAAGAATAGTATCCGAGAAGACATGAAGTGCAAGTATGGGATATAGACTGCAATAAACTGCTCTGATACGTAGACTGACATCAAATGTACAGATGTTAAGAAGGAGATCTCTTATGAAAAAAAAGACCCCGAAACAGATCGTCGCCCTTACATGCGTCGTTCTGCTCGTTGCCATGTATGTGATTACTCTGATTGCGGCATGTCTGGATGCGACGGCTACCGGGCGGCTCTTCGCAGGATGCCTTGCGCTCACGGTAGCCCTGCCGATTTTATGCTGGATTATCATCCATTTTTGTAATAATTCTCAAGATCAATCATAGTAGACCGCTTCTGCGATAAGCATAGATAAACATTCCTGCGGCGATTACGGCGCTGACCGCAATGATGAGCAGACTCTTCGGCTCAGTTCCCGTCCCTGACGCAAGGCCATTCAACATCAGTTGAACCTGTTGTGAGTAAGCGTAATCCGCCACCTTGGCGATGGTTTCATTGAACATGGCGAGCATGGGCAGGAAAGCGAAAACCATCATGGTCGGCGTTGCGATCGTGGTGGCGCTGATCTGACTCTTCGTCAGGATTCCGATCACCGCGCCTAACAGCATGGAAACGCAGATCCCCGCTGCCATAATCAGCAGAAACCGCAGAAACTCTACTCCGCCATATCCGCCTACTACGGCGAATACAACGGTTCCCGCCATGCAGGCGCTAAAGACAAAGCCGCCGATTCCCAGAAGATACTCTACAGGCTTCACACTGCCGAAGAAGAGCATGCGAAGCGTGTTCTTCTCTTTTTCCTCCGATATGACCGCCGCCATGACGTTGAGCGGTGCCATGCCGATATGCATGACTGCAAACATACCCACGAAAAAGTGCGGCGGCATATTCTCGACCTGTATGGCGTTTTCCATAATGACCGCCATCAGGGGAAACATAATAAACTGGATGCCCAAAGCAAGATTTCTGCCGGTGTCTTTCACTTGTTTTCTGAATATAATGATTGAATTTTTCACACTTCTCTCCTACCTTTCATATCCTTTATGCTACGCTTTCTCATTTGACTGCGCTACACTGCACTACCAAATCCGCTCAAGTCAGTTCAGCAAATTTACATAACTTATTCCTGTAAACGCTGCCCTGTCAGTTCCAGAAACACGGATTCCAGATTCGGTTCCGTGGAATGTATCGTCTCAATCTGTCTGCTTTGCAAATACTCATATACCTGCGCTGCCGCTTCCTCCGTATTCGGCAGATCCAGATCCCTGCCGCTGTATAGGCGTATCCTCAGACGGTTCATATGATTATACTTCCTGTTGATCTCCTGAGGTTCTCCATACTCTACGATCTTCCCTTCATGCAGGAGTGCAACATGTTTACATAACTTCTCAGCCTCAGTCATATTATGAGTCGTCAAAAAAACTGTTGTCCCCTCCTTACACATTCCGAAGATCAGATCATGAATATGTCCGGTCGTGGCCGGGTCCAGTCCGCTTGTAGGTTCATCCAGAAACAGAAATTCCGGTCTGTGCAGAACGGCTCTCGCCAGCATAAGTCTCCCTCTCATGCCTTTAGACAACTTCTGTGCCGGACATTTCCTGTCTTCATACAATCCAACCCACTCTAACACCTCCCTGATCCTGTCGTGGCCGATTCGGTACAGATCGGCATACAGCCTCAGATTGTCATAACAGGACAGTCTCTCATACAGCCCGCAGTCGTCCATCATCATACCGATCCTCCGATAGATTGCCGGACCGGGACTTCGCATATCGCACCCTGCCAGTTCCACACTGCCGGACGTGGGTACGAGTTGCCCCGTGATGATCTTAATAAGCGTTGTCTTGCCTGCACCTGACGGTCCTAAGAGTCCTATGATTTCTCCTTTCTTTACAGACAAGGAAATGTTTTTCAGCACTTCTTTGTCTCCGAATCGGTGGGATACATTTGCAATCATAATCGCGTTTTGATCAAGCTGTTTATCGTCTTTTATTTGAAACTGGTTTTCCATCTTCAAAATCCCTCTTTTTTCTCTACTTTTCCTTTACTCTCATCCGCTTCCTGCCCTATCACTTCGGCGCTCATGATATTTGCACAGAAAGCTCATCTCTGACATTAAGAGTCCTCATTACCTTTCTCCTGCTCCTTCAGCCTCGACAGTGCTTCCTCCATCCTGCGGTTCTGCGTCCGCTCCTTCAACAGTGTGAGCATAAGGCTTCCCACAAAGCACACGCCGAAGCTGACTGCAAATCCCGCCCATGCCTGCCACATGTCTGCCGGAAACCAGCCGAACACCACCGCACATACTATGATCATCACGATCACACACAGCAACATACATACTGTGCGCAGTGTGACAGACATCCGCTTGATCACGCCATCCGTGAAGAAAATCGTACGAAATGCAGTAATGCAGACCGATACGCCTAAAAACTGCAGTATCGTTGCTACGGACAATCCCTCTTTGCCCAAAGAATACAGGCTCGAAACTTCTCTTGCCTCCTCTCCCACAATACTGCAAAAGATGCTCAGCACTAAAATACTGAAGCCGAATGTAATAAATACATGACCGCAATAATCAAATACCGTTCTTTTCTCTTCCATAATATCCTGCCTCCGTCATTTCCGCGATTCTGTTTCTCTCACTTCGTAATCCCAAGCCGTTTCTTGATCCCGTCCGCATACTGTCTTGAGGCGATGATCACTTCTCCGTTATCCAGTGTCACACGAATCCTGCGGTTAATGTCACTTCGAAGAGACCTGACGGCGCTCAACCGAACCAGACATGATCTACTCACCCGCAAGAATCCCCACACTTCCAACTGCTCCTCCAGCTCATACAGCTTAAGCCCCGACTCATACACACCGTCTTTCGTGTAGACAAAAGTCTTTCGCTCCAAGGATTCTATATAAATGACCTCTGTAACATCAAGCAGATACGTCTCCTCTTCCCGCGTAACGGCAAGCTGTCTTTCCGGCAGCCGCAGCATGGCAAGGATTCTGGAGAGTTCCGGTGTCAGTTCCCTACAGGATATCCTGATGCAAGTCTCATCGACCTGCTCATCCACATTGATCTCTATTTTCATTTTTCTAACTATGCCCTTCTCTCAACCTGCAAGTTTGCATCCGTATGATGCCCCATATTCCTCTTGATATATTCTGACATGGGAAAACATGCTATGCAGTACGATTCCCATTTATGAGTGTCACTGTACGGATCAGGATTTTATGCTGGAAACATACCACAAAAACGCTTCCCGCACAATATCCCGATACCTGTTCTGCCCGATTCCGGACATAACATGCCGCGACAGTGACATAAAAAGACTTTATAGATAATATTAGAAATTTATAATGTCGTTAACTATAAAAGATATGAATCACTGATACTCTGCAAATGTTCCCTGCTTCACCAGCTTATATAATTCTTCTGCAGCAAGTCTCGCTTTCGCCACAATGTCTCCGCTTTCTTTCGGGAAACAGTAATACTGCACCCGCGCGTCCCCGATGCTGATCACATCACCGATCTCATACCAATAGAAATCAGAATACAGACTGTAGGAGGCAAGCGGCTCCTGCCGATAGTCTAATCTGCCGTCGCAGCCCGTCAGCCGGAAGCCTTCTGCCGAATGGCTGAGTACCCCTTCCCCTACCTGATAGATTCTATCCGTATTAACCATCATATAGATGGTAACAGGCACATCCATCCGATAATTTCCCGAAAGAATCTCCTGTCTGACACACTCCCGCTCCCAATGGTACCAGTCGGGAATATGGGTGAAATCAGGGAACTCCTGAATCTCTTTACTCTCATCCTGTTTCTTGTTTTCTCTGCTCTCTGTTTCTACGGCGTGCAGATATCCGTACTCCGTCAGTTCATACTCTTTTCCGCATAGTTTACATAATATTCTCGTCCCCTGACCCAGCATCTGGCCTTCCTCCTTACACCGGGGACACTTATACAGCATTCGATTAAGTCCGTCCGCGCGAAATGGCTCTTTGATCCTGATCTCATTCTCCTGCTGCCAGCGGAAATAATCGAAGGTAAACTTCTCCTGTAAGATATCGTTCAGCTCCTGCTGGGATTTCTCTGCAATTTCTTTTGGTGAAAGCAGATATTCCACATCGGCGGATACCCTGACCTTGCGAAGCTGCAGATTATTGTACAGCGGATCTCTCGCAAACGCACCGTGGGTTCTGATCATGACAACCGGAACCTTCAATATCTTAAGGCATTTTCCGAGGCTGTCCGGCAAAGGTGTCTGGGTTCCGTCGAAGCTGTAACTCGCCTCCGGAAACATAAGAATGGAACTTTTCAATTCTTTGGTCGCATAGACCATGTCCCGCACCAGCGTCACATCCGTCATGAATTTTCTCGTCGGAATACAGCCGATCTGCCGCATCAGCCACCTTTTTCCCACAAATCCGTCGGCAGTGCATATGATATGAAACGGTCTGGTGCACATAAGCCGCGCCGCGATCTTTAAGTCAATAAAGCTGGAATGATTCATCAACACGAGACAGGGTTCACCCTTTTCCAGTTTCTCCATGCCGATCATCCGATAGGTAAACCGGGTCATCCACAGATCCCATATGGACAACAAAAGCAGCACTACCCGAAAGAGCAGCCGCTGCTTGATTGGTTTCTGATGTATCGTAACCGGAAGCGCAAGCACTTCCTCATAGCTCATCTTAGCAGTTTTAATCTTCAATCTTTTCTCCCCTTTGTCCTCTATCCCTTCAGATCTATTATATACAGCTGCTTCCATGCTGTATGATATCTTCTGGACATTATCATCGGTAACTGTTTCGCCTGTATGAATCTCCTGTACGGGCTGCATAAGTTTAGTATACTATGGCAGAGGGTTGTACGGCAATAGGGAGTATTGGCCGGGGAAATGTATGAAAGTAATATAAATAGATAATTTGCATTATGAGAAGTTTCAGGACGGGACTGTGAAATGTATCGAGGCTGAGATACCGTTTGAGGTGCCGGATGGGTAGCGCATGATATTTAGGTAGTTATGTATACCAAAATCAGTAATTTATTTCAATTTGACTTGATTTATTGAAATAAAAAGAATATAATAGAGACAGTATTTCAAGTTACATGAAGGGAGCCAATATAAATGGAAAATCGTGCCGGTCACTATAGAACAAACTTGTCAGGAGAAATGGCGTATAAATCCTTTGTTCCTAATCCGTTACCTCCAGTTCCTCCAATTGAATTGACTGAGGATATTGTTGCAATTCTGATAAAAGCGCATTCTCAAATTGCAGTATTGGAAAGCATTGCAACCCGTATTCCTAATGTTGAGCTCTTTATTTCCATGTATATACGCAAAGAAGCTCTGATGTCATCGCAGATTGAAGGTACGCAGGCTACTTTGGAAGATATCCTTGATCCAATGCTCGATGCAAATACCAACCGTAATGTCTCAGATGTCGTAAATTATATCAAAGCAACGGAGATTGCTATTAAAAGGCTGATTGAATTACCTCTGTGTAATCGCCTGATTAAAGAAACACATGCTGTTCTTATGTCAGGTGTTAGAGGTCAGGAAAAAAATCCCGGAGAGTTTCGCCGTTCTCAAAACTGGATTGGTGGGCAAGGAAGCACACTGAAAAATGCCAGATACATTCCGCCGTCTCCTGACAATATGGTTGAAGCAATGTCTGATCTGGAAAAATACATTAACGCTGATGATGACATGGATGCGCTGATTCGTGTGGCCTTGATACATTATCAATTTGAAACCATCCATCCGTTTCTTGACGGAAACGGACGTGTCGGGCGATTGTTAATTACATTGTTCCTGATGGAGAAAAAAGTTCTCACTTCTCCGGCACTATATATTTCATACTTTTTGAAAAAAAACCGTGTAGAATACTATGACCGAATGACGGAAGTGCGAAGCAAAGGTAACTATGAACAATGGGTTAAGTTTTTTCTCCAAGCACTGATGGAGTCTGCAGAGGATGCAATTGCAACAATTGATGAATTGATTGTTCTTCATGATGCAAATATGGACATTATCTCAAAATTGGGTCGTGCCACAAAAAATGCCAGACTTGTCTTTAATTATCTGGAGGCTAATCCGATTATAGAAATTCGTAAAACTGCTGAAGCATTGGATATCGCTTTCAACACTGCTTCAAGTGCGGTTACCAAGCTGGTTGATGCAGGTATTCTTGTTCAAACATCGAACGCCAGCAGAAACCGTACCTTTGCATATGAGTCCTATCTCAGCATCCTGCGCAAAGGAACTTGAAACAAGAATTTATCAAAATATTTATTATTTCAAGTTAAACAACATAATTTAAATAAGAAGCTTCTGTCACAGTGAAATTGTCCTCGCATGTATATTTGACATTTTCATCCCATATGCTATAGTATAGATAAGTTAACTCGTGAAGGATAAAGGCTGGGTTCTCGAATGAGAGTAGGTGCAAACCAAGAATTCCTTTGCCCCTGGGGTTAGCTTTTTTAATTCCGTAATAGTACTACATAATTCTCTTTTTTGTCCAGTCAGACATTATACTCCTCTGCACATCTCAAGAAACATCTCATGAATCCGGTCATCCTCATCCAACTCCGGGTGAAAAGCTATCCCGATCTGATTTCCGGACCGCGCCGCTACGATCCTGCCTTCCACCGTGGCAAGTATTTCTGTCTGATCCCTGTTTAACACCGATTTAATATAAGGCGCTCGGATAAAACTCATGGGCACCCTGCCGATCCCTGCAAACTCGTTTTCCGTGTGAAAACTGCCAAGCTGTCTTCCGTAAGCATTGCGCTGTACACACACCGGCAACGTTCCGAAACATACATCGCTGTCATTGCTGATCTCCTGTGCCAGAAGAATCAAACCCGCACAGGTTCCGAGAACAGGGAACCCCTGTCCGATCTTTTCCCGAAGAGGTTCCATCATATCAAGCTCCCGCAATAGTTTCCTCTGTACGGTACTCTCCCCACCGGGCAGAATGAGTCCGTCGAAATGCTGTTCCAAATCTGCTGCCTGTCTTAATTCTATGCAATCCGCACCTAACTTCTCCAACTTGTTAATATGCTCTACAAAAGCACCTTGTACCGCCAGCACTGCTACATTCATAGTTTACATAACTCCTTTTGTTACTATTGCGATTCTCAGGCTTATCGACTATCCTGGCTGCTGCAACATCATAAGCCGGTCTGACAAATCGGAGAATCTTCATCATCTCCCTCTCTCCGCCATCAAAAGCTCGATTTCCTGCTCATTGATTCCGACCATCGCTTCACCCAGATCCTCAGACAGCTCTGCAATCAGTTTATTATCCTTATAATTGGTCACAGCTTTCACGATAGCCGCCGCTCTCTTAGCCGGATTACCAGACTTAAAGATACCCGACCCGACAAATACGCCCTCGGCACCAAGCTGCATCATCAACGCCGCGTCCGCCGGAGTCGCCACACCGCCTGCTGCGAAATTTACCACAGGAAGCCTGCCGTTCTTATGCACATAAGCCACCAGCTCATAAGGAACCGCAAGCTGCTTGGCTTCCTCGAACAATTCATCCTGCCGCATTGCTGTAACCTTCGCGATTTCACTGTTCATCTTCCTCATGTGACGCACCGCCTGCACCACATCCCCCGTACCTGGCTCGCCTTTTGTCCTAATCATGGAAGCACCCTCGTTGATCCTGCGAAGCGCCTCACCCAGATCCTTCGCGCCGCACACAAAGGGCACCTTAAATTGTCGCTTGTCAATGTGATAGACATCGTCCGCCGGGGAAAGCACCTCACTCTCATCTATGTAGTCAATCTCGATCGCCTCCAGAATCTGTGCCTCCACGAAATGACCAATCCGGCATTTCGCCATTACAGGAATGGAAACTGCCTCCTGAATGCCTTTGATCATCTTCGGATCACTCATTCTGGAGACACCGCCTGCCGCCCGGATATCTGCCGGAATCCTCTCTAATGCCATGACAGCACAAGCGCCTGCTGCTTCCGCGATCTTCGCCTGTTCCGGCGTCGTCACATCCATGATCACGCCGCCCTTTAACATCTGTGCCAACTGCCTGTTCAACGCATATCTCTCTTCACTCATCTGCTTCACAATGCCTCCTTGTCTTTTCTCCAAAATACTATATTCCATTAATCCCCTTTATCAGTGCCCCGAAATCGTCACACCGATTATCAGAAATATATCAACATATTGGCTTTTGTGAAATATCCAGTTTTTATATTTTTATACATGCCAGTTTTTACAAAATAAAATCGGGGTGCTAAAAGCAGCCCCAATTTTATTGAATGCATTTTAAATCCCCACCAGGTCCTTCACCACTTCCCCCGCAATGATCAGTCCTGCCACAGACGGCACGAATGCGATACTGCCCGGTGTACTTCTCCTGCCTGCCGCAACCTGTTCGTTTTCCGCATCTGTTTCCTCCGTTGCCCCGTTCTCCTGCCCGGCCGGTTTCATAGGCTCTTCTTCCGAATATACCACTTTCAGATGTTCCACATTCCTTTTTTTCAATTCCCTGCGCATCACCTTGGCAAGGGGACACACTTTCGTCTCATATATATCCGCTACACGAAAAGCGCTCGCATCAAGCTTGTTCCCGGCTCCCATGCTGCTGATGATCGGAATCTTCTTCTCCTGTGCCCGCAATACCAGTTCGATTTTAGCAGTCACGGTGTCCACCGCATCCACCACATAGTCGTATTCCTCAAAAGGAAACTGATCCGCATTTTCCGGCAGGAAAAAGCACTGATGAATCCGCACGCAGGCATTCGGGTTAATATCCAGAATCCGCTCTCTCATCACCTCTGTTTTGTATCTGCCTACCGTCTTATGGGTGGCAATGATCTGGCGGTTCAGATTGGAAAGACAGACCTTATCGTTATCAATCAGATCAAGCGCGCCCACACCGCTGCGCGAGAGTGCTTCGCATACATAACCGCCCACGCCGCCCACGCCGAACACCGCCACACGTGCATGTGCCAGTCTGTCCATTGCGTCGCTGCCGATCAGCATTTCCGTTCTGGAAAATTGTTCTGTCATAATAATAACCATGCCTTTCCGCAGCCTGTAAATTCGAGATACAGACATATTTTACGCTAACTATCCTTATTGTACCTCATTCCGCAACCACAGGCAACGAGACTTTCCGCCAAACCCACGGAAAACGCATGAACCCCTATCCTATGACTATAATTGCCCTTCACCTTTTTAAACCTGATTTATTCATCAAATCCTGATAAATATAGTTGTAGGCCACATAGTTGCTGAATTTTAACCAAATATTGCAATTCACTTATTTAGTGCATAGAAAAAGACCTCTTTCTACG
>JAAUZX010000091.1 GCA_014804365.1 Lachnospiraceae bacterium
TATCAACTTGTTAAAAACGGAGTTTCAGATATGCACTGTATGAGTGACGCATATCTTGCAAAAGATTTGCAGGATGAATATGAAAAAATGGCGTAAAACATACATTTTCAATTTAAGCATATTTAAAGATGCTGAAAAGCCTTTGATTTATGTTCAGAACTCTGATGAAAACGGAGGTTGTCAATGAAAATCAGAATCAAGTTTGCCAAATATGGCACAATGAAGTTTATAGGTCATCTGGACATGATGCGCTTTTTCCAGAAAGCGATCAGACGTGCAGAAATCGACATTAAGTATTCGGAGGGGTTCAGCCCGCACCAGATTATGTCCTTTGCGGCACCTCTGGGCGTAGGAATTGAGAGCCTTGGGGAATATATGGATATTGAAGTGCTCTCCATGACTTCTACGGAGGATATGAGAGATGCACTGAATCAGGTCATGGTGGAAGGCGTGGAAGTGCTTTCTGTAACTATTTTGCCTGAGAATGTGAAAAATGCCATGTCCAGCGTTGCAGCGGCTTCTTACAGTCTGCGGATGAAAGAGGGCAGTTTTCCGATTGATGATCTGGAAGGTAAAATACGGGATTTCTGCAGTCAGGTTACCATCCCTTACACGAAAGAAACGAAGAAAAGTGTTGTAGAGCTGGATTTAAAACAAGGCATCTATGAACTCGGAGCGGGGCAGAACGAAACGATTCACATGCTTGTCAATGCTAGTAGCAGCGGAAACATTAAGCCTACGATGGTATTTGAAAAACTGTGTCAGTTTGCGGGTGTAGAAATTTCCCCGTCAGCTTATCAGGTGACCAGGCTGGAGACTTACACTGATACTGCGAAAGATGGAGACGACCACAGATTTATTCCGCTTGCAGACGTGGGGTAAGAGGTGTAAATGATGCAAAGAGGACTGAACATGCCATATACAGACAAAGTAAAGGGACTAAACGCAAATACGCTTAAACTGATAGCGATCGTGGCAATGACGCTGGATCACTTAACATGGACATTGTTTCCGGGCTACTCTACAGAGTGGTATGTGATTCTTTTACATATTATCGGCAGAATTACAGCGCCTATTATGTGGTTTTTCATTGCCGAGGGATATTATCACACACATAATATTAAAAAATACGCTGCAAGGTTATTTATATTGGCAGCTATATCCCATTTTGCCTATAATTTTTGCTTCGGAATACCTTTCATACCTTTTCAGACTACAATATTTAATCAGACAGGGGTTGTATGGTCGTTAGCATGGGGACTGGTATTACTGTACATATTTGACAAGGCTGAATGGAAAGCGTGGCAGAAAAGCGTGGCGGCTATCATCATCTGTCTCATTACTTTTCCTTCTGACTGGAGCTGTATCGCTACCATGGCGATTTTATCAATCGGCATGAACAGGGGGAATTTTAAGAAGCAGATGACGCATATGATGGTTTGTGTAGTTATGTATGCGATAGTATATTTTCTGTTTATCGATAAAATATACGCACTTATCCAGTTGGGAACATGCCTTACGATTCCGCTTTTGCGACTCTATAATGGGGAACGTGGCACATTTAAGGGAATGGGCAAATTATTTTATGCGTATTATCCGCTCCATTTGCTCATATGCGGTGTGATACGCATTATATTATGGGGTGTCGGATATTCAACCGGAACGGCAAATTTTTAGATAATGTGCAAAGTTTCGGGCTTTTTATAGGCTCAGTCAAAGGACAATAATTTCGTTGTTTAATATTAGGGAACTTTTTTGCAAAATATATTTGCAAAAGTTCCCTATAATATTATTGATAAAATTTCAAAAAACTCTTGACCTTCCACCTTGTGGAAGCCTTATTCTGATTGCACAGGACGGGTAAGAAAGGAAATCATACCATGAAGATCAACGAAGTTGAACAGCAGGTGGGCATTACCAAGAAGAACATTCGCTTCTATGAACAACAAGGACTTCTGAATCCTAAGAGAAATGTTGAAAACGGATATCGGGACTATACGGAGGAAGACGTGTCTGAGTTAAAGAAAATCAAACTACTCAGAAAGCTTTCCCTTCCGATTGAAGAGATCCGTAAGATTCAGCGTGGCGAACTGCTTCTTGAGGATGCGCTGCAGCGGCAGTTGATCGTTTTGGAACGGGAGAAAGTTAATTTGCAGGAAACTTCCGGACTCTGCCATAGTCTTTTGGAAGATCATTGTAAATACCCCGTTCTTATGCCTGATGAATACTTGGAAAGGATGGTGGAAATGGAGAAGGAAGGAACGAGATTTACCAATGTGAATAAGAATGATATCATTCAAAAAAAATTTGGCTCCATCATTGCGGCAGGGACATTTATTATTTTTATGGTGTTTTTGATCTGTGTCTTTATATGGGGCTATATAACAGACCCGATTCCACTCTGGATGCTGGGTGTATTTATTTTCATACCGATAGCGGTGATTATGGCAGTGATTATCGCACTGATACAGCGCATGAGAGAGATTGAAGGAGGAGAAGAAGATGCTGCTCGTAAATACTGATTATATTTCAGGAAAAGAATTAGAAACATTAGGAATAGTGAAGGGAAGTATCGTGCAGACGAAAAATTTCGGCAAGGATTTTATGGCGGGAATCAAAACATTAGTCGGCGGTGAGGTTACGGAATATACGGAAATGCTCAATCAGGCAAGACAGATCGCCGTGAAGCGTATGGTTGATGAAGCGCAGGCGATAGGCGCAGATGCAATTGTCAATGTGCGGTATGCGTCTTCCTCGGTTATGCAGGGAGCTGCAGAAGTGATTGCTTACGGCACGGCTGTGAAATATAAGAATCTGTAGCAACAAAAGAGGATGTCTTATGAGAAAGATCAAGGGCATCCTCTATATTTCGGATTATAATTTGAGCGGAGGATGAACCGATATGGAACATAAAATAACGATGAAACGCACAATTCTATTCTGCGTTATAACATTTTCCCTGACATGGATGCTTGTTGCATTGATCCCGGTTATGGGGGTAGCTTACGGTGGAATAGAGTCCCTTATCATATTTATGCTGTGTATGTTTATGCCGGTTCTCGGCAATGTACTGACCAGACTGTTCACGAAGCAGGGGTTTCACGATTTTAAGCTGGCACCTAAATTCAAAGGAAACGGACGAAATTATCTGTTTGCTTATTTTAGCTTTATCATCTTAGTGTATCTGGGTATATTGGTTTATTATCTGATCTACAGCGAACAGTTTGACCTGACAGCATCCGTGATGTGGGATTTTGCTCCGAATATGCGCACGTCACAGATCGTCAATTTGATCGTGGTTACGGCGATTTCACCAATTATCAATGTGATTCCGACTCTTGGCGAAGAGCTCGGCTGGCGTGGATATCTGTTATACGGATTAAAGGACTCCTGCAGCAGCATGAAAGCTGTTTTGTTTACGGGCATAATCTGGGGAATATGGCATGCACCGATGATTGCACTGGGGCACAATTACGGCACGGATTACCCTGGATATCCTTATCTGGGCATTTTGATAATGATTGTCTTCTGCACTTTCATCGGAGTGATTGAAGGGTACGTCACACTGCGTACAGACAGCGCACTTCCGGCAGCGATCTGCCACAGCGCCATCAACGGCTTGGGAAGCACAGGCATACTGTTCTGCAGTACAACGCAATATAAGATGTTGATCGGTCCTGCATATGCAGGAATCATCCCTTTTATGCCGACTATTTTGTTTGCATTCTATATTCTGTATAGAATTAAAAAAGAAGAACTGTAAAACGCATTCGTATGATTTGCCGCATGATTCTGTTTTGGCTTTTCTCTTATATTGTGATATACTATTCACAGTGAGCTTCCGTCGTATGGCGTAGTTTCAAAACGTAGGATGATATAAGCAGGAGTCTGCGATGTCGGCAAAAGGCAAAATTCTGATTTTAAAATTAAATGAACAATTACTTTCCATACTCATACGGGATAATCAGATTCTTTCCATACAGGTACAGAATCAGAACGAGTATGCGGTGGGGAACATCTATGTAGGCAAGGTGAAGAATATCTCTGAAAATATCGGAGCCGCATTTGTGGATCTGGGGCAGGGATACCTCACCTTTTTGCCGCTTACGGACGCAAAATACGCCTGTGTGATGAATCGGAAAGCGGACGGGAAGATTAAAGCGGGAGACGAAATTCCCGTACAGATCATCAAAGAACCGATGAAAACGAAGCTGGCAGGTGTGACGACATCAATTTCCCTGTCGGGGCAGTATGCTGTCGTGGGGGTGCCGCGAAAGGAGCATTTCGGGAACCGTATCCCTGCAGAGCCGGATTCCGGTACACAGGCAGAGGACTCTGACAGCATTTGCGGACGGAACATTGTTCAGATATCATCTAAACTGAGTAAAAAGAAGCAGGTCAGATTCCGAAGTATAGAGGCGCTGCAGCAGATCGCCGAACATTATCAGCTTATTGTCCGTACGAATGCCGGGGAACTTACCGAAGATGAGCCGTTGATTGAAGAAGCACAGTATTTGACAGAGCAGTTGGCGCACATTATGCAGATTGCAGATAAGCGTACCTGCTATAGCTGCCTGTACCGCGGCAAGCCCGATTATGTTCATTTTATTGAAAACATTTATACGTCAGAATATGATGAGGTAATTACCGATCTTCCCGAAATCTATGAAGTACTGCAATCTCAGTTTGCGGGAATGAATCTGTCGCTCCGTCTCTATGAGGACAAAATGCTGCCGCTTTATAAGCTGTATGCCGTAGAAACGCGAATTCATGAGCTTTTAGACAGGAAGGTATGGTTAAAGTCCGGCGGTTATCTTGTCATTGAGCCAACAGAAGCCCTTATTTCCATTGATGTCAACAGCGGAAAATGCGAGCAGGGCAAAAATAAAGAAGAAACCGCCGTAAAGATCAATATGGAAGCTGCCGAGATGATTGCGATACATCTTCGGGCGAGAAATTTATCGGGCATTATTCTGGTGGATTTCATTAATCTCAGAAAGAAGGAGCATGAGAGACAGCTCGTGGAATATATGAGAAGTTTACTTAAAAAAGACAGTATCACGGCAGATGTTGTGGATATAACGGGACTCGGATTGATGGAAATTACAAGAAAGAAAGTGAACCCGAGTTTCCGGGAGCAATTTGGACAAACGGCTCCGCATAAATTATAAGATATGATATACTACGATAGGATGATGACAAAGAGAAAGGCATGGTTATTCATATGAAGCTTCTGAGTTTCGAGAAGGTAAAAGACGGAAAATATCTGAAAAATTATGAGCTGACCTATATCAATAAGGCGGGCAGGGAGAAAAAATACGAGATCGTCAGCCGGAGTGAGATTGCGGGACCGGAGGCGATCGGACAGCGTGTAAGCGGCGTTTCCATCGTGGCGTATCACGAGGATAAGCTGCTGTTATTAAAGGAATTCCGTATGGGTGTCAACCGCTTCGTATACAATCTGTGTGCGGGTATGATCAACGAAGGGGAATCTTTGGAAGAATGTATTCAAAGAGAACTTTATGAAGAGACAGGACTCAGTGTGAAAAAAATTCGCAGTATTCTGCCGCCTTCTTTCGCAGCGGTAGCCTTTTCCGATGTAAAAACACAGATTGCATTCGTGGATGCGGAAGGGGATTTCGAGGATCATACATCGGAAAATGAGCAGATCACGGCCAATTTTTACAGCAAAGAAGAAGTGCGGGAACTGTTAGAGACGGAAGAGTTCAGTTCAAGAGCGCAGATGGCGGCGTATTTCTTTGTGATGTCGAAGGGTGAAGCGTAAGTTGAACTATTAATACTGAAAATGAAATATTTGTTTTCGTATGTTGAAACATTTGTGTGCTGCGTACATGGTGCGCGGTAGCATAAGAGGAATAGAGCAGAGAGAAGGGGCTGTTGCATAAGTAGATAAATAATCTACTGAAGTAATGGTTCCTTTTTGTGTTCTGTTATCCCTTCTAGGTATATTTGACTTTTTTTCGGAGTGGATGTGACGGCTTAGTTTTGGAATTTACAATTAAGATTTTTTGTACTTGACACAACTGAGTGTTCTGTATATACTGTACTTGTTGATAACAGTACAGTTAAGAAAGTGGGTGAGCATATGCATATTGTATTGTCAAACAGCTCTGATCTGCCGATCTATGAGCAGATTAAGGAACAGATCAAGACACAGATTTTAACCGGTGAACTGTGTGAAAATGAAATGCTCCCATCCCTGCGACAGCTGGCTAAAGACCTGAAAATCAGTGTGCTTACGACAACGAGGGCATACAATGAGCTGGAAGAGGAGGGGTATATCACAAGCAGACAGGGAAAAGGATTCTATGTAATGCCAAGCGGTTCGGACTTAATGCGGGAGCAGTTGATTAAGGAAGTGGAGAGTCATTTAAATAATGCGATCACGGCAGCGCGCAGGGCATCCCTGTCACCTGACGAACTATGCAACTTATTGAAATTATTACAGGAGGTAAGCGATGACTGAAAATAATTTGGAATTACATAATGTAAGTAAAACTTTTTCGGAATTTTCGCTGAACGATATCAGTTTTGAGCTTCCCAAAGGTTATATCATGGGGCTGGTTGGCTCTAACGGCGCCGGTAAAACGACGACGCTCAATCTTATCATGAATATGATGGAAAAGGATACCGGCAGTATCAAAGTGCTCGGTAAAGATCACCTCGAATATGAAAAGCAGATCAAACAGGACATCGGTATCGTGTATGACAGTAACTTTTTCGTGGACACATGGACTGTTAAGGATTTGGAAAAAGCGCTGTCCATGTTTTATGACGAATGGAACCACGACACATTTATCAGAATGAAAGAGCAGTTCGAGCTTCCCGATAAGACAAGAATCGGCAAAATGTCGCGTGGGATGCAGATGAAACTTATGCTGGCATGCGCGTGCTCGCATAACGCGAAGCTGCTTCTTCTGGATGAACCTACAAGTGGGTTAGATCCCACAACCAGAAGTGAAATTCTGGACATTCTTCAGGATTATATTCAGGATGGGGAGAAAAGCGTACTTTTTTCTACACATATCACAACAGATTTAGAAAAAGTGGCCGATTATATCACATATCTGGAGCATGGGAGGATTGTTTATACTGGAAGTATGGAAGAGCTGCTTGCAAAGTATTGTATTATCAAAGGCGCTCCCGGTGAACTGACAGAAGACCTGCGTCAGCATTTAATCGGTCTTTCCCAGACCTCCCTTGGGTTTGAGGGGCTTATACAGGCTGATACGACGAAGAAATACAAAGGGTTTGTGCTAGATGCGCCCACAGTAGATGAAATTATTGTTCATATCGGAAAGGAGGCTAAGAGATGTCAGGAACATTCAAAATGACAAAACTCGATTATTACACGGCAAAAACATTGATCTTTGAAAATATTGTTGCTACTTTCGTAATTGCAGGGATTTTCAGTTTCATGGAGTCTTCCATGTATACTCTTTGCTTTACGGCGGCATGGTACGCGGCATTATCCGCAACCAATATCTTTATGATACAGGATAAAAACGGACTTGAACGTTTATATGCCTCACTGTCGCTTGACAATAAAAATATTGTCTCTGGCAGATATCTTTTTTGCTACATTCAGTATTTGATAATATTGGGAGTGACTGTCATAATAGGTGTCGGCGCTATGTTTTTATTCGGCAATACATTACAGTTCATGACACTTCTTACGGCAGTCTGCGAATCGCTTTTGGTCTTCACGGCAGTGACTTGTATACAAATTCCGATCTGTTTGCGGTTACCCTATGCCAAAGCACGTTTCTGGTGTGTGATCGTCCTTTTGGTCGTGGTGGCGCTTGCCACATACACGGCACTGAATATGTCTTCGATATGGGATGTCGATATCAGTATTAAGATCAATCAAGGCCCTTTGAGTGCCATATGTATGGCGGTGAGTATAGCAGTTTTGCTCATATCTTATCCGATAGCGGTAGGTTGTTATAGGACTAGGATGAGAACAAATTAAAGGGATTTTGATGGTGGTTTACACAATGTGAAACCTTTGTTAGTCATACGATTTCCTCCTGAATTGGGAATAGCATAGCTCTTTATGAGTCTAATAAAACGAACTCAAAAGGTTTACCGACCCACTTGCTGACTAACACCATAAATTTTTAATGATTTTAATGAATTTTAATGAATTTTAAAATAAATACATTGACAAATATCTCCAAAAAGGATATTATAATCGAGTATGCCGCATAGTGAGGTAGAAGTATGTCCATTGATAATGGTTTTTTAGCATTATATCATATAGACATCACCGAAGCTAGCGAGTAAATGGACTTCGGTTCATGAATAGGAGGTGCCATATGTACGCAATTATTGCAACAGGTGGAAAGCAGTACAAAGTTTCTGAGGGAGACGTCATTAAGGTTGAAAAGCTGGACGCTGAAGTCGGAGCTTCTGTAACATTTGACCAGGTTATAGCTGTTAGCGATAAGGAACTTAAGGTTGCAGGCGATGTAGAGAGTGCAACTGTTACCGGAACCGTTATGGATCAGGGTAAGTACCGCAAAGTTATCGTATACAAGTACAAGAGAAAAACAGGCTATCACAAGAAAAATGGTCATAGGCAAGCATACACTCAGGTTAAGATCGATAAAATAAATGCATAGTATTTTTTATACTGATACAAGGTATTTATTTACACATCATTTTTTGAGAGTGTGCAGAGACGATCGCCGCAGACCAATCAACAGATGCCGGAGATCGTAATCAAAGGTGTGAGATGACACAGATCACATTTTATAAAACAACAGCAGGAGAATATCAGGGGTTTACATGTGACGGACATGCAGGATACGCCAATTATGGTGAAGATATTGTCTGCGCATCCATTTCGGTACTTGTCATTAACACGATCAATTCTCTGGAAGAGATAACGACAGAGAAGATGAATGTGGAGACAGACGAAGACAGCGGAGTCATCCGGTGTAGATTTATTGATCGGCCTTTGAAGGAGACTTCCAGGGTACTTGTGGATTCACTGGTGTTGGGACTTACCCAGATTGAGAAACAATATGGGAAGAACTATTGTAAATTGACATTTGAGGAGGTGTAATACCATGTTAAATATGAACCTTCAATTTTTTGCACATAAGAAAGGTGTTGGTTCTACTAAGAACGGTAGAGATTCCGAGGCCAAGAGATTAGGTGCGAAGAGAGCTGACGGACAATTCGTTAAGGCAGGAAATATTTTATACAGACAGCGCGGAACCAAGATCCATCCGGGTGTAAATGTGGGAATCGGCGGCGATGACACATTGTTTGCTTTGGTTGACGGTGTGCTTCGCTTCGAGAGAAAAGGAAGAGACAAGAAACAGGCTTCTGTATATCCTGTAGAGAAATAAGATGGTTGATTCGGGCTTCGAACATCTAGGTGTTTGGAGCCTTTTTTCTAATAAAGTGCAGGAATGGAGAGAGCTATGTTTGCAGATCGTGCTAAAATCTATGTAAAGAGCGGAAAGGGCGGAGACGGACATGTGTCTTTCCGCAGGGAAAAATATGTGCCCAATGGCGGCCCGGACGGCGGGGACGGCGGTAATGGCGGAAATGTATACTTTGAGGTGGATGAAGGGCTCAATACGCTCACAGACTTCCGCCATATCCGCAAATACTGTGCCGGCAACGGTGAAAATGGCGGTAAGCGTAACTGTGCAGGTAAGAGCGGCGAGGATATCATCATTAAAGCACCGGAAGGAACTGTAATCAAGGAAGCCGAAAGCGGACAGGTTATTACGGATATGTCCGGCGAAAATCGCAGATTTCTCCTCCTAAGCGGCGGAAAAGGCGGTAACGGCAACCAGCATTACGCCACAAGTACCATGCAGGCTCCCAGATACGCCCAGCCGGGACAGCCGGCGCAGGAGCTCGAGCTTATGCTGGAACTTAAGGTGATAGCCGATGTGGGGCTGGTTGGATTCCCGAATGTGGGCAAATCCACATTTCTCTCTAAGGTGACAAACGCAAGACCGAAGATTGCCAATTACCATTTTACAACTTTGAATCCCAATCTTGGCGTGGTGGATTTAGAAGATGCGAAGGGATTCGTCATTGCAGACATTCCGGGGCTTATCGAAGGCGCTTCAGAGGGAGTCGGTCTCGGGCACGAATTCTTACGGCATATTGAGCGCACGAAACTGATCGTGCATATCGTAGATGCCGCATCCACGGAAGGCCGCGATCCGATTGAAGATATCTACGCCATCAATAAAGAACTGGCGACTTACAATGCTGAGATCGCCGAGCGTCCTCAAATTATTGCCGCCAATAAGATCGACATGATTTATACGGAAGATGATCCTGTAGCAAAGATAAGAGCAGAATTTGAGCCGAAGGGCATTCAGGTATATGCCATTTCCGCAATCAGCGGACAAGGGCTGCGCGAACTTCTGTATGCAATTAACAATACGCTTGAGAAGCTTGATTCCAAGCCGGTTATCTTTGAACAGGAATTCTTTCCAGAATTTCATTTCAGTTCCGAAAGCGATCCTTTTACCGTTATCTACGACGAGGAAGAGGATGCATATGTGGTGGAAGGCCCGAGAATCGAGAAAATGCTGTCCTACACGAATCTGGAATCCGAAAAAGGATTCAAGTTTTTTCAGGACTTCTTAAAGGACAACGGTATTCTGGAACAGTTGGAGTCACTGGGAATCAGCGAGGGCGATACGGTGCGGATGTACGGTCTGTCTTTTGATTACTATAAGTAATGCATCGGATTGGTCCATAATATGAATTTACAACAGTTGAAAACAGAGGTATATTATGACAAGTAAACAGAGAGCATATTTAAAGAGTCTGGCAAGTACGTTAAATCCTATTTTTCAAGTAGGAAAATCCAGCCTGACACCGGAATTTACATCGGCAATTAATGAAGCGTTCAATACAAAAGAACTGATTAAGATCGCCGTATTAAAAAACTGCATGGATGATCCCGGTGAGATCGCGCAGGTAATTGCGGAACGTACACATTCTCAAGTAGTGCAGGTGATCGGTAAGAAAATCGTACTTTACAAGCCGGACAAAAAAGACCCGAAAATCGTGCTGCCGAAGGAAAATCCTGCGAAGCAGGGAAATTGAGCGATCGGCCAAAATAAAGTCCGGCACGGCATTGCTGTACAGGAGGTAGACTTTGAGAAAAGTAGGAATCATGGGTGGTACTTTCAACCCGATTCATAACGGTCATCTGATGCTCGCACAGAAAGCGCTGGAGCAGTTTGCGCTGGATGAGGTGCTTTTCATGCCATGCGGCGTGCCGTATATGAAAGCTGACCAGAAGGTGGAAGACGGACGGATACGTGCCGAAATGACGGCACTTGCGATCGAAGGACAGCCTCGGTTTATATTGTCCGACCTAGAGCTGACGCAGACGGGCAATACTTACACCTATCAGACTCTAAAGCGACTGCGGGCGGAAAATCCGCAGACTGCATACTATTTCATTGTAGGCGCTGACAGTCTTTTTCACATGTCCAAGTGGGCTCATCCCGAGGAAATTTTCGCTGACTGCTGTATTCTGGCAGCCGTGAGGGATGGCAAGACGACTGCGGACATGGAAGATAAGATTCGGGTTTTACAAAAAGAATACCGTGCAGACATTTGTCTGCTGCAGACAGAATGCATGGATATTTCTTCTTCAGATATCCGACGAAAGATTGCGGCCGGAGAGTCCATCGAGAAGGATGTGCCGGAATCTGTCAGATTATATATAGCACAGAAAGGTTTATATCGCGAAGAGGAACAGCACGGAAAGGATTGATATACACATGAAAACAGCAGAGCTGGCAAAATTCAGAAAAGAGATGGAGAAAACGCTGGAACCCAAGCGATATGAGCATACTTTGAGTGTTGCATATACGGCGGCTAATCTGGCTGCGGTACATGGTGTAGATATAGAAAAAGCACTTGTAGCGGGTATGCTGCATGATTGCGCCAAGTGTTTAAGTTACAAAAAGCAGATGTCTCTTTGTGCCAAAAATCATATCGTGCTCTCCGAAACAGAAGCACAGGAAGATTCTCCGCTCTTACATGCCAAAGCAGGCGGTGCGCTGGCAAAGCAGGAATATGGCATTACCGATGAAGACATCCTGAATGCGATATATTATCACACTACGGGCAGACCTCAGATGAGCCCTTTAGAACAAGTAATCTATATCGCGGACTATATTGAGCCCGGACGGAAACGTATGAAAAGAACCGCAGCTATTGAAGATCAATATATGCAGAATCTCGCGGCGGCACGAAAACTGGCCTATCAGGACTTGAATGAAGCGTTATGCAGAATCTTACAGGATACGTTAACTCATCTGACACAGAAGGGCGGGGAAATAGATCCCATGACCAGAGAAACCTATGAATATTATAGAAAACTGTAATATGACATTAAGTACGGCATGCAGGGTCTGCAAAACAATTTCCTATACACGATACAACAGAAAGAGAGGAAGCAACAGTTTATGGATAGTAAAGAAATTGCAAAGCTTGCCATCACAGCATTGGAAGATAAAAAGGCGGAAGACATCAAGGTGATCGATATCAGCGAAGTGTCTGTGATTGCGGATTATTTCATTATTGCGAACGGCACAAATAACAGCCAGATCCAAGCACTTTCCGACAACGTAGAAGAAAAGCTCGGACAGGCGGGCGTTCCCTTAAGACAGATTGAAGGTTATAATAATGCCAACTGGATACTTCTTGATTTTCATGATGTGATTATCCACATTTTTGATAAAGAAAACCGTTTGTTTTACGATCTGGAACGCATTTGGAGAGACGGAAAACTTGTGGAAAATTTTTAAACACGGGGATGTGATTTTCCATAAGACTATAAAAAATTGAGCTTCGCTCAATTGCGAGATTTGCTTCGCAAACTCGTGCATAAACGAGAAATTTCCTATAGAATAAAAGAAGCCGACATGCTGTAATAGGCAGTGCCGGCTTCTTTTATTCGGACAGTTAATGCCCTTATAACATAAATAATTACGAATCGGTGCTTCTTGTCTCACCACCTGCATACATATAGAACGTGATGATATAAAGACCTGCGATACCGACTAACGCATAAATGATTCTTGAGAACCATGACATATTACCGAAAACAAATGCCACAAGGTCAAAACTGAAAAGACCGATCAACCCCCAGTTAATAGCACCGATAATGGCAATCGTCAGGGCAAGATAATCTAAACCTTTATTTTTCATGCTTTTTCCCCCTTTTTGAAAACGTGCAATCCCGTTACTTCAAATCTTGATAGGCTAATTTTCGTGCCTTTGAAAGATTCTCGTCATAAACTTAAAATAGTAACTGCCGACTTTCGTTGACAGTTACTATTATTATGTCTTGCGCCAAATATACTATACTGGAAAATATACCAATAACAATACAGTGTGAATAATTCAAACATGATTTACAAAAAATATCAGTTCAGATATCTAATTTATTGGTGGTACAGTCTGAATACACCAAAAACCTTGCCCAGAATCTGGCAGTTATCAACAATAATAGGCTCCATAGAATCGTTTTCGGGCTGCAGACGAATGTGACCGTTTTCTTTATAAAATGTCTTAACAGTGGCAGAATCATCGATCAAGGCAACCACCGTATCTCCGTTATTGGCAGTTTGACAGCTCTTGACAAAAATCTGGTCGCCATTATAGATGCCTACGTTAATCATGGAATCTCCCTTAACCTTCAGTGCAAAGGACTCACCGCTCGGTACCATATCAGCGGGAACAGGGAAATAGCTTTCAATATTCTGTTCTGCAAGAATAGGCTGTCCGGCAGCAACCTGTCCGATTACAGGAATGGACACCATCTCTGTACGTACCATCTGAAAATTATCATCGCAAATCTCAATAGCACGAGGTTTAGTGGGGTCACGTTTGATATATCCGTTTTTCTCAAGGGTCTCTAAGTGAGAGTGCACGGATGAAGTTGATTTTAAATTGACAGCTTCGCAGATCTCCCGAACTGCCGGCGGATATCCCCGCTTTAGGATTTCATCTTTAATATAGTCAAGTATTTGCTGCTGCTTTGCGGTAATCTTACCATAACCCATAAATAATTACCTTATCCTTTCCTAAATAAATTGTGAAATTGTTCCTACGCTTAATTGTGAAAAAAGAAAGCGCATATTTTAAGAAAGAGCCTAATTTCTTAAGATATTATAAGCATAACACAGGAAAGAGCAAAAAGCAAACATATATTCAGAATATTTGTTCGAAAATTTTTTTTAAAAGTATTGACATCAGAAAATATGTTCGATATAATACAAGATATAAAGAACGTTTGTTCGCAACATTTGTTCTGGTATGTGAAAGGAGACGAGCAAAGAGATGTATACCAATCATGTGAGATATATGAGAACAGAAGATTTGAGAAGTGAGCGAAGGATTCGCAGGAACAGAGTGAGAAGACAGCGGGAGATGATGAAGAATTTTCTTATTTTGGTCATGACTGTATGCCTGATCGTTACCTGCTCCGTGGCATTAAGCAGCTTCCGTTCCAATGCCAAGGCCGACACAGCACTTTCATATAAGTATTATAAGAGTATTGTGGTATCTAATAATGACACGTTATGGTCGATTGCGGAAGAGTATATGGACAGGGAACATTATACTTCTATTAACGAATATATTAAAGAAGTTAAAGCCATGAATTCTCTTTCAGGTGACTCTATCCAATATGGGAGACATTTGGTTATTCCCTATTATGGCACTGCTTTCTCAGGATGATGCCGACAGTTTGATTTATAATCAGGATGTAGCTTAATTTGGATATCACATGATTCTGACGGATACAGCATATCAATATTCCGATTCATCAGAGTTATGTTTTTCCCGCAGCCTCACTTTGTCGGCAGCATAACGGCGCCGTTCATCTTCCAGAGCGGCATAATGTTTTCTGGTCGTATTAACATCCTTGTGACCTAAAACATCCGCCACCAGATAGATATCCCCGGTTTCACGATATAGGGATGTGCCGTATGTGCTTCGAAGCTTATGCGGAGTAATTTTCTTAAGGCTTGTGACTGTAGAAGAGTATTTTTTAACCATATTTTCTACCGCGCGCACAGAGATACGCCGATTCTGAAGGGACAGAAACAGGGCATCCTCATGCCCGGACTGCGGAATGATATGATGGCGATCATCCAGATAATCCTGCAAGGCATTTTCCACCTCTTCACCGAAATAGACAACTGCCTCATAGCCGCCTTTACGCCTGATTTTTATGCCGTTATTTTTGAAATCCACATCACCGATGTCCAGTCCGACACATTCCGATACACGTATGCCTGTACCGAGAAGCAATGTAAGAATTGCAACATCTCTTGTCTTTGTGACTTTATGAAAACGCTGCTGTGCCTTAGTCAGTCCGGTGCCATCCTCTACCTGATCAAGCAGAATGGCGACTTCATCCGCATCAAGACGAATAATTTCCTTTTCATGCAATTTGGGAAGCGGAACGAGAACCGCAGGATTTTTCTCAATCAATTCCGCTTGAAAATAATAATTATAAAAACTTCTGAGAGCCGCCAGTTTTCTTTTTTTGCCGCGCTCATCGTTTGTGTAGACTTTGCCGTCTTTCTCATAGTAAGAAAGATATTCAATATATTCTTCGATATCTTCCCGCGTAAGCTGCTCCAATATCGTCATCGGAAATTTCTGAATATCCATCTGCCCGCAATAACTGTTATTATCATGCAGATATTCAAAAAAAACCCTGATATCGTACGCATATGCAAGCCTCGTACGAGCCGAAGTATATTCGCTGATACCACGAAAAAATTGTTTGCAGAAGGGTGGTAATGTGCCGATTACCTCTCGCATTTTCTGAACATTACTTATATTCTGCTGATCATGGTAATTTTGATCTTTTGCATTCATGACAATTCCCATCCTTCCAGTTTTCCGCTCTGAATGGCGGTGAACATTCTTTCTTTAACTCCGGGGGTTTCCAGATTGATCTCACGGACAAGGTTCTTAATATATTCCCGTTTTGTATGTCCGTCCGCCGGACAGGGACTTTTTACTACAGGAACATTATATTTATTGACAAAACCGATCACATCCGCTTCGTTCATGTAGATCAACGGACGAATCACGGTAATATCTGTGCGATCCAGGTAAGTAACCGGACGGAATGTGTGGAATCTGCCCTCATAGATCAGTGACATCATCATGGTCTCCACAACGTCATCCTTATGGTGGGCATATGCTACTTTATTACATCCGGAAGACTTCATGGCTTCGTTTAATGCACCTTTTCGCATTTTTGCACACAGAGAGCATGGGTTTGATTCTTTGCGGTCATCGAATATTATTTTGCCGATATCTGTCTTGATAATATGATATTCCACATCAAGAGAAGCACATAACTCTTTGATCTTATCCAGATTCAGGTTATCGAATCCTAGGTCTACCGTAACGCCGCACAGTTCAAATGGCTGCGGATAGAATCTGCGTAATCCCTGCAGGGCATAGAGCAGCGTAAGGCTGTCTTTACCTCCGGAAATACCGACGGCAATCTTATCACCCGCCGTAATCATGTGATAATCATCTATGGCCTTACGCGTCAGGCTGTATAGTTGCTGAAGTTTCATATGATATTCCTTTCCTCCGATAACTACGGTCACCGCATCTATTATACAAAACAATCAACTCCTTAGCACTAAATTTTTAAATTTATAATGCAGATTATGAAAAAAATGGTATACTAATATATATATCGTATCTTTTTTGCAATATAAGGATACGAAATGTACATAATCTATAGTGGGGTTAATCTAAATGAAATTTAAGTTTGAAAAGAAATACTTATGCTGGGGACTCACAGCATTTCTTGTGATTGTTGCAAGTATCTTATTTTATTATGTTCTTTTTCACAGATCCAGTTTATCTAGCAATATTGCAAAGTTTATCGGGATCTCTATGCCGATTATAGACGGTTTTGTTTTGGCATATCTGATGACGCCTGTTCTAAACAAGATTGAGAAATGTATCATCAAACCTCTATATAAGAAGGCTAACATGCCGATGACAGCCAAAAATAAAAGGAGGATGAGAGGTCTTTCTATATTAGCGACCATTGTTTTGATCCTGATCGTTCTATATGAATTTTTCGGACTCATCATCCCTGAAGTGATCCGTAGTATACAGAGCATTATTTTCCAGTTCCCTATTTATGTTAATAACTTAAATACATGGGCGCTTGGACTTATGAAGAATAACCCTGATCTTGAGAAAGTCGTAAACGGACTGATTGCCCAATATTCCTCTAAATTATTGGATTATTTCAACAGTAATCTGCTTCCTCATATGAATGATCTTTTAAAGACGCTGTCATTGAGCGTGATCGGTGTATTTAAGGCACTGTGGAATTTTGTAATTGGTTTTATTATTTCTATCTATATTCTCGGCAGCAAGGAGAAATTTGCCGGACAGGCGAAGAAGATAGCCTATGCATTGTTTGACCGCAAGACCGGGAATGAAGTCATCACAAACTTTCGATTTATCCACAGCACTTTTATCGGATTTATCGGCGGTAAAATCGTAGATTCCATTATAATTGGCGTTATATGCTTCGTATGTACCAGTATTATTGGAACTCCCTATGCAATCCTTGTGAGCGTAATAATCGGTGTAACTAATGTTATCCCTTTCTTTGGTCCGTGGATCGGCGGAGTACCAAGTGCACTGCTTGTTTTGATGGTTGATCCGATACAGGCGCTGTATTTTATTATTCTGATTTTGATTATTCAGCAGTTTGACGGCAATATTCTCGGGCCGAAGATTCTGGGTGATTCTACAGGTCTTTCAGGTTTTTGGGTTATATTTGCAATCACAATATTCGGAGGTCTGTTCGGCGTACTCGGTATGGTGGTCGGTGTGCCGATCTTTGCGGTTTTCTATGCGGGAGTCAGCGCCATGGTAAACAGAATGCTGCGTAAAAAGGATCTTCCTACAGATATACAGCCTTATATGACGGTGGGACAGATCGACGAGGCTAAAGTGTTCACAGAATATGTTCCGCCGGTCAGAAAGAAAAAAAGAAAAGAAGAGAGTAGTGAAAATGAGACTTCTGATTCAGCGCGTAAGTAGAGCAAGTGTAACGATAGAAGACAGGATCGTCGGAGAGATCGGGCAGGGATTCTGTGTATTTGTTGGTATTTCTGACAGCGATACGAAAGAAATTGCCGATAAAATGGTCCATAAACTGGTTAATCTACGTATTTTCAGCGATGAGAATGGAAAGACAAATTTGAATATTTCTTCTGTCGATGGCGAATTGTTAATTATTTCACAATTTACATTATATGCTGATTGTAAACATGGAAACAGACCATCATTTATAAATGCCGGCAAACCCGAACCTTCGGAGCTGTTGTACCAGTACATTATAGAAAAATGTAGAGAATTTGTTCCGAAAGTTGCCCATGGCGAGTTTGGCGCTGATATGCAGGTAGCGCTTGTAAATGATGGTCCTTTTACAGTCTGGCTGGATTCTGAGGAAATATTTTAGGTTTGAAGGATTATCGGGAGAAATAAATGATAGATATAGCTAGAAGAAGAAAGCTATTTATAGTAATATCAGTCGGCATCATAATTGCTGGTATTGCAGCTTTTACTTTTATTGGTCGAAAACCGTTCAGAAATTTAGAGGCATCGGATATTGTGTCGGCAACGGTACTTTTGATGCCGCCAAACGAGACGATTCAAATAACGGAGACATCTGAGCTTGTTTCCAATCTGAAAGAAATTGTTATTTACAATATAGATAATTCATATCGTAACTATACAGGTCAGGCAGTGATTTTTACAATTACTATGTCAGATGGTACGCAGATGGAAGTTATGGAGTATAATCCATTTATTGTAATCAATGGATTAGGTTACAAAACAAAGTATGAGCCTTGTGAAGACTTGAACAACTATGCAAACAGCCTACTGGATGACACAATTGATTGATATCTGGTATTTACCAGAATAGCCGTTTAAGAGCACAACTATTCGTTAAAATTCCGTGTTTCGCGCACGGGTGGAACAACCTCCGGTGGATGCTGTGTAACCCCAGAGTGGAAGGAGACTTTTTTATCCCTGCCGCTGACCGGATTTGTCCACCCCGTCTTTCTGCCCACGGCAGAATCAGGAACACCCACGTGTTTCTGATGTTCAAAGGACAATCCCATGTGTGGGATAAAAAAGTATCCTGTAACGCCGAGTTGTCCGCGGAGAGTGGATTCATTCCGCTCGCAGCATGTCTGGACAACTGTGCGCGAAATCTCAAGTTTAACGGGCTTTACGCCGTCAAATAGTTGTGTGACTGTGTTTTGATGGCTGTCTGTCCGCCAGAAAGGAAATTCGGGCTCTATGAGGCTGTAAAGCATGTTGTAAGCCAATATTGTCCATTATGCCGACAAGGAAATCTTTTGACCATGATACGGATAAGGCGGATCGTGAGCCAGTACAGATCGGCTTTCCAGCAAGGAAATATCCATGTCCCCGCGCCCTCTTTACGCAAGGGGTGCGTGTGATAGCCTGCCAGGGGCAGGTGTCCGTTGAGCGTAGCGCGGACACCGCCCACGGGCACGATATGCACGCACGGGTTCCTTGTGTCAAGAGGGTTGCGGAAGTTCCCTAAAGCTTAGTATTACCTTTAGGGAACTTCTGTCACATGTCGCAAATTGGTTTAAAGGTGCATAAATACTGGATTTTTGGTTGTCACATTTTTGTCACATTTGTGTCGCAACCTCTGTCACATGGCAAAAAAGTGAAAAAAACCGACAAGGAAATTTCCACCCAGAATAGCCGTTAAAGAGCACAACTATTCGTTAAAATTCCGTGTTTCGCGCACGGGTGGAACAACCTCCGGTGGATGTTGTGTAACCCCAGAGTGGAAGGAGACTTTTTTATCCCTGCCGCCGGACGGATTTGTCCATCACGTCTTTCTGCCCACGGCAGAATCAGAATCAGGAACACCCCCGTGTTCCTGATGTTCAGAGGACAATCCCATGTGTGGGATAAAAAAGTATCCTGTAACGCCGAGTTGTCCGCGCAGAGTGGATTCATTCCGCTCGCAGCATGTCTGGACAACTGTGCGCGAAATCTCAAGTTTAACGGGCTTTACGCCGTCAAATAGTTGTGCGAACGGTTTTGGTGGTACTGTCAGCCGCCGACAAGGAAATTTTTGCTCTGTGGGGCTTTAAGGCACGTTGTAAGCCCATATTGTCCATTGTGCCGACAAGGAAATCTTTTGACCATGATACGGATAAGGCAGACCGTGAGCCAGTACGGACGGCTTTCCAGCAAGGAAATATCCATGTCCCCGTGCCCTTTACACGAGGGGTGCGCGTAGTAGCCTGCCCAAGGGCAGTGGCCGTCAAGCGTAGCGTTGGCCACCGCCCGACGGCATGCACGCGGAGCGCACGGGTTCATCGTGTCAAGGGTCGGGGGAAGTTCCCTAAAGTATAGTATTACCTTTAGGGAACTTCTGTTACATGTTACATTTTTTAATTTTTGTTGGATTTATCATGAAAAACGGACTTTCAAACTTGTTACATTTGTTGTTACAAACCCTGTTACATGGCAATATGTAACAAACACCGACAAGGAAACTTACACCCAGAATAGCCGTTTTAGAGCACAACTATTCGTTAAACTTGTGTTTTGCGCATAGTTATATGTTGGGATAATTCACTCTCAAATCATCTATCCTGCTACAAACTGCAGTAAAATCAAGGTTATGCACGGTTTTATAAAATACAAATTATAATCCATCACCATTCACGGACTTTGTAGCGCGACATATCCGGTATCAGATACGATTTGTTGACCTTGAGGACCTGTCATCCATTCTAAGAATAATTTTACATTTTCATTTGGATTATCGGCAAGCGTAACCGCATAAAGTTCTGTAGTAATTGGATATTCTCCGGATCGGATTGTTCCCTCATCAGGATAAACGCCATCTACTGACAGATATTTAATATGATTCGAATAGTCCATATCTTTTATCATGACAGAGGCAAAATACCGGAAGGAATAACCGATTGCTGAAGAACGATTCTGGTAATTTGCCGTTCTTAAGAACAGATCGCCCATACCACCAACATGTTCGGTTTGCAGAGGTTTTTTTAGCGGCACATCCCCCATAAAATATTCCATCATTGTCTGAGAACCGGAATTCTCAGGACGTTGGAATGCGAGAATTCGTTCTCTTGCTCCGCCGATTTTGTTCCAATTTGTAATTTCACCAGAATAAATATCGCGTATTTGGTCGGAAGTCAGTCCGTTAACCGAATTTTCGCTATTGACAAAAAAGATGAATGCTTCTTTGCCAATTGGTGTCAGAACCAGCTCCTTGCCGGCTTCTGCAGCCAGTTTCTGTTGCTCTTTTGATGGTTTTGCGCCAAAAAAGATAGCTGTCTCTCCTGCTACCAAATCCTCGAAAGCAATCACGCTGTTATTAAACTTAACAGGCATTGTGACATCGGAATCTTTGGATTTGTTCTGTTTGGCATATTCCTGTATCTCGCTAATATTCTCATAGCATGCGTTAGCAAAAGCAGAATAGACCGGATATGCCGCTTCTGCTCCATCCAATACAGGCATTTGGGTTGGTTCGGAAATTATAAATGTGGAAGGTTCATCTAGTCCGGCAAGAATATTTTCTTCATTTTCAACATAGTATGGTTCTAAATTAGTGCTTGAATAGCCGTTTTCATAGGCAAATCCATATCCGCGCTGCCTCGGATCTCGTTCTATAATATCTCTCCGCTTATAAAACCAGACTCCTTCGCTTATTATTATCATCATGGCGCTACCAATCAGTATCAAACGTACATATTTGATACGAAAGGATTTCCGCACTACTTTAGTCTTGTGAAATGCAAATCGCTCTCCTGCTATGAAACCGCCTAAGAGCGATAAGTTATAAATCCAGCTAAAAAGCAGTACCAGCTGCCAATCAGGGTCATACATGACTCCGTAAAAATTCAAAGATAATAACGCATAGATAAATGCACCATCATAGATAAACAAGGTAAATATCACCGAGAGAAATAGCTGCCAACCCAGATAGACGAGGACTGGTAAATATAATCCAAACAGGCTGTCAGGTTTATTCAATTTGAATTTGGCAATACACAAATATATAGAGAGAAACATCATAAACGCGACAAATAGAGGCGTATATTCAAATATGCCGTTGACTCCCATTATAATCGTTATAGCAACAGGTACAAAAAGCACATAAAGTACTGTAAACATGTAATATTCATCATAATTCGGCGGCGGATTAGATGTACTATTGCTTATGTATGAATGGTTCTCAGCGTACGGATTATGTCGTGCCCGCTTTTTCCTGTCCATAAGTTTTCTCCATAGTCAAAGGAAAAGGACGAAAGCCAGACACCTTCGTCCTTATGATATTATCGATTCTCGAAATCCTCAACAAACTGCGTAATCAACTTCACGGAACCGTCAATTCCGAGAACTCCGCTGTTGATGGACAGATCATAACTGTCCGAGCGCCCCCACTTCTTAGAAGAATAATAATTATAGTAACTCTGACGTGATTTATCTTTTTTGTTCATCATGTCAATAGCCTTCTGCTCCGATGTCACATCTTCATAGCGTTCCATAATTCGTTTCACTTTGCTCTTCTGATCCGCATGGATAAAAAGATGGAGACAATTCTGATAATCATGCAGCGCATAATCAGCGCATCTGCCGACGATCACGCAGGGTCCCTCTCCCGCGATCTTCTTAATCGTATCAAATTGTGCCAGAAAGACCTTGTGGCTGATCGGCATATCTACAAAGGAAGAAGAATTATAGCCGAAAGAATAAGTATCCATCACCAAATTATAGAGAAATGAATTAGTCGGACGCTCGTCATGGGTCTGTATCATTTCCTCACAGAAGCCACTCTCCTTTGCTGCTCTTGTCAGAAGATCCTTATCATAAAATTTTATTCCGAAGTGATCGGCTACTTTCTTTCCGATCTCGCGCCCACCGGAACCAAACTGGCGACCGATTGTAATAATTGTATTCATAAAGTCTCATCCTTTCTGCCATAAGATTATTATCTTAACAAGATAATTATATTTATATTATATAGATTTTCCACATAAAAAGCAAATATTTTGATCGTTTATTATACAAAACATATAAAATTATAAAATTGTATCTATATTCGTTATTATTTTACATATTTTTTATTGTATATAATTGGGTTTATATGCTTTATCATGTACAATATAAGTCTGAGACAATGACGAGTTCACGAATCGAATCTCGCAATCCTTCGTAGCTCAATTTTTTATATAAGAAATGTTTACAAAGGAGAAAACAGAAAAATGGAAAATGATTTACAAAAGAATATAGAAAATTATCTGTACTATTGCCGATACCAGAAACGTCTGGATGAAAAGACATTAAAAGCGTATCGTATCGACTTAGGACAGTTTGCCGTGCAGATCGCACCAATAGCACCAAAAAGCTTGGATCTGAATTCGGATCACTCTCCGATCACAGAAATTACAGAAACGGAAAACGCAGATATTGTAGGTGCCACTGTTCCTACAGAAATCACAGATGTTACTGATATCACGCCGCTAGTATTAGAAAATTATATTGCATACCTTCATCAAACTTACAAACCAAAAACGGTAAAACGCAAGATCGCATCTCTCAAAGCACTCTTCCACTTCCTGGAATACAAAGAAATCATTGAACGAAATCCGTTCAGCAAACTCCAAATAAAATTCCGAGAACCTTCTATTCTTCCGAAAACAATACCCCTCCATACGGTAGAGCAGTTTTTATCCGCCATTTATTCACAGTATAGAAATGCAAAGACAGATTATCAAAAGAAAACCGCTCTTCGCGACGCGGCAGTCATTGAACTGCTCTTTTCCACCGGTATGCGGATATCGGAACTGTGTGCGTTGAAAAGCGGTGATGTGAACTTGTATGACCGGACGATCCTTATCTACGGCAAAGGTGCTAAGGAGAGACGAATCCAGATCGGCAATGACGATGTCATCAGCATATTGGAAACTTATCGAGAACAGTTTCGTTCGGAAATACAAGGCTGCGGATATTTCTTTATCAACCTGTCAGGAAGACCCCTAACGGACCAGTCTGTCCGCAGAATGATCCATAAATACTGTGCTCTTGCATCTATTGAGCTGAATATTACCCCACATATGTTCCGACACACGTTCGCCACCAGTCTGCTGGAAGCCGACGTGGATATCCGCTATATTCAGGAGATGCTTGGTCACAGCTCCATCAATATCACGGAAATCTACACACATGTTGCAACGGCAAAACAACGGGATATCCTTACTACCAAGCATCCCCGGAAGGATTTTAAACTATAGTTGGGCTGTTATTCCATCCAGACCCAGTCAAGATCTTCTAAACCGCACTCCGTAAATCCCGGCATATTGTCGGTTATGACCTGCACCTCGTCAACATACCTGTATAGATCCTGAAAGTCTTTGCGGAGTTTTGGGTCTTCGTTTGTGTAATCGGCATCCGAATATCTTGTATAAATCAAGGCATACTCATTGTCTTCTGTTCTGTACACACCCAGTACTTTATGGATGTTCCGCGCGTCCTCTCCCAAAAATCTATATGGATTATCCGCACTGAATGTCAGATCCTCCTCGCTGTGACCGATATAAAACAGATGCACTAGCTCTCCACCGCCACCTGCATTTGCGTTATTCTTTTCAGATATGCACAGCGTATTTATTAAATCATATTTTTCCAATACGATTTTGTCGTTCCACGCTTCCGGAAGAATCAGCCGTAATCCGTTTGTAAATTGCAGCACATTGGCATCGGTTTCACCGGAGGAAGGTATCATATTCCAAAAGTCGTTTTTTGTCGTTTCTGCCGCAATGAAAGTATCAACAATCACCGGCAGTCTTGCCCCGGCGCCCTCTAAGGCTTCTTCCGGGTAACAATAGAATACCGCCCAGACATGGGAGGCTTCCGGTTGTTCGATAAGCCGCACTTTTGTAATGAGATCCCCTACCTGTCCTGTCATCTCGTTTTCTCTGATCGATTCCACATCAGGGAGCATTCCCTGTGAATTGCCAAGTTCTCTTTTCACCTGCGACATATTCTGATCTGCATAGCAGGTAACCCAGAACCGGATTCTATCGTTATAAATACTATGCCATATATCAGATCCGTATGGAATCCAGTCGTCATCCGGTACATAGATGGAATAGCCGTTGTCTTTAAACAATGTCGCCGTCTGTTCCACGGGTTCACCTTCCATAATATACGTAAGTGTCGTAGTATTGCCGTTATCAGACGTGTCTGCTTCACCCAATATGCCCGTCGATTCAAGCTGATTTTTTAAATCATCTGTAAATACTTCGTCCGGCGGATAACAATCATTTTCAAATAAATATGTGAGGTAAGTAAGATCGTCACCATTCTGTTGAAAAATCAAAAATCTGCTGTTGGAATAGTCAGGCGTGACCCATCCATCTTCAGTGATGCTCATACCGCCTGCTAACATGACATTTTCGGGCTGTTCGGATAGTAATTCAAAATTTAACTGATAAATCTGCAAAGTTATACCCTCAAAATCCTTATAAGTGTAACAGTGCGTTAATAACTCGATCCGCCAATTGGCATAACCGTAATCCGGAAAGTCCGTCTGGGCCCACACAAACCACTCAGCAACCAGCTCTTTTGCTTGATCAAGCACAATTTCCGGTACGTCCACATTTTCCGCTACAATTCTTTCTGATATTTTAGTACTCTCCTCTTCTGACACGCTCGTTGAACTGCCGGATTCGGAGACGGAACATCCGATCAATAAACCAAGAATAATGACAAGAACAAACGTGCAGAGCAGTATGATGAATCCGCTTCTCTTACCTGAACGTCCGAGGATGTTTCTAAACCGTTTCTCCATCACCCGTTTTCCGCCGTAAAACTGCGTAGATAAAGGTGTCTTATTCGTGCATTTTTTATGTAATGTAGAAAAAAGCGTTTCCGTATAAGCTTTTCTTGTCGTATAACCAGCATCCAGCATGACTCTCTCATCGCATGACAATTCCATATCCACTACGGCTTCTCTCTGCATAAGCCAGATGAACGGATTAAACCAATGGATCGCATTAGCCAGTACAAAAAGCAGCTTACACCAGACATCATGACGCTTATAATGGATCAACTCGTGTTTTAATATGAAAAACAGCTCTTCGTCGGAATATTCTTCCGCCGGCAGAACAAGAACCGGACGGACAAATCCCAACACCATCGGACTGTCCGCCTTAGAATATTCTATTATGGAAATACGCTTTTTAAGCTGTAGTTCAACGGACAATCTGTGTAGGAGCTCCATGGCCGCTTTATCTTTTCGCGGGATTACTCCATGCCGAACCTGCCGCTTATACGTCATATAAGTGCCAAGATGTATTCCGAGATAGATCATACTACCCACAAGCCATATACATTCCAGAATCATAAGCCGCGTAACACGGGTTGCTGCCCGGTCAGTCTGTGCCAACGGTTCTGTCATTCCGGAAGGCAGCTCCAACAGGATTCTCTGGTTCGGACGAACTGTCATATTGTTCTGTGGCGGATGCACAGCATCGCGCTCGGACTGCAACGCTCCGGCAGTCAGACTTTGGCTTAAATTATCGATCCCATTCTGCACGTCTGTCAGATGAAAGGGCATAATTAAGCGCAGTGCAAGTACAATCCACACCCAATATTTCCATTTGGCCGCATATCTCCTGTTGATAAAAGGAGCCAGAATCATAAGCAGTATAATAATGACACTTGTTGCCAGAGAGGTGCTTAAGACAGAAAGAAATATACGCTCTACCATTACTCCGCCTCCTCATGATTCGTAGCTTCCAAAGTATCCAGATATCTTCGAAGCTCCGTAAGATCCGTTTCTTTGATCATCTTACTGCTATATAGCGTAGCAACCATATTCTGAATGGAATTGTTATACAACTGTTCCAGAAAATGCTTCCCGGCATTGGTCTTGTAATCACGTTCAGAGACAATCTGGCTATATAGATTCATACCCGAAGAACGGTCACAGATAATAAAACCTTTGTTGGCAAGTCTTGATAAAGATGTCATTAGCGTCGATAACTGCCATTTCCTGCGTCCCTGCAATTCTTTAAGAATGTAGTTGGAAGTAACGGGCACCGTACTGTCCCAGATAACCTGCATGATCTCCAGCTCGGCTTCCCCCAGTTTTTTTAATGAACTACACATAAACTGTACTCCTTTTATTATACATTTGTATAATTCATTATACAAATGTATAACAGAGCTGTCAATCCTTTGGGCAAAAATAACCGCATCATCTCTACCTGCATTTCTATGCTGCCGAAAACAGATTCTAATATAAAGAATCATCCATATTGCTTATAATTAACTTCATACCGATTTCATTCCCCACTATTTCACCAGTTTCACAGAATCCGATAGATGCATAAAGATCTCTTGCAATACGATTTGTCGCATAATATGCTGTATAAACTTCTTTTACTTTAAAACGTTTAACTAGATAATCGATACCAAGCTTTAAGGCCTTTTTGCCATATCCTTTATTCTGATACTTTTCATCAATCAAAAATTTCCATAAAGTATAATATCCCTTGACCTCATAATATCCCAGCATAATAAATCCAACCATTGTGTTATTTGCATAAATAGCAAAGGGAAAAGCAGTATCATAGTATACCCACGCCTGTGCCAACGAATGAACAGTTGATGAAACAAAGCTTTTCTGATTATCAGCAATATTCAAATTAAGACATTCTTCATAATTTTCTTTTTTTATTTCTCTTAACTCAACCATTAAATTCCATCCTCAATATAAGACATATTTACAGTTCATCTATTCGCTTCATTGAACTCCGTGCAGTAAGCCTCTCACATTATACCCCTCTTTCATATAAAACGCAATTTGTGCCATCTCTGCTCAAAAAAAGACACATCTGCAAATAAACAGATGTGCCCTTCTCAAAATATCAATTCAATCAACTATGCTTCTTTGCCCCACAGCACCTTGCCGCCATCAATCAAAAGGATGACAGCCAGAATCACGATCGGGACAATGATAACGTCCTGTAATACGTTTGTGAAGATCGCTGTTCCGTCTAATCCGCCGCCCATCAGTGCAACAAGATTGTTCTTAAAGGAGAAGAACAGGGATACCAGTGTCGCACAAGACATGAAGATGATCGGGATATACAGCATCTTGTTGTTTCTCTTCTGCTTCTTTAAGTAAGTGCCGACAGCAAGAAATGCAGGAACCGCAACTAACTGGTTACATGCACCGAACAGAGGCCATACTTTCTGATAGCCTGCCAGACACAGCGCAAAGCCACAGATCGCGGTGATAACTGTTGCCACATACATATTGTCCAGTTTCAGCTTCTTGCCGACCTCTGTACCTGCAAACAGTTCCTGGAACATGAAACGTCCAAGTCTTGTACCGGTATCTAAGGATGTCAGACAGAAACAGGATACTGCCAGAGAGATAATGGTATAAGTAGCGCTTACCGCTCCATCCGGAAAACCAACCGTAGCAAAAAAACCGGAAATAGCCGTTGCAAATACTACCGTAGGTGAACCATAACCTGCTGCGGCAAACTGTCCATCTGTTGTCAGTGTAGCAACTGCAATCAAGGAAATAACTGCCAGAACACACTCGATCAACATGGAGCCGTAACCAACCAGCAGAGCATCTTTCTCATTATCCAGCTGCTTGGATGTGGTACCCGAACCAATCAGTGAATGGAAACCGGAAATAGCACCGCATGCAATGGTAATGAACAATGTCGGGAACAGATAGTTAGCTCCTACATGGAATCCGATAAAAGCCGGAACCTCGATTGCAGGATGTGCCGCAAAGATACCGATCACAGCGGCAATCATCATGAAGTAAAGCAGGAAAGAGCTCAAATAATCTCTGGGCTGTAGCAGAATCCACACCGGAGTCACGGATGCGATCATGATATAAACAAATACAAATCCAAGCCAGAAGTTCTTAGAAAGAACGATCGGGAACGCCAGACCGATTGCTACACATGCCGCAAGCAGAATAACACCGATCACGGATGCTACTGCCATCGGGGCATTCTTCCTATACACGAAGAAGCCAAATACAATCGCAAGCGGAATGAACAGTATGGAAGCTGTTGCAACGGAACCGTTTGCGTCGCTGCCCGTAAAGGAGTTCGCAACAATATCTGCAAAAGCAGCGATTACAAGAAGTAATACGAGCCATGCAAATACGGTGAAAAGAACTCTGCTCTTATGACCGATGTTCTCCTCGATAACCTCGCCGAGAGACTTACCCTCGTGACGGATGGATACGAAGATAGAACCAAAGTCCTGAACGGCTCCGAAGAAGATACCGCCGATCACGATCCATAAGAAACACGGAAGCCATCCGAAGAATGCTGCCTGAATCGGTCCATTGACCGGGCCGGCACCGGCAATAGATGAAAAGTGATGTCCCATCAGAACCGGAGTCTTGGCAGGACAATAATCAACACCGTCTTCTAACTCATGTGCCGGTGTTTTGCGACTAGGGTCGATTCCCCATGTCTTGGCTAAGTATCTGCCGTATGTAAGATAAGCTACTACGAAGATTATGATAGCCAACAAAATTAATACTACTGAGTTCACACTAATCCCTCCTAATTTGATATATTTCTTTAGTGCCTGTTCTTATATGAAATAGATTGCTCTATTCTATAAGCAAATGTCTTTGAAGTTATCCTGAAACAACTTCGCTGATTTACGCCCCACATAGTTGGTGTAGACTTTCTTGTCTTCCATAGTTGCACAGATGATATGTGCCTGGGAGAATCCGCGGATATTGAACTTGTAACTCTTTTCATATTTAAAGTGCTTAAGGGCTTTTTGCATCTCTTTCGATAAAGGCTGTTCGGAGATCAGACTGATCGTCATATAACTATACATATGCCCCTCAGCCGGCATCTCTTCCCCTTTACGCACAAGAACCGGTTCCATATAATCCTTTACGATGGAATACGCCTCATCGATTAAAGTCTGATCTACACTTCCCGTTTCAATAAAAAGAATATGTTCATAGCTGTCGGCGGACCACATATTTGCTTCCCGCACAAGGATGTATTTCTCTATATGTGAAAAAAAGTACCCATATGCAGGGTACTCTTTACCATGAATGACGTATGGCTGATAGATATCAAATGTACCCGAGTATTTGCGTAACAGTTGATCCAGATAATCAGCAGTTCTCATTCTAATACCCCTTTGTATTATGCGCTTGATCATATATAGTGGTAATCGAACAAATATCACTTTTGCAAGATTCTTCTATTACACACTAATAAAAATTTATCACAAATGTATAAAAAAGACAATGTTTTTTATACAGAATGTTTAGAAATCCTTTAGAATTTCTTTAGAAAAGCTGTATACGCACAAGCAAAAAATATACATTTAATACTGCAAATTTATGCATATATTTCTATTTTCCATGAAATATAGAACCGGATATCAGAATCTTCTTACAAAATATGCAGTAAGCGTTCAAAATATTCCGGTAGCGGAGCGGTCACTTCCGTATATTCGCCGGTAGATGGATGTATGAAGCCGATCACCATGGCATGAAGTGTCTGCCCTTCCGTATGATAGGCTGATTTACGACTGCCATACACTTCATCACCCAGAAGCGGATACCCGATGCTAGCCATGTGAACTCTGATCTGATGCGTCCGTCCCGTTTCCAACTGACATTCTATATAAGTATACCCTTTAAATCTTTGCAGTACCTTGTAATGTGTCACCGCAGGTTTCCCGTTTATTTCATTGACAGCCATCCGCTTTCGCTCTTTCGGATCTCTGCCGATAGACGCCCTAACGGTGCCCTCGTCGGAAGCAATAACGCCACATACGATTGCCCGATATTTGCGTGTAATACTGTGCTCCTTTAATTGCTCCGCAATAACATTGTGCGCATGGTCATTCTTACATATAATCAGAGACCCTGTTGTATCCCGATCGATCCGATGTACGATTCCCGGGCGTAGCACTCCGTTTATTCCGGAGAGATTCCCTTTACAATGGTACATGACTGCATTGACAAGCGTTCCGCTGTAGTGTCCGGGCGCAGGGTGTACCACCATTCCCTTCGGCTTGTTGACGACCAGTACATCCGCATCCTCATATAAAATATTCAAAGGTATATTTTCGGCTGCAATATCCGGTTCTACAGCTTCCGGAATATGAAAAAGAATCTCATCATCCACCCGAAGCCGATAACTTGCTTTCTGCGGTTTACCGTTTACCAGAAGGTCATCGCTTTTGATGCACTTCTGGATATAAGAACGGGAAAGGTCAGGCAGCACACTGCTAATCCATTTATCCAGCCGCTCATCGTCCTCTCCCAGTCCAATCTGATAAGTAAATTGTTCCATAAAATATTCATTCCTAAAATCCGAGTTTGCGAAGCAAATTCCGCAAAGTAAATCGTACCGCTTATTCGAGTTTGCGAAGCAAATCTCGCAATCGAACTTGTTCGATTTGTTAATTTCGAAGGAATTTACTTCACTTCACCTCTCGATAACGTTTCTGTTTAAAGCTGATAAAACTTAAGTCGTTTTCCTTATACACAAACAGCAATAGAAATACAAGCACTACGGTGGAAACCGTTACATAGATATCTGCTACATTAAAGATTGGAAAATTGATCAATACAAAATAAATAAAGTCTACCACATAGTCGAAACGGATCCGATCGATCATATTACCGATCGCGCCGGCAGCAATCAAACTGAGCAAAAGATGCAATATCCCATATTTTTTTCGATCAGGCACTTTAAAGAGTACATAACCGATAACGCTGAGTGTCACGACTGCCACGAAGATAAAAAACGCTTTCTGATTCTGCAGCATGCCGAAAGCTGCCCCTTTGTTCTCGAGATAGTTCAACTCCAGAACGCCGTTTATGATATTATATGCCGGTTTATCTTTTAAATGGATCACGGCAAGATATTTCGTGTACTGATCCAGAGCAATTAATGCGCAAATTCCCAGCAGATCTAAGAACAATAACAGTTTCTTCTTCAGGCTCATTCTTTTGCATCCTCATCACTAAAATATATTTCGCGGATCGCTTCCAAGATTTCCTCATCGGTAATGGTCTTGTCAATTACAGCTTTGCCGACTTTCTTAAGCAACACAAATTTGATCTGTCCGCCATCCATCTTCTTATCGGATTTCGTCAGCCGCAGAATTTCTTCTGGGTCAATGGAATCGATGCTGATCGGGAGATTAAAAGGAACAAACATATCCCGCACTTCATAATATTCCTCCATGGACAGCCAATTATGTTTCCATGAGATGTATGCGGCGGCAACCATACCGAGCGCAATGCATTCTCCGTGCACCATCTCAAAATGCATTGCCTTTTCAATAGCATGCCCGATCGTGTGACCGAAATTCAAAAGCGCACGATCTCCCTGTTCCTTCGGGTCTTTCTCCACCACAAGTTTCTTGATCATGCAGCTTCTCATGACCATTTCCTCAAGCACCTCAAGTTCACGATCATGGATTCCGTACATATTATCAAGCAGCCATTCATAGAACATGGCATCTTTAATAAGACCATGTTTCATGACTTCGGCAAATCCGGCATAAAACTGTCTGTCGTCCAGTTCTTTGAGGACTGCGATATTCATATAGACCAGCTTCGGCATGTAGAAGGCACCCACCATATTCTTGTATCCATCGAAATCTACGCCTGTCTTGCCCCCAATACTGCTGTCTGACTGGGCGATCAGGGTAGTCGGAATCTGAATAAAATCTACTCCGCGAAGATATGTAGCCGCCGTATAGCCGGTAACATCTCCCACAACACCGCCGCCTAAGGCAATTAGCAGATCCTTACGGTCAAACTTTGCCTCGATCAGGGCCTTATAGATCTCCTTGACCGTATCTAAAGTCTTGTTGGATTCCCCTGCCGGAAATGCATGAAGCATTACTTCTTTGCAGTGGCCTTTCAGCAGATCGCACACCGCATTTCCGAACAACCGCTCCGTGTTGGAATCCGTAATAACCGCTACCTTCCGGTTTTCCGAATCAAATGCCTGCAGTTCATCGGGAAGTAAATCGAAACTGTCAGTAAAAACGATGTCATAGCAGGGTTTTTTCTCATAATTGATTGTCATTCTGTTCGCCATAATTTCCTCCGTAAAAAACTTCCTGACCGTACAGTCAGGAAGTCGTTTTGCTTACTTACATTGGTACATCAAAAGAACCGGATAAGATTTCCTGAAAATCACCGGAAATATCAACACTCGCCGGTGTGATAATAAAGATATAATGTGATATCTTCTGCAGATTGCCTGAAATAGCAAAGCATGATCCCGATGTAAAATCAATGATCCTCTGCGCAATATCGACATCCAGTCCTTCCAGATTCAGGACGACGGTTCTGTTCGCAAGAAGCGTTTCCGTAATCTCTCTGGCATCCTCAACCGTAGTAGGCTTGATCACGCAGACCTCCATACCGGTTCCCGGCATTTTCTTCATCTGTCTCATCGGTGTTACTTTCGGTGTAGATTTCTTAACCGGCCTGTCGTCATCCATAGCGGGATCTTCACGCATCGAGCTCGGTTTCTTAATCGGTTCCGGTTCATCATCATAGAAATCATCGTCGTAGTATTCGTCTTCTTCATCATTAAGTTTCATTGCATTTAAAAACTTGTCCATTACACTCATATGCAAAAGCCTCCGTCGTTTCGATTTCCTTCATTACGCATTAACTTATGTATACTAAACATTATGATATTGTCTTTCTCCGAAAATACCGGTTCCGACGCGGATATATGTCGCACCCTCTTCTATCGCGACCTCATAATCTCCGGTCATACCCATAGAAAGTTCTTCCATAAAAACATTATCAATGTTTTTATGTATTATGTCAACATATATTTGCTTTAATTTTGCAAAATATAGTCTGTTCTCTTCCGAATTCTCAACATATGGTGCTATTGTCATTAATCCTTTAATCATGATGTTAGGAAGCTTTGCTATTTCCTCTACAAGAGAAATTGCTTCTTTCGCAGTGGTTCCGAACTTCGTCTCTTCACCCGCCACATTGACTTCCACAAGAATAGAAACAGTCACGTTCTTCTTAACCGCTTCCTTGCTGATCTCCTCGGCGAGCCGCAAAGAATCCACGCTGTGAATCAGGAATACCTTATCTACAATATATTTTACTTTATTACGCTGTAAATGCCCGATCATATGCCATCTGATATCTCCGGGCAGTTTGTCATATTTATCCATCAGCTCCTGCACTTTATTTTCGCCGAAATCACGACATCCCAAGTCATATGCTTCCCGCAGCATTTCTACGGGTTTGGTCTTACTGACCGCAATTAACTTCACGTTTTCACGACTGCGTCCGCTTCTATCACAGGCGGATTTGATATTTTCTTCTACTTGCTGCAGATTATCTCGGATCATAGTTGTTATGTAAACCTTTCCGTAGTTATAAAAGTAGTTATGTTATTGCCATCATATATTTTGTTTTTAACTTCTATGTATATCGATTTAGTTGTCGAACAGTATCCCAAACCTCTATTCATAAATAAACTGGTTATCGTTCACCATCGAGGCATCCAATACGATATGATCGTAGACATTTAAGCCGTATACTGTGTTGGATCTCACGACAGAATATTCCTCGTTCTCATAGAGAACATTTACCTGCTTAAAGTCCGCATATCCTTTGTTAATGTTATATACGCCGGTAAGAGATCCTGTTTTACTAATCTTGTATTTCTCTGTGGATTCCGGCTTGACAATATAGTTGTCGGCACGCAGAACCGTATCATCCAGATAATACTCCGTTTCCGTGGCATCATAGATCGTGGTCGGCACAAATTCTGTGGTTGCATTGCCCTCATCGTCATATGTTTCCAGAAGTACGCCATCGCGGCCGCTGTTACCGCCCTTCGTCAGATATTCTTTGGGAACGATGAAAAACTCCTTCTCCACAATGGCGGAATTCGGTATCTTAAGTCCTTTTTCATCTTCCAACAACAGCTCGATATCGATAAAGCGGTCATTACAGAAAGTAATCATGGAATTCGTAAATGTCAATGAAACCAAGTTGTCTCCCGCCTCATTCGTATGGGTCTCAACCGTGCCCCATGACGTATACTGATTCTTTAAAAACCTGACCTCAACGACCTCCTTCTCCACAAGCTGTTCCAGAATATTTTCATCATCTACCTGAATCACGATAGACCAATCCTCGTTGGTGGACAGTTTATATACCGGATCTCCCTTGGCAATCAGTTCGTTATTGACAAGGTGTTGTTTTTCGTACTGTTTCTGGTCGAAAAGTTCTTTCGTCATATCTTCCGGCTTCAAATTCTCATAGCCGTCAATATAGTATGTAACAATTCCGCTTTTGGCCGCATAGCGGTAATTGATGAATGTCGTGCCGGAGGCATCGTTTAATGCGCCTGCATTCTCCAGAATATTATAATTGGATAGTTTCAATGCCGTTCCTTCCACACTATACTTGAAATTATATACATCCA